>CAZSYM010000030.1:0-28520 GCA_964611145.1 uncultured Melioribacteraceae bacterium
TAAATTCCCTTGTAACTTTCTTCTCCGGCTGAACAGCGATGCAAATTGCAACGGTCACCGCTCATAGTCGAGAGCGATAACTGTTTCTCCCCAAAACCTCCCACCTTTTGGAATTTTCATCATTATTGTTTATTTTTCGACTGATTAGTCGAAAAACGAATAAATGGTCGAAAAATGTCGAAAGAAGAAAGAAAAAAGCGAGAGCGAAAAAGCAGAAAACAATTGATACTCAAAGCCGCCCTGAAAAGCTTTGCCAAACATGGCTATCACAAATCCAGCATGGATTTAATCGCAGAGGAGGCGGAGCTCGGAAAATCAACCATTTACTACTATTTCCCCACGAAAGACGAGCTTCTGTTGGAAGTTTTGAAAAACGGCCTGGAGAAGTTTTTCGAAAACATCATGGAAAAATGGAAGGAGTTGGAGAATCCCCTTGAAAAGATTCGAGCGGTTTCCGAAGCGGCGGCTGAATTTTTCTACGAAAATCCGAATTACTTCAGACTTTATCTCTATCTCTCCATTCATCCGAAATTGAAACAAAAAACCGCCGAGTTATTGTCCCCGATAGTGGAAAGCAAAAGTAAAATGTTCATACGTGTTTTCCGGGAAGCCCAAAAAGAAGGATTGATTAAAAAAACTTCCCCGAAAGAACTCGTGCGCATTTTCGGAGCTTTAATCATGGGAGCGGGAATTTTCGGACATGTTCGCCGGAAAAGCGACTTGGCAAAAAGAATGTCCCTATTGACGGAAATATTCTTCGAAGGAATACTACTCGACAAAAAACGGTGATGATATGAAGCGCTTCACGGATTTCGTGGTCTCTTTTCCGAAAACGACTATCACGGTAATTTTGCTTCTTACTTTCTTCTTCGGGTTCGAAATTAAAAACATAAAAGTTGATCCCGATATTACATCTTCCTTACCCAAAAACATTCCCGCAAAATTACTTTATGATAAAATGAACAAAATTTTCCCCAGCCGGGATATGGTCTTATTGGCTTATCAAACGGATTCTTTGTTCTCCGTCAAATCCATCGGAGAAATTTTTTATCTCACGAAATCTCTTCGGAAAATTCCGGGCGTTTATTCCGTAATGAGTCCCACAAACGTTAAGCTGATAAAGGGAGCGGAAGACGGCATCGAGGTAAAAGAAATTCTCTCCCGACCTCCTAAAAACAAGGCGGAGTTACTCGCTTTCAAGCACGAGCTTTTTAACTCCGATGTCCCCACTGAAAATCTTGTGGCAAAGGACAGCTCAATGGCGGGAATAATGATTTTCCTCCGCAATAATATGAAGCCGGAAGATGCGGCGAAGGAAATTTTAAATTTCGTAAACAAGCAAAAACTGAGCGGAAAAATCTTCGCCACGGGCAAGCCCGTTTTGACTCTTTACTTGGGGCGAGGAATGGCAAGGGACATGGGATTGCTTTTCCCGTTGGTGCTGGTATTGATAATCGTAATACTATGGCTCAGCTTCGGAAACATACGCGGAGTGCTTTTACCCCTTTCGGTGGTTATCATTTCGGTAACATGGACAATCGGAATTATGGCGCTTTCGGGAACGCCGATTAGCCATTCCACAAACATGCTGCCGATTTTGCTCGCTTCCATTGCGGTGGCGGACGGAATCCACATTTTGAACCATTATCACGGCGAAGCGCGCGAATATCCCACATCGAAGGAAATCATTCGAAATGTAATGTATGAACTTAACGGTCCCGTTATCATTACTTCGGTTACGACCGCCTTCGGGTTCTTGGCGTTGAATACATCGAGAATAGGTTCCGTGGGCGACTTGGGAGTCTTCACTTCTTTGGGCGTAATGGTCGCCATGTTCTTCTCGCTGGCATTCATTCCCGCCGCTCTTTCCTTGATGAAAATTCCGAAGCGCCTTGTCCTCAAACAAAAGGACGGAATTTTAACACGGGCGATGGACGCTTACGCCGATTTCCTAATCGGAAATCACAAAGTCGTTCTGGCGATAATAATTTTCATTATAGTTTTTTCCGTTGCGGGATTTCCGCGGATAGTGCTGGAAAACAACTCCGTGGACAATTTCCCGAAGGATAATCCCGGAAGAATCGCTTACGAATTGATTAACAAGAAATTCGGCGGCACGACGTTTCTATCCGTAATCTTCGAAGGGGATTCCTCGAACTATATAAAGAAGCCGTCCGTCTTGCGGGAAATGGACAAGTTGGAAACTTATCTTAAAAAGCAAAAGCATGTCGGCTCGGCTCTCTCCCTGGCGGATTTTGTCAAGAGAATAAATAAATCCCTCCATGCAGAAAAAGAAGAATACAACGTAATTCCAGCGGACACCGTTACCGAGACCGGTACGGAATGGGTTTTGGAAAACGGGAAATGGAAAGAAAAAGAAATCAAATTCAAAGTGCCGGGCGAAAAGCTCGTTTCCCAATATCTACAACTCTACGAGCTTTCCGGCAAACCCGACGACTTGGCAATGATGGTCGACTATGATTACCGAAATGCAAGAATATCAGCCTTTATCGACGACGAATCAAGCGAAACCCTTACCCGGCTTGACAAAAACGTGCGAGGCTATATCAAGAACAATCTCAAGAACGAAAAGGTGGAACTTACCGGAACTTCCGAATTGTTCCTTGCAATCAACAATCTTGTGGTCGAAGGACAGTTTTGGTCGATTCTGGTCTCTCTGATTTTGGTTTCCATCGTTACATCTCTTTTATTCCGCTCCGTGATGTTAGGACTTATGAACACAATACCCCTCTTTTTCGCCATGATTTTCAATTTCGGATTTATGGGCTGGGCGGGAATAGCTCTGAACATCGTTACGATGCTTACGTCTTCAATCGCTATCGGTGTCGGTGTGGATTACGCCGTACATTACATATACAGACAAAGACTTGAGCTCCAATTGTCAAACACGAAAGAGGCGGTGAGGAAAACTCTCCATGTTGCGGGCGTTCCTATAATTATCAACGCCTTCACCGTGGGGCTGGGTTTTCTTGTGCTTACTCTATCCTCCTTTCTCGGAGTGCAACACATGGGGCTACTCATTTCGATTGCAATGTTTACCTCGTGCTTCGGTGCAATTACTATTCTTCCGGTTATCTTTCTGACAAAAAAGAACAAAGGGAAAAATTAAGATGAAAAAGATATTACTCATTGTCTTTGCCTTGTTTGCTTCCTCGGCGCTTTATTCTCAAAGTCCGAGCGGTTACGAAATAATGAAGAAAACATTAAACAAAACCGGCTGGAAAGATATGGTTTCCACCGTTGAAATGATTCTTACGAACTCGGCGGGGAAAACGCGTAAAAGAATAATAAAAATGTTCAGCAGAAAAAGGAACGAGGAATTGAGCGATATGTTGATGCGGTTCGTCTATCCAGCGGACGTGGAGGGAATAGGGTTCTTACAAATCGAACAGAAAAACTCCGACGACCTGCGTTATCTGTATCTTCCCGCCATGAGGAGAGTCAAGAGAATAGCCTCCAGCGGAAAGGGAGGCAATTTCATGTCCTCCGATTTTACCTATTACGACATCGGTAAACCCAAACTGGACGATTGGAAATATAAACTCCTTGGCGAAGAGAAGATTGATAATCATCTTTGCTATAAAATAGAATGCCTTCCAAGAGACGAAAATGTGCTTGACGAAACGGGCTATGGTAAAATAATACGGTGGATAAGGAAAGACATTTTTGTTTCCCTCAAATCGGAGTATTTCGACAGAGGGCTTTACAAATGGAAAATATTAACCGTCGCTGGATACAAGAAAATCGCCGGTGTTTGGTTTCAAACCGATATAATCATGAAAGACATACAAAACAATCACACGAGCGAAATGATATTCAAGGACATAAAAATCAACACAAATATTCCCGCTAAATTTTTCACCAAGCGATTTTTACAGAGGGGCAAGTAATGAAAAAAAGAATTTCGTTGGCATTTTTGCTTATAACACTTGCTTGCAGGGTTTACGCACAAGGCTTTAAAACAGGCGGCGAACTGAGATTTTTTGCACATCCGAATTTAAACGAGCCTCATGTATGGGAAAGACTCGGCTCCTCCATACAACTCCGACTTAAAGGTTCACTCACGGAATACTCGGCTTTTTTCACGGCCATAAATTTTAACTATGAACTTTCCGACTCGCTGGAAAAAGTAACCGTATATCCCATGGAAAGCTATGTGGATTTGTTTTTGTTCGAGAATTTGGATATTAGAATAGGGAATCAATTTATTTTCTGGGGAAAGGCGGATTGGATTAATCCGACTGATAATATTAACCCGTGGGATTATCAAAACATCTCCGGGAATGTTCAGGATTATAGAATTCCCGTAACCGCTGTAAAATTGGATTATTATTTGTCCGACTATACGTCGTTCGAATTTGTATGGCTGCCGATTCCAAAGCATAATTTGGTTTCCATGGAATTTCCTCGGCACGCGGGTTCTTTAACCATGATTACGGAAAACGCCGTAGAACCGGTAAAAAAACTTTCCAACTCCGAGTTTGCCGTTAAATTCTCAAGCAGTTTAACGCCTGTGGATTTTTCATTCAGTTGGTTTCACGGCTTCGATAAAAATCCTTCCGTATTTGTCGGGTTTCTTCCCTCGCAACGTAGCGCTCCCGTAATATCCTTCACTCCGCATTACGATAAAAGAATAGACATTCTCGGCGGGGATTTCATAACGACGTTCGACAAGTTCGCTTTCAAAGGCGAGGCGGCTTATTACAAAACGGAAGATAAAAACGGAAAGAACATATTTGTGGCAAACAAGCATTTGAAATACGTCCTGGGAATCGACTATTATTTTAGCTCCGAACTTACTTTCAATTTTCAATTCATTCAGGACATTAAATTTAACTTTGACGCTGAATACGAAAAATCCGAAAGGATAAAATACGGAGAACCGATTGAGATTCTTCCCAGAAAAACAAACGAATCCGTTTCGACAAGAATAAAATATTCTCTTTCAGACTTCACCGACTTCCAATTTATTTCCGTCTTCAATTTGCGAGATAAGGATTATTTTCTCTTGCCCGTTTTAACTCACGAAATATCCGACGGTGTAAATATTTATTTAGGCGGGACAATTTTCGGCGGAGACGAATACACGGTTTTCGGAAAGAACAAAAAATTTTCCCGCGCTTTTATAGAGCTGAAATATTGTTTCTAATTCAATTTCCGAGCTATAACCACAATGTCTTTCAGTGTCTCAATTGTCTTTCCGTTGTCGGAGACGGCTTCCAACAACACGATATACATACCGATTCTCAGGGGCGTGCCGGAATCGTCGCAGCCGTCAAAAATTATTTTTCCTTTCGAAGCGGAGCTTTTGTTTTGGGTTATTGTCCGAACCAGGCGACCGGTATCATCGAAAATTCTAATTCTAATTTGCGCCACGGGTGCTTTAAGTCCGTAAGAAATAATCGTGAAATCTTCGAATCCATCCGCGTCGGGAGAAAAAGGATTCGGGGAAATTTCAATGCCGCTGCGGGTTTCCTTTCCTGTTGAATAAAGTGAGTTCTGTTTACCCGGTGTTCCGCCGAGCTTTGCGACGCATGTGCTCCAATTAAGCCCGTCATTGGCGTCCATAGTGGGATTGATTTTTTCCAACGATTTGTCTTTGGTAATTAAAATATTTTTATTCTTCCATGATGCTTTATAATTTACGGAATCAATCGTATGTCCGAAAACATCTTTCAGGACAAGGCTTTCGCCATCGTTGGGCAATTCAAGTTTTCCGTCCATGCAAAGATTCGTATCGTTCAGCAAATACGTAAACCTTTCGAACAGGTTCGAATCGGAGGCGAGGACGAAATATCCGTACGATTTTAAGCGCTTAAATTCATGGCTAAGTCGAATTTTTCTGCCATGAGAATCTTCGAGTTTCCAGCCGCCAATATCAACGGGTGTTTCGCTCGCGTTGTAAAACTCCACATATTCCGGCATATCTGCGGATGTTTCGAACATTATTTCGTTCAGAACCACGCTCCCTTTTTCACCGGGTTTCGCAAACTCGATAGAGTTTTCCTCTCCCGCCGAATTACCGGTGAAATTCAAAGAGAAAATCCAATTCGAAGAGTCGTTTGCGCTTATATTGAAATCCCGTCTTTCGAGGGAGCGTCCCTCAACCATCTCCCAATTTTTGTTGTAGAAAAGGCTGTCGATTGTTTCCCCGCGAAAATCCTTGAGAACGATTCCGTCGTGTGTTTTCCCCAGTCTCCCGAAGTCGCGGACAAAAACTTTCGTTCCCGTCCTGATATTCTTCATGCTGTCCCGCGAAATCAAAAAATACTCCGACGGTTTAATCACGGTTTGCCGGGGCGAAATCACCACAGGTTCCGTCGCTCCCATAACATCCGAAATGCTCCAGTTTTTAATGTCTATATTCTCTCCGCTTATGTTTTTTAACTCCACCCATTGCACAGAACTATCGGGAGGCAACACCATAAACTCCGAAATCTCAATGCTTCGCCTTCCGGCGCCCGAGTAAATAGCCTTGTGATATGAATTATTAAAAGTGTCCTCGTCGGCAACAAAATTGACACGCGCAAAAATTACAACGGAATCATGTATTCGGAATGCCGTTAGGGACTCAATCCAAAGGGAATCGTAGGCTTCCAAGCTCGGAATGCGCATGGAATCAAGGCGAAACAAATGTTTCTCATTTTCTACAAAAATTTCAACTCCGAAATTCAACGCCTTAGCGGCGCCGTTGTTTCTTACCAGCACATCGATTCGCACGTTGTCGTTTTCCAACGGGAAGAAAGGATTTGTCCGAACATCGGAAACGGTCAAGTCATATGTCCGCGGTGTAACGGAATTAAGCCGTCCGGGCGTCCCGCCTTCGGCGTCCTTTGTGGGAAACCAATTCGCAGAATCGCATGATTCTTTAATAGGAGAAATTCGCTCCAATGATACCCCTCGTTTTCCCCAATAATATCGGTAAAAAACCGAGTCTATGGTCTCCGAGTCACCGTCCTTCAATACTATCCCGTCCATGTCGTCGTTTAAACTTCCGAAGGGAACAACGTAAACAGGTGCGGGTATAGCGGTAAAATAATCTTTAATCGAGCTATCTTTTGCTATCACTAGATACTTTTTCGGCGGCAAATAGAATTTGCGTTCAAAAATATTTTTAAAGCCCGTTCGCCCCCGAACATCGGATATTTCCCATTTGAACAGATCTATTGTAATGTCGCTCCGATTGTAAATTTCAATCCATTCGGGTTCTCCCGCGGGGGGATCGAAATTAAACTCATTTATAACTATACTTTCCGCAGGATAAGTCGGGATAACCCTTATAAAATCAAGGTTATTTTCACTTACAGCATCCGAATCGCAAATGGTATTAACTATCAAGAATTTTGCATCGTTTACAACACCGATATTTTTCAACGAAACAATTGCCGTATCGCCTTTGGCCAAACTAAAAACATCCGATAAAAAGAGCCTCGAATCGGGAAGAGAATCCTCATCTACATCTTCGGAAATTTCCAAAACGAACACGGCGTTTTCTCTTCCTCTGTTTGTTACTTTAACACCCACGGACAAGGAATCGCCGTACCGCACCGGCGCTCGGCAAATCCACACCGAATCGAGGGACAGATCGTATTTTTCAGGCGTGAGCGAGTTTTGATAGCCGGGGGTGGAACCTTCTTGCGCTATTGAGGCGCCCCAATTGGAAGAATCGCACGACTCTCCCTCCGCCCAAATTCTTTCCAAAGACCTACCCGATTTTCCCCAGTTCCCTTTATAATCAACCGAGTCTATTGTTCTATACAAAGAATCTTTCAGTATAACCTCATCGCCCGAATTGTTCAGAGTGGGTAAATCGGCTTGCAAAAAGCGGAAATCCAATTTGTGAAAATCCGTTACCGAAGAATCCCTGCTCACCACGAAAAACGAACGGGGAGGCACAAAGAAATCGCGGTCTGTTATACACACGCATTTCGAAGCGTCGCATACAAAATGCCCTTTAATATTAAGCCCTTTCCCGCTTCCGTTAAAAAACTCGACCCACTCCGGTTCTCCGTTGCTCGGTGCGTACATTATTTCATTGATAATAATGTCGCGTGGATTTTCATCAATATTGACGGTATTGATAAAAAATGTGAGGGAATCGTTTTCCGAAAACTCATCCTCCGAAAAATCGATTATTCCTCCTATTCTGTTTTTACCGACGGGCAATCCCGCAATAGAATCAATACCTTTGAGATTATCGCCACTTGAAAGCGCTGGTATTTCAATGGTTTTCAATAGTTCGTTTTCTTCAAATTCGGAATCCATGTTTGCATCTGCATAAATCTTCAATCTGGCGTTCTCGGCTTTGCGCTTACCGAGATTCATGATTTCATATTCGATTTTTAAGGGAGTACCGAAAGCATTGTAATTATCGGGCGAACGGAAGTCAAGAAGCGCAAGGTCAAAATTCTTCGGAGTTATCGAGTTTTCTCGTTCGGGCGTTCCCCCTTTGCGCGAAACGCTTGAACCCCAATTTTCAGAAGAATTCGATTCATCCCTCCCGATTTTTCTTTCAAGGGAAATTCCTTTGCCGCCTCCCCAAGCGGAGGAGTAATTCACGCTGTCAATTGTTCTTTCCAAAGAATCCCGGAGCACAAGAATATCGCCATTGTTGTTCAAGGAGGGTAAGTTGATAATTTTAAAACTCGGTTCATAGCCGTAAATTCTTGGTATTGAATCGCGCGCAAACAGAACGAAACCTTTCGGAGAAATAAAGAGGGTGTCTTTCGACAAAAAAGCTCGCGTGCTTTTATCCCTAATTGTCCAACCTTTCAAATTTATAATCTTATCCGTATTATTAAAAATCTCCACCCATTCGGGTTCGTCCTCATGGGGCTTATACATAATTTCGTTAATAACAACGTCCCCCTTATTATTCGGCGGTGAACGCACCCAGAAAGAGACGACGGCAATATTGTTCGTGGTATCCGAATCATGGGAAAAGGAAATTTTGAAAATCACGGAAAGGTGCCTAACACTATCCGGAGAAAAAGAAAAATCGGCGAAGACAGAATCCCCGCTGGCGAGAAAGGGAAAAACGGATTTGTCATAAAATTCGGGACTTTCAGCAACCGAGTCCCCGTTATCATCAATAAACATAAGCACTTGAAAATCATTGGCAGCTTTCAATCCTTCGTTAGAAATTTTCACCTCGAAATTCATAGTGTCGTTTTGAAAAACGACCTTCGGCTCAAAGCTCACCGTCTTAATTGCCAAGTCGTATTCAAGCGGGGATACGGAATTTCGTCTGCCGGGTGTCCCTCCACGACACTCGGAGTTTTTCCAATTCGAGGGAGAGTCGTCCGCATTCAAAATTATCTTTTCATCGGAAAACCCGTGCTGATTGTCCGCGGAGTAAACATACGTCGCAACCGTATCGCCGTCGGGAGAAATTAGGAAAAGTTCCCTATCCGAAGAATTAGACATTCCTCCGCTCCCGAATGCATTGTCGATAATTTTAAGTGTGAGGGCTGTATCGGGAACAACATATACCGAATCGTAATCACCTTCGAATATTACGGCGAAGGAATGCGGGGGGAGTGGGTAGGCTTTGCTGGTATCGAAAAAATCGGTTTTGCTTGTGTGATACTTTACTCCCCAACCATTAAGATTTATCGTATCCGACGAAAGATTAAAAAGCTCAATAAATTCGGCATTATCGGAATCCGGGGCGAACATAACCTCGGAAAATATTAGCGAATCCTGTGCATAGGAATACACGGAGATAAGAAAGAAAACGGCTATTTTAAAAATGCCCTTTATCATATTGCTCCCTTCGCCCTGCATGTTCAAGTAATTGCGCCCCGAATTACCATACTTTTATTCCGCACGGTTAACCCGCAAGATTTGGAAATCGAATGTTGTTACAAAGTCGTTATTGTTTACCGCCTTGCTTCCAAGCAAACCGGTTCTTACTCTTTCGTTCCCTTTTTATTGTAAAATGATATTAAAAACGTTGGCATGGCTCCAGATTTTTGCTTTTTCTCTTTTTGTTCCGCCTGCGGAGATTTCGCTACATCCTTGGATGACTCCTGGCGCTCTTTTTTGGAAGACTTATCCTGCGGTTTTTGGGGTTCCATTTTAAACCTCCTTCGCTTTTTCTTGTAAGTTCATGTGATTATTTCTATCCTTTTCAAAAAGCACTCACATTTTCAGCGGCTTCATACTTGGGTAAATAGGCAATACTTATGTGAGAAAATATTATCCGCGCCTCTTCGAACAAAACCACTTTTCGCTTTCTTCTATTTACCCGTCATCTTTTCTGCCCTACGAAAGCAACTGTTTCAAAAATAAGTAATCACAGCATAAAATCAAATATTTTTCATTACAGTTTTTTAAAGACTGAGAAAATTTTATAAAGGGGAAAATAATGGAGTTGAATTTAAATTTTAAATGTGTTTTTTAGTTTATTTCTTTCTCGAACTCCCGGCAAATTTCAATGGCGAAATCGAGAGCGTCTTCCGGCTTCGGAAATTTTCTGTATGCTTCGAGAAACATTGCATCTTTTGTCTGTTTGAATTTAAAATCGGGATACCTTTCCACAACGAATTTCATTAGAGCGGTGAATTTGTTTTTATAAAAATCCTCGTCGTCTCCCTTTGGCAATTGAAATTGAATCTTATTTTTTCCTATAGAAACTCTTTCGAAGCGAATAATTGAAGCGCGGAAGCGAAGCAGTGCAGAACGGAAAAGTCTTTCCACCATTTCGGGAGGTTTACCGAATTTATCGTGAATCTCTTCGATTGTTTCTTTTATGTCTTGTTCCTTCAACGCCGTAAAAAGTGCGGTGTAATAACTCAACCTATCCGCCTGGTCGGGCATGAAGCTTTTCGGAAAACCGACTTCGAAATAGGTGTCGATTTTCGGCTGACTTCTGTTTTCCGCCCTTGGCAATTCTTTGAAAATCTCTTTGAACTCTTCCCGCTTCAATTCGTCCACAGCTTCGTCCAAAAGTTTCACGTAAAGGTCAAAGCCAACGGTCTCAATAACTCCGCTTTGCTCCGTGCCCAAGAGATTCCCCGCTCCGCGTATTTCCAAATCCCTCATGGACAAATTAAATCCCTCGCCCAGCTCGGAATACTCCTCTATGGCTTGGAGTCGTCTAACGGCTTTTTTAGTAATTGCGTTCAAGGAAGGCACGAGCAAATAAGCATAAGCCTGGCGAGCGGAACGTCCCACGCGCCCCCGAAGTTGATGTAATTCCGCCAAACCGAACCTATCCGCACGATTGATAATTATAGTGTTCACGTTCGGAATATCTATCCCCGATTCGATTATCTTTGTCGATATAAGTATATCGTATTTCTTGCTCATGAAATCATGCACGGTTTTCTCCAATCTGGCGGGAGTCATCTTGCCATGAGCAATTCCGATTGTAATTTCGGGAATATGTTTATGCAAGTACTCCGCCAATCTTTCAATCGAGTTAACTCTGTCGTGAACAAAATAAACCTGTCCTCCCCGACTTACCTCGGATAAAACCCAATGACGGATTTTGCTTATATCGAAAGTATCAACCTTTGTATAAATGGGCTGACGATTCGGCGGCGGTGTGGCAATTACGGACAAATCCCTAGCGCCGAGCAGGGACATATTAAGCGTGCGGGGAATGGGGGTTGCCGTAAGCGTAAGAGTATCGACATTAACACGCATCTTGCGGAGCTTTTCTTTTGCCATTACGCCGAAACGATGCTCCTCGTCTATTATAAGCAAACCCAAATCTTTGAATTCCACATCCTTTGAAAGCAGGCGATGCGTTCCTATCACAATATCAACCGTTCCGTTTTTTAATCCCTCGATAATTTCCTTTTGTTCCTTAGGCGATTGAAATCTCGAAAGCGCCTCCACACGAACGGGAAATTGAGAAAGTCTATCCCTAAAAGTAGTAAAATGCTGTTCGGCAAGAATGGTAGTGGGGACAAGCATACAAACTTGCTTGCCGTCGTTTACCGCCTTGAACGCCGCCCGAACCGCCACTTCCGTTTTTCCAAATCCCACATCTCCGCAAACGAGTCTATCCATTGGATTTGGAGATTCCATATCTTTCTTAACCTCTTCGGTGGCTCGAGCTTGGTCGGGCGTATCTTCGTAAAAGAAAGAAGCCTCCAGCTCCTTTTGCCAAACCGTATCGGGGCTGAAAGCGAAGCCGGTGGAGGCTTTTCGGGCGGCATAAAGTTTAATCAAATCCCGGGCGGCGTCTTTTATCTTCGATTTTACTTTCTTTTTCGTTCGCTTCCACTCGGAGCTTCCCAAAGAAGTAAGCTTGGGCTGAGCCGCATTTTTAGAGGCAAACTTTTTGACAAGACCGAGGTAATTCAAATTAACATAAACGACGCCTCCGTCCGCATAAACAATTTTTATACTTTCCTGTTCAACCTCCCCGATTTTAATCGTTTCCAACCCCACGAACTTTCCGATTCCGTAATTTTCATGCACTACGAAATCTCCGGGAGTAATGGCAGCGAGGTCGCCCGCTTTGGAACGCTTTCTTTTATACGCGGAAGAAAATCTTTGGCGATAAGGCTTATTGAAAATTTCGTAATCGGTAAGAACCAAAAATCTGGCGTTTGCTTCCCGAAAGCCTTTCGAAATCGGAAGTGTAAAAATCTTTACCTTGCCGGTCTCCAAAAGATTTTCCATTTCCGAGTTAAATTCTCTTAACAATTCCGTAAGTCTTTGAGCCTGTATATCGTTCTCGGTAGTAATGATTATCTCGTAATTTTCGTCCGAGTATTTTTTGAGATTCATCAATAGCACTTCGAAATTAGCGTTCACTTGCGGGGGAGGGCGAAAACCCGTTTGCAACTCGGCGGCGTCCGATTTCAATGTTCCTTCTACAATCCACAGCAAATCAAATTTTTGGAGGTCATCATAACTACCGATAAGTTTTGTGGTATCAAATTCATTCGCATCTCTTTGACCTTCCTCAATCTCAAAAAGCTCTTTTTCCAGTTCCTCGTCCCGTTCCAAATCATTCTCCTCCTCACCGTCGGGACTCCGAAGCAAAAATCTTGACAGCTCGACCTCGTCTGTCAAAATAGCGGCTTCTCCGAGATAGTCGAACAGAGTCGCCGTTTTTTCCGTCTTGACTTTCTCCGCAAGGGAAACCTTCCCGATTGTCTTATACGAACGTTGGCTTTCGGGGTCGAAAAATCTGACCGACTCGATAAAATCCCCGTCGAACTCAATGCGACAAGGGAGCTTTTCGCTATACGACCAAAAATCTATTATCGAGCCGCGAACGGCGAACTGCCCCGGTTCTTCCACGTAGCGTTCCTTGGTGAAATCAAGGGAAAAAAGATATTCGATGAAATCCTCGTATGCTATTTCGTCCCCGCTTTGTATGAACGTTGTTCCTTTTGAAAGAGCATCTTTCGGGGGAAGCCGTAAATTCAGAGCTTCGTATGTGGTAAGAAGAATAAATTTATCAAGGCGGGATAGCTCCGTTATCTTTTGCTGCAATTCCGCCGTTTCGCCGGGGAACAATAACATCACTCCTTCCTCGATACCAAGCATGGCGAATTCCACTTTTGCCTCGTTAATGCTTTTTTCATCGGGCAAAAGCAAAACGGCGCTTTTCGAGTTTTCGAAGAGCTTCTTAATCAAAAAAATCTTGGAAGAGCCGTAAAAAGGGGATGTGTATAAAATCCCCTTTCGACGAGAAAGAATTTCCCGCACGGAATTTTTTACGCCAGGTAGCGATTCAATTTTATTTATCAGCCTTTCTTTTTCCGTCATGTTGCTTCTTTTAAAATACCATGCTCCCTCCGCAAAAAGTAAGGGAGCCCCGAATCTCGTCGCATAATCGTTTCGAATACAAGATGCAAAATAAAGAAATGTTTTCGAATTATTAAAAAGGGCGTTTTGAATGTTGCTTTTTTATGGTTATCCTTGATGATTAAGCCCTCTTTTTCAAACCTTACTTTTGATGTAATAAATAATTAGATTTAATATTTTAAATCGAGAAATTTTTAACCCGAGGATGCTTTGCGTAAAAAGGTTTTTATTTTAGGCTCTACCGGTTCGATAGGCATTAACACGCTTAATGTTATTCGCCAGTTGCGGGATATGTTCGATGTGGTCGGAGTTAGTGCCAATAGGAATATTGATTTGCTTAAGGAGCAAATTGACGAGTTTGAACCGGAGGTGGCTGTCGTGCGTGATAGCGCGAAGGCAGAGCAACTCAGGGAGAAATTGAAAGGAAGTGGAACGGAGATTTTAGCGGGCGAGGAGGGTTTGCTTCAAGCATCGCGGGAAGCCGACTACGATATTATGGTTGCCGCATTAGTGGGCTTCGCGGGACTTGCGCCCACAATCGAGGGAATTAAAAGGAAAAAGAGAATAGCTCTGGCGAATAAAGAAACGCTGGTCGTGGCGGGGGAAATAATCAATAGACTTGTAACCGATTATGGTTCCGAAATAATTCCCGTGGATTCCGAGCATAGTGCAATTTTTCAGAGCATTGTGGGGGAAAACAGAAAGGAAATTCGTAAAATTCTTTTGACCGCCTCCGGCGGACCTTTCCGAACATGGAGCGCCGAAAAATTGAGAACGGCTACAATCGAAGAGGCTCTTGCTCACCCCAATTGGAAAATGGGAAATAAAGTAACGATTGACTCGGCAACAATGATGAACAAAGGATTGGAGGTAATAGAAGCGCATTGGCTTTTCGGTCTGCCCGGAAAAAAGATAGAAGTGGTTGTGCATCCCCAATCCATTATCCACTCTATGGTGGAGTTCGACGATGGTTCGATTAAAGCCCAGTTAAGTCTCCCCGATATGAAATTGCCTATTCAATATGCGTTAACCTATCCTCGCAGAGTGAAAAGCGATTTTATAAAAACGGAGTTTCCCAAAATTGCACAACTGACCTTCTTTGAGCCCGATTTTGAAAAATTCGAATGCCTCCGTTTGGCGTACGAGTCGATAGATACGGGCGGAACGGCGCCGTGTATTTTGAATGCGGCAAACGAGATTGCCGTTGGCGAGTTTCTAAAGGGCAGAATAAGGTTTACCGATATTCCCGAATTAATCAAAAGGGCTTTGCAGGAAACGGAGGTTGTTTCTTCCCCCGGGCTGGATGACATTTTCAAGTGCGATAGGAACGTTCGCTCCCTCGTAAGAAGTTTTTTAAATTAGGAGAAATTAATGGAATACGTAATTTATTTTGTAATAACAATAGGCATTCTGGTTTTTATTCATGAATTCGGACATTTCGCGGCGGCTAAACTTAGCGGGATGCAAACGGATATTTTCTCGATAGGTTTCGGGAAAAGATTGTTCGGTTGGAATAAGATTACAGGCTTCACTTTCGGAAGTTTACCCGAAGATGTGGATTTGCAAGGACACACTGATTACCGCGTGGCTCTTTTGCCTCTGGGTGGATATGTTAAAATTGCGGGAATGATAGATGAAAGTTTCGATACGGAGTTTGTTGACAAGGAACCGCAGCCCAATGAATTCAGAGCGAAGCCGACGTATAAGAAATTGTTCGTTATTACCGCCGGTGTTTTGATGAATCTCTTGTTGACGGTTATGATTTTTTGGGGAGCGAATTATTTCGAGGGAAGACAAGTTCCTTTGACGACCAAAGTGGGACGAATAACAACAGATATGGTGGCATATGATTACGGTTTTCGCACGGGGGATTTGATAGAAAAAGTAAACGGTAAAAAGGTGGAGGATTGGGAACAGATTACGAAAGCTATTTTTGTCGATGGCTTGGACAAAGGCGCTCGTGTTGAAATTCGACGCGGTGAACGGGATACAATTTTATACGTTCCCTCGAAGGCGCTTACGGGTGATTCGAAATTATTCCTTCCTTTTGGAGAAACCGCGGCGATGGTAACGGACGTGGTTAAAAATTCTCCCGCGGAAGAAGCGGGAATAAAAGCCGGGGATATTATTACCGCAATAGAAGGCGAGCCGGTTGGAAGTAGTGAGGACGTGGTTAAATTGATTTCCTCCAATAAAGAAAAGAAAATTCCCATTGTGCTTGTAAGAACCGAAGATACGCTTACGGTCTATGCAAATACTGGGCTCGAAGGGAAAATAGGTATTGGGATAGCGGACGTTTATAACGGTCCCGTTAAATTGGTCAAATACGGTTTCTTCGAATCTTTTGAGAAAGCGTTTAAAGATATCGCAAAGTATACGGAATTAACGTTCGTTATGTTCAAGAACGTAATATCGGGTAAGGTGGCTTTCGGAAAAGTTTTTGGCGGTCCCATTAAAATAGCGCAATTTGCCGCAAAATCCGCCGATTCGGGATGGTCTTCTTTCTTGTTCTTTTTAGCCATGCTTAGCCTTAGTTTGGCAATCATAAATATTATTCCCTTTCCGGGACTCGACGGTGGACATTTTGTAATTATTGTGATAGAGGGAATTTTAAGACGGGAATTGCCCGTCAAGGCAAAGATTGCAATTCAAAATATCGGCTTTATATTGCTTTTAATCTTAATGGCTTTTATTCTTTACAGCGATATAATTAATCTTTGAGTTTTAAGATTTTCTATGCGGAAAATCTTTAAATATTACGCTTCTGTTTCGGCTCTGATTGTCTTTGCCGTTTATTTGTTTACCCTTTCTCCCAGCATTGCTCCGATAGATGCGGGTGAGCTTGCGGCGGTTCAGTCGCTACCCGGTATTGCCCACCCGACAGGTTATCCTCTCTTTACAATGCTCGGTTATATCTTTTCTCTTTTGCCAATTTTGCATAACCACATTTTGCAAATGAACCTCCTCGCTTCGGTTTGGAGCGCTTTGGCGGTTTATGTCTTTATAAAGGATGCCGAAATAGTATTTTCCATTCTTAGAAATGAGAAAGTGGCTGAAAGGAAATCCGAAAGAAAAAAGAAGGGAAAGAAAAAGGAGAAGAAAGAAGCCCCCGAGCCGAAGAACTTTCGCCATATTGAATTGGCAGCCGCGCTTTTCGGTGCTTTCTTGCTTGCTTTTTCGCGAACGTTCTGGCAGCAGAGCGCTTCCGTAGAGGTTTATTCTTTGCAGACATTCCTTTTCGTCGGGATTCTTTATTTCCTTTTGAAAATTTTAGAGTTCGGGAAAAAAGATATCCCTTTGAAGCACTGGTTATGGGTTGCATCCGCGCTTGCGTTTGGTTTTGGAAATCATATGACAACCCTTTTGCTGTTGCCTTCCGTAGGATACGTTTTCTTTTTAAGTGAAGGATTTTCCAAGAAAGCATGGAAGAAAATAGGCTACATGCTTCTTTTGTTTTTTGCCTTGCTTGGATTGATTTATTCTTATCTTCCCCTAATGGCTTCGACGAACCCGCTGTTGAATTGGGGAAATCCGACCGACTTCACGAAGTTTTGGAGACACTTTACGGGCAAGCAATATCAAGTGTGGATTTTTAGCTCTCTGGAAGCGGCTAAGAAGCAAGCGGCTTATTACATCGGTAATTTCCCTTCGGAGTTCGGTTATTTGGGAGGATTAGTGGGCTTGCTTGGAGTTTATTTTGCCTATAAGAGAAATCGACGATTGTTCTTTTTGATTCTCCTCGCTTTTCTTTCCACCGTTATCTATGCCGTGAATTACGACATACACGATATAGATTCCTATTTTCTCCTCTCTTACATCTCCGTGGCGTTCTTTTCCGTCTTTGCTGTGTTGGAAACCGCCAAGTTGATTGCAAAAAAACGAATTGCTTTCGCCTCCTTGCTTTTTCTGGTGATTTTAACGGAGATTTATTATAACTATCCTCTTGCGGATAAAAGCGATTATTACACGCTTGAGGATTATACAAAGGAAATTTTGAATTCCGTGCCGCAAAATTCGATTGTGTTTACATATCAATGGGATTATTTTGTTTCCCCTTCTTATTTTGTGCAACTCGTCGAGGGTTACCGGCGGGACGTAACGGTGGTGGATAAGGAGCTTTTGCGTCGTTCGTGGTATTATAATCAGCTTCAAAGAAAAGACCCGAACGTTTTGAAAGGAATAATGCCGTATGTAAAAGGTTTCCTGAAAGCTGTTGAGCCTTTTGAAAACGGAGAAAATTTTAACGCCTCCTTGCTCGAAAATTATTATCGAAAAATAATGACGGGGCTTGCGGAAAGTAACGCTTCTGCGAGAGATTATTTTATTTTGCCCGAGCTTGTGGACAATGAGATGAAACGAGGCGAGTTTGTATTGCCGAAAGGTTACTCCCTTGTTCCCCTTTGGTTTGGCTATAAATTGACGAAGGGAAATTCTTACGTAGCAAGCGATATTCCGGTCTTGAAAATACGATTTCCAAAACATGGAGACGCTTACTCGGATTTTGTGAAAAAAGTGATTTCGGAGATGTGTATCAATCGTGCTTTTTACGAAAAGAGTTTTGGAAAAATCGATAAAGCAAGGGCTTGGATTAGCCTCGGATTGAAATACAATCCCACCTTTATATTGCCTTCCGAATTGTATAAAATTTATGTTCGCCAATAGCAACGGCTTTTCATTTTTCGTATGACTTAATTTACAGGACAAACGCCGCAGAGGATTTTAATTTTGGCTTTTTAAAACTCCTTTACAAAACCCGGAAAACCCGATTTGACAACTCGGGTTTCTTTTACTATCTTAAAAGAAACCGAAAAAAGTTTTTTGGGTTTCCAATGGTCGATAAAAAGAAGCAAGCAATTCTCAAAGCCGCCGAAGAATCTTTTTTGAAATTCGGTTACAAAAAAACGAACCTTTCCGATGTTGCAAAAAGCGTGGGAGTCAGCAAAAGAACCGTTTATCAATATTTTCCCGCAAAGGAAATTTTGCTTAAAAAGGCTGTGGAGAACGTTAAAGCGGAAATCTCCTCGGAATTGAAAAGTGTTTTGAAGTCCAGAGGGAATTCCGCTAAAAAACTTTTTGCAATCGGGGAAATACTGGGACGACGCTTCCAAAAGATGACGGATTTGTTTATGGAAGATATAAAAACAAATCTTCCCGAGGTGTGGAGTGATATAGAAAACTTCAGGCGGGATTTTATTTTTAAGAATATTACAAGACTCTTGGAGCAAGGGAAAAGGGAGGGAATGGTGATAAAAAAGCCGACTGCTATTCTGATAGCGGTTATTGTCGCTTCGATTGAGGCGGTTGTTCATCCCGAGTTCATCGTAAATAATAGCATTTCAGCGCACGAGGCGCTGGAAACGACTTTGCACATAGTAATTTCCGGTATTTTGACCGCAAGAGGAAGAAAAGTTTTCAAACAAATCAAAAAGGTTAAAAGATGAAAATCGTTTATCTGTTCTTGATAGGATTTTTGCTTTCGGCTTGTAGCGGTGCCAATTCGAACAGAGTGCTGGAAAAATCCGGCGTGGTGGAAAACCAAGAGATAATCGTCTCCGCAGAAACGGGCGGAAAATTGATTCGCTTGTTGAAGGACGAAGGGGATGTCGTTCGGAAAGGAGATACGGTTGCGATTTTAGACAAAGAGACTCTCGAACTGAAGTTAAAGCAAGCCGAAGCAAATCTCGAAGCAACGGAAGCAAAACTAAGGTTGATGAAAAAAGGCGCCAGGAAAGAAGACATTGACGCGGCACAAGGGAACGTGAAACAGGCAAGGGCGGCGTATGAGTTGGCTGAAAAGGAATTTAAAAGGGCGGAAGAGTTGCTTCGGAACAAATCTCTTTCTCTCGATAGGTATGATAAGATTAAAAGCGAATTTGAAATTGCCAAGGCGCGTTTGAGTGTGGCGAAAAGTCAATTAGCAAAAGCCAAAAGACCTTTCAGGCGAGAGGAAATTCGCCAGGCGGAAGCCGCTCTCCACGCGGCTAAAGCTCAGGTGGAACTCCTTAAAAAAAACGTGAAGGATGCCGTGCTGGTTTCTCCTATTGACGGGACGATTACAAAAGTATTTTATAAACAGGGCGAACTGGTGGCGCCTTTCGGCAGCGTTTTTTCGGTCGATAATTTAAAACAAGTGGAGGTGCGCATTTATATTCCGGAAACGCAATTGGGAAAAGTTAAAGTCGGACAGAAGGCGGAAATATTTTCCGATTCCTTTTCGGGAAAGAATTTCGAGGGGAAAGTTGTTTTTGTCTCTCCTAAAGCGGAATTTACACCGAAAACAATTCAGACCAAGGAGGAGAGAGTAAAACTGGTTTACGAGGTGAAAATTGTTGCAAAAAATCCCGACGGCGAATTGAAAACAGGCATGCCGGTGGACGTGAAAATAAGATTGGAGTAAAATTGCCCGAGGCTGTAATCGAAATACGGAGTTTGACCAAGAAATTCGGGAATAATCTCGCCGTTGACGACGTTTCGCTCACTATTTACAAGGGTGAGATGTTCGGACTTGTCGGGGCGGACGGCGCAGGCAAAACCACCACTATTCGAACGCTCTGCGGACTTCTGAATCCTACATCGGGAAGCGTGAGCGTTTTGGGTATGGACGTCGGAAAGAACAGACGAGCTGTGCAAAGTAAAATAGGCTACCTTTCGCAAGGTTTTTCGCTTTATGGGGACTTGTCCGTCGATGAAAACCTCGAGTTTTTTGCGGAGATTCATAATGTTCGAAATTATAAGAAACGACGCGAGGAATTGCTGGAATTTACCCGTCTGAAACCGTTTAGGAATCGACCTGCGGAAAAACTTTCCGGAGGAATGAAACAAAAACTCGCCCTTGCTTGCAGCTTGATTCACAAGCCTGAAATACTTTTCCTTGACGAACCTACTACCGGCGTTGACCCTATTTCGAGGAGGGATTTCTGGAAAATACTTTCGAGCTTGCTTAGGGACGGCATTACAATTTTAATGAGCACTCCGTATTTGGACGAGGCGGAACGCTGCAGTCGAGTCGCCCTGATGAACAGAGGAAAAATTCTGAAATTGGGCAACCCGGAAAGCATCAAAAAATCGATGCAGAAAAAGGTGGCGGAGATAGTTTGTAAGCCGGTCATAAAGGCGAGAGATTTTTTGAATGAAAAATTTATGCTGGACGTGCAGACTTTCGGAGACAGAATTGATGTTGTTTTACCCGAGAATTTTACCGCCGACGAGATAATCTCTGCTCTCGAATCCGCCGGTTTTGAAGTGTTGGCGGTTAGACTGAAAGCGCCGTCGCTTGAAAATGTTTTTATTCATCTTTTAGAAGAATTCCGCGAGGGAAAAAATGTTTAGGAAATCTCTTTTTTTGACTTTGGTTCTTTGTGGATATATTAACGCTCAAACTCTGACTTTGAAGGAAAGTTTGAGATTGGGGCTTGAGAATAGCAAGGAGATAAAAATTGCCAACGCTCAAGCGGAGATAGCGAATTATCAGACTCGAAAAATACTCTCGGCTTTTTTCCCCGCATTCGCTTTTTCCGCTTCCTATGCCCGCTTGAGCGAGGTTCCCCCGTTCGAAATAAGCACTCCGTTATTTCCGAGACCTCTAAAAATTCAAGATGCGATTCTGAACAATTATTCCCTTCGCCTTGGTTTTAATGTGCCTATATTTGTTGGCTTTAAGCTCTCTTCCCTTTTGAAATCCGCAAAATTAAAAGCCGAAGCGGCAAAAGAGGAAGCGTCCTTGTCGAAAAACGAAAAGGCTTTTCGAATTATCACCGCATTTTGGAATTTAAGGAAAGCGGAATTAGCCGAGAAGGCGCTTGGGAAAAACATCGAAAGCTTGACTCGACATGTGAAAGACGCTAAAAATTCTTTCTTGAACGGATTGGCAACCAAGGCGGATTTGTTGAAAATCGAAACACAATTAGCGGATGTCAAACTCAAGTATAGAGAAGCAAGTAATCGCGTGAGGCTCGCACGGATGTTTCTGAATCAGGCGATCGGCTTGCCTCTTGAAAGTAAAACGGAAATTAAAACGGATAGCTTGCATGTGGAACTGCCGATGAAATTGTCGGAGGAGCTTATCCGAAACGCTTTACAGAACCGCCTGGAATTGAAGAAGCTAAAATTGCTTTTGGCTTCGGGAAGGGAAAACATTACGGCTGCAAAATCCGATTGGTTCCCTTCGATTAGCCTGTTTGGAAATTATTATTACAATAGACCCAATCAACGTATTCTCCCGTTAAAGGATGAATTTAAAGATACGTGGGATGTTGGAATCGGCTTGACTTGGACGCTTTGGGATTGGGGAAAGCGAAGCGCTACAACGGAGGAAGCGGTAAAAAATTTGGAAGTCTTGCGTCTGAAAACTCGAATTGTCGAGGAAAACATTCGCACTGAAATCACCGCCGATTATTTGGAGCTGGAAAACAGTCGGGAGAAAATAAAGAGCGCAAAAACGGCTCTGGAATTTGCAAAAGAAAATTTGAGAGTTACGGAGGAGCTTTATAAACAAAGCAAAGCACGCCTTGCCGATTTGCTGGATGCGGAGTCGTCTCAACTCTCCGCTTTGATGCGTTATCATACGGCGCTAATGGATTTTCAAATTAATAAAGCAAAGTTTTTGAAATCTCTGGGAAGGAGTCTCTACGAAAATGTTTTCGATTGAGGCGCGAGGATTAACCAAGAAATTCGGGCATTTTACGGCTGTGGATTCCGTTTCGTTTAATGTCCGTAAAGGGGAAATCTTTGGCTTTTTGGGAGCTAACGGCGCCGGGAAAACGACCACGATTAAAATGCTTTGCGGCATTTTGGAACCGACGGAAGGAGATGCTTTCGTGGCGGGCATTTCCGTAAAAAACGAACCGGAAAAGGTGAAACTCAAAATAGGCTATATGTCACAAAAGTTTTCACTTTACTCTGACTTAACTGTTGAGGAAAACATTAGATTCTTCGGTGGAATTTACGGTTTGAGCGGTAAAGAGCTCGAGCGAAAAAAGGATTATATATTGGAAATAGCAGACTTGCGGGGGCGAGAGAAACATTTAACAGCCGACCTTCCCGGTGGTATTAAGCAAAGACTTGCGCTGGGCGCGGCGGTTATTCACGAACCCAGTATTGTCTTTTTGGACGAACCGACGAGTGGAGTTGACCCTATCGCGAGGCGGATTTTTTGGAATCTGATTAATGACCTTTCCGAGCGAGGGGTTACGGTTCTCGTTTCCACTCATTATCTTGAGGAAGCGGAATATTGTAACGATATTATTCTGATGGACTCCGGTAAAATAATTGCTCAGGGTAATCCCAGAGAGCTGAAGGAGAATTATCTGAGTAAAAAGATAATGGAGGTTGTAACGGACAAACCCGTGCTTGCAATGGAAATTCTCGAAGGAGAAAACTTTGTGGACGAAACGGCTATTTTCGGAAATAAAATACATGTGATTCTTTCCCCTTCCGCGGGAAATGCGGAAAAGATAAAAACGATTTTAAGCGGGAAAGGGATAAATGTAATAAGCGTCGAAGAAATAACTCCTACGTTGGAGGATGTGTTTATTCATCTTTTGGAGGAGCGTTAAATGTTTCCCGCAAAGCTTATCGCCATTGCCAAAAAGGAATTCAAGCATTTGTTGAGGGACAAGCGCCTGTTGTTCGTTGTTTTCTTTTTCCCCGTCCTTTTGTTGGCGGTGTTCGGCTATGCGATTAACTTTGACGTTAAGCATGTTAAGATTGCCGTGTTGGACAGAGACCATTCTCGAGAAAGCAGGGAGTTTGTGAGAAAACTGTCCGCCACCGCATATTTTGACGTCGTTTCCTTTCTTGACTCGGAAAGGCAAATAGATTATGTGATTAACAGCAAGGAAGCTCAGACGGTTTTAACCATTCCACAAGGCTTTGGGGAAAGCTTGCACAGAACGGATAAGAAAGCCGTTCTGCAGTTCGTCGTTGATGGAGTTGACGGAAACACGGCTACGATAATAATAAATTACGAACGACTTTTTTCCGCCCGATATTCCGATGAGTTAAACGCTTCTTTTCTATCGCGTCGGGGTGTTCCTTTGGATATAGAAACACGCTTTTTGTTCAATCCCAATCTGGAATCTTCAAAGTTTCTCTTGCCCGGCTTGATAGCCATGATTTTAATAGTAACGGCAATGGTAACGGTTTCCCTTTCCCTGGTGCGTGAAAAGGAGCTGGGAACGGAGGAACAATTGCGGGTTTCTTCTATCTCTTCCTTTGAATTGATTACGGGAAAAGCTCTGCCTTATGTTACGGTCTCTATGATAAATGCGGCTTTGGTGTTGATTGCTGGTTATTTGCTTTTCGGAATAGTGGTAAAAGGCAGTTGGCTTTTGCTTACTCTTTCGATGTTGGTTTTTGTTACGGCGTCAATCAGTATGGGGATTTTCGTTTCGGTCATTGCGGATTCTCAGCAATTGGCTTTTCAGCTCTCTTCTCTTATTTCGCTTCTCCCTTCGGTTATCCTTTCCGGTTTCGTTTTCCCGATAGAGAGTATGCCGCGAATAATACAATACTTTGCATATCTTACTCCGACTACTTTTTTCATCAAGGTATTGAGGGGAATAATTTTAAAAGGGGTGGGATTGGAAGCCTTTGGGATGGAGCTGATTTATCTTCTTGTTTTCCCGTTTTTCTTTTTCGGAATCTCTTCTCTTATAAGTATGAGAAAAGCGAGGAATTCGTGATATGAAAATTCTTTGGCACTTTGTGATAAAAGAGTTTATTCAGTTGCGTCGCGACCCGAAAATGTTCCGTTTGATTTTTATTGCGCCTATCCTCGAACTGATTCTCTTGGGCTATGCGGCAAATATCAATGTGGAAAAAATACACACTGTGGTGATAGACCGTTCCCGGAGTGCCGTGAGTCGTGAACTTGTTCGAAAATTGAAAGCCTCTGGTTATTTTGTGATTGATTTTTATACGGAGGATTATAAGATTCTTCAAGAAAAACTTGACGATGGTTCCGCAATTCTCGGCTTGGTCATTCCGCGGGATTTCGAACAAAAATTACTGCACGGCAAGACGGCTAAACTGCAAGCGGTATTTGATGCTTCAGACGGAAACAGCGCAACTATTTCGGCGGGTTATTTGCAAGTCGCCGCGGGCGATTTTGTGCGGGACTTGATGCGCGAATTGGTTCGGAAAAGCGGGAAAAGTGTTCTTTTACCAGCGGATATAGAGGCGGAAACTCGCGTTTGGTTCAACCCCGAATTGGAAACTCGTGTGTTTATGGTTCCCGGCATAATGGCAATGATTTTGATGATATTTACGATTACTATGACGGCTCTTGCAATAGTCAAGGAAAAGGAAATCGGAACATTGGAACAGATAATAGTAACGCCTATCAAACCATATCAAATGATACTCGGTAAATTCATTCCTTTTGTAATTGTGAGTATTTTTATTATTGCATTTGTGCTTACCGCCATGGAGCTTATTTTTGGCATTGTCGTTCAGGGTAGCCTTCTTTTCCTTTTTGCTTCTTCCTTGGTTTTCGTGCTTTCCACTTTGGGCTTGGGACTTTTGATTTCCACTTTTTCAAAAACTCAGCAACAAGCGAACATGATTTCCATGTTTCTTGTAATGATGCCCATGATTTATTTGTCGGGATTCGTGTTCCCCATAGAAAATATGCCTCGGTCAATTCAATACATAACTTATTTGATTCCTTTGCGCTATTTCATCACGATAATTAGAGGAGTCATTCTGAAAGGAATGGGATTTTGGGATTTGTGGCTACAGCTTTTGATATTGGTTGTCTTTGGTGTGCTCATTTTGTTTTTCAGTTCCTTGAGGTTCAAGAAAACATCGGATTAAATAATTTGGAAAACTTCTTTCAGGCTACGTACAAATTTAATATTTTGCAATAAAGAACTTGGATGAATAAGGAGAGATGAAAAAATTTCTGCTTTTGGGAGACGAAGCCATAGCCCAGGGTGCTTTGGATGCCGGTATATCGGGGATTTATGCCTATCCCGGTACGCCGTCCACAGAAATAATGGAGTATGTTCAACGCTCCAAACAAGCTCGAGAAGGAGGCGTACATCGGAGGTGGTCGGCTAATGAGAAAACGGCAATGGAAGCGGCGCTGGGAATGTCCTATGCGGGCAAGCGGGCAATGGTATGTATGAAGCACGTGGGGCTTAATGTTGCAGCGGATGCTTTTATAAATTCCGCTATTACCGGTGTGAACGGCGGTTTGGTTGTTGCTGTTGCGGATGATCCTTCGATGCATTCTTCTCAGAACGAACAGGATTCTCGCTTTTATGGAAAATTCGCTCAAATTCCCGTGCTCGAGCCTTCCAATCAACAGGAGGCTTACGATATGACAATGTTCGCTTTTGAATTGTCGGAGAAATACGGTGTTCCCGTGTTGATTAGGATAACCACTCGCTTGGCGCATTCCAGAAACGGCGTTGTTCGCCAAGAACCCCGACAGCAAAACGAGTTGCGTCTTCCGGGCGATCCGAAACAATTTGTCCTCTTGCCTTCCATTGCAAAAAAACGATATAATTTACTTTTGGGTGCACAAGGTTATTTCGAGGAAGAAGCGGAAAAGTCGAGTTTTAATAAATTCTTTCCTGGCGAGGATAAAAGACTTGGGATAATTACTACCGGTATAGCTTATAATTATTTAATGGAAAATTGTCCCGACGGATGCGCCTTTCCCGTTTTAAAATTAGGACATTATCCTATTCCGACGGAGTTGATAAAAAAAATCGTTGAAGACACCCGGGAAATTTTGGTTTTGGAAGAGGGGTATCCGTTTGTAGAGGAATATTTGCGCGGCGTTGTGGACTGCGGGTTAATTATACACGGGCGTTTGGACGGTACCGTCCCTCGTGCAGGGGAGCTTAATCCGAATATTGTTGCTAAGGCTTTGGGCAAGGAAAGCGGTGCTAATTATGAGGTGCCGAGTTTTATTTCCGCACGCCCGCCGGAACTTTGTCCCGGTTGCGGACATAGGGATTTGTATTTGGCTTTGAACGAAGTTATGAAGAACTATCCGCCTCAAAGAGTTTTTTCGGATATAGGATGCTATACGCTCGGTGCTCTTCCCCCGTTTAATTCGATTAATACATGCGTGGACATGGGAGCCTCGATTACTATGGCAAAGGGTGCCGCCGATGCAGGGCTTTTACCCTCTGTTGCCGTAATCGGGGATTCAACTTTTACGCATTCGGGAATGACCGGGCTTTTGGACGCTGTAAACGATAAAACACCTCTCACGGTAATTATTTTGGATAACTACGCCGTGGCAATGACAGGTGGACAGGAACCCGCAGGCGAAGGACATATTTACAATATCTGCAAAGGCATAGGAGTGGAAGAGGAACATATTAGGAAAGTAATTCCTCTTCCTAAAAAACATGACGAAATGGTAAAAGTGATAAAGGAAGAAGTCGAATATGAAGGAGTATCGGTAATTATTGCCGAGCGGGAATGCATACAAACCTTGGTTAAAAAGAAAAAAATGGCAAGAAAGAAGAAATGAAAAAAGACATTATTTTAGCAGGTGTTGGCGGGCAGGGAATTCTTTCCGTCGCTGCCGTGATAGGACTCGCGGCAATAGATTACGGATTGGAAATAAAACAATCCGAGGTGCATGGGATGAGCCAAAGGGGTGGCGCCGTTGTTTCGCATCTTAGAATTTCCGATGAAAAAATATACTCGGATTTGATTCCGTACGGAGAAGCCGATATGATTATTTCAATGGAACCAATGGAGTCGCTTCGTTATGTGAATTATTTGAAAAAAGATGGCTGGTTAATCACGAATACAAAACCGTTTATTAATGTACCGGATTATCCTCCGCTCGACAAATTATTGGAGGCGATAGAATCTTTTCCGCATTCGATTGCAATAAACGCTGATGCGATTGCTAAAAAAGTGAAATCCCCCCGTTCCACAAACATGGTGATGGTGGGTGCCGCTTCACCGTATATAGGTGTACCGTTGGTAAATATTGAAAACGGTATAAGGCAAATTTTCGGAAGGAAAGGAGAAGACGTCGTAAATTTAAATTTCGAAGCATTGAAAGCGGGGCGAGAATTTACAAAGCAGCACTCCGATTTTATCTAAACAGGGCAAAAACCCGCGTGTTTTATATCTCCCTATAAACCAGAGCTATAAATTAGAGATATAATTATATACATAAGTATATAGTGGTTGAGAAAGAAATATCTGATATTAAATTTAAATCCTTCGTTTTTCGTTTATTTTGGGCGTTTTGTGATCTGCGGGGACTTTGGCACTAAAATTGTACCTTAAAAAGCAACTTGTTCATTAAAAGATTGTTAAGATTATGAATTATAAGAATTGCTCAAGGCATTGAGGGCATATTTTATGCCTGGGCGCTCTGAAGGAGTGTTCGCGGTCTCCCCCCGCCGACGAACACTCCCAAATTTTTGTATAAGGAGAAAAAAAATGCAGAGAGAAGTAATAGGTAGAAAGAAAAAAGGATTTTTGAACTTTGGTGCGTTTTTTATGGCACTTCAACGTGGAATGGCAGGTTACGCTCTATTTTTCACGATTTTGGTTTTTACCAAAATTCTTGCTTATCTCCTCGGGACGGCGCCCGAGTTCAAAATCCTGTTGCAAGATGCTTTTTTCTCCTTGATTGGATTTGCAGTAATGTTTTTGATAGGTATTCTGGAGGGTTTTAAACAAGAGTAGCATCTTCATGGTTTTTCCTATGACACCTCCCATCTTAAACGGCTCGCACG
>CAZSYM010000031.1:0-27962 GCA_964611145.1 uncultured Melioribacteraceae bacterium
TAATAACACAACAAATATAGGGGTAAATATTTTGAATAGCAATTTTAATTGTTTTACGGCAATTATACTGGGTGTCGGATTTTCAAATCAAATCCCCATAAGAAATCCTAAGGCGGAAATCGCTACGAATAAAATCCCGTAAATAAATTCGTTAATGCCGATTTTTCGCACTGTGGTTTTGGGAGCGTTTTTGGAAAGTCCGCGCGCGGCTCGAAGCACGAGAATCAAAATTGCAAAAGAAGGCAATAGGGGAAACGAATTTAACGCGTAAGCCGAGAGTCCGAATACCAGAAAGAAAAAACCGGTTAAGTGAACATATAGGCTTGTGTATTTTTTCCCTTTTAGTTTTTGAAGTTTCTCATGGATGTAGAATGTGGTTTGTACGGAACGAGCCAGTAATAATACGAAAAACAAAAGTGCTTTTGTGATAGCCCAATTCCCCAGCAAAATAACGGATATGGCAATTAAATCCACCGAGACGGGAGCAATCACCGAAGCCCAAAGTCCCTGCTTTGTTTTGAACAATTCCGTAATCAAAAAGGCGGTCATCAAAAAAATTGCAAAACCGAAAGGTAAAAATGCCGCAGAGCTTCCGCGGGAGAAGGAAGCAAATAAACTCGCCAGAGCGACAATTCCGTATAATGATAAAACCAATCCCGATAGAAGTCTTACATGAGAAAATTTTTCGTTGAACAATGCTCGTACGGGCTGATGAGCCAAGAAGATAAAAAATGCGGATATGGAAAGGAATAAACCCGCGGGGGAATAAGCAACGATTAAAGCGAGAGCGAGAGGTTCCAACACAAAGCCCCACGAGCCGTGTTCAATGGGCAAAGCTATTTGTCTGAATGTCTTTCCGTTTATCCGCATTTGCTTTTTGTCCTTTAAAAGAAAAGTTTTGCGAGTGCCAAGATTCCTTGTTTCCAGGGAACGCGATGGGAAACTCCCTGTTTTCCCTTAAAGCTTTCTATGTTTTCGACGTACCATTTATAATTTCTTAACAAGGCGTCTTTATTGGAATATTTCGGGGTGAAGCCCAATTGCTTTTCCGCTTTTTCTATCGCCACGAAAGAATCTTTCGAAGCGGTTTCATAAACCCATTTATAAAGAGGGGAGAGCTTAAGTTTTTCCAAAATACGTAACGTAAATATAACGGGCTTTTCCGGTAGAGAAATGATTTTTTTGCCGTAACCGGCGGCATCGAGCACCGCTTGGTAATCTTCTTTCATGGTGGTGAACTCTTTTGCACCGATGTTGAACGTGTCGTTAACCTTTTCTTTTTCGAGCGTTAGAGTTTTATAGATTGCTTCGCAAAGATCTTCTATATCCAAAAGTTGGTAGCGATTGTTTCCCTTTCCAATCATGGGGAAATTGTGTCCCGTGTAAGCCCAATCGTAGAGCAAGGCGAAAACCCCCAGGCGTTCGGGACCGATAAACGATTTCGGACGCAAAACGGGGATGCACATTCCCTTGGAGCGGAACTCTTCGCAAATTTTTTCCGCTTCCACTTTTGCTTTTCCGTAAGGTCCCACGCCGTCCAATCTATCCGTTTCTTTAATCGGGTGATGATCCGGTATGCCGTAAACCGCTGTGGAGGAGATATGTACAAATCTTTCCACTCCGGCCTTTTCCGATTCTTCCAAAAGAATTCGTGTGCCGTCGATTCCCGTTGTTAAAATTTCTTCTTCCTTGTAAAGAGGTAATGCCATTGCCGAGTGCACGACGGCGGAAACGCCCTCCAGCGCTTTTCGAACTGTTGCTCGGTCTCTTATGTCGCCTTTTATTATTTCGATTTCGTTTTTTTCGGGATAATCAAACTCCGCAATGTCAAGGGAAACAATATCGAAATTTTTTTTAAGCAAATAACGGATAAGATTTATTCCCAAAAAGCCGGAGCCGCCGGTAACAAGCACTTTCATCGTCTTAACCTCGTATTGATTCGATGTGGTTCAATAATGTCAAAAGCAAGGCACAAAAATAAGAAAAAAGGAGGAAATGGGATATGGTAGAATCTAATCTGATAGACTATTGGTCCTTTTGACTCGTATTTAGTACGTAACGGTTTTGTTCCCTATATTCTATCGAGAATATTTTTTTTATATTCTTTCTTAAAAATACCTTTTCCATTGGAACGCCATGTTTTAATCGGTATATGAAGCGCCTTAAGTCTTTTTTCCGTCGTGCGAATTCTATCAATGGGATCGGGATGTGTGGAAAGAAACGTTTCCAAACCGCTCTTGTCCTTTGCAATTTTCCCCTCGTCGCGTAATTTCTCGAAAAAGAACTTAACGGCACCTGGGTAATAACGCGTGGAACGGAGAAACTCGATGGAATATTTATCCGCTTCGTCCTCCGCGGCACGACTATTAGCCAACAAAGTCAAACCGGAAAGTAAATTCGCCGCTATTTGTCCTATTTGCGTAGGATTTTCGCCAAGGGCAATACTGGCCGCTATTTGCAAACCGTAAACTTGCGTAATTCTTTGCGTAGCGTGGCGCCTTTCTACATGCGCTATTTCGTGTCCCAACACTCCCGCGAGTGCGGCTTCGCTGTCCAAATATTTTATCAATCCGGTATAGATATAAACATATCCTCCGGGCACGGCAAAGGCGTTCAATATTTTGTCGTTGTCAATTATTTCAAGTTTATAATTATAAACCCGGCGCTTTTTTACCGCGGGGGAATTCAAAATATGATTAAAAATTCTTTGCGTTATGTATCTTTTAACGGCGGGATTCTTTTTGTAAATAGGATATTCCTTAGTGTTTTTCCGTATTTCTCTATCGAATTGCATTCCCATTTTCACGTCATCAACATCGCGAAAAATGTTTATTCCCCAATTACATGCGCCCAGTAGAGTTACAAATAACAGAACGATTTTAAAATACTTTTTAATCCTCATTCTGCTTCTCCTATTTTAATATTCCATTTTCTTTTTTAACAGATATACGAAAAAAGGCGCCCCCACAACGGCGGTAATAGCCCCCACGGGAATTTCGGAAGGAGGAATCAAATTGCGGGAGAGGAAATCCGCAAAAAGCAAAAAAATACTTCCGAAGAAAAAAGAAGCGGGGACAACAATTTTATTGTCGGGTCCAAAAAACAATCTACTGACATGCGGAACAATTAAACCGACGAAACCTATTATTCCGCTCACCGATACGATTCCTCCAACAAGCAGACTGGTTAAGAAATAGATTCGTTTTTTGAATTGCTTCACATTTACACCCAGACTTTCAGCTTGCTCGTCGCCCAGCGTAATTAAATTAAGCCTTTCGCCGTTGAGAGAAAGATAAAAAGAAATTACAAGGGAAATTGCCAGGACAAACCAAACCGTTGTGATTTGTGCAAAGGAAAGGCTTCCCATTAACCAGAAGAGTGCCGTGCGTAAGGAATTATGCATCAGCGTTACGGTCAAGAGTATCAGGGCGGAAAAGAAAGCGCCCACCATAACACCGGTTAACAAAAGAGCGTTCGGGCTTATCATGCCAGCCTTCTTACCGAGAGAAAAAACCGCGAGTATAACGACAAAAGCACCGATAAAAGAAAATCCTTGTAATACCCAGAAAGAAAGCCCAAAAGCAATGGCTATCATTGCTCCGAAAGCTCCACCTCCCGAAATCCCCAGTATATAAGGTTCCGCCAAGGGATTCAAAAGTATGGCTTGGAATACCGCACCGGCAACGGAAAGTCCGCCTCCGACGGCAACAGCGAGCAATACCCGAGGCAAGCGTATATCCCAGATAATTGTAAAATCGCCCTCGCCTCGAAACTTTCCTCCTAAAATTTGAAATATTTTGCTCAATGGGATATCCGCCGTCCCTTGCATCAAGGAGAAAAAGAAAACAAGGAGTGTCAAAAAGAATAACAACGCAAGTATTTTTAAATGCTTTCTTGCAACAGCTTCCATAAACTGTCCAAAACCTTTTCAATTCCTTCTTTTGTAATCGAGGAGAACATCAAGACTTCTCCTCCGTAGTCATCGAATTGTATATCGTTTAATTCCTTTCGTCTTTCGGCATCGAGCAAGTCAATTTTGGAAAGCCCTACAAGAAATTTTTTCTCGGATAATTTTTTGCTATAAGCGTTTAATTCCTTTCTTAGAATTTTATAATCTTCTTTCAAGTTTTCGCCGCTCGAATCCAACATCAGAAACAGAACCTTTGTGCGTTCGATATGCCTCAAAAAATTAAGCCCCAAACCTTTACCCTCGTGGGCGCCTTCGATTATACCGGGAATATCGGCAATCGTAAAGCTTTGGAAATCCTTGTAACTTACAATTCCCAAGTTCGGTTTGAGAGTCGTAAAGGGATAATCGGCAATCTTAGGACGCGCTGCCGAAACTGTGGAGATAAATGTGGATTTACCCGCGTTGGGAAATCCCACCAAGCCCACATCGGCAATTAATTTCAGTTCAAGTATCAAATCGAGTGATTTACCGGGTTTCCCCGGCTCGGCATAACGGGGTGTTTGATTTGTGGGAGTGGCAAATTTAGAATTGCCTTTGCCACCTTTTCCGCCTTTGAGTGCAAGGAACTTTTTACCCGCCTTGTCCAAGTCCGCCAATATTTCACCCGTCTCACGATTTCGAATCACCGTTCCAACGGGAACTTTGATTATCACGTCGCGCCCGTTTTTACCGTCCTTCAAAGACGTACCGCCTTTTTCTCCGTCACCGGCTTTGTATTTCCGATGATACCGAAAATCCAAAAGCGTATGCAAATTGGTTTCGGCGATGAAATAAACGTTTCCGCCATCACCGCCATCGCCACCGGCGGGACCTCCTTTCGGTACATATTTTTCTCTCCGAAACGCTACGGCTCCATCTCCACCCTTACCGGAGGCTATTGATATTGTTACATAATCTACAAACATTTTCTAATTCCGTTCGAAATAATCCGTAATGATTTCACGGAAAACAGCGCCTTCTTTTGACTCGGGCTTAATTCCGTATTTATTGAAAATTTCTTCCAGCTTTTCCAAAGCGTCTTCTTCGGTTTCCGCTCCGTTCAGAATGTCCATGGCATTGATAAATTCTTCCATATCGTACTCAAACACAGCTTCGATTAACCATGTTGTTTTTTTGTTTTCCATTAACTTGGCAATGTCCAATTTTCGGGACTCGGTTTCGTCTTTTTCCGGTAATTCCACATTTTCTTCTTTCCTCTCCTCGGAAAGAATATTCGTATCCGTTACGGATTCCTCTGAAGGATTTGCCTCTTCGCCTTTCGGCTCGGGAGAAATTTCTTCTTCGATTTCACCGGTAGAAGATTCTTCCTCCACACTTTCAATTTTAACTTCTTCCTTTTCTTCTTCGGCAGTTTCTTCCTTCGGGAATTCCATTTCCTCTTCCGCTTTGTCTTCCCTTGTTTCCTCTATTCCCGTTTCCGCAATCATCTCCGATTCCATTTCCTCTACTTCGCCCTCCTCACCGATAATTTCGAAATCCGTACTTTCGCTTTCAAATTCCAATTCTTCTTCCGAAACAGTGCTTGCGAATTCCTCATCATGCAATTCCTCGGGCTCGTCCGTTTCGTTCAAAATTTCTTCTTCCGTTTTAAACTCCGTGCTATTTCCCTCCGATATTATTTCTTCCTGTTCCGAAATTTGCTCATGGACCTCTTCGTCTTTAATACTCTCGGTTTCGACATTTTCACTTTCCGCCGCTTCGGTTTCTTGTGAATAAACCTCTCTTTCCTCCGGAGGAATTTCGCTTTCCTCCAAGATCATTTTCTCATCGGAATCCTCTACGGGAATTTCTTCATGTGTTGCTTCTTCCAATTCGTCTTGCCGAATTTGTTCTTCCGTATTTTCCGTTTCCTGCTCGAAAAGCGTAGGCTCCTCTTCGTTTTCAGTAATCTGTGCCTCGTTTCCTTCGGCATTACTTTCGAATTCTTCAACGTTGTCGTCGAACTCGCTTTCCTCCGCAACTTCAGGGAAAGCCGTATCGATAAACTCTTCCTTCTCTTCCACCTCTTCAAAATCATCCGGTATGTTTTCCGCTATCAAGGGAGAAAAAGCTTCCTCCGATTCAGGAATTTCCTCCGCATTTTCTTTTTCGATACCGCTACTTCCGATTTCTTCTTCGGTAAGTTCCTTCTCCTCCGAGTTTGTTACTTCAAAATTCTCTTGAATTTCTACTTCTCTCGTTTCTTCTTCGGAAGTCTTTTCGCTTTCCGTTGACTCCACCTTTATTTCCTCGGGGATACTTTGTCCCGCTTCCGTTCCCTGTTCCGGAGCCCAAATTTTTTCCTCCTCTACGATGTTTTCATGGGCTTCTTCTTCAATGTTCTCTTTCTCGTCCGTTGTGACAACAGTATCATTTTCTTTCTCCCCCTCGATATTCTCAAAGTCATTATTTACTTCGGCGCCTTCTTCCCGTAGAAGCGGCTCGTCGGGAGCTTCGTTTTCATCGGCGGTTACGGAAATTTCTTCCGGACTTTCCGAAACACTTTCAACGGCTTCTTTCGCCACTAAACCCAATGCCACAAGAATCTCATTCTTGCTTTTGAATTCCCCTTCGTCGGGAAACGCTCGTACTATTATATCATAGTACCTATTCAGATTTTTCTCTTTAGCAAAAAGTTTTACAGACTTAATCGGCACGGGAGCATCTGGCAGAGCAAAGCGCGAATAAAAATCCGCCAAAGAATCCAGTGCCTTCCCGATTAACTTTTCCTCGCTTTCCTGCCGTGTTATCTCGTCTATCTTACGAAGCAACTCTTCGAAGTCATGAATGCGCACCGTTGCAAACTTTTTTTTCGTGAAGTACGAGTATAAAACCTTTGACAAATAAGGGTAATAATAAACGTAATTGAGCAATTGTTTAATTTCAGAAGGAGTTTTGTTTTCTCTGTCTTCAAAAATAAAACGGGTCAAAGTCCAATTAGGACGCGCCAAAAAATGGACGTTAAAAGTAACGGCATGCGCCACTAGTTTGAAAATAAATTCACGCGAAAATCTTTTAGACTTCTTGATTTCATTCGCTATTTCGGCAAAATAATAAGCTATCTTTTCTCCCGAATAATCGAAAACGGAATTTTTAAGAAGTTTAACCCTGTCCTCATATATCAAATAATCTATCTCCGCCGAAATGTATCTAAGAATTGCGGGAGGTAAATTCCTTGAGGTCAAATCTTCGAAAAGAACGAATTGTCCCAGGTCGTTCAATTCGGACGTAAAAGCTGTCGTTATTTTTTTTATTTCGCTTTCAAACATTTTTAACTCGTAAAATTAAAAAATTCCGAAAGGATTCTTTATTTGAATCTGAATAATAGCAAAATGGAAATAAAAAATCCCGATTAAATTTAATCGGGATTTTTTTAAGTTGTATTTTGGGACGAAATCAAATATCGATTTCCATGATTGAGGAAACGAATTTCGACTTCAGATATTCTCTGTTCATTCTTGCGATATTGACGACGGAAACACCTTTCGGACATTCGGCTTCGCATGCATAGGTATTGGAGCAACTGCCGAATCCCATTTCGTCCATTACCGCCACCATTTTCTCCACGCGTTCGTATCTTTCCGGCTGTCCCTGAGGCAGGAGAGCAAGATGCGAAATCTTAGCTCCAACGAAAAGCATAGCGGATGAATTCTTACAGGTAGCGATACACGCGCCGCAACCTATACATTCCGCGGCTTCGATAGCCAAGGTAGCTTTTTCTTTTGGGACAGGGATAGCATTTGCATCGGGTGCATTACCGGTATTAACCGAAATAAATCCACCGGCTTGCATTATCTTATCCATCTTGGAACGGTCAACAATCAAGTCCCGTATAATCGGGAAGGCGGCGGCGCGGAAGGGTTCCAGAACCAGAGTATCGCCGTCATTAAAGTTCCTCATATGCAATTGGCACGTAGCCGTTTTCGGCAAAGGTCCGTGCGGATGCCCATTTATAACTATTCCGCATGTACCACAAATACCTTCGCGGCAGTCACTTTCGAAAGCAATAGGCCGTTTTCCTTGTGCTTCCAATTCATTATTTAACTCGTCGAGCATTTCCAAAACGGAAGCGTCGGTGGAAACGTTGACCTTGAACTCCTCGAAGTAACCCTTTGCATCCGGCCCGTCCTGACGCCAAATTTTCAACGTTACATTTATGTGTCCTTCGCTCATTATTTGTAACTCCTCGTAGTTAATTTTACAAATTCGAATTTAAGCGGTTCTTTGTGGAGTTCCCATTTGCCGACTTCCTTGAACTCCCAGCCGGAAACATAAGCGTATTCGTCGTCGCGGCGCAATGCCTCACCATCCTCGGTTTGATATTCCTCGCGGAAGTGAGTTCCGCACGACTCTTCTCTATCGAGAGCATCCACAGCCATCAATTCACCGAGCTCCAAGAAATCCGCCACACGTCCGGCTCTTTCAAGGGTTTGATTAACTTCCTTATCCGTCCCGGGAATTTTAACATTTGTCCAGAATTCTTCCCTAAGATCACGGATTTCCTTGATTGCTTCCTGTAAGCCTTTTGCGTTGCGGGACATTCCAACCTTATCCCAAAGAATTTGTCCCAAACGCTTGTGAATTTGATCAACGGTTTCTTTGCCATCAATAGAGAGAAGCTTTTTGATTTTATCTTTAACCGCTTTTTCCGCTTCGTCGAATTCGGGCAGGTCTGTGCTTACCCTATCCGGTTTGTCGGTAGCGAAGTAATTACCGATTGTGTAAGGAATAATAAAGTAACCGTCGGCAAGTCCTTGCATAAGTGCGCTGGCGCCCAGGCGATTTGCACCGTGGTCGGAGAAGTTAGCTTCGCCCAAAACAAACAAGCCGGGTATGTTACTCATCAAATGATAATCTACCCATAATCCGCCCATAGTGTAGTGGGGTGCGGGATAAATTTTCATAGGCACTTCGTAAGGATCCTCACCGGTAATATTCTTATACATATCGAAAAGGTTTCCGTATTTTTCCTCGATTGCCTTTCTGCCTAAGCGTTTAATGGCATCGGAAAAATCGAGATAAACCGCATGCCCGCCGTTCACACCGTAGCCCTTGTCGCATCTTTCTTTTGCGGCACGGGAAGCGACGTCTCGCGGTACCAAGTTACCAAAGGCAGGATAACGTCTTTCGAGATAATAATCCCTTTCTTCTTCCGGAATATCATTGGGATGTCTTGTATCTCCTTTTATTTTGGAAACCCAAATTCTACCGTCATTTCTCAAGCTCTCGCTCATCAAAACACGCTTGGATTGAAGCTCGCCATGTACGGGTAAGCATGTCGGGTGAATCTGAGCGAAAGAGGGATTGCCGAAAACGGCGCCTCGTCTGTGAGCGCGCCAAATAGCAGTACCGTTACAATTGATAGCGCTTGTGGACAAGTAATAAACACGCGCATATCCGCCGGTGGCAAGGATAACGGCGTGAGCGCTATATCGCTCAATTTCTCCCGTTACCAGATTTCTAACCACGATCCCTTTTGCCACACCGTCAACGACCACTAGATCCAACATTTCGCGACGCGTGTACAGTTTTACTTTCCCCTTTGCTATTTGCCGATTCATCGCGCCTATGGCACCGAGCAATAATTGTTGTCCCGTTTCGCCACGAGCGTAAAAAGTACGAGAAACCTGTGCACCGCCAAAGGAACGGTTCAGCAAATAGCCGCCGTAATCTCTCGCAAAAGGGACACCTTGAGCAACAGCTTGATCGATGATGTTGCTACTTACTTCGGCAAGGCGATAAACATTAGCCTCGCGAGAACGATAGTCGCCACCCTTGATTGTGTCATAAAACAATCTGTAAACGGAGTCGCCATCGTTCTGATAATTCTTTGTGGCATTGATTCCACCCTGCGCTCCGATTGAGTGAGCGCGACGATTACTATCGTGATACGTAAATGCCAAAATATTATATCCTAATTCCGCAAGCGTTGCCGCAGCGGAAGCTCCCGCCAAACCTGTTCCTACAATAATAATCGTATATTTTCTTTTGTTGGCGGGATTTACCAATTTCATTTCGAATTTGTGATTTGTCCATTTCTCGGCTAAATTGCCTTCAGGAACTTTCGAATCTAAAATCATAATCTCTTACCTCCCTCAGTGTGCAAAATAAAAATAAATGGGAATAATACTAAAACCAACGGCAAAAACAACAGCCAAAAAAGTCCCGAACTTTTTAATGAACGGGAAATATTTGGGATGATTCCAGCCGAGTGTTTGAAAAGCGCTTTGGAAACCATGATGTATGTGCATGCCCAAAACGATAAAAGTAAAAATATAAAATGCCAAATACCATACATTCTTAAACAGACTTGCTATCGTCTCATATAAATCATAGCCCATTATCCTGTAATGATACCAGAAGTTGAAAATGTGAACGATAAGAAAAACAAGAATCAAAAGCCCTAAATAAATGGCATTCCTCGACGTAAAGGAAGCATTTTCTTTAGTTCCGTTCACCTCATACTTAATTGGCGTTGCTTTTTCGTTGCCTATCCATAACCAAATTCCGTAAACAATATGGATGATGAACATTGCCGCCAAGAATATCTCAAGTATGGGAGTAATATAACCAAGACTTTCGAGCGCTTCGACGTATCTATCAAAAGATTCCGCCCCGGCAAAAAGATAAAAATTGCCTATTATATGCTCGAAAAGAAATAGGATTAAAAACAATCCCGTCGTGGCCATCACGAATTTTTTGCCTATGGATTGTTTTAAACTACGCGTTAACCAGCTCATTAATATCCTCCTGTTAAATTAAATGCATTGATAGGAATAATAAAAAGGTGTGTATTTTGAAACGATAAAGGAAAATTGTTCAACATATTTTATCCGCTAAAAGATATTTTAATATTTACGAAAAATAATCTTTTAGCCGTTATTTTCAAAAGATTTTGTAACTACTTTTTTCATTTTTTTAAAACAGTTTTTAACCGTAAAACAAATAAATTCCTGCATGAAAAGAAAAGTTTTAATAGGTTTGTTCTTTTGAATATTTTTTTAGGAGGAACAGCTTTGAGAAGATTAACCATTCTATTTATTGTATTCTTCGCCTCGAGATTTTTATTTGCTCAAAACGATTATTATAAAGGTACCGATAATATCGACGGAAAAGAACTTCAACAAATCCTTTACACAATAATAAAAGGGCATCATCGTCTTCCGTATTCGTCAAGTTCTACCGATGTTTGGGATGCGTTAAAACAAACGGATGCGGATACTACAAATCCCTCCGATGTAATTCTTTTTTACACCGGTTGGAAACGTAGCGCTTCAAAAGAATATGACGGTGGCAAAGGCTGGAACAGGGAACATGTTTGGCCTAAATCTCATGGATTCCCCAGCCAATCCGACACTGCCTATACCGATATTCACCATTTGCGTCCTGCCGACGTTTCGGTTAACTCCGCCCGCGGAAGTAAAGATTTCGATTACGGTGGCGATGAATACATCGATCCCGACGGAGATACGGGTTGCAAAACCGATAACGATTCATGGGAGCCGCGCGACCAAGTTAAGGGAGATGTGGCAAGAATTGTTTTTTATATGGCAACACGCTACCAAGGTTTTCAAGGTTATGACTTGCAAGTTGTCGATTATACCGGGACTTCCGGCAGTCACTTGGGCAAACTCTCCACACTTATCGAGTGGAACCGCCTTGACCCTCCGTCCGATTACGAACGTCATCGCAACGATGTGATTTTTTCCATACAGCATAACCGCAATCCGTTTATTGACCATCCCGAATTTGCGGACAGAATCTATCTACCGGATAATTTGTTGATTGAGAAAGCCGAGGCGCTTTCCAAGAATACGGTGCTTGTAACTTTTAACTTGGAAGTGGATTCCGTTTCCGCAAGCAAAATTTCAAATTACTTTATTGACAAAGGAATAGGACAACCCGAAAACGTAGAACCTTTTTATCAGGGAAACAGGAAAACAGTCCTTTTGCATACGAAAGAATTCACCAGTAACACAAAATACATTCTCAAAATCTCGGGTGTGACCTCCGGTGGTAAAGAGATTGCCGAAGGTTCTATTGTCTCTTTGGATGTTGAAAATCCCGTGAAGGTCGAATTCAATCTTTTCTCGGCAAACATCGAAAACGGAAAGATTAAATTAAGCTGGGAAATTTCCTCACAAACCCCATGCGTAGGCTATGCAATAGAGCGAGCTTCATCCTCGGAAAATAAATGGCACAAAATAGCTTTTGTGGATGCCCGTACGCATGTTTATTACGATACACCGGATTTCTTCAGCGGGACGTACTTATACAGACTGAAAGCATTCGAGGCGGACGGCTCATATTATCTTTCCCGCGTCGCCATTGTAAACACGGGTTTACCGCAAACACTCTCTTTAAAACCCAATTATCCGAATCCTTTCGGTGCAGGGACAAACAACGAAAAAACGACTTTCGAATTTTTCATGCCTCAAAACGGATTTACAACATTAAAAATTTACAATTTGCTCGGGCAGGAAATTCGTGTTTTAATCTCCGATAGATTACAAGCAGGAAAACATTCGATTTCTTTCGACTCGCACGGTTTAAGCTCCGGGATTTATTTCTATCGTCTTCAGAGCGGTAACAAATTCATCGTGCGAAAAATGACAATCGTGCAATAAATTCGAACTCATTGCACAAAAAACAAGCGGAGGAAGATGAAATATTTTTTGGGATTCGACGGAGGCGGCACCAAAACAAAATGCGTGCTCGCCTCCGAAGATTTGAAAGTATTAGCCGAGAATACGGGCGGACCTTCGAATTTTCTCATTATCGGTTCTGAAACGGTTGCCGAAACAATAGTGAAATTAACGTTTAATTGCATTGCTCAAAGTGGCATTCCCCTTTCGGAAATTAGAGGAGCGGTGATAGGAACAACCGGTGCAGGTAGGGAAAGCGATGCGGTAAAATTAAAAGAAGCTGTGCTTCAAAAGTTCAAGGAGGAAGAAAAGGAATTTACCGACTTCGAAATCGTGAGCGATGCAACAATTGCACTCGAAGGAGCTTTCGGCGGAAATCCCGGAAGCATTCTTATCGCAGGCACCGGCTCGATAATGTACGGAAAAGATTCGAAAGGAAACTTTTTGAGAGTCGGAGGATTCGGTAAGTTTATAGGAGACGAGGGCGGAGGGAATAGTTTGGGAAGAAAAGGACTAATCGCAATCGCTAAAGAATTCGACGGACGGGGAGAAAAAACCTTGCTGAGCAAGATTGCCAAGGAAAATTTCGGGATTTCTGACGGACCAACCTTAATCAAAAAAGTGTATTCCGATAAATTCCCAATGTCCGAATTTGCTCCTTTCGTAATAGACGCGGCAAGCAAAGGCGACGAAATCGCAAAAAGAATAATCGAAGAGGAAAGCGAAGAATTGATACTTCATATAAAGGCAATGCAAAAGAAAATGGATGTATCACCTTTACAATTGGTTTTAATCGGAAGTCCCGTCACAAAACCGGGCTACTATTCGGAAATTCTCAAAACCAAAATCGAGCGACTTACAAACGTTGTCTTGCAACAATCTCAATATCCGCCCGAAATAGGAGCGATAATTTTGGCAAAGAAAATATTTCAATAAACAAAGGCATGCTATGAACACAGAAAAACCAAAGAAACGCAATCCGTGGTTATGGGTTCCTTCTCTCTATTTTGCCGAAGGAATTCCTTATGTAATAGTCATGACTGTCTCAGTAATAATGTACAAACGTTTAGGAATTTCCAACGCCGATATTGCCCTCTATACAAGCTGGCTTTACCTACCGTGGGTAATAAAACCGCTTTGGAGTCCAATTGTTGATATATTCAAGACAAAGCGATTTTGGATTTTAATAATGCAATTCATCGTGGGAGCCGGTTTGGCGGGCGTGGCTCTTACGATTCCCGTTCCCTCCTTCTTTCAATACACTCTTGCGTTCTTTTGGTTACTGGCTTTTAGTTCAGCAACTCACGACATTGCCGCCGACGGTTTTTACATGCTGGGGCTCAACGAGCACGACCAGGCTTTCTTTGTAGGAATTCGCAGTATGTTTTATCGCTTTGCGATGATTACAGGACAGGGGCTTTTGATTATACTTGCAGGTTACATCGAAAGCCACACCGGTTTACCTCCCGTGGAATTTAATGTTCAGTCCTCTCCGACTGTTACCTCGCAAATACTGGTACACCCGGATTCCCTCAGGTTGCAACTTCCCGAAGGGAAACAACGAATTGTTATCTATCCGCAGAATTTGAAAGTGGGAACTTTTCTTATTCCCAAGAAGAAAGCGGATTCGCTACTTGCTTTTGCAAAGGAATGGAATCTTAAAAACGGCTTTATAGTGGATGAGAATCACAATGTTGCCGAAAACAAAAAATCGGAAAAGCCCGGCTGGTGGGAAAAAGATGTCGTAAAACCTTTGGAAAAATTTCTGAAGAAATATTTCGGACCGGAAGTAATACCGGCACGCAAAGATAACATGGCGGGCAATGTCGCTTATCTTTATTTTAATCTCGCCCAAAAACCTCCCGCGGGCAAAGAAATAGTCGTTACTTTCGGAAGCGAGGGAGGGGATAAATCCATTGCATTGAAACATGGAATTCGCTTTACATTCAACGAGAAGAATTGGAACAAATCCGCCCTCGCCGTAATTCAATTGGATCCCAAATTGAAAACGGAAACTCTTGCAAAATTTGCAGCGAGAGCGGGGAATATAAAATTGGCGTGGATAATCACCTTTGCTTTCCTTGCGGCTCTGTTTTTCCTCTTCTTCGTCTATCATAAATTTATTCTTCCGTATCCCGACAGCGACAAACCTGCAATTCGCACAACGGTCAAAAATTTCTTCTCGGAGTTCGTTCGCACCTTCGTAATCTTTTTCAAGAAAAAGCATATCGGAATAGGGTTGACGTTTATTCTCCTTTACCGTTTGGGAGAATCCCAATTGGTCAAACTCGCTTCCCCCTTCATGCTGGACGCTAGGGAAGTGGGAGGATTGGGACTCACTACCGGTGATGTGGGAATGATTTACGGCACCATTGGGATACTTTTCCTTACAATAGGCGGATTGTTAGGCGGATGGGTGGCATCAAAAAACGGTTTGAAATACTGGCTCTGGTGGATGCTGATAGCCATTAACATTCCTGATGTCGTCTATGTTTATTTGTCCTATGCACAACCGCAATCGCTGACCGTAATAAGCGCTTGCGTGGCATTCGAGCAATTCGGCTACGGTTTCGGCTTCACGGCATTTATGCTTTATATGATTTACATTTCGGAGGGAGAGTTCAAAACGGCTCATTTCGCTTTGGCAACCGGCTTTATGGCTTTGGGAATGATGATTCCCGGAATGTTCAGCGGCTGGTTGCAGGAAATAATCGGCTACAAGCATTTCTTCGTATGGGTTATAATAGCAACCGTTCCAGCGTTCATTACCGCTAAATTCGTATCCATTGACCCCGAATTCGGAAAGAAAGAAAACGGAGAGAAATAAAATGAAAATCAAATTTTTCAGGATAATTTTTCTGCTCGCTCTTTTGGTTTCCATACCCCTCGCATATTTGGTAAATAGCCAAAAGGCGGTAGCAAATTGTTCCACCGTTTTCCCCTTAAAAACAGAGCAAATTACAATGATTAATGCAAAAATTAAAAAGATGAATTTGTTCGATAAATGCGCACAGCTGGTTTATCCTTACGGCGATAGTTTCGAAAGCTCCGATATGAAATTAAAAATGTTACAAGCCGTGAGAGAATTGCACGTCGGAGGGTTCGTGTTTTTCGCAGGCGATGCGGAGAGACAAATTAAAATAATAAACGCTTTGCAAGATTCGACGGAAGAGCCTTTGTTAATCTCCGCCGATTATGAAAATGGACCTGCGATGCGACTTTCGAATATTCCTCGTTTTCCTTCCAACATGGCTTTGGGAGCGGTAAACGATCCTTCTTTAACTTACTTGGCAGCGCGCGCCACGGCGAAACTTTCGAAACTGTTGGGAGTTTTTCAGGACCTCGCTCCTTTGGCGGATGTAAACACGCATGCGGAAAATCCGATTATTAACGTACGTGCTTTTTCGGAGGACCCTTTCGAGGTTTCCGTTCACGTTGCCGCCTACGTGCGAGGACTAAACAGCCTACACGTTATTTCCACAGCAAAACATTTCCCTGGACACGGTTCAACAACGTTGGATTCCCATAATGAAATGCCAACGGTAAAAAATTCGAAATATGATTTCGAGAAAAGCGATTTAATTCCCTTCCGGGAGGCAATCGAAGCGGGAGTAAAAGCAATAATGGTGGGACATTTACAAGCGCCCGCCTACGAAAAGAAAAAAGATTTACCTGCAACTCTTAGCAAAAGTGTAATTACCGATTTGCTTAGGAAAAAGCTCGGCTTCGACGGACTTATCGTTACGGACGCAATGAACATGGGAGCTATATCCGCTCGCTATCCAGCGGACGAAGCCGCTGTGCTTGCAATAGAAGCCGGAAACGATTTGATATTATACCCTGCCGACGACTCCGCCGCGGTTTACGGAATTTACAACGCCGTTAAATCCGGTAGGCTATCCGAAGAACGAATTGATGAATCCCTAAGAAGACTTTTCGAAGCCAAAACTTGGGCGGGACTTTATGAAAACAGAAAAGGAAGTTTTAAAAAACTCGAAAAAGAACTGAGCACAAAAAAATATGACCGCATTGCAAGGGAAATAGCCGAACGTTCCATAACCCTGGTCAAGGACGATAAACATCTGCTTCCCGTTAATCCCGCAAAAATCTATTCCTCCGCCGTGATAGCTTTGACCGATTTTACCGAACGGGAAGAATTAAAAACTCCCTTACCGTTCGATGAATTACTCGTTAAAACCTTCAACTATACAAAAGAGTTCAAACTATATGAAAAGTCGAAACAAAGAGAGTATGATCAAGCACTGCAATTCGCAAGACGAGCAAAGATAATTTTCCTTCCCGTTTTTTGGAACGTAAAATCATATCGCGGCACAATCGAATTACCGGAGCCGTTTAAGAAATTCATATCGAAAATTCTTCGTCTAAAAAAACCCGTGATAATCGTAAGCTTCGGAACGCCGTATTTAATTAAGGATTTTCCGAATGCATCGACATATCTCTGTGCATACGGTAGCGCTCCGGCTTCGCAATATGCCGCTTACGATGCTCTGCTCGGACATATCAAAATTCAGGGCAAATTACCGGTTACCATTCCGAACACTTCCTTCACAATCGGGAGCGGAATTGCAAAAGAAAGTCAAGGGCTTTATTTCCCAAAAGGGACTCAAGACACGCTTTATGACTTCACGAAGGTGGATTCCTTAATGGAGAAAGCCATTCGTGATTCCGTTTTTCCGGGTGCGGTGCTTCTTGTGGCAAAGCGGGGACGCGTAATTCTGTTCCGCCCATACGGCAAGCAAACTTACGACAAGGACGCAGTACCGGTTACAAAAGAATCCATGTTCGACCTCGCATCCGTTACAAAGGTCGTGGGGACAACTTCCGCCGCCATGCTTCTTTACGACGAAGGCAAGTTGGATTTGGACGCTCCCGTCGTGCGCTATCTACCGCAATTCGGAAAGAACGGCAAGGACAAAATCACCATTAGGAATTTGCTGTTACATAATTCGGGATTACCGGCTTGGGTGCCTTTTTATAAAAAGCTAAAAACGCCGAAAGAAGTAATCGATTCTATAATGAACATAAAATTAGATTTTCCGCCGGGAACCAAGTATCAATACAGCGACCTCGGAATGATTACACTGCAAAAGGTAATCGAGAAAATTACCGGCACAACTATTGACAAATTTCTCAAAAAGAGAGTTTTCAAACCGCTCGGTATGACGCACACGATGTACAACCCCTCGCCAAAGTATTGGTATTACTGTATGCCGACGGAGCGAGATAACTATTGGAGAATGGAATTGATGAAAGGGAAAGTGCATGACGAAGCCGCATATCTTTTAGGAGGAGTTGCGGGACATGCGGGACTTTTTTCCACTGCCGACGATGTTGCAAAACTCGTTTATACCGTGCTGAATCATGGCAATTACGGCGGACTGCAACTATTCAAAGCTTCCACGGTTGATAATTGGACAACAAAACAAACACAGCAAAGCACTCGTGCTTTGGGATGGGATACAAAATCGCCCGAGCATTCCTCCTTCGGAACAAAATTCTCGCTAAATTCCTTCGGTCATACGGGATTTACGGGCACTTCGGTATGGGCGAATAAAGATAGGGATGTACTGGTGGTATTGTTAACAAACAGAGTTTATCCGACAAGGAAAAACAGAAAAATAATTAAATTCCGCCCCAAAATACACGATGCAATTTTCGACGCAGTGGTCAACGATATTAATTAAAAACTCCTCCGAGAGCAAAAGCTCTTGGGGGAGTCGTCTCTCCCGAAGATTCTTCAAAATTATATTCGTCCTGTCAAATAAAGCAACGCTCTTTCCGGCGTAAGGGGAGCTTGAATTTCCTTACCCACGTTCGGATTAACTTCTCTAATTGCGTTCATAATGGCAAAATACGCTCCGACTCCGTACATAAAAGGCGGTTCGCCGATAGCCTTGGATTTCAACGGACCGTACGGATTTTCGGAACTCTCAAGAAAAGTAATATTTATTTCCTTCGGAGCGAAAAAGATGTCCGGTATTTTGTAGGTGGAGAAAGAATTGGATAAAAGTTTACCCTTTTCGTCCTGCACAAGTTCCTCAATCGTAAGCCAGCCAATGCCTTGAACGACGGCGCCTTCCGTTTGTCCTATGTCTATTTCGGGAGCCAAACTTTTGCCGTAATCATGCACAATATCAACTTCTTCTATTTCGTATGTTCCCCGCAATACGTCCGTTTTTGCCACAATAACGGCGGTACCGTAAACATGATAAGCAAAAGGACGTCCTTTGTTTTTCTCTCTATCGAAGAAAATATTCGGCGTGGAATAGAAAGCATGCGCCGAGAGACTGACTCTATCGAAATAAGCGGAGTTTATCAAATCTTCCCAGCGAATATCCGTGGCTTCGCCGTTTTTATAAACGGTTTCCTCGATTATTTTAACATCATCGCCTTCCTTGCAATTTAACATCGTCGAGGCATGCGAGTGCAATCGAGAAAGTAAAATTTTACATGCCAGCAAAGCCGCATTACCGTTCAAATCCGCTCCCGTACTCGCTGCGGTCGGCGAGGTGTTGGCTATGCGAGTGGTATTCGTGGTTTCGATTCTTACCTTTTCTTTGGAAATGGAGAATGTTTCGGCAACTATTCTTTTGATTTTCTCGTTCACTCCTTGCCCCATCTCGACAGCGGCGGTACTCACACCGACACTTCCGTCGGTATAAATATGAACGAGAGCGCTTGCCTGGTTCAGGAAACTACTTGTAAAAGAAATACCAAAACAAAGAGGCATTACCGCAATCCCTTTTTTATAAAGGGTATTTGCTTCGTTGAACCTCCGTATTTCATTTAGTTTGTTTTGGAAATCATAACGTTCGAAAGCCTCATCCCAAGTTTTCCGAGCATTGACTCTTTCCGCTATTTGTCCGTAATAAAAACTATCCCCTTCCTTTATCAAATTTTTCTTCTGAAGTTCCCAAGTCGGCATTCCCAATTCAAGGGAAGCTTTGTAAAGCGCCGATTCGATTATAAACATTGCCTGCGGTCCCCCGAAGCCTCGGAAAGCGGTATTCGGCGGGAGATTCGTGCGACACATATAGCCGGTAGCCTTTACGTTCGGGATAAAATAGCTACCCGTAGCATGGAAAAGTGTTCGCTCCATAATTGCGGTGGAAAGATCCGCAAAAGCACCCGAGTTTTGATAATACGTTACTTCGAAAGCTAAGATTTTACCATCGTGGGAAAGTCCTATTTTATAATCGGCGGAATAAGGATGGCGCTTACCGGTCATTCTCATATCTTCCGCTCGATTCAAAACCACTTTCACAGGTCGGTTTAATTTCGAAGCGGCTAAAGCCGCCATTACCGCCCAAGGGGTAGCTTGATCTTCTTTACCACCGAAAGCGCCTCCCAAGCGGAGCACATCCACCTCCACGCGATTCATGGGAATATTCAACACATTTGCAATCGCTCGTTGAACGGCGGTAGGGCTTTGCGTCGAGGAGTAAACCTTCAGTTCGCCCCCTTCCCGTGGTATTGCTATCGCTCCTTGCAATTCGAAATAAAGATGTTCCTGTCCTCCCAAATCGACACGTCCTTCCACGACCACATCCGCTTCTGCGAAAGCCTTATCGGTAGAACCCATCGAAAACACAACGGGAGGTGCAACAAAACTACCCTGTTCATAAGCGATTCGCGGGTCGGTAACAACAGGAAGCTCTTCGATTTCTAAGTCTATCAGACTACGAGCCTTACGCGCATGTTCAGGCGAGTCGGCTACAATGAGTGCAATTGGTTCTCCGACGTAAAACACTTCGTCTTCCGCAAGCAAAGTCTCGTCTTGTATAATATTGCCTATTTGATTTTCTCCCGGAACATCCTTGGCGGTTAGAACAGCTTTCACTCCTTCCGATTCCAAGGCTCGGGAGGTATCCAGCCGAAGAATTTTCCCGTGGGCTACCGGAGAATCGAAAATGGCAATGTGAAGCGTTCCTTCCGGCAGAGGATAATCATCCAAAAAAATGGATTCGCCTTTTACGTGTTTGATTACGTCGCTGTTCATAGCAATTCCTCGGCTTTGATTAATTCTGGAAACAACTGTATAAAATGTGCTTTGATTAACCTGCCCAACAAAAGCCTTTTATATTCGGCACTTCCCCGCACATCGCTAATGGGCGATATTTCATTCATGGCAATTTCGGACGCCTCCGCTATGATTTCTTTTTCCACACTCTTGCCTTCGAGATATTCGGCGGCAACGCTTAAATATTTAGGCACGGGCGCCACACCTCCGGCGGAAAGTCCGATTTCTTTAATCACATTGTTTTCCGTAACGATTGCTATCGCACTATTCACGCTGGCAATATCCAAATGCGTTCTCTTCGAAACCTTTTCGAAGTTAAACTTAAATCCCGCGGGCGGTTTGGGAAAGATGATTTCTTTTACTATTTCATTATCCTTCAAATCCAACGTTTTGTAAGCGCGATAGAAATCTTGCAATTTGATTTCGCGCTCGTTCCCCTCGGTATCTCGGAGGAGCAAAGAAGACTTGAGCGCCAAGAGAATTATCGTGAAATCCCCAATCGGCGAGGCGTTAACAATATTCCCTCCCAAAGTGGCGGTATTGCGAATCAAAGGGGACGCCATCAAATCCAGCATTTTCTCAATTTCGGGAAATAATTTTTTCATCATTTCCGATTCGCCAAACTCGGCAAAAGTCGTTTCCGCCGCAACGATTATCTTGCCGTCTTTTTCTTCTATTTTTCCATGTTGTTCTTCTCTTAGGAAAAACAGCTCTTCGCCCAATAATTTATCGGGTATTTGAACCAACAAATCCGTTCCGCCGCCGATAGGTTTGCCATCGACTTCCCCGTTTCCCTTTTTATTCTCAAGCTTTTTCAATCGCTCGGGAATGCTTTTAAAATAATCGGGCAAGACCTTTTTATCGATTAGAAATCGCACCCTGTCGTTTACGGACGTAGGGGAAGAGGAGATTTCCTCTACCATATTAACCACCGCTCTTTTAATCGAGCCGTAACCGGTACATCTACAAACATTTCCCGATATGGCTTTGAATGCCGTTTCCTTCCGATATTCCGAATTAAAAAGGAAATAAGAAGTGAGGGAAGCGATATAGCCGGGCGTACAATAACCGCATTGTGCGGCGCTTTCCTCGGCAAAATGCCTCTGAATAAAATTCAGTCCTTCCGTATTCAAGCCTTCTATCGTTACCACATGTTTGCCTTGCACATTTCCCATAGGATAAACACACGAGGCAACGTTTCGATAAATTATTTTGCCTTCACGCAACTCTCCAATCAGAACCGTACATGCACCGCAATCTCCTTCCTTACAAACTTCTTTGGGTCCGTGCAAGTGTTTTTCTTTTCGAAGGAAATCCAGAAGAGATTTGGCGGGATTAACTTTTGCAAATACGGTTTTGTTGTTCAATATAAATTCAATCTGCTTTTCCATTTTCAAGTATCTTTTTTCTTTTATACAAATTTGAAAAAAAAATAATAAAATTCAAGGACGTTAGCCCTCGACGGCAAATTATTTCTTAACTTTTCCTATTACGGCTCTGAAAATGATTCTGCTATGAAACTCCGCAAAAGAGTTTTTTTGAATCTCCTTTTTTATTTTCGATATTCCCGCTTTATATTCCTCCTCGCTCAAAGCGAACAAAGTGGAGTTTCCCTCCTTCAGCAAAAAGTGATCTCCGAAAACCTTTTCGCCTATCCGAGTTTCCTCTTTGATTTCAACGGTTTCCACGCGTAGGCTTCCGAAACCAGCCTCTTCCATAAGCGAAAGCAAGGTTTCCGTTTGCAAGATTCTTTTTTTATCTATTTCGAATGCCCGTTCAAAAAAATCGTAAACATACCAGTGGTAATTAGAATCATATATATCCGTAAAGACAATCGCCAAGCTCCCTTCGTTTCTAAGCATTTCATTAGTCTTGCGAAGAAATTTTTCCTTTTCTTGAAAATGATGAAGCGCGTTAACGCAAAAAGCAAAATCGAAAACATTTTCTTTGAAAGGCAATTCCTCGGCTTTTGCTCTTACGAAGGCGATGTTCTTTTTGCGTGCATTGATATTGGCTTTTCTTAGCATGCCCTTGGAATAATCCACACCCACAAGGCGCACGGGCAAATCCGAAAGACGTTTTAACCAATAACCCGTTCCGCAACCGATTTCCACCGTGCGTCCCGAAACAAACTTTTTCAGAAACTCAACCGTCCCTTTAAGTTTGCTCTGTTCGTAACGCTCGTCGTAACCGGCAGACAGCTCATCGTAGTTAGTGTTCATTGCGATTGTTTCTCAATTTGCAAATAATAACTCAAAACTTAAGCGTTTTATTTTTTAAATTTCAATTCGAATTAAAAATATTTGCGATATGTAAAAACAAGCGGGAACTGTATGAAACTCATTTCGTGGAACGTCAACGGGATACGAGCCATTGCCAAGAAAGGCTTTGCGGAATGGCTATTGAGGGAAAAGCCCGATATTCTTTGCCTTCAGGAAACGAAAGCATGGGAAGAACAATTAAGCAACGACATAAAAAAGATAGACGGCTACTCCGCATTTTTTAGCGAAGCCGAAAGGAAAGGATATAGCGGCGTTGCCGTTTATTCTTTGCCGAACCCATTGGAAGTTAAGAACGCACTCGGAGTAAAAGAATTCGACAAAGAGGGGCGCGTATTGGTTTTACGTTATCCCGAATTCATGCTTTTTAATATTTATTTCCCCAATGGTAAGCAGAGCAAAGAAAGATTAAAATATAAATTGGACTTTTACGATGCTTTTCTGAATATCCTGAAAGAACTGAACAAACAAAATGAAAAGATAGTAATATGCGGAGACGTAAACACCGCTCATAAAGAAATAGACTTGGCTCGTCCCAAGGAAAACAGCAAAGTCTCCGGCTTTTTACCCGAAGAACGAGCATGGATTGACAAACTGATAGATGCCGGTTTCATCGATACATTGAGAGAATTCCGACAAGAAGGGGAAATTTACACATGGTGGGACATGAAAACCCGCGCCCGCGAAAGGAACGTCGGCTGGCGTATCGATTACTTTTTTATCTCCCGAAATCTAAGGAATAATTTGACCGACGCATGGACAATGCCCGAAGTTCTCGGCTCGGATCATTGCCCTATTGGTATAGAACTGAATTTCAATTAATTGCAGGAGGAAGAAATGGCTTTCCCAAAAGCTTTTTATCGTTGGCGTCCGCACCCTTGGCATGGTTTGGAAGTGGGAGAAAATCCGCCCGAATTGGTGAACGCTTATATTGAAATGACGCCGTTCGATTTGGTAAAATATGAAGTTGACAAAAGCACCGGCTATGTTCACGTTGACCGTCCTCAAAGAAGCTCATCGCACCCACCAGCACTATACGGCTTTATTCCCCGCACTTATTGCGGTATGCGAATAGGCGACTTGAATCCCCAAGCGGGGAAAGGCGATGGCGACCCTCTTGATATTTGCGTAATAAGCGAGCGTCCCATCACGCGCGGCGAGATAATTCTGCGCGCCAGAGTTGTCGGCGGAATACAGGGAATTGACCACGGCGAGGCGGACGATAAAATCGTAGCCGTATTAAAAAACGACAATATTTACGGCAATATCATGGACATTTCCGAATTGCCTCCCGTTTTGGTCGAACGGCTACAGCATTATTTTACCACCTATAAACTTATTCCCGGAGAGGAAAGCAAGTTCACGATAGCAAAAGTTTACGGGCGCGAGCATGCCTTCAAAGTAATCAAAGCGGCGATGGAAGATTACGACGAGGTTTACGGAGGCGAATAATCGCCTCCTTTTTATTTCAAGCGACTTAATTCTATTAAAATACTTTCGTGAATTTTGTTGATTTCCTTTACGTCGCATGTAAAATTATTTGCAATGAGAGAAAAAGCCAGCAGGCGTCCTGCGGCGGTTTTCAAATATCCCGAATGACTCCTTACCCCGCCGATATAACCCGATTTGATTCTGCCGTTATAAGCGAGAGGAGTTCCTTTTCCGAAATTTGCAAAGAATCCCTCGTCAGTAGGGTCGCCCGCTACGGCAAGGGAATTGTAAAAATCCGTAAACCACGGGCGCTTTGTATTTGCTATCAACAAATCGACCATCATTTCCGCCGTTATAGTATTGGAACGACTCAATCCGCAGCCGTCATAAAGATTTAACCCCGTGGTGTCAACCCCGCTTTTGTTCAGAAAATCGAATATCGCTCGTATGCCGTTTTTCTCGGAAGCATATCCGAATCTTTTTAATCCTATTGTCTTCAGAAGTTGCTCGGTGTAAAGATTGTTGCTTATTTTATTGATATTTCTGACAATGGCTTTCAACGGTGGCGAAAACGTAATATTTATAAGCCTTGCTGTATCATACTTTCCCGAAGTTCTTATTTTCTTCGGCTTTCCTTTTATTTCGATTCCTTCTTTCCGGAGAAAGTTCGTTAAATACGTAGCCAAAAACATCGGGGGGTCGGGAAGCGAGCCTTTTATCGAGAAAACGGGTTTGCCTTGGGGAATTGTCCCGCGCAGATAAACCAGACTGTCGTAAGGTGAACGATAAACATATCCGTTATCCCCCGTGCCGGGCGCATCGGTTTTCATTTCGTTGATAAAAGTCAATCCCGAAAGAGTCGGTTCGGTTCCCAAAAACTTAGCTTTGCTCCCTACGGTCTTTCCGGGTTCAAAAAGCAAATAATAGAGATTGTCATTAATCGTAAGCGCGCTTGTTTGAGCCGCATAGTAATTTCCCAAATCTATCCAATACCACTGTCCCGGCACCGCCAGGGAATCGAACAATCCCGCATCGGCAATTACCGAGCCGTTTATTTTGCGAATGCCCGCCTTACGAACGGCGTTCGTCCACTTTTGCATCAGAGAATCCAAGGACAAGGAACCTTTTACTTTTGACGAGCCCAGTGTGGGGTCGCCCGAACCGCGGAGGATTAAATCGCCGTAAAGCATGCCGCTTTTTATTTCTCCTCTTGCAAAAACTTCCGTAACGTAACGATAATCGGGACCCAATATTTCCAAGGCGGCGGATGTGGTAAAGACTTTCAATCCGGAAGCCGGGGCGAGATTTTTGCGCGAATTGAATGAAACGAGAGACTCGCCGTTATCGACATATTTTACGCACACGCTCCATTCCGATTGTTTTAAAACATCGGAACGAGAAAATTTTTCCACAATATCGGCAATTTTATTCTGCGCCGAAAGGGAAATAGTCAGCGCCAAAAGAAACATTTTTACTTTCTCAAACATCCTTATCTCCTCTTGTTCTTAATCTTTCTATTTTCTTTTCCTTTTTTTATCTTGAAACGCTTGTTAAAAATAATTAAACGGAAAATTATTCCGAAATAATTTCAAGAAAATTCAAGGGTAAAATGGAATCAAAATTCAGATGTGCCGTATTCGATTTGGACGGAACTCTTTTTAGCTCGCATGAAACAATTTACGCAACGACAATCAAAACTTTCGAAGAGCTTGGTTTGAAAGTTTCTATTCCCCGCGAAAAATTCTTCGAGTTAATAGGTTTGCATTTCACTGATATGTTTGACGCATTGGGAATTAAAAATTACAACTTCGAAGAATTCATTTCGATTTACAAACCTAAGTACTTCGAATTTATTGATTTATCCAAGCCGTATCCTTATGCTTTGGAAACAATCGACGCATTGCGGAAGGAAGGGATAAAAATAGGTCTGTTAACGACAAAAGCGCAGGGGCAGGCGGAAAAAATATTGGCTCATTTCGGACTTACGGAAAAATTCGATGCCATTATGGGACGGCGTCCCGGAGTAGCGAACAAACCCTCCGCCGAACCGTTACAGATTGTCATGCATGAATTAAATTGCCGCGACGCCTCGAAATGTTTGATGATAGGCGATTCCGTCCTCGACGTTCAATGCGGTAAAGCCGCGGGGACAAAAACCGCTGCGGTTACTTTCGGATACGGCAAAAAGGAAGATTTGGCTAAGGAAAATCCAGACTTTTTAATAGATTCCTTAGCCCAGTTAATTGAAATAGCAAAAAACGGTGAGGTTAAAAAATAAATGAACGACGGTTACGTAAAGCTGGAAAAGAAAGACAATATTTCTATCGTTACTTTTTTTCATCCCAAGAGTAATTCTTTGCCCGGGCACATATTGGAAAAATTAACGCAAGCGATAAAAGACGCTTCCGCCGAAAAAGAAACAAGCGTTATAATTTTACAAAGCGACGGCAACGGCGCCTTTTGTGCCGGAGCCTCGTTCGACGAATTGCTGGCAATAAAAAATTTTGACGAAGGGAAAAAGTTCTTTTCCGGTTTCGCAAATGTGATAAACGCAATGAGAAAATCACCGAAATTCATTTTAGCACGGGTCCACGGGAAAATTGTCGGGGGCGGTGTGGGACTTACCGCCGCGGCGGACTATGCCTTCGCTCTTCGTTCCGCATCGATAAAACTGAGCGAGCTGGCACTTAGTATAGGTCCCTTCGTGATAGGTCCCGCAGTCGAACGGAAAATCGGAACGGCGGCTTATCAACATATGACAATCGACCACGAGTGGCGAAGCGCCGAATGGGGACTTCGGAATCATCTCTATTCACAATTGGCGGAAGATATGCCCGAATTGAACGAAAAACTCTTTGCCCTGGCAAATAAACTCTCCAAATTAAATCCCGAAACTATAGCGGAAATGAAAAAATGCTTTTGGGAAGGAACGGAAAATTGGGATGAATTACTGGAACAGAGAGCGGAAATTAGCGGTCATCTGGTACTAACGGATTTTACTAAGAATTATATCAGGAATTTTATAAGCAATAAGAAAAAGTGAAAAAGCTCGATTTTGAACCCGTAAAAAGCAAAGAAGAATTCCGACGAAATTATAAATTGCACGATATGGCGGAAGAAGTCGGGAAGAATCTTTTAACGCAATGGGGAATTAATTTTCGCAATTTCGGAAGTGATAAACGCTATCAAAAGGTATGGGAAGGAGGGGAAGACAAGCCGGATATGTTAATAGAATTCGAGGGCAAACAAGCTCTTCTGGACTGGAAAGGAAAACGTAAGGCAAAATGGCTTGTAAACCAAAGAGCCGTACGTGCCTATGAGAAATGGAGTAAAGCTTTAAATTTACCGGTCATCATAGCGTTTTTTGTTTTTAATGATAACGGGGAATTAAAGGAACGAAGGTGCGCCATACTTGGCAAAAATAGTTATCGAAGTTCTCCGGGCAAACAATGGGACGCAAACGAAACTATTGAATTCGAAGAACCATTACCTTTTTTTAACAAAACAGAAATCTTAAAAGCTTTTAGATAGCAAAATCAATCTCCGCAAGTAATTTCTCTTCTCAATACTTATACCCGATTGAAAAATAGAAGAAGAAATCGCTCCAGCTGATATAA
>CAZSYM010000032.1:0-27803 GCA_964611145.1 uncultured Melioribacteraceae bacterium
ATCTCTGCCAAAAATTTGTTATCTTTTAAAATTGTTAATTTGGAAATTGGTATATGGAAATCATCGAATATTCGGAGAAGTATAAGGATTTGTGGGACGAATTTGTGGAACATTCCAATAATGGAACGATGTTCCATTTGCAAAGATTTTTTGATTATCACCCGCCCGAAAGATTTAATTGGCACCATTTAATGTTTTTTGATAAGGGCAAACTTGTGGCGGTATTGCCCGGCACGCTTGAAAACGGTTTGTTTGAATCTCCAATTGGAGCAAGTTACGGTTCACTCGTAACCAAGGATATTAAGTTTAAAGTCGCCATGGAGCTTGTTTCGGCTTTGCTGGAATATGGTAAAAAGAATGGGATAAAAGAGTTTTTGCTTACCGCGGCACCGATGATTTACGAAGATTTCCCGAATCAAAGTCTTGAATTTGCAATGCTTTGGCAAGGGTTTAATTATCAACTTCATTATATTTCCAGCGCTATTAAATTGGACCCTACGCGCGATATCATTTCTCGTTTTCAAGCGACGGTAAGGCGTAATATTCGTAAGACGTTCAAAAATCCCGATATTAGAGTTGAAGTGAATGATCGTTATGACGAGTTTTATCCGATATTATTGAAAAATAAAGCGCGCCACGGCGTAAAACCTACTCATTCCTTGGAGGAGCTATATCGCCTGAAAGAGCTTTTGCCCGAAAAACTCAAATTGTTTATGGTCTATTTGAAAGATAAACCTATCGGTGGCTCGTTGATGTTTTATCCGAATAAGAACGTTGCTCTTTGCTTTTATAATATGCTTCTTTATGAATATGCTCAATACAAACCTATTCAACGCGTAATGTACGAAGTGGTCAAAGATGCGACGGAAAACGGTTATCGCTATGTGGATATAGGAGTTTCACAAGACACAAAGGCTGAAAACCCCATGACTCCCAGCATGAGCCTGATAGATTTCAAGGAAAAATTCGATGCCAAGACGATTATGAGAAATACATTGCAAATACGTTTGTAAGTATTATGGCAAAGCGCAAAAAAGTTTGTATGGCTCTTTTGGGCAACGCTTATTATGATTCCCGAATTCTTAATTTTTATGATTCTCTTACCGGATTGGGATTTGATGTTCGAATTGTTTCTTTTGAATGGTTCCCTCGTGCCATGCCTTCCCGAAGAGAAAATATCAAGGTTTTTAAGTTAAAGAAGTTTAAGCCCACGATAATTTTCTATCTTGCTTTTTATTCGATTCTATTGAAGGAATTTCTTTTTGAATCTTGTGATTATTTTTTTGCGGAAGACGTGTTTGTTTTGCCCTTCGCGGCTTTTTTGAAAAAGTTGAGAAATTTCAAGCTTGTTTACGATAGCCGTGAATTGTATCCTTTTCTTGCGGGCTTACGAAATAAGACTAAAAATCAAGCGCTTGTAGCGAAGGTTGAAGCCAAATTTATTCGAACGGCGGAAGTGGTGCTGGTTACGGGAGTGCTTGATGCCGAGTTTTTAAGGGATTATTATGCTTTGCAAAATATAGTTGTGCAGAGAAACTTGCCTCGCAAAACGGGGATTTCTCCTGTAGATTTGCGTAAAAAGTTCGGAATAAGCAAAGAGGAGAAAATACTTGTCTATCAGGGCGTTTTGCAAGAGGGGCGGGGGATTGAATTGATAATAAAGGCGCTGAAACATCTCTCCAAAATTCGTTTTGTCATTTTTGGCGAGGGCGTCGCTAAGGGAAAATTTGAAAGATTGGCGCGGGAAAACAATGCGGAGGGAAAAATTGTTTTTGCCGGAAGTATCCCGTATGACGAACTTTTGAATTACACTGCTGGCGCGGATTTGGGTGTCGCTTTGATTGAGAATGTGAGTAAAAGTTATTATTACGCTCTCCCGAATAAATTGTTCGAGTATATTGCGGCGGGGGTGCCCGTTGTCGCTTCCGATTTACCTCAAATGAAACAAGTGATCGAGAAATATCGAGTGGGAGAAATTGTTAAAGATACGAATGAAATCTCGCTTGCAAAAGCTTTCGAAGAATTATTGGCGGATGAAACGAGATTGAACGAATATAAAGTAAATTGTCGAAAAGCCTACGAGGAATTGAATTGGGAGAAAGAATTTCTGAATAATAAAGGGGCAATAATTGAGTAGCAACTCGCCGAAAAGAGTTTTAATAGTGCGCCCGGATAGGCTTGGAGATGTTGTCCTGGCAACTCCGTTGCCTAGAGAAATCAAAAGAAGTTTTCCCGATTCTTTTGTTGCCGTGATGATTAGGAGTTATGCCGCTCCTGTTTTCGAGCACAATCCATTTGTGGACGAGATTATTCTTGCCGACGATTTCCTTTCGAAGACGAAAGGTAGCTTTTGGCGTTGCCTTAAAAAATTAAGAGCGCTGGAGTTAAATCATGCTTTGATGCTTTTACCTCATGAAAGAATAAATTATCTTTTATTTGCCGCCGGTATTAAGGTACGAGTAGGCACCGGACATAAGTTTTTTCAGTTTATAACTAATGTGAAGAGTGTTTCGCGCAATAAATATAAGCCCTTGCGTCACGAAGCCGATTATTGCATGGATTTGGCAAGGAAGATTGGGGTGGTGAGTTGGAACTATAGAACCGAAATTTTTTTGAGTGCGGAGGAAAAACTCCGCGCCGCTGAAATTCGAAAAAGAATGGACGAGAAGAAAAAGATAATCGGTGTGCATTTTGGCTCCGGGAATTCGTGTCCCAATTTAAAGGCGGGAGAATATCTGAGATTGATTAGGCTTCTTCAAAGCGAAAAAAAATATGAAATTTTTGTTACGGATGTCGAACTGCCGCGGGAAATCGAGAAAAATCTGGAAGGCGTACATAGAGTAGGCAAAGGTTTGCGGAATTTGTTTATTGTTCTCAAAAGCTTGGATTTGTTTATTTCTTCCAGCACGGGACCCTCTCACGCGGCGGCGGCTTTGGAAGTGCCTACTCTTACGCTTTTTTGTAGATTGCCCGCCTGTTCGCCTTGGCTGTGGAGCCCGATGGGTAACGAGGCTATTTATCTTCAGCCGGAAGAAAAGTATTGTGAAAGTAAATGTCCCCAAAATCCTAAGATTTGTAATTTTGACGACGGCGGTATAACGGCGGAGAAAATTTTCGGAGAAATTGAGAACTATTTGTTTGAAAAAAGAAGCAATAATAATTAAATTTAAAAATTATATTTATTTTTTAAGGGAGAAAAATGGCAAGCAACGAAGGTGTAATTGTTCAGGTAATCGGTCCCGTCGTCGATATTGATTTCGAAGACGGATATTTACCGGAAATTTACAACGCTATTAAAATACCCCGTACGAATCTTGATGGCGAAGAAGAAGAATTAATCGTTGAAGTTCAGCAACACTTGGGCGAAAATCGTGTCCGCACGGTTGCAATGGATTCCACGGACGGATTGGTACGCGGAATGAAAGCAATAGATACCGGCGAACCAATTTCGATACCTGTCGGACCCGAAACTTTGGGACGCTTGATTAATGTTATCGGGCAAGGTATAGACAATCTGGGAGAAATCAAGACCAAGAAGAAATATCCCATTCACCGCCATGCCCCCGCTTTCAAGAGTTTGACTACCGCTCAGGAAATGTTCGAAACAGGTATTAAGGTTATTGACTTGCTCGAACCCTATTCGAAAGGTGGTAAAACCGGACTTTTCGGCGGTGCCGGTGTGGGAAAGACGGTTATTATTATGGAATTGATTCATAATATTGCGAAACAGCACGGCGGTTATTCTGTGTTTGCCGGTGTGGGCGAGCGTACCCGCGAAGGGAATGACCTCTGGCTGGAAATGAAAGAATCCGGTGTGTTGGATAAAACCGCTCTCGTGTTCGGACAGATGAACGAGCCTCCGGGAGCGAGATTGAGAGTGGGACTCACGGGATTAACAATTGCCGAGTACTTCCGCGACGAGGAACACCGTGATGTGCTTTTGTTTATCGATAATATCTTCCGTTTTACGCAAGCCGGTTCCGAAGTTAGCGCCTTGCTGGGAAGAATGCCCTCAGCCGTGGGATATCAACCCAATCTTGCTACGGAAATGGGTGAACTCCAAGAGAGAATTACTTCTACGGAGAACGGTTCCATCACTTCCGTGCAAGCTATTTACGTACCGGCGGACGACTTGACCGACCCTGCTCCGGCAACTACTTTTTCACACTTGGATGCCACTACCGTGCTTTCAAGACAAATTGCGGAGTTGGGTATTTATCCTGCCGTTGACCCGTTGGATTCGACCTCCAGAATTTTGGCTCCGGAAATTATCGGGGAAGAACATTATAACGTGGCTAAGAACGTTAAGGAAATTCTTCAGGCTTACAAGGATTTGCAGGATATTATCAATATACTCGGTATGGATGAACTTTCCGAAGAGGATAAAATAATCGTTAGGCGTGCCAGAAGAATACAAAGATTTTTAAGCCAACCTTTCCACGTTGCGGAGGCTTTTACGGGTACGCCCGGAACGTATGTTAAAATCGAAGATACTATTCGCGGCTTTAAGGAAATAATCGATGGTAAATACGACGATTTGCCGGAAGCCGCTTTTCTCTATGTGGGTACAATAGAAGAAGCGGTTGAAAAAGCCAAGAAAATGAGATAAAAATGAAAGAATTATTTGTGGAAGTAATAACGCCTTCGAAACAGGCATTTAGCGGACAAGCGAAATCCGTTACGATTCCTGGAACTGCGGGGAGCTTTCAAGTTCTTTTCAATCACGCTCCCATCCTCAGCAGTTTTGAAATAGGTGTTGTTAAGATTGTGGATACGAATTCCAAAACAATGGTTTTTGCTACGGGAGGAGGCACGGTTGAGGTGCTGAATAATAAAGTCCTTCTCCTTGCCGAGAGTTTTGAGAGCCCTGATGAGATAGACGTTGAGAGAGCAAAAGCAGCTATGCAAAGAGCGAAAGAACGACTGGCTAAAAAGCGAGAGGAAAAAATAGACGTTGCACGCGCAGAAGCGGCGCTTAAGCGCGCGATAAATCGTCTTAAACTCTCGGGCAATCTCAATTAAGAAAAAAGACGAGTGGATAATTAAAAAAGGCTCCTTCCGGGAGCCTTTTTCTTTTGGGGTATGAAATTATGCGGCGTTTTCTTCCGTTGCTTTCTCCGTTTCCAACTTGAAATTTACCGTCCATGTTTGCTTGTTGAGTTGTTTTAATTCGCCTGCCTCCGTTAAATCCTTCGCAAAGGCAAGTGCTAATTCTTCCGCCTCGGTATAAGAAAGCTTTTTGCCTCTTTTCAAGAAGAAAATATAAATGGCATATTGCAAGTCTCGTAAAAACATATTGGAACGGTAAATCAAAGGATATTTTTCTTTCATGAAATTAAAGAAAACCTTTTTTTCGTTTTTAAGAGTGTTTAAGAGTTTCATCTGTGCTCTCCGTATTTTTCGGATATAATTTATCTAAATTTTGTTAACAAATTTAGTAAAAATAAACGATTTGTTGAGAGGGATTTTGAAATGTTAAAAAATATTTTGAATCGTTTTTGCTTTTAAGTATTTTTAAAAATTAAATTTTTTGGAGTCCCCATGATTTTAAGCATGACAGGCTACGGTAAAGCCGTGGTGGAACGGGATGGTGTTTCCGTAGAGGTGGAATTAAAATCCGTCAATAGTCGCTTTCTGGATTTGTCGGTGCGTCTTCCTCGTTCCTTGTCTTCCAAAGAATTGGAGATTAGGGATATTGTGCGTTCTAAAATCAAACGGGGAAAGGTGATATTGAATATTTTTATCGATCGGCAAGTTTCGCCCGATACTCTTAATTTCAATATGGAAGCTGTCGGTGTTGTCGCGGATTTGCTGAAGGAAATGAAGGCGAAAGCGCAAATAGATAAAGATATTACTCTTCAGGATATATTAAGTTTTTCGGATTTCCTAAAGCAAGACAAAACGGAAGAAAACCCGTTGGAATATGAATTGACTCGGCAAGCTCTGGATGTGGCTTTGCAAGATTTGATTCGGATGCGTTTGAAGGAAGGTGAGGAGCTTAAAAAAGATTTGCTTAAAAGAGTTGCAACCGTAGAGGAGTATTTGAATAAAATAGAAAAACTACGGCAAGAGAGCGTGGTTGATTATTTTGCTAAATTGAAGGAGAGAACGGAAAAATTGTTCTCGGATTATAAATTTGATGAAGACCGTCTTGCAACGGAACTTGCTTTGCTTACCGAAAAAGCTGACATTACGGAAGAATGCGTGCGGTTGAAAAGCCATATTAAAATGTTTTTGGACGTTTTGCAGAATGGAAAAGAAGCGGGAAGAAAATTAAATTTTATTCTGCAAGAGATGAACCGAGAAACCAATACCATTAATTCCAAAACTGTTTCCACAGAAATTTCCCAGATAGGGATTGGAATTAAAGAAGAGTTGGAAAAACTTCGTGAACAGATTCAAAATGTGGAGTAGGATTGAGTAGGGGAGAAAAAGGTAAATTGCTTGTGTTTTCGGCGCCAAGCGGCGGAGGAAAAACCACAATCGTTCGGTATATATTGAAAAAATTTCCCGAACTCGTCTTTTCGGTTTCCGCCACGACGCGTAAAAAACGAGCTACAGAGGTCGAAGGTAAGGATTATTTCTTTATCAGCGAGGAGGAATTTAAAAAGAAGATTGAAAACGACGAATTTGTAGAATGGGAAAAATTTTACGATTATTATTACGGTACTTTGAAAAGTTTTGTTAACGATAATTTGGCGATGGGTAAAAACGTGGTGCTGGAGCTGGACGTCAAAGGTGCGTTGAATATCCGCAAGCAATATCCCGATGCCGTACTTATTTTTATTAGCCCTCCCAGTTTGGAAATACTTAAAGAAAGATTGAAGAAAAGAAATACGGAAACGGAAGAAGATTTTAGGAAAAGAATCGAGAGAGCAGGTTGGGAAATCGAATACAGTAAATATTTTGATTATGTTATTACGAACGATGACCTGGAAAAAGCAAAACAGAAAGCCGAAGAAATTGTGAAAAAAGTAATAAATAAGGAGTAATTAAAATGGCGCTTAAACCCATTAACATTGCGGAAATTAATAAAAATGCCAACAACACATACGAGGCGGTTATAGTTGCGGCAAGAAGAGCCCGTATGATTAACGATGAAAACCGCCTTGAATTTAATACCATGTTGAGCACTCTGATTCCGCAAGAAGAAGATGAATTTGAGGAAAGGGATATTTCCGAACAAATTAAAATTTCTGTTGAATTCGAAAAACGCCCCAAACCGCATGAAATTGCTTTGGAGGAACTTCTTTCGGGGAAATTGAAATATCGCTACAAAGATTAATTTCGAGCCGAGCGAGAGCTCGGCTTTTTTATGTTATTCCACTTTTAATAAGGAAATTTCCCCTTCTTCTATTTCGATCTGTCGCTTCGTTGCCTCTTCCAAAGTTTTTGTGAACCGAGAATATTCGTCAACGGGAATGTGGGCATGAATTACGGGACGATTGCCGAGGAAGTCGTTTCTAATTTCTCGTGCTTTGAAAAGATTTAATAGGCGGTGTACTTGATTGGAATGTTCGTAATCGAACGTTATGCGAGCAAGCTTGAAAATTCCCAATTCTCTCTTTTGGGCGTTTTCGAGTGTTCCGTGTGCGGTTTGATAATAAGCGTTTCCGAGAGGTCCCACCCCGAGTTTGGTTCCGCCGAAATAACGAATTACAATTAACAGTACATTTGTCAAATTGAAATGATTGATAGCGTTTAGTATGCGTATTCCCGCCGTGCCGTTCGGTTCTCCGTCGTCGGAGTATTTTTCCGTACCGCCGAAAATTTTGTAAGCATAACAGTGATGTGTGGCATCGAAAAATTCCTTGCGGATTTTTTCCAAAATCTTTTCAGCTTCTTCTTTGCTTGTTACGGGATAAGCTTTTCCTAAAAAAAGTGAACCCTTTTCTTTGTATTTGCTTTCCGCTTCCGTATCTATTGATTGAAGTTTTTCCATTCTGTACCGTGGCTAAAAAATAATTTCGTGATAAAATTGATTTTAAATTAAGGTATTACTAAAATAAAAGTTTAATTTAAATAAATCATTTTAACCGCTTGGATTTTTTAAGCGGTGTTAAACGGACGATAAAGTAGCGATGAATGATAAAATCGTAATAAAAGGTGCTCGCGAGCATAATCTTAAGAATATAGATTTGGAAATACCGAGGGATGCTTTTGTTGTTATTACTGGACTTTCCGGCTCGGGCAAATCTTCTCTTGCTTTCGATACAATATACGCGGAAGGACAACGCCGTTATATAGAATCTCTCTCCGTTTATGCCAGACAATTTCTGAATGTGTTGGAAAAGCCCGAAGTGGATTTGATAGAAGGGCTGAGCCCCGCAATTTCCATAGAACAAAAGGTAACTACTGGCAATCCGCGCTCGACAGTCGGAACTGTTACGGAAATATACGATTATCTAAGACTTCTTTACGCAAGAGTGGGTAAGCCTTATTGTTACGTTTGCGGGTCTCCGATAGAAAAGCAATCCAGCGAGCAAATCCTTGCCAATGTTCTCGACAAATACTCCGAGAAAAGAATTGCTATCCTTGCTCCCGTGGTTAAAGGACGCAAAGGTCATTATCGTGAATTGTTCGAAGAAATATTGCGGGATGGTTTCCTCCGCGTGCGAGTTGACGGTACTATTGTCGAAATTGAAAGAGGGATGCAACTTGACCGCTACAAAATTCATGACATTGAAATCGTTGTTGACCGCTTGGTAGTTAGGGAAAAGGCGCGTTCCCGACTTTCCGAGTCTTTGGAAGTGGCGCTGAACTTCGGTGGAGGTAGTGTAATCGTAACGGACGGAAAGGAAGATAGCATTTATAGTCGTAACCTTGCTTGTCCGAAATGTGGTATAAGTTATCCCGAACTGGCGCCCAATTCTTTCTCTTTCAATTCCCCTTATGGAATGTGTCCCGATTGTAACGGCTTGGGCGAAAAGAACGAAATCGATTTGGACCTCGTAGTGCCCGATTGGGATTTAACGATAAACGAAGGTGGCTTGGCTCCTTTGGGTAAACCGCGGAAAATTTGGATTTTTAGTCAGCTCGAGGGCTTGGCGGAATATCTCGGCTTCGATTTCGATACGAAGTTGAAAGATTTAACTTCGGAGCAATTGAATGTGTTAATGCATGGCAGCGAAGATAAAATTCCCTTTGAATACAGATATGCCCAAGGTAAATCCGTAGTTTATAAACATAAATTCGGCGGAATCTTTAATTATATCAAGCATTACTACGAAAATACCTCGTCGAACAAGATTCGTGAATGGGCGGAATCTTTTATGCGAACAAAAACTTGTTCGACGTGCAACGGAGGACGATTGCGAAAAGAATCTCTCTCGGTGAAAATCGCGGGAAAAAATATTGCCGAAGTTACCGCTCTTTCGATAGAGCGGGCAAAGGAATTTTTTGAAAATCTGGAATTTAGCGAACGTGAAGAGATAATAGCGCGACAAATAGTTAAGGAAATCAAAGAAAGGCTCGATTTCCTTTTGAATGTGGGATTGGGTTATTTGACTTTGGGACGCTCTGCGCGCACTCTTTCCGGTGGAGAGGCGCAAAGAATAAGACTTGCTACTCAAATCGGGTCTCAATTGGCGGGTGTGCTTTACGTCTTGGACGAACCCAGTATAGGCTTACATCAAAGCGACAATATCAAACTGATATCTTCTCTAAAAAAATTACGGGACTTGGGAAATACTATTATTGTTGTGGAACATGACCGCGAAACAATTGAAAGCTCGGATTTTATTGTGGATTTGGGACCCGGCGCGGGTGAGCATGGCGGTAAAGTGTGTGTCGCCGATTTTACCGAGAACATTCTTAAGAACGGTTATGACGATAAATCCCTTACCGTGCAGTATTTGAAAAACCGCAAGAAAATTTCAATTCCCGATGTTCGTCGGAAAGGAAGCGGTAAAAGTATTAAAATATTCGGAGCGAGGGGGAATAATCTGAAAAATATCGATGTGGAAATTCCGCTCGGTACTTTTACCGCGGTTACGGGAGTTAGCGGTTCGGGGAAATCTTCTCTGGTGAACGATACGCTCGTTCGCATTTTAATGAAAAAGTTTTATAATTCAAAAGTTGTTCCCCTTCCTTATGATAAGATTGAGGGGCTTGAAAATATCGATAAAATAATTGAAATAGATCAATCACCCATTGGGAGGACGCCGCGTTCCAATCCCGCAACTTATATCGGAGTTTTTACTTTCATTCGTGACCTTTTTGCACAATTGCCCGAGGCAAGGATGCGAGGCTATAAACCGGGGCGCTTCAGTTTTAATGTGAAAGGAGGACGTTGCGAAGTATGCGGCGGCGATGGTGTAATTAGAATCGAAATGAATTTTCTGCCTGATGTGTTTGTTACCTGCGAAGAATGCAAGGGCAAACGATATAACCAAGAGACCTTGGAAGTCCTTTATAAAACCAAATCTATTGCCGACGTGCTGGAAATGACCGTTGAGGAAGCTCTCCGATTCTTTTCCGATTCGCCCCGTATAAAAAGGAAATTACAAGCTCTGTACGATGTCGGTTTGGGCTATATTAAACTTGGACAACAAGCCACAACACTTTCCGGAGGCGAGGCTCAACGCGTAAAACTTGCGGCGGAATTGAGTAAGGTAAGCACCGGTAAAACTCTCTACGTATTGGACGAACCCACAACCGGTTTGCATTTCGAAGACGTGAGAGTTCTCTTGAATGTCTTGAACAAATTGGTTGATAAAGGGAATACGGTTATTATTGTGGAACATAATCTTGATGTTATTAAAATTGCCGACTATATTATAGATTTGGGACCTGGCGGAGGTGAACATGGTGGGGAAGTAGTGGCAACCGGAACACCGGAGGAAATAGCCCGGAACCCCGAAAGTATTACGGGAAAATATTTGTTAAAAGAATTAAATCGGAAGGAAGTTGCGAATGAATAAGACCATTACGGAATTTAAGAAATATCGCACCGAAATGAATGAAAAAATTCTTAATTCGGGTTTTAGGGATTTTAAAAAATTCTTTGCTCTGGATAATAAGGCGTTTCTCGAAGGCGCCTTGCCTGCGAAAGTTAAGGAGTTGATGGGGCTTGTCGCTTCAATGGTTTTGCGTTGCGATGATTGTATTTTGTATCATATAGACCGTGCCGTATCGGAAGGAGCGACGAGGGAAGAATTTCACGAGGTTTTTAATATTGCCTTGATAGTGGGCGGCTCGATTGTAATTCCGCATTTGCGGTATGCCTTTGAACAAATGGAAAATTTAATAGAGGAGAAAGAAAATGAATGACGCCATTTTAATTATTCCGAAGGAAATTGTTACTGCCAACGACGATAATGAAATCATTCGCAACGGTGCGGTTGAAGTTCGCAACGGTAAGATTGTTGCTATTTATCGGCAAGGGGAGTTTGCCAAAGAGAATTTTGATGGCGAGGTGCTTGAAGAACCGACACTTACGTTAATTCCCGGCTTTGTTCAAACTCATGTGCATTTGTGCCAAACGTTGTTCCGTGGCTTGGCGGATGATTTACTGTTGCTGGATTGGTTGCAAAAGAGAATTTTCCCGATGGAAAATGCCCATTCTCCCGATTCTCTTCGAGCCTCGGCAAGATTGGGAATAAACGAATTGACGAAAAGCGGAACTACCACTATAATGGATATGGGAACTATCCGCCATGAGGAAGTTATATTTGAGGAATTGATTTACTCCGGTATAAGAGCTTTTGCGGGGAAATGTATGGTGGATAGAAACGATTTGCTCCCGAACTTCAAAGAAAGTACCGAGGATAGTCTGCGTTCTTCGGTGGAATTGGCAAAGGCTTTTCATAATGTTGAAGATGGCAGAATAAAATATGCTTTCGCTCCGCGCTTCGTCCTTTCGTGCAGCGAGGAATTGCTTAGAGAAACGGTTGACGCCGTGAAGGATTTCCCCGGAGCAATGTATCATACGCACGCCTCGGAAAATAAAGGCGAAATAGAGGAAGTGCGACGTTTGACCGGTATGGAAAACATAGAGTATTTTAATTCCATTGGAGCATTGGGCGATAGGACGTTGTTAGCGCACGGAATCCATGTCAATGAAAAAGAAAGAGAAATTTTGAGAAGAACCCGAACACGAATCGCCCATTGCCCTTCGGCAAATCTCAAATTGGGTTCTGGTATTGCCAATATTCCCACTTATTTGGAAGAGGGGATAAGTATTTCTTTGGGCGCGGATGGCGCTCCGTGTAATAATAATTTGAATATGTTTACCGAAATGCGACTTGCCGCTTTGATTCAAAAACCGATTCATTCGCCTGTTGCAATGGATGCTTTGACGGTCTTTCGCCTTGCTACAATTGAAGGAGCCAAGGCATTGCATATCGAAGAAGAAACGGGAAGTATCGAGGTGGGGAAAAAAGCCGATATGGTCTTGTTAAATCTGAACGTACCTACAGCCAGCTTGCTGGATGAGGATGCGAATATTTATTCCGATATTGTTTATTCCGCCAATAGAGATAATGTGAAATATGTTTTTGTAGAAGGCAAAACGATTGTGGCGAAAGGGGAATCGTTGATTTATGACGAGGAAAAACTTTTTGCCGAGGGAAAATCCGAATTGCAAAAGTTGCTCGAAAGGGCGGAGGTAGATTTTTAATGAAAATAATTTTTGCCACCGGTAACAAAAATAAATTTGCGGAAGTTCAAAAAATTTTCGAAGGGACTAATGTGGAATTATTGCCACTTTCCAAATTGCCCGAAATACCCGATATTATTGAGGATGGAGAAACATTCGAGGAGAATTCCTTGATAAAGGTTAAAACTGTATTCGAGCATTTCGGAATTCCCGCCATTGGGGACGATACGGGACTGGTGGTGGAACAACTTGACGGAGCGCCCGGTGTGTTTTCGGCAAGATATGCGGGCGAAAATGCGAGTTATGAAGCTAATAATAAGAAATTGTTGAAGGAATTAAGCAATTTCCCTTTCCCGCATCGTGCCGAATTCGTTTGTGTTGCGACTTATTACGACGGGCAAAACACTGTTTCCGCAACGGGAAAGCTCGAGGGGGAAATAATCCGTGAATATCGCGGGCAAAACGGCTTTGGATATGATCCGATTTTTAAACCGCTTGGCTTCGATAAAACCCTTGCGGAAATTACTCTTGAGGAGAAGAATAAAATTAGCCATCGCGGGAAAGCCTTCCGCGCCTTGCTTTACAAACTTTTGGAGCAAGGGATTATAAAGGAAATAGCCTAATTATTATTTTTCCGCTATCACCACCTGTACGATTCCCAGTGTTAGGGAGTAATACTCCACATGGGAAAATCCCGCTTCCTTAAAAAGGGCGGGGAGATTTATAGTTCTATCGAATTCATGAACGGATTCCTGGAAATAATCGTATGCTTGCGGGTCTTTGGAAACGGCACGTCCCACTTTTGTTATTACCTTTGCAAAATAAAAATCGAACAGTTTTTTAATTATCTTATTTCGTGGCATTCGGAATTCGATTACCGTAACTTTCCCTTTTTCACTTAAGACTCGTTTGAAGGATTTAAAGCTCTCTTTTATATCGTAGAAGTTTCTCACGCCAAAGGCAACGGTGATATTCGTAAAGGCCTCGTTTTTGAAAGGTAAATTTTCCGCTACGCATTGCACGGTTTTGCCTTTTACCGCCGGTGCTTTCGTTTCGAAAAGTTTGAGCATGTTTAGGGATAGGTCTGCTCCGACTATTTTTTTTACTCCGTGATTTTTCATCGCTTCTATTGCCACATCGCCCGTACCACAAGCGACATCCAAAAGTTTCGATTCGGAGGAAATGCCCGTTAGTTTAAGCGCCTTTTTGCGCCAGTAATAATCGATGCCCGCGCTGAAAAAGTGATTTAGAAAATCATATCTCGCACTGATTGAATCGAAAATTCTTTTGACTTGATTCTTTTTATTTTCTCCGTTCATTTATTTCCTTCGTTGTTTTTTGAAAAGTTTATTTGACTTTGCCAATAGCGATAAAGCTTTTTGCCGCTCCATAGTGTAAAAAGCATGAAAATAAAACCTCCGAGTAAATCCGCTACGTAGTGGTAGCGCAAATAAACGGTGGAAAAAATCAAAAGTGAGCCGTCGATTAAAAAGAACCATCGCGATTTGGTTTTGAATTTTACGGATAAGTACATTACCAGCAAGGTCATTTGAGTGTGACCGCTGGGAAAAACGTCTCTCTGAACCTTTGCAATAGCCATGGCGTTTGGCATTGTGGAAGAGATGGATTCGCCCGCATTAACAATTTCCCTCAAGTAATTTGTGAGAAACAAGCCGGGTAATTCGTGATTTGTCGCCGCAAAATTATGCAAAGTAAAGCGTGGTCCCACGGCGGGCACGAGGAAATAGCCTATGTAAGAAAGAACGAAGCCGTAAATTATGATGAACAATTCGTATTTTAAATCCTCATACCGGTCGTTTAACATTAAATCAATCGCAAGGATAATCGGTAGAAAGAAAAAAGTAGCGTAAACAATTTGAAGAAGTTCGGTAAGATACGGATTGGCTATTTTCATTAAAGCATGAGTAGGATAAACGCCGAAAATAAAATGGTCTATCGACATTAAAACATTGTCGTAATCGGTCGGATGAATGGGGTGAACCATCAGATAAATTTCTTTGAAAGTAATCAGAACCAAAGGCGCGACGTACCAATAATGAAGTTGTTCCCAGAAAGTTTTTTGGGTTTTATTATCCATGTAGGCTACAAAGAAAACAAAAAGGATTAGAAGAGTGTTATAAAGAATCAATTCCGCCCATTGGGGCACGCGATTGTGATATATTAAATTTAAAGACGAAAGGAAAATGTAGAAAACGATTACTACGAAATCCGAAGGGAGTAAATATTTCAGTGTTTCCTTAATCTTGCGCATTACTGGACAAAGAAAATACTCAACAAAATAAAGTAAGTCAAAAGTCCTATGATGTCGTTTGTCGTGGCGACAAAGGGTCCCGTGGCAACTACGGGGTCAACCCCGATTTTCTTTAAGAATACCGGCACGGCGGCGCCGATTATCGTTGCGTTTATCATTATGATTAGAAGAGTGAAAGAAAGAATCATGGAAAAATGAAGCCCCGTATCGAAGAAAAAATAAGTCATTATGAAAAGAATAATGGAGCTAACGGCGCCGTTTACCAAAGCGACTTTAAATTCCTTGCCGAGTTTTTTTAAGGCTTCGCTAAACCAAATTCCTTTTGTTCCCAAATACCGCACCATTACTATTGCCGCTTGCTGTCCGGAGCTTCCGCCCATTGCCATTACAATGGGAATGAAAAAGCTGGCAACGATTATTTGTTCGAGGGAAGCCTGAAAATGCGAGAGCACAAGGGCGCTAATCAATTCTCCGAAAAGGGAAACCATAAGCCATGGGAGGCGAATGCGGCTTACTTTGAAAGGGGAGTGGCTTACTTCCTCGTCGTCCGTTAATCCTGCAATTTTACTTATATCTTCCTCGGCTTCTTCCTGAATAACATCTACGATATCATCAATTGTGATTCTTCCCAACATCACCTTGTTTTTATCCACGACGGGCAGGGAGACCAAATCGTATTTGTCCATTATTTGCGCCACTTCTTCCTGGTCGATATCCGGTGTAACGTAAATTAAATCTTCTTCCATTACATCGGTGATTTTAGTGCGCAAAGGATTAGTGAGCAATGCTTTAAGCGGGACGAAACCGAGGAGTTGTTTGTTTTTGTTCAGAACGTAAATGTGATAAATTTGCTCGAATTCATCGGCATGGCGTCGTACTTCCTTTATAGCTTCGCGCAGCGTTGCATCGTCGTAAACAAAGACGAAATCGCTGCTCATCAATCCGCCTGCGGTATCCTCCGGGTATTTCAGCAGTTCCTTGACTTCGGCGGAATCTTCCTCGTCTATATTTTCGAGCACGTGCTCCGCAACCGATTCCGGTAGCTCGCTCACGATGTCCGTAGCGTCATCGGAGTCCAGTTCGTCAACGATATCGGTAATCTTATTTTTATCAATTTCAGCGAGTATTTCTTCGCGGAGGTCTTCGTCCAGTTCTGTAATAACTTCTACTGCGGTGTCACGGTCGAGAATCCCGAAAACGTATTTCGCGTCCTCTACTTTTAAGTGGTTGATCAATTCCGCAATGTCGGCGGGGTGGAGATTGGCTAAAATGGTTAGAATACTGGGGGTGTCCTGAGCCTCGACAAGCTCGGAAATATTCTCGATTACTTCCTGGTCAACCTGAATTACGTCTCGCGGTTGTGTCTTCAATTCTTTTTCCGTCATGTTTTAATTCCTTAATGCGTTCGGTTAAATAGACGTAATCTTTAATCGAGAGCTCTTCCGCCCGCCTATTTAAATCGAAGTCAATATTTTTAAAATTGCAATTTTTAAATATACTATTCATTAAGGAATTTTTTAAGGTTTTCCTTCTGTGCGAAAACGCCGCTTTGACGACTTCAATGAATAGTTTCTCGTTCGTACACGGTTTGTGTTTTTGAAAGTATAAATGAATTACTGCCGAGTCCACTTTGGGTTTGGGCTTGAATACATTCGGGGAAACTTTGAAGCAATATTTAACTTCCGCGAAACATTGAAGAATAACGCTTAAAATTCCGTATTCCTTTGTGAACGGCTTTGCTTTTATCCTTTGTGCCACTTCGTTTTGAATCAGAAAAACCGCATCCTCGATTATTTCTCTTTCTTCCAAAAGCTTGAAAATGATGGGCGAAGTTATGTTATAAGGAATGTTCCCGACTATTCGTAGCTTTTGCTGTTCTGCAAGCTCGGCAAGATTGAGTTTCAGAAAATCCGTATTAAGAATTTTTACGTTTTGGAATTTAAGATTTTTTGCAAGCGACTTGTCTATTTCCACGGCTATTATTTCCGCTCCACTTTCGGATAGCAGAGCGGTTAAGGCTCCGTATCCCGGACCGATTTCTATAATTTTATCTCCCGATTTAGGGGAAATTTCGTTGACAATTTTTTTGAGAATATTAGGGTCGATGAGGAAATTTTGTCCCAGACTTTTTTTCGCTTTTATGTTTTTCATTTTCCCTTTTCCCCTCTTTAATTTTTTAATAACTCGAATCTTTTTTGAAATTCAAGTTCGAGCTTTTCGAGTTCTTCGTTTAATAAGCTCCATTCGTCATAAGCGCTTTCCAATTCTTCTTTTGTTTTTTTGTAAGCCTCGTTTTTTTCTTTCGCCAATTGGGGATTGGAAAAAACTTCGCTTTTACCGAGTTCGTGTTCGAGGTTGTTTTTATACTCCTCAAGTTTTTCAATCTTTTCTTCCAGCTCCGATATTTTATTTTTAAGTCCTTGTGTTGCCCTAAATTTTTCGGTGCGCAGTTCCGCTTCCGCTCTTTTCCTTTCTTTTCTACTCGAAACCTTTTCTCTCTCGTTTTGTTTCGGGGTCGCTTCCGCTTCATAAAACTTTTTGGACAAATAATAATCGACGTCGCCGTAATAGGTTTTTATTTTTCCTATTCGTATATCCAGAACCTTTTCCGCCAGCCCGCGTAAAAAGTCGACGTCATGCGTAACTATTACGATTGCGCCCGGAAAGTTTATCAATGCTTTTTTTAGAACGGCTTTGGAATCGTAATCCAAATGATTTGTAGGTTCGTCCAAGACGAGAAGATTTGCCTCGCTCAAAAGTAATTTTGCCAGAGCCAATCTCGATTTTTCGCCGCCCGAGAGGACTTTTACTTTTTTATAGACGTCGTCGCCGGAAAAGAGAAAAGCGCCTAAAATGGAGCGCAAACGTCCTTCGGACAACGAGCTTCCCGCCGTGGTCATTGTTTCAAGCACGCTCTTTTCGAAATCAAGATTGTCGGCGACTTCTTGGGAATAAAAAGCGATTTTTACATTGTGTCCGTATGTGATTTTTCCGGAGGTGGGTTCCAGACGACCGGCAATGAGCTTTGAAAGTGTGCTTTTCCCCGCTCCGTTGGGTCCCACAAATGCAAGTTTTTCGCCTCGTTCTATTTTCAAGCTGATGTTTTCGAAAACCTTGTTTTTATCGTATGCGAAAGAGATGTTGTTTAGTTCAACTACAACCGCTCCCGCCCGCGGAGGAGTCGGAAAACGGATTTCAATTGTTTTGTTTTCCTCTTCGTCTGCAACGTCCTCCAACTTTTCAAGCATTTTAATTCTGCTTTGCACCTGTTTGGCTTTTGTCGCTTTATAGCGGAAACGCTCGATGAATCTTTCCGTTTCCTTCCGCTTTTGTTCTATTTTCCTTCTCTCGGCTTCCAATGTTTTTTCCCTTTCGCTCTTGAACGAAAGATATTCATCAAGATTCCCTTTATAAAAATTTATTCTGCCGTTGAATATTTCGAGGGTTTTATTCGTTACTTTTAGGATAAAATCTTTGTCGTGGGAAACAATTAGTAAAGCGCCCCGATAGTTTTGTAAGAATCCTATTAGCCATTCCAACGAGTCTATATCGAGGTGATTTGTGGGTTCGTCCATCAGCAGTATGTCGTTTTCATCGACGAGGATTTTTGCCAACTCCGCTCGCATTTTCCAGCCACCGGAAAATTCATCGAGCCTTCTTTCAAAATCGGATTCCTTGAATCCCAAACCGATAAGGGACTTTTTGATTTCGGAATCCAGGGCATAATAATTGTGAGTTTCTTTCAAGCTATTGAGTCGCGCCAATCTTTCCCGCAAATCGGCATTTTTTTCTAATTCAATTCCTTTTGCCAGGAGAGAATTAATAGCGTTTTCTTCCTTTGTTATTTGTTTTACCAGATAGAGAGAGTTTTTAACGTAATCGAAGAGCTTATGATTTTCGAAGTCGATTATTTCTTGCGGAAGATAGCCAATTCGTATTCCTTTTTGCTTGCGGACTTGACCGGAAGCGGGAACTTCAATTCCGGCAAGGATTTTAAGGAAAGTGGATTTACCGCTACCGTTTACTCCGACAAGACAAATTCTGTCGCCTTTGTTTATTTTTAAATTGACATTTTCGAAAAGGGGAATGCCTGTAAAATTTGCGGAAAGATTTTCAATATCAATCATTTTCGTATTACTGCTACTTTTGCAACGGCGATATTATTTGCTTCTTCGTCGTAAAGAATAATCAAATAAATTCCCGAGCTAACGAGATTTCCGTTTTCGTCCTTACCGTCCCATGCAGCAATGGCGCCTCCGGGAGCGGAAAGATATTCGCGAATTTTTTCTCCTTCGGGTGTCATTATTTTTACAAATGTATTTTGAATCAAGCCTTTGATATAAACTTTATTTTCCTCGCCTTTCCCTATTACAAAAGGATTCGGGTAAACGGTGATATTTGAAAAGGAACGTTGCGGTTTTATTGCCATTGTGTTCAGGGAAGAAATCCCGAAATCCGTTGCAATATAGACTTTCCCGCTCTTGGGGTCGGTTGCAATGCTGGTGATGTTGTTGGAAGGCAACGGGCTGTTGTCTTTGTTGTATTGCGCTATTAGAAAAGTGCCATCGGGGGACATTAGAAACACACCTTGATTTGTCCCGACCCACTTGCGGTTAATGGGATCGACGGCAATACAAGTTATATTTTGTTGGCGGAGTGCAAACACGCTGGAAATCCTCGAACGAGGATTAGCCGGGTCGCTGATGATATTTACTCCGAGACTTGTGCCTATCCAAAGTTCGCCTTGTTTGTCCAAAGCAATTGCGTTTATACTGTTGCTGTTTAAGCCGTCGTTTGTTTGTAAAATTCCCCATACGTCATCGGTTAGGTCGTCGAAGGTTTTATTCTCGTTAAAATAATATAACCCTGCAATTCCGTCGAATGCCACCGTGAACCATTTTGTATCGTATTGGTCTATCGCCAAATGATAAACTCCCGCCGGGGAAGGGGAAAGAGGGGAAGCAAAACGATAATGATGCCATTCGCCGTTTGCGGTTAGAACGCTTATCGGTTGGGAGTTGAGATTCGATAAGTTTAACACCCACACGTTTCCTTTTGAATCCAAAGCGATGTCCGTTAAAGGAATGTAACGCGGATTCTGAGAGATACCCGTCAAAGTGGTGTTGTCCGCATTGTAAGTGTAAAAGGAATCGTTTTGAAAAACGGTAAAACCGTCTCCCCAATTTGCAAAGAAAATTCGTCCGTCCTCCGCTGCGAATACGCTATAATAAGCGTTCAAATGAATGGCATCCGTGTTGTTCTTATTATAATTGTACCAACGGGAACCGTCGAACATGTTTATGCCCGAGCCTTTGGGGTCTTTCCCGCTTACCGTCCAGACTCGCCCGTGTTTGTCGGTGGTTAATTTGAAAACAAAATTTTGAACGGGACCGTTAGGATAAATTGTGTTTGTCGAATCTTTATGGATTAACAAGCCTTTGTTGGAGGCAATGAAAAATTTCCCTTCGTTTGCTTTTATCTTTGTCAATTTCGAACCTGAGATGCGAAGAAAAACGGTGTTGTTTTGCCCGTCGAATTTATAAACCTTGCTACCGACAAGGCAGTAAAGAGCATCTTGATAAAGGCTCATGTCCGGTACGTGATAATCTGCAAAGAGGATTCTTGTCCATGTCCCGTTGCGATAGCGGAATAGCCCCGTGTCTGTTGCGGCGACCAAATCGTTTTGAAATATCATGGCTTTAAAAACATTTCGCGCAAAGAAGCTTTCCGAAAAACCGTATGTTTCCCACGAATCGGGGGCTGTGAAATATTTTGCACCGGTTTTTAAAATAGCAACGCCTCGTTCCGTTGCTACAATCGGATTGGAATCTAAGACAAGCGCATTTACTTTTATTTCCGTGGGGAAGTCGCCGAATTTTGTAATGGTATCGAAAAAGTGAAAGTCTTTTGCACTTATGAGCGAAATCCCGAAATCGGTGGCAACAAAAATAGTGTCGCCTTTGACTTGAATATTGTTTATGGCTTTACTCTTTTTGTTCGACGTGGCTATATCCGTAATCGTTTGAATGTGATTGCCCGAAGTATCAAACGTTTCTATGTATCCTTCCTTTGTTCCCAACCAAATTTTGTTTTCCGAATCTACGGTAACGGCGGTTATTTCTTGACTCTTAAGTCCCTCGGATTTTGTTAATGTAATAAAAGAACTGTCGTTGAAATTGAAAAAGAAAGCGCCGCCGTCCGAGGCGCACCAAACTCCTTTTGCTGTTATTTTAATATCCTTTATATTTCTTTTGTCCGTGTAGTTTTGCCATGTTCCGAAATTTTGGGCAAGGAGGGAAGAAAAGGCAAAGGCAAAAACCAGAAATATTTTTTTCATCTTATTCCTATAACTTGATTGGGAATTAAAAAATATCAAAAATTCTAATTTAATCATTTTTTGAATTTGGACGGGGGAGAAAAATTTTCCGTGCCTTCGAGCCGTGTTTTTATTTCTTCGTAATACTGAGGCGGAAGAAGAAATTTCCCGAAATTATTTTCGTCCGTTCCTATACCACCGTGAAAATCCGAGCCGCCCGACTTGAGGAGAGAAAAACGATTGGCAACATTTTCGTAGAATTTTTTAAGTGCATTATTGTGGGAAGGATGAATTATTTCTATTCCGTCAATTCCGGCGTCAATCAATTCGTATAGAATTTTTTCTTTCATATTTGCCGGGTGAGCGATAAAAGAAAGTCCGCCGCTGTTTTTTATAATTCTAATAGCCTCCGTCGGGGAAAGATAACTTTTACTTTCATAAGCGGGCGCTTCGTCTTTCAAATATTTTTCGAAAGCCTCGTAAAAATTTTTTGCCAAGCCTTTTTTTACCATTGCTTTTGCGATGTGAGGACGTCCCACAACGGAATTGCCAGCTTCGTTCATAACTTCTTCTACGGATAAATCCAGTCCCAACTTGTTTAATTTTTGCACGATTCTAATGGCTCTTTGCACTCTTTCATGTTTGAAAACGGCGAGGTGTTCTTTCAACGTTGCACTTTCGGCGTTGGGGAAATAGCCGAGAATGTGAATCTCATTCTCGCCAATTTGTGTGCTTAGCTCCACGCCTGCAAGGATTTCAACATCAAATTTACGAGCGTATTCCCTTGCGCGGGGGATAGCGTCGATTGTATCGTGGTCTGTAATGGCAATGGTTTTAAAATTTTTAAGATATGCCAATCTAACTATTTCTTCGGGACTATGCGCTCCGTCGGAAAAATTTGTGTGAATGTGGAGGTCTATCTTTACTCCCATTAAAGATAGGTATCTTTAAATTTGGCGTAGTCGAGAATTCGGAGTCGCGAACCGTCGATTTCTATCAATCCTTTTTTGGCGAATGAATGTAACGTTCTGGAAATTGTCTCTCGTGAAGTCCCCGCCATATTTGCCAAGTCCTGTTGGAGAGGAAGTTTTTCGATTTCCACAACCCCGTGACGAATTTTCCCGATGTCGTCCGCTATTTGCATAAGTACTGTTGCCACTTTCCCTTCGGCATCTTTGAGAGTAAGCGCTTTGATTTTCAAATCCGCATTGCGTAGGCGTTGAGTTAATTCTTGCAAGAGTGCAATGGCGACTTCGGGATGTTTGTAGAGCAAATCGAGAAAGTCATCGCGGCGAATAATGAAAAGCTCCGAGTCCTCCAATGCAATGACATTTGCCGAGCGTGTCTGACCGTCCAGCAAAGCCATCTCCCCGAAGAAATCCGATTCCCCCAAAATTGTAAGTATCACTTCTTTTCCGTCGCTACTTGTACGGGAAACTTTTACTTTCCCGCTGATTATTACGAAGAGTGCGCCCCCCGTGTCTTCTTCCATCAAAATCGGGTTTTCTTTTTTGTAAATTTTTCTTGTGCCTACCCGCGCAATGGTTTCGATGGTTTCCATCGGCAAGTCTGCAAAAATGGGCACGTAAAGAAGAAAATCCGTGGTTGATGACATCGCGTACTCCCAAATAGTTAAAAATTCGATTTTAAGATAAAAATTTTTTGAAATAAATGAAAAGGTTTTTTCACCTAATAAAATTGGGAACTATTGGAAATTCGAAGAGAGGCATTGAAAGGTTTTTTGAAAGACTTTTTTTGCTCGGCTAAATTTTTTAACTTTACACTTTGGAGCGCAAGAAAAACGTTTTAATAATTTTCAAGGGAGAGAGCGACATGAACTTTGTCGGTTCGTTTAATGTAGTACCAAATTTACCCGAAGAACTTGAACCTTTAAGAGAGATAAGTTATAATCTTTTCTGGACGTGGAATCAGGATGCTATTAATCTTTTTAGAAGATTGGACCGTGAGGTTTGGGAAGAAACGAATCATAATCCTGTTAAGATGTTGGGAAAGGTTAGCCAGGAAAGGCTGGAAGAAGCGGCGGCGGATTATGGTTTTATCTCTCATATGAACAGAGTTTATTTGAATCTCCAAGTGTATTTAGAAGAAATTACTTGGTATCAAAAGAATTTCAAGGAAAGCGATACTCCCTTTATCGCTTACTTTTCCGCCGAATACGGTTTAACGGAATGTCTTCAAATTTATTCCGGTGGGTTAGGAGTCCTTTCGGGGGACCACATTAAATCCGCTAGCGACTTAGGCTTGCCTTTGGTGGGTGTGGGACTTTGTTATGCGGAGGGTTATTTCCAACAATACTTGACAAGCGACGGTTGGCAGCAAGAGCGTTACGAACCTACCGATTTTTATAATCAACCTATGACCTTGGTGAGAGATAAAGAGGGAAAACCGATAATGGTAACGCTCGATTTCCCTGGTAGGCAAATTTATATTCAAATATGGAAAATTCAGGTCGGTCGGCTTCCTCTTTATTTGCTGGATACCGATGTGGAGCAAAATTCGCCTGAGGACAGGATTATTACTCGTACTCTTTACGGAGGTGATTCCGAAACTAGAATACAGCAGGAATTGGTTCTGGGTATGGGGGGTATTAAGGCTTTGCATAAAATAGGTGTAACGCCCCTTGTTTGCCACATGAACGAGGGACATTCGGCGTTTCTGGGATTGGAAAGATTAAATCTTTTAATCAATGAGTATAATCTGAGTTTCGAGGAAGCGAAAAATATTAATTTTTACTCCAACGTTTTTACCACGCATACGCCGGTTCCCGCCGGTATTGATATTTTCCCACGCTCGCTTGTAGAAAAATATTTGGGGAAATTCTATAGAGAAAAATTGAAAATTTCCTCGGATGAATTTTATCGCTTGGGAACAATTAGGAAGGACTACGTACCGGACAGCTTTAATATGGCGCATTTGGCAATGAACATGGCAGGATTTGTAAACGGCGTTAGTAAACTCCACGGCGACGTTTCCAAACATTTGTGGGTGGAAGGTTTCAAAGATATTCCTTTCGATGAAATTCCGATTGATTATGTAACAAACGGCGTTCATATGCAAACGCATCTTTCCAATGAAATGCGAGAATTGTTATTGCGTTATGGCGGAGAGAATTTCTTCGAGAATTTACGAAGCGGAAAATATTGGGACCGTGTGGAGGAAATTCCCGACGAAGAACTTTGGCGTACTCACGAACGAAGACGAGAACGCCTTGTCGCTTTTGCTCGTAAGAGACTCCGAAAGCAGATTATTGAACGGGGAGGTTCACATAAAGAAATCGAGCAAGCGAAAGAAGTTTTAGACCCGTCAGCATTAACGATAGGGTTCGCTCGCCGATTTGCTACTTACAAACGTGCCACGTTGATTTTCAAAGATATTGAGCGCCTTGCCTCAATTCTGTGTAATTCCGACTATCCGGTGCAAATAATAATTGCTGGGAAAGCACATCCTAAAGATGATGCAGGAAAGCATTTGATTCAGGAGATAATTGCTCACACGAAGAATGAACATTTAAGAAAGAAAGTTGTCTTTCTAGAAAACTATGACATGAATGTTGCTCGCTATATGGTGCAAGGCTGTGATGTTTGGCTTAATACACCCCGCCGCCCCTTGGAGGCAAGTGGCACTTCGGGAATGAAAGTAATCGCAAACGGAGGATTGAATTTTAGTGTTCTGGACGGTTGGTGGGACGAAGCATATCACCACGAACTTGGCTGGAAAATAGGCGGTAGAGAAATTTATGAAGATGAAAGTTATCAGGACGAAATTCAAGCTCGTTTAATATACGATACTTTGGAAAAAGAAATTGTTCCTCTCTTTTATGAAAGAAGCGAAGATAGTTTGCCTCGTGGTTGGATTCGGATGATGAAAAATTCTATGAAACGTTTGGGACCATTTTTCAATACCGATAGAATGGTTGAGCAATACATGATGAAATTTTATATGCAGGCTTTCGAAAGAAGAAAAATGCTTATGAAAAACGATTGGAAACTGGGTAAGGAATTTACATTGTGGAAGCAAAATCTTTATTCGAATTGGGATAAAGTTAAAATTGTGGAACATCATCCTGTGGATAGTAACGGTGAGTTTAAAGTGGGAGAAAAATACAAGATTTCGGCTGTGGTGGAACTTGGGGAATTGTCTCCCGCCGATGTTGAAGTACAGATTTACTATGGTAGTTTCAGCAAAAAGGACGAGCCTCATGCAAATAAATTTACGGTAATGGAGTTTGTGAAAAAAACTCAGAATAAAAATCGGTATGAGTATGAAGGATATATTCCGTGTGAATCTACAGGCCAGTTTGGTTATACTCTAAGAGTGCTTCCTAAACATGAGCTTTTGATAAATAATTTCGAATTGGGTTTGATTCGTTGGGCTTGATACTCTTAAAAATTGGAGCTATTTTTAAGTTTAAAATTTTTGAAGGTTAAATGTTTCTCGAGACATTAGACGTACGTAAAAATGATGTTTTAATTTACTCGCACAACAAATTTGATTTTGAAAACAATTTCAAAATTGTCTTCAAGCGCGAGCCGGTGAAAAGACCGAGAAGTATTAGTTATTTTGAAGTGTGCGAGTTTGTAAAGGATCCCACACCTAAAAATTTAATTGTTTATAGGCTACTCACAAATGTGCCCGATTTAGATTCTTATTCGACAAAGTATGGATATTTTATCCGCATCGAAGGACGAATGGAACTTATCTATTTTGACCCTATTTTTGCTATTAAGGACTTACGTCATCTTCGCTTTAATTTGGAACCTGAAAAATTCAGATTCAAAATTCAGCAGGTTGGATTGACGTATTCGGGTAAAGCGGAATTGGAAGCCAATTTCTCGGAAGTTTTTAGCTTTGATTTGAGTGCTCAGGAAGCTCAAAATCAAAACGATAAGATTTATGCCGATGCTATCTTTGCTTTTGACGAAACATTTATTGATGAGGAATCGGAAGCGTTAAGTAACGAGGGGGTTGATAGACAATTCCTTCGCGAGAGATTGGGTGAGAGCACGCGAGTGGGTAAGATTTCAGAAGATACTAATTACAAAAAACATGATTTTTCAAAGGTATGGATTCATGACGAGGCTCAGACCGGTTCGGTGCGAGATGAGAAGATTGAAGGATTAAAGAAAGCGTTAGGTATTGACTCCGAGCGTGACCCCGAAAGATTTAAGTTTTATAAAAAGGAAACTCCACAGAGTACGGCGGAATTTGGTAAAAGGAAAACATCTTTTTCCGATTTTATTAAAAGCCATAAAACTAGTAATGGGACTGCTGATATGGAGATTGAACCGGATATCCCTGATTTATTCTCTCTTTTCAAATCCGCCGGTAAGAAAACCGAGGGTAGAGGCGAAGTTTCTTTAAAATTGGAAGAGTTCTAATACACGTTTTGCAAATATTTTTTTGAGAGGCATGCCATGCAAGTTCCTTTGTTAGATTTAAAACAACAATATCAACAATTAAAAGATGAGATAGATTCAGCAATTATAAATGTTGTTGAATCTCAACGCTTTATTTTAGGACCGGAGGTTCAAGAACTCGAAGAACAATTCACGCGCTATTTGAATGTTAAATATGCCTACGGTGTAAGCTCCGGTACCGATGCGCTTTTGATTGCCTTAATGGCTATAGGAATAAAACCCGGTGACGAGGTGATAGTTCCCACTTATTCGTTTTTTGCCACGGCGGGTGTGGTCGCCAGAATGCATGCAACACCGGTGTTTGTGGATATTGACCCCGTTACCTTTAATATTGCTCCGGGAGAAATCGAAAAGAAGATAACGGATAAAACGAAAGCGATTATTCCGGTTCATCTTTATGGTCAGAGTGCCGATATGGAACCGATAATGGAGATAGCCGAAAAATACGGGCTGAAAGTAATTGAGGATGGCGCTCAAGCTATTTCCGTTCAATACAAGGACGGCAGAAACGTAGGCACAATAGGGGATATCGGATGCTTTTCCTTTTTCCCCAGTAAAAATTTGGGAGGATTTGGTGACGGAGGTTTGGTTGTTACCAATGATGATGAGTTAGCACATATGTTGCGGATAATGCGAGTTCACGGCGGGGAGCCCAAGTATTATCATAAAGTTATAGGAGGAAATTTCCGTTTGGATGCAATTCAAGCTGCCGTTATAAAAGTTAAACTTCCTTATCTCGACGGGTGGTCGGCTAAAAGAAGAGAACATGCAAGACTGTATGATAAACTGTTTGTTGAAGCCGGATTGGCCGAGGAGACGGGTAAAACAAGTTTTGATGAGAAAAACAAAGTCCTCTTACCAAAGGCGGTTTATGAAAATGCGTCCTTAAAAAATTATCATATTTATAATCAATATGTAATCCGTGTGGAGAGGCGGGATGAGTTAAAAACTTTCCTCAAGGAAAACGGGATTGGGACGGAAATTTATTACCCTGTTCCATTCCATAAACAGGAGTGTTTTTCCGAGTTGGAAACCTCGAGAGATGCTTATCCTGTAGCGGATTCCGCCGCTCAAACCTCATTGGCTTTACCTGTCTTTCCCGAATTGACGGAAGAGCAAATTGAATACGTTGTAGCTAAAATAAAAGAATTTTTTGCAGGTGTGTGATTTAGGTCATTG
>CAZSYM010000033.1:0-26827 GCA_964611145.1 uncultured Melioribacteraceae bacterium
GCTACAAAATCTCCCGCTCGTAATGTATAATAATATACTCCGCTCGCTAAATTACTTGCATCGAACACTACGCTGTAATTCCCCGCCGATTGCCTCTCCTTCACCAATGTCGCTACCTTTTCTCCCACTGCATTGTAAACATTGAGCAATACCTCGACAGTATTCTTTCCCCAACGAGCTGGAAGCGAATATGAAATCGTTGTGCTCGGATTGAAGGGATTGGGATAATTTTGTGCAAGTTCGAATTTAGTAGGAACGGTTATTTCAACTTCAACCGTTTGTGAGTATTCATACGAACCGTCCAAATCTATTTGTTTTAATCTATACAAATATTTCCCGCTGGCGTTAACTTTATCGATAAATGAATAGTCTTTCGGTGAGTTACTGTTTCCCGCTCCTTTTACGAAACCGATTTCCTCCCACCCGGATTGCTCGCTATCCGACATTTTACGTTCTATCTTAAAACCGTAATTGTTCTCCTCCGTCTCGGTTCGCCAATTAAGCACCACAGTATTGCCGCTTATCTCCGCCTCAAAGCTCACGAGTTCGACAGGTAGCGCGCTTTCATCGGAGGCATCGGAAAGCACCCAATCGGAAGTGCCGGAAGGAACATTAACAACGGCTTCAACATAATTGTCGCTCGTGTTTCTTGAAGTCGGCTCGTATTTTGTCCACCCCGACGAGTTTTTTAACCAAATATTCAATTGGTTTTCGTTGTTACCATTGAGTTCACTGTCCCGATAATAGAAACGAATTGTAACATTACTCCCGGCAGCAGAAGCTTCGAGACTGTACCAACGCTTAAGCGAATGCGTCGCGCTCGAATAAACCGTTCCTGTCGTTCGCGTAACGCTCGTCGAACCAAGTGCAGAACCATTTGTTATTTGGCATCCCAAATTACCAAAGGAATGTGTATTATTATCCGAAATATTCTCGGTGCATTTGATATGCCCTTCCAAATAGCCGTTTTCGGTTAAACTCGAGGGGGAAACCGTAGGGACATAATTTCCCGTTTGCAAAGTGGAGCCGCTTTCTATCGTCAAATTATAAAAGTCCACATTCCCTGTAAGGCTTTGTGTTCCGCTGCCGTCAAAAACGAAAGTAGGCGTGTAAGGTCCCAAGTAGTAAGTACCGTTACACACAAAATTTCCTGCAACACGCGTAATGTTATTGTAGGTTATGAGTTCCACGCCACTGTCTATTGTCAGATTACCTTTAATTCGAATCGTTCCTACACTGGTTGCACTCCCGAAAGTTGAATTGCCGGAAATCTGAACATTGTAGAACCAGTTCGAGCCTGTTTCCGAAATCGAAGGATTGTGATCTCCTTTCTTGAAAATGAAGGTACCTTGCGTAGGCTGAAATGTTCCGTTGCTGATATCGGTAGTACTTCCATAAGAAGTTACCGTACAAGTGTAATCGCCTTTTACATCGAAAACGCCCCCGTCCATGAGGAGGGAATGACATTCGACATTGGCTTCCATATTAAAAGTTCCGCCGATAGTCATATCGGTACAACGTAGATGTTTCTTAACTGTAACACTTCCCCCATTAACTTTGAAGTCGTCGTTCACTTTAACCGAATCGTAGAAAGTGATGGTAGCACCGTCGTCGCTGGTAAACGGATCTAAAACTATAACTTTGCCGTGAAACTCAGCTGTACATGGGTCTTCCTCGGTGTCGTAAATGAGCATCTTGCCCGAAACATAAACCTCGTCATAAAATAGAGCGATCGAGCTTTCGTCGTCGTCGTCACTGTCGCCGAGTGAGAGGTCCTGTCCAACATCAACCTCTCCGTAAAATCGCGCGGTGGCGCCGGAATTAATATATAAACTTCCCCAGCTAATATTGAGATCACCCAAACAGATGAAAGTTCCTCCATCATTAATTTCAACATTTCCCTCAACTGAGAAGTCCTCCTCAGAATCCGAGGAATCGTCAAGCATGGCATTTATTGTTAGGCTGTTGAGAGATGGTATATTCGCCAACCAGTCCACCGTGCAATCGGCGTCGATGACAACGTCGTCTCCATCTTCAGGCAAACCGTTGTCCCAATTAAATTCCTCCGACCAATCGCCCTCCGACGTAAAGCGAGTCTCTTTGGCGATAAGAGTATCCACAAATAAATTTGAGAAAAGAAGCAAGACGAAAATCAAAATTAACTTGGCTTTCATACTGACCTCCATCTATTTTGATTTCCCAAATTATTTTCTTATTGGTAAACCTCCATTATTTCGTTCTCATTCAAATATTTCACGGATGCAAGAGCGTATTGCCAATCCTCGACTTTCCCCAGGTAATGAAAAAAATCGAAGAAATTTTTACGCCTCAATTTGGCGGGTAATTCCTCTTTTCTTGATTCGGGCATAAACTGCAAACGCGAATAAACTCTTTCATAACCGAACGCCTCGCCTTTAAGAATTTTTTCAACGACAAAAATCAGAAACTCGGACGGGTCGGTTAGAAAATCTTCCTCTTTCAAACAAGCCAGCCGTTGTTTGAGAAAGTGCGGTGTTTTATTTTCCAGAAAAAAATAAGAAAAAGATGCATATACATCGGTATTTTGTTCAAGAATATTATTAATAGTTCTTTCTTCTCTGCAACATCTGACATCCTTTTCGACGTATTGCCAAACTACATCCTTGATCAATACACACTTATTCTCTTTCATGTTAAGATTATGAACCAGAATTTCGGTGAGATATATTCCCAAAAGCCCAGTAAAAACAGGCATTAAATAATCGGCTTGAGAGAGAATATTGTCCATGACAGATTTTCTTTTCAAATCTACGGAGTGTTCGTCCCCATTTTCGAACTCAGAATGGATGAAAAAATCAAAGTGAGCAGGCAAATGTTTTTTCACAGCTCTTAAAGCCGGAAGGAAGGAATAATCATTGGAAACAAAAATCACTTTCTTACTCATCTCACCCTTATATATTGCCCCAAAAAGAAACTCAAAAACAGACGTTACAAAATACACGTTGCCATACCCTATTTGCAAAGAAATGTTGTTTTGATTTCGGAAATCAGGACAAAATATTCTTTTTAGCTTGACAAAAGGTTCCCCTGGTATTTGCACCTCATTTTACAACAATCTTTTAATTTTATACTTCCACTGCCCTCTTCTATCTCGGAAGCAGAATCACATATTTAATTTCCCCTTTTTACACACGTTTTTTTAGTTTTCAAGAACTCAGTCCACAGTTTCTTTCTCGGGATTTTCAGTTTCCTTTTTTACAGAATTATCTTTCTTTTTTCTTTTTGTATCCTTTGTAACGAAATAGAGTTTTTCCGAATTTTTCCTATGCTTAGCTACAATTACATCGCCGTCCTTTATATACCCCAGAAGTAACTCCTCTGCCAACGGATCTTCCAAATATGTTTGAATAGCTCTTTTAAGAGGACGTGCTCCGAATTTCGGGTCATATCCTTTTTCAGCAAGGAAATCTTGTGCGGATTTGTCCAATTCAAGTCTTATTTTTCTTTCCGCAAGATTTTCCAGCACCTCTTTCATTTCTATTTTAATAATCTGCTTGATATCGTCTTTAGTAAGATTTCTAAAAACAATGGTTTCGTCAATTCTGTTCAGAAATTCAGGATTGAAAAGGCGTTTCATTGCCTCTTCGACGGTATTTTTCAAGTTCGAATAATCGTCCGCATTTTCGTCCACAGCGAAGCCGAAACCACCTGTAGCCTTAATTTCTTTAGTCCCTACGTTGGAGGTCATAATTATAATAGTATTTTTGAAATCCACTCTTCTGCCCAGGCTATCCGTCAATTGTCCGTCGTCAAGCACTTGTAAAAGAATATTAAAAACGTCGGGATGTGCCTTTTCTATTTCGTCAAAAAGCACGACGGAATAAGGTTTACGCCTTACGCGTTCAGTAAGTTGTCCCCCTTCTTCATAACCAATGTATCCTGGAGGTGCTCCTACTAATCGAGAAACAGCATATTTTTCCATGTATTCGCTCATATCTATCCTAATCAATGCATCAGGAGAATCAAACAAATATCGCGCCAGTTCCTTTGCCAATTCCGTTTTACCCACGCCCGTAGGACCTAAGAAAATAAAGCTACCGATAGGTTTATTAGCTCGTTTCAAACCGGCACGCGTTCTGCGAATTGCCTTGGTCAATTTGGTAATCGCCTCATCCTGTCCGACTATTCTTTCACGGAGAGCATCTTCCATTTTCAGAAGTTTTTCCGTTTCCGCCTGTGCCACTCGAGTTACCGGAATACCGGTCATCATGGATACAACGGTTGCAATATCTTCCTCCGTAACGTCAAAATATTCGTCCTTTGTTTTTTGTTGCCATTCTCTCTTGGCGATTTCAAGGTCGGACTGCAAATGCCGTTCTTTATCACGCAAACGAGCGGCTTGTTCGTAATCCTGCTTTTTAACCACCTCCAATTTTTCCTTGCGGACATTTTCTATTGCTTCCTCGAGTTTCAGAATCTCATCCGAAACCATAAAGTTTCCCATATGCACTCGAGAACCGGCTTCATCAAGCACATCAATGGCTTTATCGGGCAAATGCCTGTCGGTAATATAACGGTCGCTAAGTTTCACGGCGGATTCAATAGCCTTATCGGAATATTTCACATGGTGATGTTCTTCGTATTTGAACTTGATGTTTTGAAGTATTTCAATTGTCTCCTCCACACTGGGAGGTTCCACCATCACCTTTTGAAAACGTCTGTCCAATGCGCCGTCGGTTTCGATATGCTTGCGGTATTCATCCAAAGTCGTTGCACCTATGCACTGAATATCCCCGCGAGCCAAAGCAGGTTTAAACATGTTCGAGGCATCCAAAGAGCCGGAGGCACCCCCGGCACCCACGATGGTATGCAATTCATCAATAAAAAGAATAACATCCTCGGCTTTTTCCAATTCAGTCATCAAAGCTTTCATTCTTTCCTCGAACTGACCGCGGTATTTAGTACCGGCAACCAAGCCCGCCAAATCGAGCGTAACAACCCGCTTATCCTGCAATATTCTCGGGACTTTACGCTCAACGATTCTAAGGGCCAAACCTTCGGCAATAGCCGTCTTTCCCACACCCGGTTCACCGATAAGAACAGGATTGTTTTTTTTCCGCCTGCTAAGCACCTGAGCGACACGTTCGATTTCCTTTTCCCGACCAATTACGGGATCCAATTTTCCTTCCGCCGCCAATTTCGTAAGATCTCGCCCGAAATTATCCAGCACGGGAGTTTTAGTCTTTTCCGCTTTTTTAAACTGTGGCGGGGTTAAGGGACGCGGTATTGCCGAGCTTTTGGCGTTAAGAATATTATTAAGCTCCGCTCTTGCAGCCTCGTAAGAAACATTAAACTGATGTAAAATTTGCGTGGCAATATTATCTTCGTCCCGCAAAAGAGCAAGCAAAAGGTGTTCCGTACCGATTACGTCGGAACGATAAATTTTGGATTCTATTTGCGTTATTTTAAGAACTTTTTCGGCTTGCTTGGTCAAAGGTAAATTTCCGATAGTAAGAGTTCCCCCAGAAGGTTTTACCATCTCTTCCACAGCCGCTTTCAATTTAATTAAATCTACACCCAAATTGCGTAAAATATGGATAGCCACGCCTTGCCCTTCTCGAATCATTCCTAAAAGTAAATGTTCGGTTCCTATATAATCATGTCCTAAGCGCAAAGCTTCGTCCCTACTTAAACGAATTACTTCCTGCACTCTTTCGGAAAAGTTTCCTTCCATTTTCTCCCCTAAAATTTTATTAAACTTTTAATTCTAACACATTTCATTTTTAACTAAAAAAGAAATAATACTATCCCAATTTATCGAATAAATCCGAATTTTCTTAGACATTTTACAACTAATCGCCAAAAAAGATGCGAAATATTGCTTGCCTCTGCTGAAATGTTAGAAAACCCTACTTGTAATCCTCAATTTTCATGAAGCCGAGAATTAATAACATTCATTCCCACCACTCCGCCGATAAATCCGAAAAGAGTATCCACAACAAGATTGTTTATCAAAGCGGAAACAGTATAAAGCATCGAAAAGCCTTTTTCGGTAATATCGACAACCACGGCGGAAAGCATTTCCCCCGCTTGTTTTTTAACAGTTTCATCCACTGGAAGAGATTCTAGAGCTTTTCGCAATTCCCCGAACGTTGCCACCACATCGTTGCTATGCGTAACGAAAGTAATAAACACATCGAAGAAAGTTCCGAAAAGTGCCGCCCAAATTCCCGTTAAAACCCCAATTATGGCCGCTTGTTTAAATTCAACCTCTCCGCTTTCACCTTTTGACTTTCTATCCAAAAGAATAGCCAAATAAGCGGCAACGGGCATAAAAAGGCAACATGCAAAGCTTTTGGCTACCGGCACCACTTGAATAACCCCGACACCGAAGCCCACTACAAAAGCGGAAAGATAATTTTTCAATTCTTTTTACCTTTTAAATTCAAAGAAATCGTTCTATAAAAATAATAAATTCCAACCGAACCCAAAACAAAACCGGTAGAAAAAGCAAGAGGTTTGGAATACGCATAAAGTCCCAGATTTACGAGAATTACATCTAAAATCAACGGCAAAAAGCTCGGGAGCAAATATTTCAAGCTAATAATCGGAACATCTTTGAAAAAAAGCATTAAAAACGCCACAACGAAAACACCGAAATAAATTCCCGCACAGCGGGCGCAAACCAAAGTTTGCATTCCCGCAAATCGAATTACCTTAGCCGGGTCCTGATGACAAACATGGGAATAAACAACTTGCAAAAACGGAATTGCCAATGCCATTTTCCCCCAGAGGCGAGTCAAAAATTCCACATAAATACCCGCATTCCAAGCAAGAACAACAAAAAAGAAGAACAATTTAAATGCAAAGGTCATCGTTACTTTTTCTCTTGTAAAGTCAAATCTCGTTCAAAATATTCTTTGGTCATTTTCTTGAGTTTTCCGGAAAGCAAGACAATCGCCAGCAGATTAGGAAAAGTCATAAATCCCAAAGCGGCATCACCGAAATTCCAAACATCCTCCAATTGAGCAATGGCGCCTATAAAAACAAACAGCAGAAAAAACCATTTATAAGTCAAAGTAGCCTTGGGTCCGAAAAGATAATCCGTAGCCCTATCGCCGTAAAAGCTCCAACTAATGGCGGTGGAAACGGCAAAAAGAGCCACGCTAAGGGTTACAATCTTATCTCCGTAAGGAAAAATCCAAGCCAATCCTTTTTTAAAAGCAAAAGCGGTAAGAATACTGCTATTGAGCATTTCGCCATGAAAATTCGGATTAATATATTTTACGAAAAACTCCGTATGGTGCCATGCACCGGTGGAAATAATGACGAGAGCGGTCATAGTGCAAATAATAATGGTATCTATGTAGGGTCCCAACATAGCAACCACTCCCTCGCGAATGGGAAATTCCGTCTTAGCCGTAGAATGGGCAATAGCCGCGCTACCTTGCCCGGCTTCGTTCGAATAAAGCCCGCGTTTAATTCCCCAAAGCATTGTGTTCAAAATCAATAAAATACTACCGCCACCCACACCGGCAATTTGCGAAGGTGGATTAAAAGCCATGTCCACAATTTTTCCCAAACCTTCCATAAGCCCGCTAGGATTGGCAAACAATATCAAAAGTGCGGCAAAGACGTAAATGACAGCCATAAAAGGAGCCAAAAAGCCCGTTACGTTTCCAATGCGTTTTATCCCTCCGATTATTACCGCTCCCACAAGAATAACAAGAACAATCCCGTTAAATATTTGTACAGGCGAAACGCTAAAGCCCGAAAAGAGAGCAAATTTTGAAGTCAAAAAATGGTGAGTGCCAACAATTTGCGCCACCTCGGAATAAATTTGATCCGAAACCGTAAAAGCCTGAATTGCGTTACCGGTCGCAAAGGAACAAATGATTGCAAAGCTTGCAAAAGCAACTGCAAGCCATCGCCATTTTTCACCCAGACCTTTTTCTATAGTGTACATAGGTCCCCCGGCGGTATGTCCGTCGGGATCGAATTCTCTATATCTTACCGCCAAGGAGCACTCGGCATATTTAAGAGCCGTTCCGAAAAAAGCTGTAATCCACATCCAGAAAATAGCGCCGGGTCCGCCATAATAAATGGCGGTAGCAACACCGGCTATATTCCCTATTCCCACCGTTGCGGAAAGAGCCGTCGTCAAAGCGTTAAAATGCTTCAAATCGCCTTCGTCTTCGGGATTATCGTATTTCCCCGCCGTTACTTTTATTCCGTGCCATATATAACGCAATTGGGGTAAACCAAGGCGAAAAGTGATAAAAATCCCCGTACCCAAAAGCGCTATAACCATTAGCGGGATGGTACCGAGCGGTAAATTTTCGGAAGGGAAATTTTTTATAAACTCTATGTTGCCCGGGAAAACCCACACTCCTTCGAAAAAGCCCACACCCCAAATTCCGAGAATTGCAAGAATAATCGCATACGTAATAAGAGCGCCTTTTCTTCTGGTCGCAAGCGGATTTTTTGAATTCGCAGCGTTCATCATAGGCTAAAAAATATTCGCCAATATCTTGAGCACACCGATGGAATTAAGGAAAACAAAGAAAATAAGCACGGGTGAAAAATACTTTATGAACACTTTCCAAACGGTAACCGTCCAGGGATAATTTTCGAATATCTTTTCCGCACCGCTTTTCAGTTCGGGCAAAGCCTTGCGAAATCCCCAATAATACGCCACGAAAACGGAAATGAAAAATCCACCCACCGGCAGCAAAATGTTGGAAGCTATATAATCAACAAAGTCAAAAAAATTCAGTCCGAAAAACTTAACATCCGCCAGAACGTTATACGAAAGAGCGCTGGGAATGCCGAACAAAGTCGTAAGCAATCCGAAGACTATCACGGCACGGTGTCGGCTCCAGCCTTTTTCATCCACGAAGTATGCGGTAATTACTTCCAAAAGAGAAATGGAAGAAGTAAGAGCGGCAATAGTAAGAAGGACAAAAAACAATATGGAAAAGAGATAACCACCGGGCATTTTGGTAAAAACAACTGGTAAAGTATGAAATATCAAGCCGGGACCGGCATCGGGCGCCAAACCGGTTGCAAACACTCCCGTAAAAATGGCAATGCCAGCAAGTAATGCAATTGCCGTATCCAAGGTAACAATACTTACTGCGGCGGACGGAAGATTGTCTTTCTTAGACATATAACTCCCATAAGTCAACATAGCACCCATACCCAAACTGAGAGTAAAAAAGGATTGTCCCATTGCCGCCAGAATAGCATCACCGGTCAAATGGCTCCAATCGGGATGGAGTAAATATTTTAAGCCGATAGACGCTCCGTCGAGAGTTACCCCGCGTATTACCAGCACAATCAAAAGTAAGAAAAGAATGGGCATCATTATTTTGCTACCACGTTCAATTCCCTTTTGAACTCCGTAATAAACCACGCCCATTGTCAGCAGCATAAAAAGGAAAAAATAGCCGACGTTCCAAACCACATCGCTAATTAAAGAATTAAAATAATGTCCCGCAACCGAGGGTTTGGAAAACTCGTAGAAGACGCCCGAAATAGCTTGATAAATATAGCCCAGAGCCCAACCGGCAACAACGGCGTAATAGGAAAGGATAACGAAACCCGCTACCACTCCCATACCGCCGATTGAGGTCCAGAACCGGGAATTATCGGTTAATTTTTTGAACGCTCCAACAGGGTCTTTTTGAGTTGTTCTACCAATCAACACTTCGGCAATCAGAACGGGCAAACCGATTACCGCCGTACACAAGAGGTAAACAAGAATAAAAGCCGCACCGCCATATTCGCCTGCAATATAAGGGAATTTCCAAATATTGCCCAGTCCAATTGCCGAGCCCGCCGCCGCAAGGATAAAACCTATCTTGGAACCCCATTGTTCCCTGGATTTTTGAGCCATTAATAACCCCGCTGGAAATTTATTTTAAATTTGCGAAATTTATTAAAATTATCCCCTCTTTTGCAAGGATAACACTTTGATTCCCCAGGAAGGAAGCTCCCTCTTACATGTGAGAGAGCTCTCCAAAGATGATGCTATTTATTATCTAATGCCTCATTGATAACTTCTAAAATATCTTCTCTCAAAAAAGGTTTCGAGATGTAATAATCCAGCCCATGGCTCAGCATAAAATCCCTATCCTTCTGTGTAGCAAAAGCTGTCACAGCAATTATGGGAATATTTTCATACCCCTTAACTTTTCTTATTTCTTTCGATAAGTCAACTCCGTTCATCCCGAGCCCCAGGCCTATATCCATCAATACAGCCTCGTAGGTGTTTTTCCGAACAATTTCAAGGGCTTCCTGGGCATCTTTGACGACATCGATAACAAAATACTTTTTTAAAAGTCGCCTAATAGCATCACGGGATAATTCGTCGTCTTCAACATACAATAATTTTTTCATACAATTCCCCTCTTAATTTAATTATTTAATTCAATATAAAAAGTAGTACCTTTATTCACTTCACTTTCAAACCAAATTTTACCATTGAGAATTTCAACATATTTTTTAACAATAGTAAGTCCCAAACCCGTGCCCTGGTATGCACGGCTATTCCCTTCGCTCACTTGTCGAAACTCCTGCCATACAATATCTTTTTTATCTTCAGGAATACCGACACCTGTATCTTCTACTTCCATTCTAATTTTCCCATCATCTTTCTTAATCCTAATTTCAATAAATCCCTTATCAGTAAACTTAATAGCGTTATTCAAAAGGTTTGTTAAAATCGAATAGATTATCCTTCTATCTGTTTTAAGAATCAAATTCTCTTGAGGCATCTTTGTTTTTAATTCCAAGCCTTTTAAATGGGCGGCTTGTTTAAAACTTTCTACAACGTCAAAAGCCACCGATTTTAAATTTACATCTTTTATATCTCTTTCTTCTTTATCAAATTCAAGTTTCGTAACGTTCAGAATATTTGTTAAAGTATCCAACATTCTTTTAGATGTATCCAAAATACCCGTCGCCATTTCTTTCCAGCTTTCATCCTGTACTTCATCACGTAGAAGTTGCGCATACCCCATTATTCCCATGAAAGGAGTCCTTAATTCATGGCTCATATAAAGGAAAAATTGAGTCTTAAGACGCGACATTTCTTCGGCTTTTTCCTTTGCCTCGGAAAGTTTTGTTACCAATTCTTTCCTTTGCGTAATATCTCTAAAAACACTCAAAAGTAAAATTTTTCCTTTTTTAGGTTCGATAAATGCATTTGACAATTCAAACCATTTTACCGAGCCGTCTTGTAATTCTATCTTAACATCAAAAGCATCTTTCACATTCCTATCTTTAAAATTTCTCATGAATCTTTCTATTGTTCCCTCAATTTCATTTTTAAATATTACCGTATAAGGTTTGCCAATAAGTTCCTCCCTCGACAAGCCAACCATTTCAACAAACGAATTATTAACATCCACAATTATACCTTTTTCGTCAAGGAGCCTCATACCATCTTTTGAGTTTTCCCAAACTCTGCGAAACAGTTCTTCAGATTCTTTAATTTGAGCTTGAGCTTGTTTGATCTTCGTAATATCTCTTCCCAAAACTATAAGCCCTTTTCTACTACCGTCTTCATTAAAAAGAGGAACTTTAATCACATCAAAAATTTTCACAGAGCCATCCGGGATAGGGATAATCTCTTCGCCCCGATGCAAACTACCTTTTGCCCATGTTTTAGCATCTGTTTGCATACATGTAAGGAACGCTTCTTTATAGATAGGATGAGTATATTCGGAAAGTTCAGCATCCGTTTTTCCATAATAATCCACATTGTGTAGTTGAAATAATTCCACATCGGCATCGTTTGCAATAAGCCAACGCCCCTCACCGTCCTTAAAGCATACGATATCCTCCGCGGTAGAATTTATTAATGACCACAATTGTTCTTCCCGTTCCTTTAACTTTTCTTCTGCCCTCTTTCGCTGGGTAATATCCAAAGATGCACTTAAAATTCCCTCCTCGCCATTAGGAAGTTTTATTTTAACTTCTCTTAGCAAGGTGTATGAGATTTTCCCGTCTTTGCTCAAACTCCTCACTTCAGCTTTAAACTCTCCTTTTTCCAATATAGTGCGAATATTTTTATCCACTAATTCTCTATCTTCTTGAGGCACAAGTTCTCTAACATCTTTACCTTCCAATTCGCTTTTTTTGTATCCCAAGCGTTGGCATATAGCATTATTAGCTTCTTTTATAATTCCCTTCGTATCGAGTATCAAATAACCAACTGGGGCATTTTCAAAAAGTTCTCTATAACGTTCCTCGCTTTCCTTAAGTATTTCTTCGTAAAGTTTCTGTTGAGTTATATCCCTTGCAGACCCTACAACACCTATCAGTTCTCCTTTTTCATCATACATAGGCGCTTTACGCACATCGAGATACAGAAATTTTCCTTTCACGTTACCATATTCATAAAACTGCATCGGTTTCCCGGAATCCATTGTAACTTGATCGGAATCCGCACATACTTCTCCAAAGGTATGCCATTCTGGGTTTTCTGGGTGTGCTTCTCGTTCCCTTTTCGCAAAAAAGATATCATCTTTGCCAATCGGTTCTTGAGTATCTTTCGCATTAAGCAAATTTTCGCAAAGCGCTTTGTTGGCGAAAATGTAACGTTTATTTTTATCCTTCGCCCAAACCATATCCTGCATAGTATCCGCCATTAAACGGAAAAGATTATACGATTTCCTTATTTCCCTCTCTTTGTTTAACAACTCTGCTTCATATTTTTTATGTTCCGTTATATCCCGTGCTATATGAACACCCCCACGAAATTCTCCTCTATTATCAAAAATAGGATCAAACGTAATTTCTAACCACTTATCTCTTACTTTCAAGAACATTGAAGCACGCCTACCCACTCTTTTTGCCTCTATAAAGGGGCAACCCTTAACGGGGGCTTTCGTTCCATGAATAATTCCCCAACAATTTTCCCCAATGATAGTTTCGGCATCAATTCCGAAAATGTCTTTTGTTTTTTCGTTGGAATATACAACTCTTTGCTTTTCATCCATTATCCATACTGCTTCTCCAATATTATCCAAAATCGCTGCAAAGCTTCCAACAGTAATTGCTTTTTTACTCAAATATTTTCTATTTACAATCAAAAGTATTCTGCCTTCGTCAAGAAAAAAATTAGTGCCTATTAGATATTTTTTGCCCGTTACTTTTTCTAAAATAAACAATTCGTTGGACTTAGAAGGCAAGTCTGTATCAAGATGGTCAAATATATCTTTAGGGAAATAGGTAAACAATTCATTAAAAGCTTTACCCTGAATTTCTTCTTCCTTCAAATCAAAAAAGTCCCTCGCTTTTGCATTCACGTGAATAATCTTCAAATTCTCTTTATTCAAAATAAAGATAGGAAGATTTGCACCATTAAAATCAAAAGCGCCTTCCTCTTTATTTCCTTTTTTCATCAGATAATATTCCTTTTTTTGTTGAAAGGTAATAAAAACAAATGAAATTTTCAAATATTAGGGAAAACAAAACTATGAAGCATTGAAAAGAAATATAATTCAATAAACACAAAATTAGATTGAGAAGTACTTTAGAGGCTCTCATACTTCGGCATGCCCACCTTTGTTTTTTGACTTTGTTTATTATATTCTAAAGAAGCTCAGGTAGGATTTAAAAAATATTTTCCATCAAGAGTATTATAATTATGTCATAAATTTAAGACCCCCAATGAAGCATTTGCTTAATTCAGCCCTATACTCGCACCTTCTCACTAAAAACATCCTTTTATCGATTTTCTAAAAGAGCCGCCAAAAACGGTTTCCCGCTTGACGGCTCTTGCAAGAATTACTCGGCATGTTTTGTTTTAAAATCCTTGAGCATCCAATTTTTAGCCAATACAAGAGAGATGGGGCTAACGATTGCAATCATTCCGTAAATAAACCACATCGTACCGGTATGCATGAGATGAGGCGGGGTATGTGCGGGGCAATACTGCATTAAGAACCATCCCGAATAAAAACCCGTAATCACTTTTGTCAAAAACCATGGGAATTGTCCCACACCCATATAAAGACCAGTTTTTCCCTCCGGTGCCACCTCGGCAATCCACTGCAGAAATCTGGGTTGCCACATAGCCTCGCCTATTGTCATGAACAAAACATAAACGAGAAACAAAATCACATTGGGACCGAAAGCCAAAAAGAAAGTGGGAATAGCCATTGTGAACGTTCCGTAAATCATCATTTTATAAACATTGGCATTTGCCGTCAACCCGGCTACAATCGGAGTTAAAAAGAAAATAAGGATAGGATTGAGATTCGTAAATACCTCGAAATATTGACTTACAAAAGTCCCTTGAAACGCTCTATCGAGATAGTAAGGTAATGTAAGCCAATTATGTGCAAAAAGAGTTTGTACGGGAATCAGAATAAAAATAAAGAAAGTGAAGCGGACATCTCGGAAAGGATGATACGGGCGCCTTTTCAGATAGTCCCAAATAGCAACGCCGACAAACACTAGGAACAAAACGAATGCCACATCAATTGTAATATCCAAGCCGAAAACATTAAAATTGAAAACCTTGTTTATTGAATTGTCGATACCGAAATCCGAAAGAAGGAAAAAGAACACCGCCAAAGCGGAATAAACGATAAGAGGGATATTATTGATTTTGAGCTTCGGTATTTCGTCTTTCTTTTCTTCCTCGGATGAATCCACTCCGTCAATCTCATCGTTTTCTCTTTTTATTTTCTCCACCGCCTCGCGATCCGTTTTCTTTGTAAGAATTACGGCGGTAATAATCAAAGAGATTGCAGTCAAGATAACATAAACCCAAAACACAGCCGCCAAACCGTTCGGCGGAAAGGTCTTCTCGAAACTCTGTCGTGTAAAGGAAGAAATGAAACCGGAAAAGAAAGCGCCGAGATTCATCAATCCGTAAATCACCGCATAGCCCATCGCCGCTGTCTTTTTGTTGGTATATCTTTTTACTCCCGCATAAGCCGCCGGTTGAAAAAGTCCGTATCCGAGCACCATTATTAAAAGTCCCGTATTCATAACAATGAACATCGGCGACCACAATCCCGTACCCATGTTTACCGTGCCGGAAAGCGCTACCATTACACGCCCGACAACCATCGCCGTGAAAGCTATAATAAGGGATTTTCTAACTCCCAATTTGTCCGAATAGCCTCCGAGCAAAAGCATCGCGAAAGTAATACCGCCCGTAACAAAGCTGTAAATCAAGCTTGCTTGCGTATCTTTCAGCGAAAGATTCTCGGAAGCAAATTTTCCCAAGATTGTCAATATACCGAAATAAACAAGCCCTTCAATAATGTAAGGAACATTAATACCCCATAAAGCTTTGGGTGCCTTGAAAAAAGCAACGAATGTTTCTTTAAGCTCTTTGTAGGAGTCCTCCAGAACTTCCGAAAAAGTTTTTTTCTCTTTTTTCTCTTCCTGAGTTACTTCCATATTTACTCCGTCACAAGTTAAAAGTTTAATTGCGAAAATAATTATTTTATTTCCTCTTTACCAAAAGTTTGCCAATTTATCCGATAAAACTTATCACCTTCAAAAAAGAATAATTGAGCGCCATCGGAGTCCGTTCGATAAAAATAGTTTTCTTTTGTTACATTACCATCTAATTTTGTTCTACTCCTATGCCTCTTCCCCTTGATTTCATTAAACACAACCGCAACGGCATTTATTTTTCTCAATATTTTCAAGGCTTTCCGTCCTTTATACAAAACAGCCACAACCAAGTCGAATTTTTCTTGGAAAAACTTAGTCTTATTTTTTACAATTTCATAATCGTTCGGGGAAAGTAAAAAAAGCAATTTTCGTCTTTCCCAATCGCTTTCCACAATCCCTTTATTTTTAGAAGGGAAAATCATTTTTATTCTCTTCGAATGCGAATGCCCCGTAAAAACAACCTCGTCTCTTAATTCGAGGAAATTACCTGGCAAGTACTTCTCGAAAATCTTTCCATAATTCCTAATTATGTCCTTCGTCAACAAAACATTGGACACATGAATCCTTTTCGTCAATTCGTTCAAGAAAGTAAAAATATTTCCCGGATTCCCGAATATCGCCAAGCTATTTATTTGAGTAACTCCCGTATTCTCCAGCACAGTGCTTATTTCCGCACCCGCGAAAGGATTACCGTTAGGCAAAGCGAGCATGCAAAATTTATTTCCATCGGGTAAACTCATAATCACAGAACTTACATTTTCGGTTTCCGGTACCAAAACCGTTAATCCGTCGTCGGAGAAATACCGCCGAGAGGTTTTAAAAATCAAAATTGAAGAAACAATTACAACAGCAAGCGCAAAAGATATTTTCGCCGTGAGCGAAATGTTCAACTTTATAATTACAAGCAAAAGGAGCAACCCCGTAAAATAGAGAAGCGAAGAAAAGAGTCGAAAAGTAGGGAAAGAGATATAAGCAAAAGACAGACTACCCGCAAAGGTAACCAACTCGTAAAGCAACAGTGTTAAGAGAGAATTAGCCAAAGCAAAAATTCCCGCAAGCCATGAGGAAATGAAGGAAACCGCCAAGGTAAGAATTCCGTTGGAAACAATAATTCCCACCAGAGGAATCACAACCAAATTGGCAAAAAGAGAAACGAGAGAAAGTTTCTTGAAATAAACAAGAACAAAAGGCAAAGTTCCGATTTGTGCGGCAAGGGAAACCGTCATAAAAAGAAAAACTTTGCGCAAGAGATTGTTTCGCAATCCGATTTTTTCCACACCCCGCTTGAAAAGAGGGACGAAATACACAATTGAAAGAACGGCGGCGAAAGAGAGCTGAAAACCCGGCGAGAACAAATCGGTAGGATTAAATATTAATATCAAAAGCGCGGCAAAAGAAATTGAATTGAGCAAATTGTAATCTCTGTTCAAAAGTAGAGAAAGGATAGAAAATATCGCCATTAAAGAAGCACGCACAACCGAGGCAGGCATGCCCGTAACGAACATAAAAACCACCAAAGCCAATATGGTAAAGAAAAATCGAAAGTAAAGATTAAATCTCCCGAACAAGAAAAGAGCTATTAAAAGAATGTAACCGACATGCAAACCAGAAACCGCAAGGACATGAATCACACCGGAGTTCACAAAATTTCTCTTCACATCCGACGAAAGCAAGGAACGATCTGCAAGTAACAGACTACGCAAAAGCCCCGCCGTACGACTGTCGTTTATCTTTCTGATTTTTTCGTCCAGGGATTTTCTAATTTCGAAAATCCAATTTGCAATTCCACCGTTCCCGCCTTCGTAAAGATTCACAAGGAAAGCATCATAGCAATAAAAAAGAGAATTTATATTTTTCTCGAATAAATATTCGGCATAATCGAATTCTCCGGGATTCAATGCTCTGCGTGGTTTCCGAATAGTCCCTAAAATTTCAAGGGAATCACCGATTTTAATCTCGGAGTAAAGAGCGTTCAAAGAAGCGGGTTCATCGAAAACATTGACCAAAAACTTTCCGCGGAAAGAAATTCTCCGTTTGTCATAAACAATGGAATCCGACTTGACAACGAATTGGAGCTTATTTTTACGTATAAGAAAAACATCGCTCACGGAACCTTTGAGCACAACATTTTTGATTCTTTCCGCTCCGAAAGGATAATTAACAATATAAACATGCGAAAGAGCCAAAATCAAGGCGCCAATCAACATGGAATTGAGAAAAGCCAATATTATCAAGGCTTTCCCACGTTTTCCGTAAACAGTTCCCAAAATCGCAAATGCAAAGATTCCCACGGCGAGGGAAAGCAGAAGGACAGAAGAAGGGAAGCTCAAAAATCTTTGAGCGATAATTCCCGCAACAACCGAAAGGACGAAATAGAATAATAAATTCCGCCTCACTTTAATAAATTCAAAACATTTATTTTAATATCCGTTAAATCCTTGATATTATTAGCCAAAGTCTCTGCGCCCTTTCCCGCCGCCAAGCCCAATGCCGGGTTTCTCGTGTGTGTTTTAATCGAAATATCTTCGAAGTTCCCATGATCCGAGCAAAGGAACAAGGTAATTTCCTCGGGCAGATTATTCAACAGATAAAAAAGAAAAGCATCCAGATTCAAATATATTTCCTCGAAGAGCTCTTTCAAACGCCAATGCCCCAGGTGGTCGGTCAAATAGAATTCGAAAAGAGTAAAATCGTATCTCAAAGCAAGTCTCAACAATCTTTTTGCCGCCGTTTCCGGAGAGATTATTTTCAACTTATATCCCAATTTTTTAACCCAACGAAAATTGGTAATTTCATTGCTCAAAGCTCTGCCTGCGCGGAGGTCGGAGGTATTCAAAATCCTTACTCCGCTTTGCAATGCCATCAAGGAAGTAACATTAAGCCTTTTTTTACCGCTTCGCAAATAATCGAAATAAATTTTAGGATACGCATTGGTAAAATAAGGTTTCAAGCCCAATTTTTTAACCGCCAAAAAGATATTTTCCTTTTCCAGCACAGGGATAGTCGAGGAATACGGGAAAGGTCCGAAATGACGTCCCACAAGGCGTGCCGCATTCACGCCCGTAAAAATAGTTACTTGTCCCGTTCCGCTTTGAGGCAAACCCGCAACTCCGAGAGTCGCATCGAGGGGGAAAACAAATTTATCTTTGTTCCGAAGAACGGGATTTTTCAGGGAAGGAACGGCACCGAATACTTTTTCGAAAGTCTTAAATCCAAAACGAAAAAAGGGATTTTTTTCGGCGTCCTCTTCCCCTATCCCCACACCGTCCAGGAACAGGAACAAAATTTTTTGCATTTATTTCGATTCCACCATTAAAGTAACGGGACCGTCATTTATAATTTTAACGGACATCATCGCCCCGAAAATGCCCGTCTTTACTTTATCCGCACCGATATTTTCTTTTAGCCTTTCCACAAATTTCTCATACAACATTTCGGCGACGGGCGGTTTTGCGGCATCGGTAAAACTAGGACGATTCCCGCGTCTCGTATCACCGTAAAGTGTAAATTGCGAAATAACAAGAACCTCTCCTCCCGTATCTTTCACGGACAAATTCATTTTGCCGTTTTCATCCTCGAATATTCGAAGATTGGTACATTTATCCGCCACGTAATTCACTTCCTTTTCCCCGTCGCCTTCTCGGACACCGAGGAGAATCACCATACCGCGTCCAATCTCCCGCCTATAATTTTCGGAGGGAATATAAACGCCACCTTCGGAAACCCTTTGAATTAAAGCTCTCAACGCCATTCTCCTTTCACTATTCTTGCAATCCCGTTGAAATCGTTTTTGACTTCGATTTTTTCGAACCCTTTTTCCGTAAGCAATGCGGAAACATACTCCGCCTGCCCGTGACCGATTTCAAAATAAATTTGTCCCTCAGATTTCATAATTTTATCGGCAAGCTCAAGTATTCTCTTGTAAAAACTCAAACCATCACCGAAATCCGTAACCGCCTCCTTCGGCTCGAATTCCCTTATTTCCTTTTGCAATTGATCGAATTCCTTAGCGGAAACATAAGGGGGATTGGAAACCACAATATCGAAGTTGTGCAAGTTTTCCACAAAGGAATCATCAAATATATCAGCCTTTTCGAAACGTACATACTCCGAAACCGAATGCAGTCGGGCATTTTCTCTTGCGATACGAACGGCGGCGGCGGAAATATCAATCGATAGCACCTCCGCATCGGACAAATTTTTCCGCAATGCAATTGCAATATTGCCGCTTCCGGAACCAATTTCAAAAATTCTCAATTCCTTCTTTCCAGCGTTATCTTTAATAATTTCTTCCACCAGCAACTCCGTTTCGGGTCTGGGAATAAGAACCGAAGAATCGATTTTAAACTTAAGTCCGAAAAAATCCGTTTCGCCCAAAATGTATTGCAAAGGCTCGCCCGCGGCACGTCGAGACAAATATTCACGATAGAGCGCCTTTTCTTTCTCGTTCAACGGTCGGTCGAATTGCAAATAAATATCGAGGCGTTTGCAGTTCAGGATGCCCGCCAAGAGCAATTCCGCGTTTGCCCGCGGCTCGCTAATTCCCTTTTTCCTTAAGTATTCCTCAGAAAGCCGAGTCGCCTGTAATACGGTTAAAATCTCACTCATCTATACTCGAAGCCAAAAATTAATTCTCGTTGTTTTTTAATCTTCGCTTCTTCCAAAGAGAAACGGTTTTATTATTTATCAAAGGTTTAGCCCAAATTCCCACGCTCAAAATATATCCCAAAGTTATAAAAAGGAAAAGCATCCCATAACGTAATCCGAACAAATCCCCCAAAGCGCCGATAATAACCGGCACAATAGCGCCACCGATTATTCCCGTAACCAAGATACCTGAAAAAGCGCCATGATGTTCCGCGAAGGAATTCAAAGCGAGGGAGAAGACAATCGACCACATTACGGAAAGGAAAAAGCCCACGGCGGGGAAAGCATAGAGCGATATTTTTGCGGAGCCAAAAAGAGCAAAAGCAAGAGTAATCATTGCCGCGCTTGTGAAAGTAACAAGAACTTTCCGACTATCGAAAAGTTTAAGAAACACCAAGCCCAGCACACATCCTGCGGTAAGCAATCCCCAAAAAAGGGAGACGGATTCCGCACCGGTAGTTTGAGGATTATAACCGTGATAGCTTTTCAAGAACTCGGAAATCCAATTTGCCGTTCCCTGTTCGGTTCCCACATAAGCGAAAATCCCGATGAAATAAAGCCAAACAATTTTTCTCTTAAAAAGTTCACCGTAAATTTTCCATGCTCCAACGCGCTCGTCACTTTTAAGCTTCACCTTTGGGAATTTGGAAAGCGCAATAACAAGCACCATAGCGAGAGAAACAACAGCAAAAATCCAATAAAGAGAAACCCATGGCATTCGGGAGGGAGTGATTACAGAAAGAGCGGAAAGGAAAACATTCCCCGCTTCCACATTTTTCCCCAGATTGTTCACCAAATAAGAATAAACATGCGGGCTAATAAATGAAGCCGCTCCGAAAACAAGTTGGGCAAGCACCGAATTAAAAGCGAATGCTTCCTCTCCTCCTGCGGTTCTCAACAGGGGATTTATAGCCACTTGCAACATTGCCATCCCAATTCCGATTAAAAATAACGAAGGCAAGGCAACGGCATAAACAGGAAAAGTTGCAAACAAAAGGGCGCCCGCAAAAGCCAGCAGAAAAGAAACAAGCATGGTAATTTTCTCTCCGTACCTTTCCACCAGCATACCGGCCGGAATGGACATAACTCCGTAAGCAACAAAAAAAGAAAACGGTAAAAAAGCGGCGAGTGTAAGGCTCAGATTAAAACTGTTTATCAAATCGGGAATAATAGGACCCAAAATGTTCGTCAAGAAAGAGATGACAAAAAATACCAAGAAAATAAGCCCGACAATAAAATAATTCTTTCTCATCGAATCACTCCCCTATCTTCTTCCAATTTCTTGACGGCAAACGCATAAGCCCCCAGCATAATAGCCTTGCTGGTTCCTATACGAGAAATTCCCACACCCAGCCGTTTTTCCGTTTCATAAGAAATCATCTCTTCCGAGAAAGGAATTTTTGTGCTTCGGGATTTATCCTTCAGAAACTCCGACTTTTGCAGTTCATCTTCCAAATTATAAACTTTGGAAACAAGTCTTTTAACTTGCGAGCCGTCCGGTAACGAATAAAAAGAATTCATTTCCTCAATCATGCTTTCCAAAAAGAGCGAATGTGCCGCGGCGATACCGCCACCGATAACAATCAAGCCGTCAACGACGGTAATAATATTAGCCAATGCATCTCCCAACGCCTCTCCGAATCGTTCGTAAGCCTTCCGTGCAGCTTGGCTATTGCCTTTTCTCCGTCCGATTCCTATTTCGAAAATTTCTTTGGGTGTGGGTGTTGTTTCCCCAAGTTCAATATTCGCCTCTTCGGCAAAAAATCTCTGCACGCCACGTATGCTTACGAATTCCTCCACATTCATCGAGGGATTTTCTTTACTCCGCAGAAGGAATATTTCTCCTGCCGCCGAATTATCTCCCAACAAAAGATTCCCTTCGTGAACAATTCCCGCGCCGAAGCCTGTTCCCAAAGTAACGGCAAGCAGATTCTTGTAACGTTTTCGACTCCCCGCTCTTTCCAGCATCGAATTAACCTCGGGTAGAAATCCCGCAATTGCCTCGCCATAAGCATACAAATCACCGTCATTATTGATAAAAACGGGAACACCGAATTCCTTTTCTAACATAGGTCCCAGTGCGACTCCTCCTTCTGCGAAAGCCGGTAAATTACCCAATTCTCCTATAACTCCACGCGGATAATCGGCGGGTCCCGGGAAAGCAAAACTTATTGCCAAAGGCTTCTCGCCAAGGCTATTCCATACTTTTCGAAAGCCACTTATTATTGTTTGCAAACACAATTCCAAATCGTGCGCATTGGAAGGTAAAACGAATTGCTCCGTCAAAAATTTTCCCGACTGAACAGCGGAAAAGACAAAATTCGTTCCGCCCGCATCGAGCGTCATAATTATTTCTTTTTTATTTTCGATATTCATTCCGCTTTCCTATTTCGGATACCGATAAAATTTAATTTTAAAAAGATTTTAAATATAAGGATTCGCATGAAATAGGCGTTCAAATTTTTTCCATTCTAAATTGTTTTTCTTATCTTTCGCAATCTTTTTGGAAGCAGTAACAAATAAGGAGAAGCGATGTTCAAAAATCACCCGAAAGGTCTGCCCGTCTTGTTTTTCACGGAAATGTGGGAAAGGTTCGGATTCTACACAATGTTGGCAATTTTCGTTCTTTATCTTCAGGAAAACTTCAAATGGGATGCCGCTACAACGACGAATATTTACGGGATTTTCCTCGCTGCCGTTTACTTCACCCCCATATTCGGCGGGTGGATAGCGGATAATCTTTGGGGTTACGGCAAGACGATTACAATAGGCGCTGTCGTAATGGGTATCGGTTATGCTCTAATGGCCGTACCGACTCATTCCGCCACACAGCTTTACATTGCCCTTTTGATTGTTGCTTTGGGAAACGGTTTGTTCAAAGCCAACATTTCGGTGCTTGTGGGCAATCTTTATTCCCATGCCGACGGTTCCACAAAGGATGCGGGGTACAATATTTTTTATATGGGAATCAACATTGGCGCTTTCTATGCCCCGCAAGCAGCGGCAGGAATAAAAAATTTGATGATAAATCACTTTCACCTTTCTCTGGCGGAAGGATACAATGCCGGGTTCGGATTAGCCGCTTTGGGAATGGTCGTATCTTTACTAATCTTTAATTTATTTAAGAAATACTACAAGGATGCCGACTATCAATCGAAGCACGTTACGAATACGGAAAAGGATTTGCAACTTCCGAAAGAACAGGAAAAAGAAAGAGTAATTGCGCTCATTACTATTTTTGCAATTGTAATTTTCTTCTGGATGTCCTTCCACCAAAACGGTGCAGCAATGACGCTCTTCGCAAAGACCTATACAAATCTCAAGGTCGGCAAAATCACATATTTGCTTTTCGATATAGTGGGCTTACATGGAATTTTGGCTTTGCTTTTGGGAGCGGGATTTTTCTTTTCGAAGGGAGCCTCTCCAAAAGCCAAAACATATTCTCTAATTGCAATGGTAATCGGAGCTGTAATAATCGGACTAAAACTCTCCTCGGCAGGGAATGAAAATCAAATTTCCCCCGAACAATTTCAATCGTTCAATCCCATGTTTATTGTTTTATTGACTCCGGTTGTAGTGGGATATTTCAAATACCTACACAACAAAGGCAAAGAACCATCCTCACCGGGGAAAATCGGAATCGGTATGGTGCTTACCGCCGTTACTTATTTTGTAATGATTTTAGCTTCATTAGGTTTACCGGCGGTTCATACGTTGAACGGTTCCACCTCTCCCGTCTTAGTCAGCCCATACTGGCTCATTACCAGTTATTTTATCATAACATTGGCTGAATTACACTTAAGCCCCATGGGACTTTCTTTCGTTTCGAAAGTTGCACCGCCCAAAATGAAGGGTTTAATGATGGGGATGTGGTTCGGAGCAACCGCAGTAGGAAACTATTTGGCTGGCTTTATCGGAAGATTCTATCAAGACTGGGAACTCTGGCAATTCTTCCTTTTGTTGGTAATCACTTCTCTTTTTGCCGCATTCTTAATTGCGCTTTTCTTAAAAAAGTTAAAGCACGCCACACGATAAAAAGACGTTTGCATACAAAAAACGCCAAGGTATTTCCTTGGCGTTTTTATTTTTCTCAAATTTAAAAACAATCACTCGACAACTTTCCCGCTTTCCAAGAGAACTTCGTAAACATAACCGGCGCCGAAATCTTTTCCGGGCACAACGATTCCTTCAAATGTTTTTACATCTCCCACCTTTACGAATTGTTGCGATGTAATCAGTAAATCGTATTTCCCTTGATATTCCGTGCCGTCCTGGATGTGAATCCAATTTCGTCCCATAATATTGGGATTAAATTTAACCACCTTTCCTCGAACGCGTACTATTTTTCCCGCCAGTTCGTTCTTATCTTTATAAATTTCGGCAACGGTTTTACCGTCCTTTGCTTGTGTTACCTTGATTTTCTCCTTCTTTTCCTTCTGCACGCCATAGTGAGCCATCTTGAGCATTTCCTTTACACCGAATTCTGCCGAATCGGTGGTAGCGTCCTGGACAAAAAGGATTTCTTTAAAGGTTTTGTCCAAAGTATTGCTGTGAAAATCCTTCATTAACATTCCTTGCGAATAATAAACCACATCGCCGGGTTTCACTGTCATTTTTCGGGTAGCCATCCAATATTTTTTACCGTTCTCGCTCACGTAAAGATAAGAATAAACAGAGGCGTCGGTTTTCCGTTCGACAATCACTTTATGAACATTTGCCTTAACCTGGGAAGCAAGCCCGGTCTTATTTTGTTCTTTATTCTCGGTCTTCTGGGAGCATGTAATTAGCAAAAGCCCCAGAAATAAAAGCAGAATTCTCCTCATCTATTTCGCTCCTTTATCTTTTTTATTCAAAATTTCCTCAATTTCATCCATTACCGTATTCATTCTTTGCATTGTCAAATCGAAGGCTTCCGAGCTAAGCGGGTCAATACCGGCTTTGCGTATCAAATTGATAGGATAATCGGAGCTTCCGCCTTTCAATATATTGTAATATTTCTTGACTGCGGGTTCCCCTTCGTGTATTATCTTTTGTGCAAATGCAGTAGCATAAATCAAGGAGGTTGCATATTGATAAACATAGTAAGTATAGTCGACAAAATGAGGAATATAAGCCCACTCATAAGCTATATAAGGGTCAACGACACATACATCGGGAGAATTCCCGTAATATTTGGTAACAATCTTCCAATAAATTTGGCTCATGATTTCACCGGTCAAAGGCTGATTGTTTTCCACACGTTTATGAATTTCCCATTCGAATTCGGCAAAAGATGTCTGGCGGAAAATAGTGGTGCGCAACAGTTCAAGATAGGAACCGAGTAGGAAAAGTTTCTCCTTATCGCTTTTCGCATGGCGAACCAAATAGTCGTTCAACAAGCTTTCGTTGCAAGTGGAAGCAATTTCCGCAACAAAAATGGGATAGTCCGATTTAATGAAAGGCTGATATTTATTGGAAAAATAACTGTGCATAGTGTGTCCCATCTCGTGGATTAAAGTGGTTAGGGAATTATAATCACCGTGCCAGTTCATCAAAATATAAGGATGATAATCATAAGCCGCACCACTGGAATAAGCACCGCTCCGCTTTCCCGGTGTGGGATAATAATCAATCCATCTTTCGTTGAAAGCCCTTTCGACGGCGTTCAAATATTCCTTGCCCATAGGCTTTAAAGTTTTCAAAATTATTTTTTGTGCCTGTTCGACGGTAAATTTCATATCCGCCTTTTTTACAATCGGCATATACAAATCGTAATAATGCAATGTATCCACACCCAAAAGTCGCTTCATCAATTTCAACATTCTATGAAGTGTGGGAATATTCTTGTCCATTTGCTTGATAAGATTCGTATAAACCGTAACGGGAATATTGTTTTTATCCAATGCATATTCGAGCACGGTTTTATATTTTTTATTCTTTGCATAGAAATAATCTATTTTAACCTTGGCAGCGAGAATAGCTCCCAATGTATTTTGAAAGCGCTTATAATTATTAAAAAACGCAGCGAAAACGCGAGCCCTATCCTTTCGATTCGGAATAGTTCTATATTGAACATACGCGGAAGAATTCAATTCTATTTCCTTTCCGTCCGAAAGTTTCAATTTTGGAAAAGGTTTTTCCGCATTTTCGAAAATACTATGAATAGTGGACGGACCAGAAGCTATTAAACCCGCGCTTGCCAAGATTTTTTCTTCCTTATCGCTTAAGGTATGTTTTTTCAAACGCTGAATATTTGCGACAAAGAAATCAAACTCCGCCAGCTTCGGCTGTCTATCAAAAAATTGATGAATTCTCTCTGCGGGTATTTTCAGTATTTCGGGACTCATATAAGCAGTAGCTTCGGAAATTTTTGTTCCCAGTGCTTCCGAGCGCTCCACCAATTGTTGATTAGCGGAATTGTTCAAATCTTCGTCATACAAACGCGCGGCATAATCGGAAAGCTTGTAATACCCTTTTATCAAATCGGAATAAAGTCGCAAGGCTTTATAAAACGTTTCGCTATTTTCGGATAGCTTCCCTTGATAAGATTTTAATTCATCAGCCATTCGGGAAAGTTGATTGTATTCCTTATCCCAGTCAGCTTTGGATTTGTAGAGAACGGACATGTCCCATTTATACTTTTCGGGAATCTCCGCGCGAGACTTATATTGAGCAACAAGAGTCTCCGCAAAAAGAACAAGCACAACAACGGTCAATAATTTTTTAAGCATTGTATTTCTCCTTAAATATTTAACTTTTAAAAATAAGAAATGGTAAGGAGATAAAATAATGAAGA
>CAZSYM010000034.1:0-25620 GCA_964611145.1 uncultured Melioribacteraceae bacterium
CCAAACTCTCCGCATTTTATTTGAGTATTACTTAAATTTGAGAATTATTAATAAAAAAGTTTTCCTGTGGAAGAAAAGATTTTTTTTGTTTCCGATTTACATTTGGGACTTGAAGACAAGGAAAGAGAAGAACTGAAGGAAAAACTTTTCTGTCAATTCCTGACTTCTCTCTCCCCCAAAAATTCAAGGCTTTTCATAGTAGGTGATTTGTTCGATTACTGGTTCGAATACAAGTTGGTTTTGCAAAAAGGGTATTACAGAACCTTTACGGCCATAAAAAACTTCACGGAAGAGGGAGGAAAGGTAGATTATTTAATAGGCAATCACGATTTCCTTCACAGAGATTTTTTTGAAAAAGAATTGAACGTGCGCCTCCACGAAAATAATTTGGAAGTTTACCTGAACGGTAAAAAATTTTACTTGGCACACGGGGACGGATTGCTTAAAAACGATACGGGATACAAGATTCTTAAAAAAATCTTCAGAAACAAAACCTTGCAAACCCTTTATTCATGGATTCATCCCGATTTAGGAATAGCCTTGGCATCGAAAATAAGCCGAGCAAGCCGGGAATACACAACGGAAAAAAATTATGGAACTGAGGACGGACTCGTGGAAGTTGCGGAAAAATTAATCGAGAAAGGCTTTGACTTTGTAATATTCGGACATTCACACGTAAGGCAATTCAAAAAATTCGGGAAAGGAATTTATGTAAATCTCGGTTCGTGGATTGATGCCCCATGCTTCGGGAAATATGCGGAAGGACAATTCGAAATAATAGACTTGGGAGAAAATGGCTAAAAAGAAGAAAAACAAATTATTTTTACTCTCCGTGATAATTATTCTGCTCGCCGCTTTTTCCGCCGCGGGTTATCTCTTCTTCGATTATGTTATTTCCGGTCTTCCCTCATTCGAGCAATTGGAAAATCCCAAGCCACAGCTTTCCAGCAAGGTTTACAGCTCCGACGGAGAATTAATCGGGAGTTTTTTTCGTCAAAACAGAATTTACACTCCCATCGACAGCATACCGAAAAGTTTAATAAACGCTTTGATTGCTACGGAAGACAGAAAATTTTACGAACATTGGGGTGTCGATTTAGAACGTTTTCTGAAAGCAATGATAAAAAACATCTTTCTCTTCAAACGAGAAGGCGCCAGCACAATCACGCAGCAACTCGCGCGAAATCTTTTCGAATTAAAATATCGCAAGGAAACCCTCTTCGATACCATAGTCCGCAAAGTGCGCGAATGGATTACAGCCGTAAACTTGGAAAAATCTTATACAAAAGAAGAAATTTTGGAAATGTATCTGAACAATTCCTATTTCGGGCGCGGAGCTCACGGAGTAGGAGTGGCGGCACGCACATATTTCGGAAAAGACATTACCCAATTGACCATACCCGAATGCGCCGTTCTTGTGGCTCTTTTGAAATCCCCCTTGCGGTATGACCCGTTCAGGAACTACAACTATTCCCTCCAACGACGTAACGTTGTCATGCACAATATGTATGAAGTCGGAATGCTTTCGAAAGAAGAATACGAAAAATTGAAGGCGGAACCAATTACCGTCGCCCGTAATAACATTGCCGAGCAAAGTAAATCGACTATTGCACCTCATTTCGTAGAATATGTTCGTCGCCAACTTTCCCGGATGTCAAAACAATATGGATTCGATATTTACGAAGATGGACTTACAATCACCACCACGCTTGATACTCGTATGCAAAAAATAGCGAACAAATCGGTGGAGGAGCACTTATCCTCTTTCCAAAAAATATTCGATAAACATTGGAAATGGCAAGAACACAGAGACATACTCGACGATTTATTGGATAAAGCAATTAAGAACAATAATCGTTATTTAAATGCAAAAACAGATTCCGCTAAGAAGGTTGTTTATAATTCGCTTAAAAACAATATAGCTTTTGTAGATTCCGTAGAAAGAGACGCACAGACAATCGATGTGGGCTTTATTGTGCTGGACGTGAAAACCGGTGAAATTCGAGCTATGGTAGGCGGAAGGGACAAATTCAAATACGGGTTGAATCACACAACTCAAATAAGGCGTCAACCCGGCTCCGCTTTCAAAACCATAATCTACACGGTAGCAATTGACAACGGGCTTTATCCCGCTTATCCCATTCTCGATCAACCGTTCGATTATAACGGCTGGGCGCCAAAGAATTTCGAAAATGAAACCGGTGGTTTCACTACACTCCGCTATGCATTGGCACATTCAGTCAACCTCGTAAGCGCAAGATTGATTATAGAAGGCTACGTTCCGCTTTGGAAAGTACGAATTTATGCCGAAAAAATGGGCATAAAAAGCCGCTTACACCTTGTTCCCTCAATAGTATTGGGCACTTCGGAAGTTACGCCTTTGGAATTAACAGCCGCCTATGCCACTTTGGGGAACAAAGGGATTTACAACGAGCCATACGGAATAGTAAAAATCGAAGACAAGGACGGAATAATTATATACCAAGCCACTCCGAAATCACACGAAGCCGTACCGGAAGCAACAGCTTATATAATGACCGACATGTTGGAAAGCGTAATCAACGAGGGTACGGGAATGCGAACAAGAACGATACATAATTTCCACCGTCCCGCGGCGGGAAAAACAGGAACCACGCAGGATTATTCCGACGCATGGTTCGTAGGTTACACGCCTCAATTAGCCGCCGGAGTTTGGGTCGGATTCGACGATCAAAGGATTAAATTCACGGACGCATACGGACAGGGCGCACGTGCCGCCAATCCCATTTGGTCTAATTTTATGAGAGAAACATACGACAGCCTCGATTTACCGTTGGAGTACTTCGAGCCGCCTAAAAACGGCGATGTGGTAACCGTGAGTTTTTGTAAAGAATCCATTTTCGAATTGGGAACGCCACGCCTTTATTCCGACGACTGTACCTCGGGCGAATATAGAGATATAATCAACATACGAGATATTCCCCCGCTGTTTAATGCGGAAAGAGATACAACTATTAAAATTTTCACAAAATATGCAATACCAGACAGCAATGCTCACGAAGCGATAGAAATCCCCCCCGATTCGCTTTGAAAATATTTGCGTAGTTACTATTTTTGCACTTGCTCTTGAAATTCTTTGTATGCCCGGATGGCGGAATTGGTAGACGCGCTAGGTTCAGGACCTAGTGGGAGCAATCTCGTGCAGGTTCGAGTCCTGTTCCGGGCACAAATTTCCCCACTCCACAAACGACAATCCCTCAAAGGAAAAATTCCCGTGATAAATCAAGAGGTAAATAAGGCAAATTCATGAGGGAAGAAAAAAAATTGCCAAGCTTACCGATTACACGAATTAGTTGCTTACCGCTGCTTCCTTCCGGACCTGACGGGGTTGGGCAACAATCCGTTAATCGGGGCTTGGCAAAAATCTCAAACTTGAGGAAACAAAAATAAGGATTTCCTTATCTTAACAAAAGCATTTTTTTAACAAAAATTTTCCCGTCGGCTTTCAAAGAATAAAAATACACACCGCTTGCAAGACCTTCCGCATTAAAATCGAAAACGTTCAAACCCGCTTTTGCCCTGCCTTTGTAAAGAACCTTCACGGTTCTTCCCAAAACATCGCTAACCGTAAGAGTTGCTTCTTTCGGCACGGGCATATAAAAAGAAATGGTCGTGATTTCCTTTTCGGATAATTTCGTTTTGCCGAAAGGATTCGGATAATTTTGATTCAAAACAATCGAGCGAGGATAAAGATTATGGCTCGGCACCCCGTTAATCTTAGGCACGACAAAAGCCGTAGTGCCACCCAATTCGTTGTAGCGCTTCTTAAATTCCTGCATATATTGATTGGCAATATAAATATCATGAATAATCAAAGTATTCTCGTCGTTCTTGGTATTGGCGGACTTAGACCAATTATGGGAGCCTGTCATAACGGTCGGGTCGGAAGTGGGATATGAAACATCCACCATGCCGTATTTATCATGAAGTTTACCGTCCAGATTAAAATCGAATATTTCTCCGGGAGCCAAAGCCGAAAGTCTGGAAAACTCCGACCCTTGGGTATTAGCATCGCTTATTATACCGCGAATATCACGCACCCCGGCATTATATCTGTTCTCTATGGCATAATAGAGAGGATCGCTCGTAAAGCTAAGCACGGCAAAATAGATGGAAGAATCCGCCGTACGCAACGCATCCGAAAGATGGTCCTCCGTGTTGTCGGAAGGACTGAAATAAAGCTGAACCGAACGCCCTTTAATCGAAAACGAATGCGGAGTGTTATCGGTTTTGTAGGGACCGAATTTTGCATTTGCGGGATTCGGCTCGTCGGTGTTGCTCCCCCACATTTCCTCGAACTCCTCCGTATAAGCACGTGCCAAAGAAGGGTCGTTGATTTCAATGGCATTGTTTCGCCAGTTTAATTCCGTCGAAGTCCAATTCCACGAACCCGTCCATACCCAATCATTATCGGGATTGTCGTCACGAGCATCGAAAACAGCGAATTTATTGTGCATTATTCCGTCCATTTGGGGTCTTTGACTCATTTTAACCCCGGCGTCCAACAATCTATTAACCGAACTTTGCACGGTTCTGTTATCATAAACAAGTCTAATCTTCACTCCGCGATTCTTAGCCGCAATCAATGCGTTTTCTATATCCGTTATTCCGAAAAAGCTATAAAGAGCCAAATCGATGGAATACGTTGCATGGTTAATACGATTAACAATTTTACTCGTGAAGTCCACATTTCCGTTCGCTTCGTTGCCCGGAATAGAAACGTTGTGGTCAACGGAGAAATTAAAATAAACATTTATTTTACCCGTCTCGGGATTCGGGCTTGCAGTGGTTACGGAGGAAGTCCTACTCGTACTCGTACCGGTGGCGTTGGAAGAATACACTTTGTAGTAATAAGTGGTAAGAGGCTCAAGTCCGTCAATTTTTACGGAATGAAAAGTCGTGTCCTCGTCCACAACAATATCCCCCATTTCCAAATTCAGAGTTTTTCCATATTTCACCTCGGAATTCCCCTTATGAAGCGTCGTAAAATAGACGGTAAAAGAAGTGGGGGTAATATCGGAAGCAACTACGGGGGTAAGAATCGTAGGGACAGGTTGGGTAATAATATCTTCAATTTTTCTGGGTAAAATTTGATAGCCGCTACTATACGGAGCGCTGGGGTCGTATTGGGCAACGATAGCGATAATATCCACGGGCGACGAAGGAATCGCCGTCCCTACAATGTTCACGCTTTCATCAATGCGCATTTTCAGAGAACCGGTAGAATCGCTGATTGAATAATTTCTACCGCTCGTCCCGCCGTCAAAATAACCGGAACCGGAAATGGTAACATTGTTTACCCTTACCAAACTCCCTTCGAATTCCTCGACATCGTTCCATTTCTGCTCGGCCAATTCTTTCAGAGTAACCACTTTCGGCTGAACTTCAACGCCATGCTTGTAAACGGTAACAGTCGATAAAGCATCAAATTTCAATTCCACAAGACCGTTGTAGAGAGTAACCTTTGCGCGAAGTTTAACCGAGTCCCCTATTTGTACTGCATTTACAAAACCACTACCGTAAACGGCAACTCCACCCGTTTCGTCCTGCACAGCGCCGGGACCGCTATTGCCAAATTGATTGGAAGCGGTCACTATTCCCGTAACAGTAACCATTTGGTTAAGCAAAACGGGGCTTCCGTTGGAATCGTTTTGATGAAGATTAATAATCGGAATTACCGACTGAGCAAATAAAACACTTGCGGTGAAAAACACCGCTATAAAAAACTTTTTCATCTCATTTCCTTAATCTATTTCGGTAGAAAGAATGAAGCGGACAATTCTATTATTATCGGTATCCGCCACGTAAAGGGTTCTATCGTAAAACGCTACGGCATGCGGATGGTTAAAAACATCGCTACCACCGAAAGATTCCATTTCGTCGCCAAAGTTATTGAACTTAAAAATGCTATCCTTCTCCGCATCCGCCACGAAAATATTGTTTTTATCGTCAAAAGTTACGCCTTCCGGTTTGCCGAATCTATTGACAGCCATTAAATCCGACTCGAAAGGCTGAAGCTGACTTTGATAACCGGAAAAATCCGCCGTATTAACATAATGCAACCACTGAACCTTAAAACTATTTTCACCGATAAGGGTAAGGACAAAATCGAAATTATGCCGTCCCAAAGAAGTAAGAGAACTAATTTTGTTAGCGGACATAAGCCCCGTTCCTTCCGCTGCCAAGCCGGGCACTTTGGAAATATAAAGCGTATCCTTGCCCGTAAATTCGGAAGGAACTTCCCGAATGTGCAAAATAGCATTATCTCTGTCCACAGGATTGGAATTGGAAGGTCCTGTACGAGCGACATAAAAAGAATTGTCATAAAAAACCGTTATGCCGGTATATTGCCTATCGGGGCGACTAAATGCAAAGGGGTCAACCTTCGGATTTTGAGGCAAGAGTCTTTTGACCGGAGCATTTTCAATTATATGCCCGGCGGTCACCATATCTATTTTATAAACGGCACTAAAAGAAACTTGCGAGCCATTAATGGTGGTATCGAACTCCGCGCAAACCAAAAGATTGAGCTTATAATCCTGTGCAATTTCCACAGGATGTTTTATTTTCTTTGTTCCCAGCACTTGCCCCGCCACGTTCAGCATCACAATTCTATCGTTGTAAGTATCCGCCACATACACAAAAGGTTCGCGCCCGATAATAATATCTTCCGGCTTGTTGAAACCCGTCCAGTCGGGGTTTTGTTTCACGTAAACGGTATCGTCAATATTTCCCGCTTCGCCTCCCGTTTGAGTGGGAACGGGGAATTTGTCGTCACAACCGAAGTAGAGAAGAATTCCCAAGAAGAAAACTATAGTCAAAAAATGCTTCATTGTCAAAATCCCAAAATAATTGAAAATCTGTGTGCCGAGCCCAAGCGTGTAAAATTGGCAAAAGCATAATTAACTTCCACATCCGCAATTTTCAAAGGCAAATGAACTCCAGCGCCAAAAGTATAATTTTGTTCTTCCACGTTAAATTTATATCCGCCGCGCAAATAAAGAATATTTCTCCACGCATATTCCAAGCCTGCGGAAACATTTTCGCTATTATCGTTCGGGTGATTCAATTGCACGGAGGCGGTCAAACGATTTTCCGAAGTTTGCCACGGTTCGAACGCCAATCCGAAGCGGAAAATAGTGGGCGGGGAAAAAGATTGCCATGCGGACTTTTCCCTATGTCCCCAAAGCACCACTTTTCCATCGGGTGCAAGTTGCGCTCCAAAGTTCGTAATGGCAACGGCAAAGCGAGTGCTACCCAAGCCGGTCCAATAATATGTTCCCAAATCAATCATAACACCGCGCATTTTCAATCTATCCATAGTTTCTTCGATATAGCGAGCGGTTACGCCGAAACTGAATTGGCTTGTCATCTTGCGCGAATAAGTAACGGCAGCAGCAATATCTCCGTAAGAGAAATATTCTCCCGTCCCAAAAGGCATTACCTCCGTCGTAACGGGCATATCTTCCATATGCAAAGCGGTAAAGGCAACGCCCAAGGCGTCGTTCTCGCTAAAATGATAAATGCCACCGATAAACTCGTGGGAAATATCCACCAGCCACTCGTTATGAGAAAAAATAACTTGATTTTGTTCGGCTTGCACAACTCCGGCGGGATTCCAATAAAGAGCGCTTGCATCGTTGGCAACTGCAACAAACGCATCTCCCATTGCCGTGGCACGGCTACCGACACCAATTTTAAGAAATTGTGCCGTTGAAATTCCCGCGCGTTGTCCTCCTAACGTGGGGAAAAGCTGTGCCTTAAGAGTAAGCGGTACCAAAAGCATCAAAAGCAATATTAAGCGATTTCTCATTTTCAAAATTTAAAACCTCGAATTTCTTCAAAATTGTTTTATTACTAAAATCTCAAGCCTATTCCGAATTTAACGTTTCTTCTCGTCAAGTAACGCGCCGGGTTAAAAGGATAAGGAGAAAGGGGCGCTTGCAAATCGGGATAGAGCGGGTCGTTCCACGTCAAAGGTGTCGGGTCGCCATATTCGTACGCTCTCCCCGTGGCGGGATTGATAATTGCGGAGTTCTTGGTATCCAGCAGATTATTTATTTCCACCTTTAAGGAGAATTTCAAGCCGCCGAGAGTAAAATATTTTTCGATATTCATATCAATCCAGAACCAATTATCCCCTATGGCTCCGTAACGATTCGTTCTATCGTAAATATATTCGGGACGTCCGTCTTCCGTATAGTTGCCGGTAAAGATAGCTGGAGTATAGCGTTTACCCGATTCAAAAAATATCCTCGTGTAAATATTTATGTCGTCCAAAATTCCTTTTCCGAAACCAAAGAGAGGTTTATCTTTCTGAATGTAAAAATTGAAACTCGCACTTGCGGTAATCGGTCTATCCCACTGCACATATTGTTCCTTAATGGATTCGGTCAAATCGCCTTTAAGAATCAAAACGCCTTCGTCCGCGGAAGAACTTTTACCCGTTACAATGGAATAGGAGAAAGAAAGCATTCCGTTAAACCACTTCCCTATTCTCTTTTTATATTCTATTTCCAAGCCACGGGAACGGGCGTAATCCAAGTTAGCGTAAGTGATAAAAGACTTGGTGGCAAATCTGGCGGAACGAATTTTTGCCGTGCGAGTACGAATATAATCGAAAATATCTTTGTAATAAGCCGTTACCGTGAGTACATCGTTTTGGGTAAACTGAGTTTTAAGTCCCAACTCATAAGCGACCGTGGTTTCGGGATTCAAATCAGGATTTCCAAATTTCTGAAAAGACGATTTCGCACTCGTGGGACTCAATTTAGCATAAACGAATTGCGGACGGGGCCACTTTGAAAAATGTCCGTAAGAAAAGAACAAAATCTGATTATTGGTTACGGGATGAGAAATTCCCAAGCGAGGGCTCAAGCGTGCTTTCCAACGCCGCCCGCCGAACCAACCGAAAGTATCTTCGTGATAACGTTTTCGCGTCTCGTCGGGAATAGTAATTACTTCGGGATTATTAACCGCATCGTCCACATATTTACCGGGGAACCAATAATCGAGACGCAAACCGAAATTCAAAATCATTCCTTCGAAATTAACATTGTCCTGGGCATAAAAGGCTCCGTGAGCGGGGAAAACACGATAAATATCGTTGTTCAATCCTAACGTGCCAATCCAAGGTTTATAAATATCCACAACTTGCATCTCTTGGAAAACCATATTAAAACCGGTTTTGAACTTGTTCTTCTCGTCGAAGAAACTCGTTAAGTCTCCTTTAATGGAATACTCATCGATGAAATGGTCTCGCCATGTAAACGGATTCCCGACGTCCCAAAAGCCGTCACCGGGAATCACCCCCACGGTATCTCTATCCAAATTATAATATTCAATTGGGAAGGTTACAATATCTTTGGGTTCTCTGTACTCGTACCAATATTTTCCGTTTGCATCAGCACGAAGATTGGAAAAGAAATGATTTAATTTCACTTCATAAAAGGTTTTGGAATTAAGCGTATGTGTCCAGCTCAAAGTCATGTATTTGTTATCGTGCGTAAATGTATTCGCATTATCGAGAATCTTTTGAAAACGATATTGATACCCCGGGCTCGGTTCTACGTATTCAAGATTCGCTTGCAAGGATTGGGAATTTTGATTGATATTAACAGATTGATTATAAGAAAAATAAAGTTTCATTGTAGGGCTAATTTTATAAGTCAATTTTCCCATCCAGAACCAATTATTTTCCGCTCGGGGAGCAAATCGAGTACCGTAAAAAGTGGAGGAATAAAGCTGTTTTGCCGTAGGTTTATAATACCCTTGAGTAATACCGTCGCTTATTCCCATATAAAAACTACCGAAGAAAGAAAGCTCACCGGGGATTTTAACTCCCAAAGCGGGCAACAAATATTTTGTAATGGGTTCGGGACCTGAGAGGTTGGCTTGCACAATATCCGTATTGAAAACATGATAAGATTCCTTATTACCGAAATTATCACGTCGATAACTAATTGCACCTCGATAAGTATCGCCTCCTTCACGGGTTTTCACATTCACAATTCCCGAGGTTGCCTGTCCGTATTCCGCATTGAAACCGCCGGTAATTACCTGAACCTCTTCAATTGCGTTCGAGCTTAGCTCCAATCCGAAGCCGGTTCCCGCCAAAGGATCTTGCACCGAAACGCCGTCCAAAAGATAAGCGTTCTCGTAGGAGCGTCCGCCACGAATATGAATTTCATGATCCGATTCAACAACTCCCGCTTGCTGAGAAACCACATCTTTCACATCCTCAACAGCCGCCACTTCGATATCCTTTTTAGAAATGGAACGAATGCTTTGCGTTTCCTCCACATCCACCAAAGGTTTATCGCCGACAACCACAACGTCCTGCTCCAACGTAAGGACGGTTTCTTGCATCTTAACATCCAGTTTCAAGGTCTTACCGGCTTTAACGTTTATGCCCGTAAACTCCATAGTCTTATATCCGATAAGCGAAACGCTCACGGTATAAGTTCCGGGTGCAATATCCTCTATTCGGAATTTCCCGTTAAAATCCGTCGCCGCTCCGTAGTAAGTTCCTTTCAGCAAGATGTTCACGCCAGGAAGAGGCTCGCCGCTTTTGGCATCGGTGACGGTTCCAACTATTCTTCCTTTTCCCTGCGCAAGGAGGAGTAACGGTAAAAGAAAAATTATCGTTAGAAAAAGTTTTTTCATGGCTGTAATCCGAAATCTTCAAAAAATAGCTTATCAAAAAAGAGCATTACATTTCCTTGAATTCCGTCGCAAAGGTGCAGGGGCAAGCCAATGAAAAAGAGGTTTTTGGTATTGTTCATAAAAGCTATATGCCCCGACAATTGCCGACTGGAAAGGTCATACACCGTAAAAGCCGTAATGCTGTTCGGATAAAAAGTGCGTACGAATCCGGTAGTGCCGGAAGTTCTCAAATGGGGATAATCCAAACCGGCAGCGCTAAGCACCTCCGCACCTTTCAAAAGGAAAGGCACCGGGTCTTTTTGCCCCAAAGAATCGATAGGCAAAAAGTTTTGCAAAGTTCCCAAATCGAACGGGAAAGTATCCGAAGAATCCTCGAAGGTCATTGAGTATGCAATATGCCCGCCGCTTTGAATATATTTTTGCGTAATCAAATTAGTCAAATCCATTCGCGGCGTGGAACCGGAATACCAAAAAACATACTTGAACAATTTGACGGTTTGAAGAAAAGTCAAAAACTCATACGGCAATTTTGTATTTTCCAAATCCAACACGTCATACTTATCCTTTAAGACTCCACCGTGCACATTGTCGAAAACCTCGGAATAAAAGTCCGCCGCACTTTGATTACCTGCGTAATCGTCAATTATAAGAACTTTCCCCTTAGGCTTTTTGACAAACCAGGCGGAACCAGAGTCAGGCAAAGAAATAAATTTCGACTTTGCACCCGAAATATCCACCGCTTGCACATAAATTACGTTATTGTCATCAAGCTTCAAATTTTTCAAATTAACGGGGTTCGTTTTATTCTCCGACCCGTCGATTAAAATCTTCATTTCCGCATCGTTTCCGTTAATATTAGTCACCGTCAATGTAACAAGACGAACGGAGCCTTCCAACGAAACCACATCCTTTGTTGTATCGTTGAGTGCAAGATTAATTTTAACAATGGTGGAGTTACCGTCCAAATCCTCCGCATCCCAGCCAAAAGTCATAACGGGGAAAGATTCAGCCGGGAGGATGGTTTCCTTCGACCAGGAAACCGTGGGAGTCGAATTTTTAATTGGGAAAACCTGTTTGGCGGGCGTAGGGTCGACTTCGCCTATATCCGTAAAGCTTTCGCCTTCGTCATATTTCCCGTTACCGTTTGCATCCGTAAACGGTTCCGCTCCGAAATCAATTCCGTTCCTAACGACTTTTTCGTCATATTTATTGTTGCCGGAATTATCCACAGCCACGACTTCGAAACAATATGTAGTGTCCTGCGAGCCGATAGGCAAAGAAAAGACGGAATCGTTTTTAGACGTAAAATGCCATACGGAATCTATGCCATCCCATTTAAAATAATATCCGATAACAAGCCCGTCCGGGTCGTCGCCCCACCAGTGAACTTGCAAACGACTTTTCTGTTTGCTAATGGAACTATCGGGATAAAGGAAAAGGGAGGTGTTAGGCGGTTTATTAGCTATCGGATTATCCGTAATATTTTCCTTACACCCGTAAGCCAAAAGGAAAAGGAACCAAAAGCCTATAAATAATTTTTTACTCATACTTTACAATTCAATTTTTTTAAAAAAGCGAACTTGCCCGCTCCCCACGGAACGGGCAAATTCCCGAAAAATTATTTAAGCAACATCATTTTCTTAACGGAAACAAAATCGCCCGCCGTCAAACGATAGAAATACAAGCCCGACGCCAAACCGCGAGCATTGAATTCCACCTTGTAATTACCGGCGGTTTGATAACCGTTTACCAGCGTAGCAACTTCCTTACCCAAGACGTTGTAAACCTTAAGGCTCACGTTACCAGCCTTCGGCAAGGAATATTTTATAAGAGTAGTAGGATTAAAGGGATTAGGATAATTCTGTGAAAGTTCGAATTTATCGGGCAAAGCGCCTTTAATCTTCTTCACACCCGTAAAACCGATAAAGTCGTCCGCATTGCGGGGGTCCAATTTATAATTACCGTAGGAATAATAAAGTATTCCAACCAAAGCATCGAAATGGTCACCGGTCTTAATTCTATAAGGATCGTTTTCCTGGGAAGCGTCCCAATAATTATTATAAGGGTGGTTCCCATCCTGCAATTCGACGCGCGCTTGGATATTGGAATTATCCGCAACAAGCATTTCTCCATAATTACGATTTCCATTGACTCCGGGTCCCGTTTCACCGTCCGCATTATCATCCACAACGGTTACATTGTCATATTCAATCAGCACGCTTTCATACGATTCGGCGGGCAAGGTTCCAGAACCGGACAAATCAATCACGTCGGTACCCAAAACCGTAGGTTCGGGAAGCGCAACACCTGTAGCGTTCACGGTAACAAGGGACGGATCATCTATATTCGTAAGGCGTGTAAGCCCGTGGGATTCCACCACAAGCCCGGTAACAGTCACGTCGTCTCCCTTTTTAAGTTTAAGAGGCTCGGTACCGAAAAGTTGAATTCCGCTCCATGGACCTGTTCCATTCTGAATATAAACAAGCGTCCCGAAGTCGGAAGTGTCCGCAGTAACCACACCGCGAACCGTTACGGTATAGCCGTTATATCCGCTGTAACCGGAGCCAAAAGGACTGTATTGTACATCCTGAATGGTAAGAGGCCTATCCAAAACCAAATAAAAATATCTGTTATTGGCAAAGTTATTGGGATTCGTAGAAGTCAAATTGTCGTTATCAATAGCACGCACGTAAAAATCGACCAGTCCGGTATCTCCCAAAGCGGGGATAACGGCGGAATAAATGGAATCGCCATCGCTGATTGGGTGCATCTGAATGGAATCCTGCGTTCCCATATTCACACGATAAACCAGCCAACCTTCTTTAATTGAGCCGTCGGAATCGGTTAGTTTTGCCTGAACCGTAACGGCATCGTTAGGACCTACGGTAATAACATCTCTCGAAATATTGGAGACTCTCGGCGGCAACGCACTTCCGTATTTAATATCATCGGGATAAATAGGATCAATCATAAACCAACCGTCCGTGAGATTGGTTCTTGTTTCTATAAACCCGCGGATATACTCGATTTTAGTGCCTGCCAGCGGGGTTTGCATTGTATAACGTACATAATCGGACTGATTACCTACGTACATGTGTAAATTATTCTCGTCAAAAATTCCGAAACTTCCGCTACCGACGGAGATTTCGTCCGTAACCGTTACGTTACGGATTTCCACATACATTCCTTCGTATTTTTCCATTTCGTACTTTGGGGTTCCGTCGGGATTGACAAAATCGGAGATGCTCAGCACGATGGGAGCGGGACGTTTGGATTTGAAATCGACCACATCCTCCGCTTCGAATTTAATCAAATTAAACTGCGTGGTTGTATAATACTCATTAACCACACCCGTAACCTTGACAACCATACCGGTATCCAAAGCATTGAAAGCGGCGGAAGAAATTCCGTTCTGCCGAACAATTATCCCCGACCACTCGTTATCGGTAGTATCTCTCAGATAAAATCCCGCTCCGCCCACATGCAAAGTGGCGGTATTTGGGTCGTCGTACCTGAAAGGAGCGTTCATAACCACACCGGTAATAACAACCGTGTCCTTGTTCAAAGGAGAGGGATAATCGTGAGGCTCCGTAGCCAAAGAATCGGGCGAAATGTATTGAATAGCCCTAACGGGAACCTCCGGGTAATTCTGCGCAAATACTTGCGCGGCAAACAAAAGAACTACTATTGCAATAGCCTTAATTTTCATTTTTTCACCTATTTATTTAATGACCAAAAATTTACCTGTCTTGATTGTTCCTGTGATATTATCTTTAACCGTGAAAAGATACATACCCGAAGCAATTGCTTGATCGCCGTCGGTAATCAAATCCCATGGCTCTTCTCCGCCCGTCATTTGTTGCGAACCATCTTTGGAATAAGTCTGGAACCAACGCAAATCGGAACCATTGCTCGCGGTCGTATGATGAATTCTTTTCACAACGTCGCCCGAAAGGGTATATATCACAATCTCGCAATCTTTCGGGAGATTATAGAAATAAATTTTGCGCAATCGCTCGGAAGGACCGTCCCAATAAGCGCTTCCGTAGTAAGGATTCGGATAAACTCCTACTTTCACGTTCGGGTCGGAAGTGGGTAAAGTACCAGGCAAAACCTTCACGGCATTAGCCAATTTACTGGATTCGAGGCTTTGGAGATTATTCTCCGGGTCACCTTTATCGAAAGCGGTAACGGAATACACATATTCCCAACCGTTCAGAAGGTTATCAATTTCGAACTTATAATAATATTTAGTGGTATCGCCCTCGAAAGTTACCGGTTTATCCAATTTGATATAATCGAAACCGGTATTAAAACCGATATTATTCACACTATCGAACTCGGCAATTTTAACCAACGCCTTTTGTAAATCCTGTGTTTCCGTCAAATCGAAACCGGCATTGGTTCTGTAAATTCTATACCCTTCAAAATCCCTCTTACCGGAAATGGGATCAACGGAAAATTCGGAACGTTTATTCCAATAAATAATTACTTTTCGATTTTGCGGGACCACTTTCACAACGGGGTTTTTAGGCGGTGCTGGCAAAATATAACGTGTTATCTTGCCGTCGCCGTCAAGATCTTCGCCCGGGTCGAGAACGCCGTTACCGTTTTTGTCTTCTCCGTTGTATGCTCTTAAAGCCCAAGCGGCATTGGAATAAAGATTTTTTTTCTGTAGCTCTGTGTCGTATGCGGCGGGGTCGTTACCGAATTTTTTAGCCGCCACAATGGCAAAGGTAATATTAATCGAATCTCCAGGCGCAATGGTTTTAAAAGGACCTGCGGTAATCAGGACGGAACGATTGCTCGGTTTTTTCAAATCGTCATGATTTATTCCCGACGACCAGCGATTTTGTCCGCCAAAATATCCCTCCATTTTCTTATAACGTTTCACATCCGTTGTAGGAGCGAAAAAATTAGGATTGTTTGTATTTCGAAATTGCCAACTTACAAAATTCACACTATCGTAATGCGCCGAAGCACCGAGGAATTGAATGCCGATATAATGGTCCGTAAATCCAATATCACCCGTAGCATCGAATTCATAAGCGATATGCAAAGAATCGTTGTAACCGTTTCCGCCTTTATTATAAAAGGCAGCGCCAATCCTGGGCGAAGTAATATTGGTATTACGCACAACGGTATCCGTCCACAACCCTATAAAAACGCTATCAATGTATTTATCCGAAACGTTTTTTATCCAATAATTCATTATCACGAAGAAATTTGCGAAAGTAAAATTCCACGCATAACTTTCCTGATGAACAGCAATTCCCAAAGGAACGTGATCCACTATAAGCTCGCCGTTGCTAAGCGTAATATTCGTATCCACATAATCCATTACAAAATCTTGATGCGAAACAGCCGAAGGCGAAAAATAACGGGAATCAATGAGTGAAGAACGCTCTTTAACCAAATCCCCAGGTTGATTTGTAAACTCCCATCCGCCTCCACGATTGGAAACGGAAGCGGCATCGACGGCTGCGGTGGTTACAAAAGGTCCACGAGCATTGTTGCCCAGCGAATCGTCCGCTATGAACCCTCCGACCCAAAGTCCGCCGTCAAAAATGTGTTCTATTCCGCTACCGAGAGGATACTCGCACGAGGGTTGCTCGGGCCACAAGCTAAAGCCGTTGCCGTATGCACCAAAGTTCGTAACGGTAAGCCCTATATTACCGACATTCGTGTACTTGGAATTGTCGTCATCCAACTGTTTTTTTATTTCCCCTCTTTTGTTTTGGGAAAACAAAACTGTCGTTACAACTAAAAAAATCGCTAATATTCTTTTCATTTACGCCTTACGTAATTATTTAATTTATTTTTTACGAACTTACTAAGTTAAAATCTTTTGGGAAAGAGTGCAAGACGAAAGAAAAACATTTATTGGAAAGCTTCAGAAAAGATTATATAGGAAAATAAAAAACAAAGCTTAATTCTCGCTACTGTTTTTTATAACCCCCTTTGCTCCACACTATTTTTGTTTTTCGCAAAGATACAAAGCAACGCCAAGTATCACACTCCCAATGACAAGCCGAGGGAGATTTGCCACTTCTCCAAAAAAGAGAATTGAGACACCGATTGAAAAAGGTATTTTCAAATTATTAAACACCGCAAGGGTTCCATCGTTGACCTTGCGCGCGCCATAATTCCATAGGAAAAAGCCAATCCCAGAAGCAACCGCACCTAAATAAACAATCGCCGAAATTTCCTTTGAGGTAAGAGAAAAAATAAGTTGCATATTGAAATAAGGCGCCAAAAACAAAAAAGACACTATTGCGCTCCCAAAATATAGCAAGGCAAAAACTTCAGCATCTTTTAATTCTACCTCAGCCATTATTTTCTTATAAAAGACCTGTCCAAAAGCAAAGCTCATATTAGCAATTTGCATCAAAAAGAAACCGAGCAATGCATTTTCCCATGAAATTGAGCGATAAATAATTACGCCAGCCCCTATTATAGCCAACAGCGAAGCAAAGAAAAATTCAGGAGAAAACTTTTTCTGAAACAAATTACTGAAAAAGATCACATACAAAGGTGTAAAAATAGTTAAAACGGCTACTTCGTAAGCTTGTAAATATTCAAAAGAAGAAATATAGGCAACATACATTATTCCATATTGCACTCCGCCGGTTAACATAAAACGGAATTTATGCTTGTTGGAAAGCCCCTTTAATTTCAAAAAAGGCGAAAAGACAATTGTAGAAATTCCTAAACGCAAAAAAGCCGTGAGCGATGGATTAACTCCGCTCAAACTATGTTTAATTATTCCAAAGGAAAACGCCCATAAGAGCGAAACCAAAATTAGATAAATCATTTGGCAAAACTAAAAAGCCAATATTAAAATTCCAATTTATTTAATTCATAATGGTAAAATCAAAAAGAGAAAATGCCACAAATTTAAATTGACTTTCAGCAATAAAAACAATACTTTCGAAATCTTAATTATTTTTATGATGATTAAAAAGAACCTCGAAATAGTACGAAATAAAATCGCCGAGAAGTGCGAGGAAATCGGAAGGGATTCTTCCGAAATAAGGCTTGTTGCCGTTTCCAAATTTAAACCGGTGGAAGATATTTTGGAGGCTTTCTCGCTCGGCATAAAGGATTTCGGCGAAAACCGAGCACAGGAATTTCGTCAGAAAACCGAGACGATAAAAGAAAATATTACGTGGCATTTTATCGGACATCTTCAGACCAATAAAGTAAAATATGTAATCGGAAATGCGGAATTCATTCATTCAGTGGAATCCCTTAAGCTGGCAATGGAAATAGAGAAAAAAGCCGCTAAAATCGGGAAAGTCCAAAAGATATTATTGGAAATAAACACCTCCGGAGAGGAAAGCAAATATGGCTTGCGAGACGAAAAGGAAATATTTGAACTTGCCGAATATTGTAAAAATTCCCCTAATCTCGATTTGCGCGGGTTGATGACAATGGCACCTCTTACGGAAGATGAAACCGTAATTCGAAAAAGTTTTTCCGATTTGCGTAAATTGAAGGACAAACTCAATCGGCACGGTTTCGGCTTAACGGAACTTTCTATGGGAATGACACACGATTATTTAATTGCAATAGAAGAAGGTTCCACAATGCTGAGAATAGGTACGGCAATTTTCGGAAGCAGGAATTAATAAAATGAGATTTACACCTTTAAATATCAAACAGCAGGAATTTTCCAAAGCTTTACGCGGCTATAACGCCGAAGAAGTACGTGTCTTTCTGGAACGCCTGGCAAATGAATATGAAAAACTTTTGGAAGAAAACGAAAAGCTTCGCAAGGAAAACGAAAAACTTTCCGAAGAAATAAACGCTTATAAGAAAATCGAGAAAAATCTTCAGGATACATTACTCACCACAAAAGAATCTTCGACAAAGACCTTGGAATCCGCAAAAAAACAAGCCGCACTCAGGTTAAAAGAAGCGGAATTAAAAGCCAAACAGATAATTGACAAAGCCGAAAAGAACGCGGAATTTATTCGGGAATCCGTTTCGAAATTAAAAGAAGAAAAAGCTCTTCTGCTGGCGAAATTAAAAGCAATGATAGAAACACAAGAAAAAATTTTAGGGCTCGTTTTTTCCGAGAAAGAAATAAACCGCAAAGAAGAAAAACCGGAAAAAACAAAGGGAGAAAAAGACATCGACGCGGATGACATCTTGGAGAAATTGCTATGAGCAAATTAATCGAACAAATTAAAGAAACTCTGAAAGTAATCCGAACAAAAACGCAAGAAGATTATCCTTTCGGAATAATTTTAGGAACCGGCCTCGGCGGAATGGTCAAGGAAATTGAAATCGAACATGTTTTCGATTATGCGGACTTACCGCATTTCCCTCTTTCCACGGTGGAATCGCACAGCGGGCGTCTGATTTTCGGGAAAATAGACGGTCGCAACGTGGTTGCCATGCAAGGCAGATTCCACTATTACGAGGGTTACTCGATGAAACAAATCGTTTACCCCGTACGCGTAATGAAATTCCTCGGTGTAAGAACTTTGCTTATTTCCAATGCCGCCGGAGGAATGAATCCCCTTTTCCGCGAGGGAGATTTAATGATTATGGTGGACCATATCAACCTTTTGGGAGATAATCCTTTGATAGGTCCCAACGAGGACGAGTTGGGTCCCCGCTTTCCGGATATGAGCGAACCGTATAGCAAAGGTCTGATAGATTTGGCGGAAAAAATAGCCTTGGAAAATCAAATCAAGATTCACAAAGGGGTTTACGTAGCCGTACCGGGACCGAATCTGGAAACGAAAGCCGAGTATAGATTCCTCCGTGCTACGGGTGCGGACGCCGTGGGAATGTCCACCGTGCCGGAGAACATTGCCGCAAACCACATGGGAATTAAGGTACTTGGCATAAGCATTATCACCGACGAATGCTTTCCGGACGCACTTAAACCCGTTTCTTTAGAAAACATAATTGCCGCGGCAATGAACGCCGAACCCAAATTAACATTGATAATGAAGGAGGTAATTTCGAGATTGTGAGCACCCATAAGAAAAAATATTTCATCCCTCTTTTTATTTTGACTCTTGTTATGTTCGGCTCGGATTTTCTGAGCACAAATCTTTTCTGCCAGGAAACCGTCAATTTTGCGGTTTGGTTCGTCTTGTCTATTTTTGCGTTCTCTTCCGGCTGGATTATTGCAAAAACTGCCGGTTGGGAAAACGGAGGCAAATTGATTTTTACGGCAATCGCTGCTACAACTTTAGTTACAATGTTCTTTGTTACTTTTTTCGATAAATATTTTCACATAAACGGCACACTTGCGGAAAACATCATACTTTTTGCCCTCCGCAATGTGGCGCTGGGCGCAACGGGAATTTTCGGACTGGCAATTGCCGAAGTGTTCAATCTTCAAAATGAATTGAAAGCCATTAAGAACAAAAACGAAAGCGACAACGAAAAAAACGACGAGGCTCAAAAGAAAGCAAATTTGATAATCTCCCGCGCCAAACTCGAAGCCGAGAAAATTATTTTCGAAGCGGAAAAGAAGAACCGCGAGTTAATAGAAAAAAGAGAACAAGCGGAAAATTCGCTTAAAGAATTTATAAACATGGAAAAAGATTTAATAGAAAAATACGATAGAGACGAGATTTAACGGAGTAAGGGAAATGTTCAAAGAGTACAAAGGAAAAGTGGATTATCCTCAAATCGAAAAAGAGGTATTGAAATTCTGGAAAGAAAACAAAATTTTTGAAAAAAGCGTGGAAACACGTCCCGAGGATAAACAATTCACATTCTACGAGGGACCACCCACAGCGAACGGTAAGCCGGGAATACATCACGTAATGGCAAGAACCCTCAAGGATTTAGTCTGTCGCTACAAAACACTCAAAGGCTATCGCGTTAATCGTAAAGCGGGGTGGGACACTCACGGTTTGCCCGTGGAAATAGAAGTTGAAAAACAGCTGGGAATAAAAAGCAAAAGCGAAATTCCGAAGTTCGGAATAGCAAAATATAACAAGGCATGTCGGGATTCCGTTTTCACTTATCTTGACATGTGGGAACGAATGACCGAGAGAATGGGCTACTGGATAAATCTTGACGAGGCATATATTACCTGCGACAACAATTACATCGAATCCGTTTGGTGGGCGCTCAAAACCCTTTTCGACAAAGGCTTGATTTATAAGGATTATAAAATAGTTCCACAATGCCCCCGCTCGGAAACCGTTCTTTCTTCTCACGAGCTTGCCTTAGGTTACAAAGAAACCAAAGATCCCTCCGTCTTCGTGATGATGAAACTAAAGCCCTCGAAATTCTCGGAAGACGGAAATACCTTTTTCCTCGTATGGACAACAACCCCGTGGACATTGATTTCAAACGTTGCCCTTGCCGTGGGAGCGAACATAGATTACGTAAAGGTCAAAACGGACGACAAATATCTGATACTCGCAAAGGAAAGACTTTCCGTACTTAAAAACGATTACGAAATTGTAACGGAATTCAAAGGTGCCGAACTGGAAGGAATTGAATACGAACAGCTTTTCAATTATTTGACCGTCGATAAAAAAGGATTTTACGTCGTACTTGCCGATTTTGTAAGCACTGAAGACGGTTCGGGAATTGTTCACATTGCGCCCGCTTTCGGTGCGGACGACTACGAAGTATCCAAAAAATACGATTTGCCATTCCTACAGCCCGTTAAAAGGAACGGTACCTTTACGGAGGACGTTCCCGATTTCGCGGGACAATTCGTCAAGGACGCCGATGCGGGAATAATCCAAAAATTGCGTGAAGAAGGCAAACTTTACAAAAAAGAAACCATCGTACACTCTTATCCCTTCAGCTGGCGCTTCGACGACGTGCCCGTCATTTATTACGCTCGCGAGTCCTGGTTCATAAAAACCACCTCCGTAGCGGAAAGAATGATAGAATTAAACAAGACGATCAATTGGAAACCTCCGGAAGTCGGTTCGGGACGTTTCGGGAATTGGCTGGAAGATAACAAGGATTGGGCGCTTTCCCGCGACCGCTTTTGGGCTACTCCCCTTCCCATCTGGGTTAGTCCTTCCGGCAAGATGTTCGCTATCGGAAGCATCGAGGAATTGAAAGAAGGATTTGTGGAAAGGGACGGCAAGCGCATCAAAGTAGCCGACCTCCCCGAAGAGGAAATCGATTTGCACAAGCCTTTCGTTGACGAAATAAAATTCGAACGCGACGGCGAAATTTACACGCGTACACCCGAACTTATCGATGTTTGGTTCGACTCCGGCTCGATGCCTTTTGCGCAATGGCATTATCCGTTCGAAAATAAGGAAATTTTCGAAAAGAATTTCCCTGCGGACTTTATTTGCGAGGGGATAGACCAAACCCGCGGTTGGTTCTACACACTTCACGCAATCGCCACTATGCTCTTCGATAACGTTGCGTATAAGAATCTCATAGTCAACGAATTGATTCTGGATAAAAACGGGCTCAAAATGTCCAAATCCCGCGGTAATACCGTCGACCCGTTTTACTTGTTCGACAAATACGGTGCCGATGCCACGCGTTGGTATTTGGTTACCACCAGCCCGCCCTGGCGCCCCACGCTTTTCGACGAGGAAGGCGTGCTCGAAGTACAAAGAAAATTTTTCGGGACCTTAATAAACACCTATTCCTTCTTCGCTCTTTACGCGAACGTGGACAATTTCGATTTCTCCGCGAAAGAGATTCCTTACGAAGAACGTCCCGAAATTGACCGCTGGATTATCTCAAAAATGAATTCCACGGTAAAAGAATATTCGGATTTAATGGACGACTACGAGGTTACCAAAGCCGCTCGATTGGTGGCTTCCTTTACAATTGACCATTTATCCAATTGGTACGTTCGCCGCTCCAGAAGGCGTTTTTGGAAATCCGAAATGAACAAAAATAAAATCTCCGCATATCAAACTCTATACGAATGCTTGATTACGGTGGCAAAATTAACGGCGCCTTTCGCACCTTTCGTGGCGGAAGAAATTTTCCAAAATTTAAACGGTGTTACCGGAAAAGAAAGTGCGGAATCGGTCCATCTTGTAAACTTCCCCGAAATATCTTTCCGCGACGAATCCCTCGAAGAGAAGATGGACATCGCTCAACGAGTGGTTTATCTCACCCGCACTATCCGGGCAAAATCGAATCTCAAAGTACGCCAACCCCTCAAGAAAATAATGGTCGCCGTGGCGGAAGATAAAAAAGATGCTCTGCAACAAATGAAAGAAGTTATTTTGGAAGAAGTCAACATAAAAGAGCTGGAAATACTTCGCGACGATTCGGGAATCGTCAACAAAACGGCAAAGGCAAACTTCAAAGCCCTGGGTCCAAAATACGGCAAACTTATGAAAAGCCTTGCAAAGAGAATTTCCGAATTTACCGCCGAAGAAATTTCCGCTATCGAAAAAGGGGAAAATGTGAAAGTCAATATTGACGGTACGGAAATAGAATTAAATCCTTCCGATGTACAAATTCTCACAAGCGAAATTGAAGGTTGGGTGGTCGAATCGGAAGGCGGAATAACGGTGGCAATCGATACCGAATTAACCGACGAACTTATTGCCGAAGGCTATGCCCGCGAATTCATAAATCGCGTTCAAAACATGAGAAAGGATTTCGGTTTGGACGTTATGGACAAAATAGAAATAACTTTTTCCGCCGATGAAAAAGCCGTAAATTATCTAACGGATTTCTTCGATTACATCGGGAAGGAAACATTGGCGGAAAAAATTACCGTAGGCACACCGACAAACGGTTTTGTCAACGAATGGGAAATTAATGATTACACTTTCAAAATTGGAATTGAAAAAGTAAATTAGCATTTTGGATTAGGAGGATAAATGGGAAAAAAGAACGACGGAAACGGTCCCAACAAAACCAAAGCGCAGAAGGAAAACGGGAACGTTAAGAAAAAACTTTCGCGTGCACGGCGGGAAATAGAAATTGTTTCCCCGACTACGAAAAAAGTTAAAAAAATCAAAGGCTATTCCGAAGCCGACTTGGCGGAGTTCAAAGAAGTAATCCTCAAAAAAAGGGATGAAATACTTGAAACATTGGCAAGCCTGCGCGAGCAAATGGTGGATACTTCCACAGGCGAATATATCAACGAAAATTCGCCTTATTCTTTGCACATGGCGGAGCAAGGTACGGATGCCCAGGAGCGAGAAAAACTTTATCTTTGGGCACAGCGGGAAACCAAATTTTTAAGTTATTTGGACGATGCTCTGGCAAGAATTGAAAACGGAACTTACGGAATTTGTATAGAGTGCATAGACGAACCCAAGCATCTCTGCCCCACTTGCCCGCTCATTCCCAAGGAAAGATTGCTCGCAGTACCTCATACCCAGCACTGCTTGCCGGTAAAACAAATGATGCAAAAGAAAAAATAGGTATGCCGTGCGTGTTCTATTTCTTTCGGCGTTTATCGTAATAATAGACCAGATTAGCAAGCTTTGGATTAAGGGTATTTCAATACCCGCTTTAGGAATAAATTGGCACGGACTTCCGCTCGGCAGAAGTTATGACATACTCGGCTCTTTTTTCCGAATCACCTTCGTTGAAAATCCAGGTATGGCTTTCGGAATAAGCGTTGGCACAAGCTCCAAACTTTTCCTTTCGCTTTTTTCCCTTTTTGCCTCCATTGCCCTCATTTATTATCTCTACAAAATGCGCCGAAAACCTCTCTTTTACAGAATCTCCCTGGCTCTTATCATTGCCGGTGCCGTAGGGAATTTAATAGACCGCGCTTTCTACGGCATCATTTACGGATACGCCCCTCTCTTTTACGGAAAAGTCGTTGATTTTCTCAATTTCGATTTTTTCGATTTCTCCCTTTTCGGACATTATTACGACCGCTTCCCTATTTTCAACATAGCGGATTCGTCCGTTACCATTGGCGTTGCCTTGCTTCTTATTTATCATTACCTTGCCGAAAGAAGAGAGCGTAAGGCGGAGCGGGAAGCCGATGAAAATTCGGAAGAAAATATTTCCGAAGAAGAAAACAATATTTCAACCGCATTACCAAAAGCCGATGCCAAACCTTACATCCCGAAAGGAAATTAAATTAAAGGTTCAGGAAGGAAAGAAAAAGGAAAGATTAGATATTTACCTCGTTTCCGTCCTTGAACATGCCACACGAAACCGGGTTCAAAAATTAATCAAAGAAGGCTTGGTACTCGTAAACGGCAAAGTCCAGAAAGCAAATTATCAAATAAATCCCGGCGATGAAATTCACGTTTCCATTCCTGTAACTCCCCATCCCTCGGAAAACCTGCCGGAAGACATTCCCTTGGATATTGTTTACGAAGACGAATTTCTTCTTGTGGTAAATAAACCGGCGGGAATGGTCGTTCACCCTGCCTTCGGAAATTACACGGGCACATTGGTAAACGCCCTGCTTCACCACACGAAAAACTTAAGCGGGATAAATACTCCCGAGCGCCCGGGAATTGTTCACCGTCTTGATAAGGACACCAGCGGTCTCATTCTAATAGCCAAGAACGATTGGACTCATTCTCAACTGGCGAAACAATTCTCCGAACATTCGATTGAGCGCGAATACTGGGCGATTTGCTGGGGGAAATTCAAGAATAAAAAAGGAGAAATAATTAAAAACATTGCACGGAGCAAAAGCGATAGGAAAAAATTTACCGTTAGCGACTCGGAAGGAAAATACGCACACACAATTTACGAAGTGCTCGAGGAATTCGAATTTACCTCTCTCGTAAAATTAAATCTCAAAACGGGAAGGACACATCAAATCAGAGTTCATCTTTCTTCCATACATCATCCTGTTTTCGGCGATCCGACCTATGGAGGACGAAAAATCGTTTACGGCTTGGATTTACCCAAAATAAAAGCGCGCGTAAACAATCTTTTGGAAATAATGCCCCGCCAAGCCCTACATGCAAAAACATTGGGCTTTTTCCATCCCGACAAGAAAGAGTTTTT
>CAZSYM010000035.1:0-6628 GCA_964611145.1 uncultured Melioribacteraceae bacterium
ATGATTTGGCGTTCGTCATTTAATAGTAAGATAGCGCAAATAGCGGATTTTATTACGGTTTTCTTGGGTTTGGCTGTATCCTATTTGTGGTGGGATTATTTGCATTTGAAGAACCCTCGGATTTTCCCCCAACCGTTCCCCGTCAACGGTTCTTTAATTTTAATAGGAGCATTTCTTTCTTTCTTGTTCGTTTTGTTTCTCAAGAATTATCAAGCATACTCTTATCAGCGATTTACTTCGTTAATAACGGAATTCTTAAACATCCTAAAAGTTACAACAATTTTGTTGTTAGGCACAATCATTGTTTCTTATCTTCTTTATTATAGAATTCCCAGAACGGCTCTGTTGTTGCCATTTTTTGTCGTTGTTATTTTTATTGGAATTGAAAAAACTCTTCTTTATTTTCTTGCAAATTACATTAGACAAAAAGGGAAAAATAGAAAACGCGTGATTATAATTGGCACCGGAACACGAACTAAGAAATTTATCGAGGTAGTCAATAAGAATTTTAGTTGGGGGCTTGATATTCTCGGATTATTAACGGGAGATGAAGATAAAGTCGGGCAGACCTTATATGGCTACAAAGTTTTGGATACGTATAAAAACATAATTAAAATTGTAAAGGAATTAAATCCCGAAGAAATAATTATTACTATTTCCACTAAACGTTTTGACAGAATAAGAGAAGTACTTGAAATTTGTGAGAGTGTAGGAATTCCTGTCAGATTAAATTCGGATTTTTTTGGTAAGATAACAAAAGATGTTCGAGTTGACAACCTGTACGGACTGAATATCATTAGTTTTGGTTACACAAAGCAAAAAGAATGGCAGTTATTTATTAAAAGGTTGATGGACATAATTGTTTCGGCGGTCGCCTTAATTTTGTTGTCACCTATTATGTTAATAATAGCATTGTTGATATATTTGCAGGATGGACGTCCTATCCTTTATAGTTGGCATGTTGTCGGTTACAACAGAAAACCGATAAAAAGTTGGAAATTCCGAACTATGGTTCGTAATGCCGACGAAATAAAGAAACAGCTAATGAAAAATAATGAAATGAGCGGACCTGTTTTTAAATTAACAAACGACCCGAGAATTTTGCCGGTCGGAAAGTTTTTGAGAAAGTATAGTCTTGACGAATTGCCTCAATTGTTCAGTGTTTTGAAGGGGGATTTGAGTCTTGTCGGTCCACGTCCGCCACTACAATATGAATTTAATGAATTTGATTTATGGCATAGAAGAAAGCTTAGTGTTAAACCTGGGCTTACATGTCTTTGGCAAGTTTCGGGGCGTAGTAAAATAACGGATTTTAATGAGTGGGCTAAATTGGATTTGGAATATATAGATAATTGGTCACTCTTATTGGATATAAAAATATTGCTAAAAACCATTCCTGTGGTACTGTTGGGGAAGGGGGCAAAATAATCTTAGAAATTATGAGGATGCTACAAAATGATTATTTCACAGACACCTCTAAGAATTAGTATTTCCGGCGGTGGAACTGACCTGAAGGATTATTATGAAAAGCATGAAGGTTTTGTTGTGAGTACGGCAATTGATAAATATGTTTACGTAATTGTAAAGGAAAGATTTGATGAGTATATTTATGTGAATTATATGCAGAAAGAGATTGTGGAAAGTTTTGATGAACTTAAGCATGAACTTGTAAGAGAGGCGGCAAGAAAGGCGGGATTAAAAAAAGGTGTTGAAATCACTATGCTTGCGGATATTCCTTCGCAAGGTTCGGGGCTCGGTTCGTCCAGTAGTTTGACGGTCGGATTGTTAAATGCTTTTTATAATTATATGGGAGAACAGGTCACTGCGGAGAGGCTGGCTCGAGAGGCATGTGAAATTGAAATTGACATCTTGAAAAAACCGATAGGAAAGCAGGACCAGTATATCGCGGCATACGGGGGCCTTTCTACTTTCAAATTCAAAAAAGATGATACGGTGGAAGTGGAAAAGTTGAATTTGGAAGAAAAATTAAGGAGAAAATTAGGTGCGAATTTGTTGTTGTTTTATACGGACATTACGCGAAAATCTTCTTCGGTTTTAACTAAACAGAAAAGTTTAATTTCCCAAAAATTGAAATTCCATAACAGAATAAAAGAATTAGCATACGAGGTGGTGGAAGCTTTAAAAGAAGGACATATCGATAAGGTTGGAGTTATTTTGAAAGAAAATTGGGAAATGAAGAAACAACTTGCCCCGAACGTTTCAAACGAAAAGATAGAAAAGATGTATGCTCGAGCAATAAATGCGGGTGCAATAGGTGGAAAAATTTCAGGAGCCGGAGGAGGTGGATTTTTAATGGTTTATTGTCCCCGTGATAAACAAGATGTGTTAAGAGAGGCAATGAGCGATTATAGAGAATTGCCCTTTATGTTGGAGCCTTACGGAAGCAGAATTATTTTTGATTACAGAAGATAAATTTTAGGTGAGAACTATGTCATTAGTGCTTGTAACGGGCGGTGCGGGATTTATTGGCTCACATACTGTTGATAAATTAATTGAGCTTGGGTATGATGTCAGAATACTTGATAATCTGCAAAAGCCGGTTCATCTTAAGGGAAAGCCGTCATATTTAAATCCTAAAGCGGAATTCGTTTTCGGCGATGTACGCGATAAAAGAACATTGGAATATGCTCTGGAAGGAGTGGAATACATTTTTCATCTTGCCGCATATCAGGATTATTTACCCGATTTCTCAACTTTTTTCCACGTAAATTCCGTAAGCACCGCATTAATATATGAAATTATTTATGAGAAAAAACTGAAGATTAGGAAAATTATCGTTGCATCATCCCAGTTTGTACAGGGCGAAGGGATCTATAAAAATTCGAAAGGAGAAATTGTTCGTCCCGATTTGCGAACGGTTTCACAGCTCGAAAGGGGGGAATGGGATTGGAAAGATGAAGACGGTAAAAAGATGGAGTGGCTGTGGACGCCAGAAACTCACGCTAATCCGCCTAACGCTTATGCGATTTCCAAATATTCTCAAGAACAAATAGCAATTAAATTCGGTAAACGCTATGAAATACCCTCTGTGGCAATGCGTTACTCGATAGTTCAAGGACCCAGACAATCTTTCTACAATGCTTATAGCGGTGCTAATAGAATATTTAATTTGCATTATTATTTTGATAAAGCGCCTACGTTGTATGAGGACGGTAATCAATTACGAGATTTTGTAAATATTCATGATGTTGTCGAAGCCAATATTTTGGTGTTGGAAAACGAAAAGGCAAATTACGAAGTTTTTTGTGTGGGAGGTGGGAAACCGTATTCAATTAAGGAATTTGCCGAGATTGTTGCCAAAGTGCATGGAAAGGAGCACATAAAACCGAGAATTCCAGGTGAGTTTCGCGTAGGAGACACGCGTAATGCGCTTTCCGATATTTCGAAATTACGGAAATTGGGTTGGGAACCCAAAAGAACACCCGAGGATTCGGTTCGGGAATATTTGGAATATTTAAATGAGCAAGGCAATATTGATGATATTCTCGAATATGCCGAAAAAACAATGAAGCAAATGAATGTGGTAAGAAAAGTAAAATGAGAATAAGAAAAGCCTTTCTTCTTGCAGCAGGCCTCGGTACCCGACTTCGTCCGATTACATATGAAATTCCGAAATGTTTGGTGGAAATTAACGGCATACCTTTACTTGCATGGTGGATAAAACTATTTGAACGACATAATATTGAAGAAGTGTTAATTAATTTACATCATTTGCCTGGGAAAGTTCGTAATTTTATTAATAATTACAATACTTCCATAAAATTTAAACTTGTTGAAGAAAAATATTTATTGGGAAGTGCCGGGACGTTAAAAGCCAATGCAGATTTTGTTGACGATGCACCGTTTTTGATAGCCTATGCGGATAACCTGACAAATTTCAATATCACGAAATTCGCCGAGTTTCATAATGCTCATCCTTATCCTTTCAGTATGGCATTGTTCGAAACGGATACGCCGACTGCAAAGGGTATTGTGGAACTGGATGAAAATAACGTCGTGATTTCCTTCGAGGAAAAGCCTGAAAACCCGAAGTCGAATTTGGCAAATGCGGGGATTTATATTGCCGAACCCGAAATAATAAAATTAATAGATAAAGAAATTGCTGATATTGGTTTTGATTTGTTGCCTAAATTAGTCGGTAAAATGAAAGGATTTTATGATTCTTACTATTTACTGGATATAGGCACGCATAAACATTTGGAACAAGCAAATAAGGAGTGGAAAAATTACTATGAAAGATCTGAATTATAATGAATACAAACAATATTTTATTAACAAATTGGAACTCGTTGACGAAGAACAGGTAAATAAATTAATAGATATTATTCTTAATGCTTTTGAGAATGATAATAAGATTTTTGTAATTGGTAACGGTGGCTCGGCGGCAAACGCTTCGCATTTTGCGCAGGATATGGCAAAGGGGACAAGGGAAAGCGCTGAAACAAAAAAGAGAATAAAAGCGACCAGTTTAACGGATAATGTCCCCTTTATTACAGCGTTGGGTAACGACGACGGCTACGAAACCATTTTTGAACAACAGTTGAGAACATTTGCCGGAAAAGGAGATGTTTTGATCGCCATTAGTGGGTCCGGTAACAGCCCTAACATAATAAAAGCGGTTGAATGGGCAAATGAAAATGATTTAATAACCGTCGGGATTACGGGCTATGACGGGGGAAAATTAAAACGAATAAATAAGTTTTCCGTTCACACCGAATTAAGCGATATGGCGACCGTAGAATCGATACATTCGTATATTCTACATTATGTGATTATTAAACTTCGGGAGAAATTCGGATTACCGCCTATTTATTGATCATTTGTTGTGATTTGTTATTAATGAATTTATTATATTTCTCCCCGCTTATTGCGGGGTTCTTTTTAAATGTCGAGAGGTTGAGATGAAAAAATTTTTCTTTCTTTTACCGGTTTATTTATTTGTCATTTTTTCAAATGGTTTTGCTCAATATGCGCCGGAACCGCTTTATCGCGATGTTTACGCTTTTCTTTCCCGCCTTGCGCAAAAGGGCGTAATTGAATTTAACGACGAAATTAAACCCCTTCCGCGCTTATATGTTCTGCGTAAGTTGACGGAAGTAAAAGAAAAGGTGCGGAGTTACAAAGGCGCAGAGGCGAAGCGGTGTAAAATAACTTCGCTTGAGAAAGAGGAATTGGAGTTTTTCCTAAAGGATTACGGTTTGGAAAAAGCGTTTATTGAAGATAAATCTTCTGCGTCCGGAGTTCGACGCGCAACGGAAAATGAGAGCGAAGTTCAATGGCTGAAAGACGGCAACGGGCGTTATCGTCTTTTGAGTTATTCCGATAAGCTTTTCAAATTAAATCTCGACCCGATTCTCGGCTATGAAATCGGCAAGCGTGACGGCAATTCTTACTCGCATTTGTGGAACGGCGTTAGATTGCACGGCTACGTTTCCGATTGGCTCGGTTTCGATTTTGATTTTAGGGACAATGCGGAAGATGGCGCGAATCTGGACAAAGAAAAACTCTTTACACCGGAGACGGGCGAGGTTATAGCGCTAAACAAGGCTGAGCATTTCGAATATAGCAGAACAAATACGTCGCTTAATTTCAATTGGTCGTGGGGAAATGTTTTGGTTGGGAAAGAACCGATTACATGGGGCTACGGTGAAAGCGGACTGCTTGTTCATTCCACGAAAGCACCTTCGTATCCGATGATTCGCCTTGATGTTAATCTTACAAGTTGGCTGCGTTTTAATTATTTCCACGGCTGGCTTTCGAGCGATGTAATTGATTCTGCGGCTTCATATCCAACTCTCAGAGAAGGAGAACAAAGAGTAATTCTCCGTAAAAAATTCATTGCTTCGCACACCGTAATTGTTACGCCGTATGAGGGACTCTCCGTCTCTTTCGGTGAATCGGTGATTTACTCCGATAATCTTGAACCTCTTTATCTTTTCCCGCTGATGTTTTTCCGTGCCGCCGACCACTATCTGAGCAGTAAAAAAGGAGGCAATAGTGCCGGGGCTAACTCGCAATTCTTCCTTGGATTGAGTTCGAGAAATCATATCCCGAATACGCATTTGTACGGAACTTTTTTTATTGATGAAATTACGCTTAGCGGGTTGTTTGATCCCAAAAAACAACGTACGCAAATAGCGTTTCAAATCGGTGGTTCGATTACGGATTTGCCTATCGATAATTTAACCGCAACAGTTGAGTACACTAAGATTTATCCTTTTGTTTACAGACATTACATCCCTACGCAAACCTATGCAAGTCACAATTATCTTCTTGGCGATTGGATGGGGCATAATTCCGATAGAATTTACGGTTCGTTAAATTACAGAATTATTCGCGGATTGCAAGCGCAAGTGTGGGGGGAGTATATCCGCAAAGGGGCGGATGGTAAAACCGAAGACCAGTATGTTGTGCCGCAACCTCCTTTCCTTTTCGGCTTGAGAACGAATTACACTCGATTCGGCGTAAGCGTAAAATATGAAATTGTTCACGACCTTTTCATCCGCGCTCGTTACAATAGTTTTCTCACATCCGAAGAACAAGAAAACGGCGCATTTAACGATACCCGAACAAGCGAATTTTACTTTGCGGTGTATTTGGGAATGTA
>CAZSYM010000035.1:6728-25433 GCA_964611145.1 uncultured Melioribacteraceae bacterium
TGTACCTCTGAACCTTTTTTCTAATCTGCTTGACTTTAATTAAACCCTAACATATTTTTGTGAAACTTTTTTGAACGGATTGTGTGCGGGTATGTTAACAGAATTTGGGAAGATTTTCGTATTCATTTTATTAGCGATAGGTTTCGTTGGCATTGGTATTTTAACCGCTTGGATTCTCCGTCCTAAAAGACCTACCAAAGAAAAATTACTTACTTACGAATGCGGCGAAGACCCTATCGGTTCCCCGTGGGTAAAATTCAATATTCGTTTCTACGTCGTGGCTCTAATCTTTCTGATTTTCGACGTGGAAATAGTCTTGCTTTTCCCGTGGGCGCTTACCTACCAGAATTTCGGTTGGTACGGCTTTATAGTTGGAATTATATTTCTTATTATCTTGTTTTTGGGAATGGGATACGAGTGGCGAAAAGGCGATTTGGAATGGGATCGTCCCCGTCCGCATATCCCTGAAATGAAAGAATTGAAGAAAAACAATTCGGAATTAACTGAAAGTAAAGAAAATTAAATTTGAGAAAGCGCAATGGGTTTATTGGATAAAGAATTTGATGATGGCAACATAGTGGTTGCAAAAGCGGAGGACTTGTTAAATTGGGCTCGTCTTTCTTCGCTTTGGCAACTTAGCTTCGGACTTGCATGTTGCGCTATCGAAATGATGGCTACTTCGGCTTCGCATTACGATTTCGACCGCTTTGGGGTTATCCCTCGTCCTTCCCCGCGTCAAGCGGATATTATCATTATCTCGGGTACCGTTACTCTCAAAATGGCTTTGAGAATAAAAAGACTCTACGAGCAAATGCCCGACCCCAAATATATTATTTCCATGGGAAGTTGTGCCAATTCCGGTGGACCTTATTGGAAACATGGCTATCATGTTCTGAAGGGCGTCGATAGAGTTATACCCGTTGATGTTTATGTCCCCGGATGTCCTCCACGACCGGAGGCTCTTTTGGAGGGACTTCTTAAACTCCAGGAAAAAATTCGTAAAGAAACTCTTAGGAAGAAAACGGCATGAAAACCCCCGAAGAAATTTTTGAAATCTTGAAAGATAAATTCGGCGAGGCAATTCTTGGCATTGATACCGAAACGCCGGTGGAAGCTATTATTTCCGTGGATGCTTCCAAAATTCATGAGGTCGGAAAGTTTCTTAGAGATGATAAGGATTTGCAATTCGATTCCTTGATGAATCTTTCCGGTGTGGACGACGCAAACGGCGAGAAAATCACGGAAGAAGACGGTTCTTTCGAAATCAAGGGCGGAACCCTTAGCGTTTATTATCATCTTTATTCCATACCTTTGAAACATAAAGTTACATTGCGAGTTTCCGTGCCTCGGGAAGAACCGGAAGTGGAATCGGTGGAATCCGTTTGGAAAACCGCCAATTGGCATGAGAGAGAAGCTTTCGATATGTTCGGGATTAAATTCTTGAACCACCCCGATTTACGCAGAATCCTTATGCCTTACGATTGGCCTGGCGGCTATCCGCTTAGAAAGGATTATAAAAACCCCGAATTTTATCACGGAATGAGAATTCATTATTAGGATTGTGAATGGACAGCGTGAAAACTGAAACAATGGTTTTGAATATGGGTCCCCAACACCCTTCCACTCACGGGGTGTTGAGGCTGGAAGTTGAACTGGAAGGCGAAGTAATAAAAGACGTTAAACCCCATTTGGGATATTTGCATCGTTGTTTCGAAAAACATGCGGAAGCATGCACCTATCCCCAAGTGATTCCTTATACGGATAGAATGGATTATTTGGCTTCGATGTATAACAATTTCGGCTACGTGATAGCCGTGGAAAAATTGCTTGGCATCGAAGTTCCCGAAAGGGTCGAGTATATTCGTGTGATAATGGGAGAATTGCAAAGAATTGCTTCCCACCTTGTGGCATTGGGAACTTATGGGGTGGATATAGGAGCGTTTACTCCTTTCCTGTATTGCTTCCGTGACCGCGAACATATTCTGGATCTTTTCGAAATGACTTGCGGGGCGCGCTTGCTTTACAATTATATGTGGGTGGGCGGACTTTCGCATGATATTCCCCCGGATTTTGTTCGTAAAACGAAGGAGTTTATCGCATATTTTCGCCCGAGGATAAAAGAGCTTAACGACCTTCTTTCTTTTAATAAGATATTTATTGATAGAACGGCGAATATCGGAATACTTCCGTTGGAAACGGCAATAAATTACGGCGTTACGGGTCCCATGCTGCGTGCAAGCGGGCTGGCTTTCGATATTCGCAAGAACGACCCTTATTCCATTTACGACCGTTTCGATTTCGAAATTCCTGTCGGTAAAGGCGAAATGGGAACGGTAGGGGATTCGTGGGATCGTTATTGGGTTCGTGTGCAGGAAATGGAGCAAAGCCTTAGAATTATTGAACAAGCGATAGATCAAATACCGGACGGAGACGTAAAGGCGGCAATCCCGCGTAGAATTCGTCCTCCGAAAGGCACGGTTTATTCCCGCGTGGAAAATCCGAAAGGTGAACTCGGATATTTCATCATAAGCGACGGTTCGGTTCATCCCTTCAGGGTAAAGGTTCGCGCACCCTCGTTCGTGAACCTTCAAGTATTGCCGGAGCTTTGCAAAGGTTATCTGGTTGCCGATATTATCGCTATTTTGGGTAGTACGGATATTGTATTAGGAGAAGTGGACAGATAATGTACGAGATATTTCAAAATTGGTTGGGTAGTGACGTCGCCGCAATGTTTTTGACGGCTGCGTTGCCCCTTTTTGTTTTTATCATTCCTTTTGCGCTTTTTGCCGTTCTGTTCGAAAGGAAAGTGTCCGCCCACATGCAAGACCGCCTTGGTCCTATGAGGGTAGGATACCATGGCGTATTGCAAACTATTGCGGACATTCTCAAGTTGTTGCAAAAGGAAGATATAATAGCTTCCGCCAACGATAAACCTTTCTTTAATCTTGCGCCTTATGTCGTTTTTATGGGAAGTTTTGCCGCTTACGCGGTTATTCCTTTCTCAAGCAAATTTATCGGTTCGAATGCGGAAGTCGGTATTTTTTACGTCGTTGCAATTTCGGCGTTTGTGGTTGCGGGACTTTTAATGGGAGGCTGGGCAAGTAACAATAAATATTCCCTTTTGGGCGCCATGCGCTCGGCGGCTCAAATGGTTAGTTACGAAATCCCTACCGCATTGGTAATATTGACTGTGGTAATGTACACGGGAATGTTTTCCCCGGATCACATGGGAACGCTTAGCCTTGAAAAAATGAGCCAAATCCAAACTTCTTACTTTTGGAATTGGACTATTTTCGGGGGTCCCACTCTCTCTTTCACAAAATTGCTTTTGATACCTTTTATTGTCGTTGCGTTTATTATATACTACATTAGCTCTTTGGCGGAGGTTAACAGAACTCCTTTCGACATTCCCGAGGCGGAATCCGAGCTGGTTTCGGGTTATCATACCGAGTATTCGGGAATGAAGTTCGCAATCTTTTTCCTTGCCGAATATGCTAATATGTTCACCGTTTCCGCCATTGCCGTAATTATTTTCTTCGGCGGTTATCAGTCGCCTTTCGGTTACCTGGGGCACACGCTTGGCGCAGATTGGCTGGTCCCTATCGAGCAATTTTTCTGGTTCGCAATAAAAGGAACTTTCTTCGTGTTCGTTCAAATGTGGCTGCGTTGGACTCTCCCGCGTTTGCGTGTCGACCAATTGATGACCGTATGCTGGAAATATCTAATTCCTTACGCTGTTGTTAATTTACTAATTGTCGGAATAATTACGCTGATTTGAGTATGAAAGAGTATTTGAAAAATACATGGATGGCGCTTTACACTGTTTTTGTGGGTATGAAAGTTACTTTCAAGCATTTGTTTGAACCTGCGGTAACAATTCAATATCCCGATGTGCGCCCGCAATTGCCCGATAGGGCGAGAAACAGACTTTATGTGAATATAGACGATTGTATCGGATGTAATCAATGTGTTATGGCATGCCCCGCGGATTGTATAACACTCGAAACCGTTAAAGCGGTGCCGGGAGACGACGTGGGACTGACTTCGCAAGGCAAGAGAAAAGCGCTTTGGGTTACCAAGTTTGAAATAGATTTCGCAAAGTGTTGCTATTGCCAGCTGTGTACTTATCCTTGTCCGACCGAATGTATTTATATGACGGATGTTTACGAGTTTTCCGAGTACAAGCGCGAGAATCTTATTTATCAATTCCATGTCCTTACGCCCGAGGAAATTGAAGAGAAAAAAGAAAAATTCGACGTTTTCCAAGCGGAGAAGGAAGCGGCGAAATTAGCGGCGGCAAAGGCTAAAGCGGAAGCGGCGGCAAAAGCCAAGGCGGCTGCCGAAGCAAAAGCAAAAGCTGACGCTTCTCAATCAAATGCGCAGAAGGAAACTCCCGATAAAAAGGAAGAATCCAAAGACAAAAAAGAAAATTCTGATAATTCACAAGAGAATAAAGAATAGAAATGAATTTGTATGACGTGATTTTTTATTTGTTCGCAGCGTTGACTTTGGTTAGCGGGTTTGTAGTGGTAACCTCCAAGAACATCGTCCACGCCGCATTTTATCTTTTGTTTACGTTTTTTGGCGTAGCGGGTTTGTATGCTATGCTGGGAGCGGATTTTATTGCGGTGGTTCAAATAATGGTTTACGTGGGCGGTATTCTTGTCTTGATTCTTTTCGGTGTGATGCTCACGAACAAAGTGGTGAATGTGGATATAAGAACAGGCACGGTTAAATTGCTACCGGCGGCTATTGTAATCGGTATTTTTGCCGGTGCTTTGATTGCCATGATGCTAACCGGCAATTGGACTGTCCATCCCGCTAAAATTCCGAATACAACTCTTTATCCTTTGGGTAAGGAGCTGATTAAAGAGTACGTCGTGATTTTTGAATTGCTTGGACTTTTACTTTTGGTGGCGCTTATCGGTGCCGCTTCGATTGCAAGAAGAGAAAAGGAATAAGAAGATAAAATGCATGTAGGTTTAACACATTATTTGGTTGTAAGTGCGTTCCTCTTTTCCCTTGGGATTTACGGGATTGTAACCCGTAAAAACGCAATTATGGTTTTGATGGGAATAGAGTTGATGCTGAACGCCGCGAATATTAACTTTGTCGCCTTTTCCCGTTATGGCGGTTTCGGGCTTAACGGTCAGTTCGCCGCTTTGTTCGTTATTATCCTTGCTGCGGCGGAGGCGGCTATTGCGTTGGCAATCGTTTTGAATATTTACAAAACTTTTGCAAATGTGGATGTAGATGATATTAACAATTTAAAAGAATAGCGCAGATATGTCTGAAATTACTTTGGTAAATTTATCGCTGATTATTTTGCTCTTGCCCATTTTCGGATTTACTCTCGTAATATTTTTCGGGAAGAGATTTTTTAAGATTTTCTGGGCGGAAGTTTTTGCTATCGGTACGGCTTTTGTCCTTGCGGCTATACTTGCTTTCGTGCGTTTGACCACTTACGTGGATGCCGCTCCCACCGTTTTCGAATTTCATTGGATTGATTTTGGCACTTTACCTTTGTTGGGTAAACTTACGATAGATTTGGGTGTGAAGATTGATAACATGGCGGCAATTATGACGATTGTCGTTACGTTAATCAGTTTTCTTGTCCATATCTATTCGCTTGGCTATATGAAAGGCGATGTGCGATTTACTCGCTACTATGCTTATTTGGGACTCTTTTCTTTTTCCATGCTGGGCATAGTCTTTACGCACAACCTTTTGATGATGTATATATTCTGGGAGCTTGTCGGACTTTCCTCGTATCTTTTGATTGGTTTTTGGTACGAGAAAGATTCCGCGGCAAATGCCGGTAAGAAGGCTTTCCTGACGAATCGCGTGGGCGATATTGGAATGTTTTTAGGCATTCTGATATTGTTTACCAATTATCATACTTTTACTTTCGATAAAATTTTTGCTGCAATCGGAGCGGGACAATTGCCGTTCAATAGCGGTGCTTGGCTTACGGCAACGGGAATACTGCTTTTTATGGGTGCCGTGGGAAAATCCGCACAATTCCCTCTCCACGTCTGGTTGCCCGATGCAATGGAAGGTCCCACTCCCGTTAGCGCATTGATTCACGCCGCAACAATGGTGGCTGCGGGTGTTTATATGGTCGCACGTATCTTTGTAATTCTTACGGGCGATGCCTTGCTGGTTATTGCTCTCGTGGGAGCTTTTACGTCTTTCCTTGCCGCCACTATTGCAATTACGCAAAACGATATCAAAAAAGTTTTGGCTTATTCCACAATTAGCCAATTGGGATATATGGTGATGGCTTTGGGCGTGGGTGCTTATGCTTATGGATTTTTCCATTTGGTTACCCATGCGTGGTTCAAAGCCCTCTTATTCCTCGGCTCCGGTTCCGTAATCCAAGCAATGCACCATGAACAAGATATTAGAGAAATGGGTGGATTACGGAAGAAGTTACCAATTACTTATTATACTTTTCTTGTTGCCACTTTGGCAATTTCCGGTGTGCCTTTCTTCTCGGGATTTTTAAGCAAGGACGGGCTTTTGCTCGGGACGTATGCTTTCGGTAGCCTTACCGGGCATGTGCTTATTCCCATTCTTGGGTTTACCGTGGTTATCCTTACGGCTTTTTATATGTTCCGACTTGTGATTATCACGTTCCACGGCGAGCCGAGAAATATGGAAAAATATGACCATGCTCACGAGTCGCCGAAGGTGATGACCGTACCTTTGATAGTCCTTGCCGTTTTGTCCTTCTTCTTCTGGTATAGCGGCAATCCCTTCGACGGAGAGAGCGGTTGGTTTATTTCCAAGTGGATTCATACCCCGCATAGCGTTGTGCCCGATTCCTTGAGATATAATTTTATGCAAAGCGGCGCGGGAGCTACGGAACATTTAACGGGAGCGCACGAGGCGGTGGTTCATTCCCCCATGTATATGGAAGCGCTTCATCATTCTCATTATCCCGCCATGATTATTTCCATTCTCTTTGCCGGTCTGGGAATTTTGCTTGCATATTGGATTTATCAATGGAAAAAGGTCGATCCCGATAAACTTGCGGAAAAATACAATTGGCTTTATAAGTTTTCTCTTAACAAATGGTACATCGATGAACTTTACAGCGCTACTTTTATAGGAGGTACGCTGGCTTTCAGCCGAATTTTGGCTTGGTTCGATACTTATATTATCGACGGCATTGTTAACGGCGCCGCATGGGTTACCCGTAAGGTTTCTTCTTTCAGCGGATTGTTCGATACTTACGTGGTTGACGGATTGGTTAATTTCACCGCTTTCTTTAGCGGTGTGATCGGTTTGGGACTTAAAAAGATTCAAACCGGTAAAGTTCAAACCTATGTGGTTCTGGCTGTCTTTTCTATTTTAGTGTTGCTTTTGATTTTACGACCATTTTAATTTAAGTAAATAGTGTTGTTTAAGTAAAAAATATTTTTGAATAGGTTAAAATTATGGATGGATTCCCTATTTTAAGTGTGATTACTTTTCTTCCCATTCTGGGAATGATTATTGTATTGAGTTTGCCGAAAGAAAAGGCGCAAAGCGTTCGAATTACAACGCTGGTTATTACTTCTATTCAGCTTATTCTTGCCGTTATACTTTTGGCAAATTATAACTATGGTCTTGCCGGGATAAACGACCCGAGCTCTTTCCAATTCGTTGAAAAGGCTCGGTGGATTGAAATTCCCGGTGTTTCCTGGATTGGAACGATAAAAGTCGATTACTTTGTAGGTGTGGACGGCTTGAGTATGCCAATGGTGCTTTTGACGGCGCTTATAACCTTCATTGCCACGCTTTCATCGTGGAAAATCGATAAGTCCGTGAAAGGATATTTCGCGTTGTTCCTATTGTTGGATACGGCAATGATGGGAGTTTTCGTTTCCCTGGACTTCTTCCTTTTCTACGTTTTCTGGGAATTGATGTTGCTGCCGATGTATTTCTTAATCGGTATTTGGGGAGGTCCGCGGAAAGAATACGCTGCCATTAAGTTCTTTATTTATACTTTGGTTGGCTCCGTCTTCATGCTTCTGGTTATGATCGGGCTTTATTTCAGCACTAAGGAAATTATGCCCGATGGTTCGCAAGTTTATACTTTCAACATGCTTGCGATGATGAACCCGAATAATTACGTGTCCACGGGAATCCTTTCCCCGCTTAACCCGAGCAATTTGCGCTTTATAGCATATATAGCTTTGTTTGCCGGTTTCGCAATAAAAATTCCTATGTTCCCGTTCCACACTTGGTTGCCCGATGCACACGTGGAGGCTCCCACTCCCATTAGTGTTATTTTGGCGGGTGTATTGCTGAAAATGGGTACGTACGGAATTTTGAGAATAAGCTATCCCATTTTCCCGAACATCACGCGCGAGCTTATGTGGTACATAGCTCTTTTCGGAATGATAAACATTATTTACGGTGCTTTGGTTGCCCTTGCGCAGAAGGATTTCAAGAAATTGATCGCTTATTCTTCCGTTTCTCACATGGGATATGTCCTTCTGGGTATGGCGTCTCTCTCTTCCGTGGGAATTAATGGAGCTATTTTCCAAATGTTCAATCACGGAACCATTACCGCTATGCTCTTCTTGATTGTGGGAGTTATTTACGACCGTGCACATACTCGTGAAATTAATGCGTTCGGCGGATTGGCAAATCAAATGCCGGTTTATACCGGTGTTGTTACCGTAGCTTTCTTTGCGGCAATCGGTTTGCCCAGCCTTAGCGGGTTCATCTCCGAAGCTATGGTTTTCCTCGGCGCTTTCGGTGTCGAAATTACAAGAACGCTTGCTATGATTTCTACGCTTGGTATCCTCTTGGGTGCCGCTTACATGCTTTGGACTTTGCAAAGAATATTTTTCGGAAAGTTAAACGAAAAATGGGCGAATTTGCCCGACCTCGATTTACGGGAATATGTGATGTTCATCCCTCTTGCTGTTGTTGTTATATTCTTGGGACTTTATCCTTCCGCAATGCTGGATATAATGAATACTTCGGTTAAGCATTTGGTGGATTTTTTGGCTAATAATGCCTCACATATTTCTACAACTTTAAGCGCGTTATAATTTATTAAGACGGATTATGGATGCAATGAATTTAAGTCAAATGTTGAGTTACATTAAACCCGAAATAGCCGTATCGATTACTTTAATCGTGTTGGTATTGTTGGATTTGATTTTTCATAAGAATAAGAAAATTATTCCTTATGTCGCTTTGGTCGGCATTGTTGTAACGGGCGCTCTGCTTGTGGGGGACTTTAACTTGAAAGGAAGTGTATTCCCTACAAGTGGAGAAAACGGAATGATTGCTGTTGACCCGTTCGCTAATTTCGTTAAAATGGTTGTTTTAATAGCGACGTTTTTAATAGTCCTCTTTGCCTATGATTCCGATGAAATAAATAAGATTACCGATAGATTGGGAGAATACTACGCGCTTATTTTCGGAATGGTTTTGGGAATGTTTTTCCTTATCTCCGCATCGGATTTGATACTTATTTATTTGTCGATGGAATTGCTTTCCCTAAGCTCCTACGTTTTGGCGGGTTTTACCAAATTGCGCGACCGTAACAGCGAAGCGGCGCTTAAATATTTGATTTACGGCGCCATTTCCTCCGGTTTGATGCTTTTCGGTATCTCTATCGTTTACGGCTTAACGGGTACGACCAATCTGTTCGAGTTGAATACCGCTATTCAGAATCCCCAAATAAATCTCTATACCTTTGCTTTTGCAATGGTGCTGATTTTTGCGGGGATAGGCTATAAAATTTCCGCTGTGCCGTTTCATTATTGGACTCCCGATGTTTACGAGGGCGCTCCCATTACGATTACCGCTTATCTTTCCGTAGCGAGTAAAGCGGCGGGATTTGCATTGTTGATTCGATTTTTAAGAATTACCTTTGTTTCTTACAACGACCACGGCACGTGGCAAATAATAGATATGTTCGATTGGCAAACATTCCTCATTGTTATTTCCGTTCTTACGATGACCCTTGGAAATTTTGCCGCTCTGTGGCAAGATAATTTAAAAAGAATGCTTGCCTATTCCAGCATTGCACATGCCGGTTATATGTTGCTGGGTGTGTTAGTACTCACCGATAAAGGCGTAACGGCGGTGCTTTTCTATTTTGTCGTTTATTTAATTATGAACCTGGGAGCCTTTTATATTGTAATGCTGATTGCCAACAAAACGGGAACGGAGGATATTAACGATTACGATGGCTTGGGATACACTTCCTCCTTTTTGGGAGTGACGCTTGCTATCTTTCTTGTTTCCCTTACCGGCTTGCCGCCTACGGCGGGCTTTATCGGAAAGTTTTATTTGTTCGTGGCATTGCTTGATGCGAAGATGGCAATTGTTGCGGTCATTGCAGTTGTCAATAGCGTGGTTTCCCTCTACTACTATATTAGAGTACTGAAGCATATGTACTTAACGAGGAATGAGAACGCACCTGTTATACCGGTTTCAAAATTGGCTTTCACTATCGTTTTGGTGCTTTCTACCGCAACTTTGCTTTTCGGAATTTACTTTACACCCATTTCCAATTGGGCTAAAAATGCCGCTGTCATCGTGGGTTTGAGTTAAAATTTGACTAAATAAGAAATTCTAAAAAAGCCGGGCATTCGCTCGGCTTTTTTAATACTAATATTCGGAAAGAAAAGAGTTAAAACGCTCCTCGTTATTTTTTAATAATCTCTCCCGAGAAGATTTTTTTAATTTCATTCCCTACGCGGAGCAACATAAAGCCGTCCTCGTTGATGTCCTCGAACGTGCCGAACAATTCTTCCGACCCGTGAACTTTGACCCAAATTTTATCTCCCAACATTTTACACCGCTCGCGCCAATTGTTCAAAATGTTCTTGGGAGAATCAATCAGTTGCATAATGTTTTCTTCGAAGATGTTTAAAAACTCGCTTAAAAGTCTTTCCCGACTGACTTTCCGCTTTGCTTCGATTCTTATGGAGGTAGGGGGAATTTTGTATTTGCCGGGGAAGTTTGTTTGATTGACATTTATACCAATTCCGATAACCAGATCCGTAATTTGATTACCCGCCGAGAGGGACTCGCAAAGTATTCCCGCAATCTTTTTGCCTTCTACGAGCACGTCGTTTGGCCATTTCATTTCCGGTTTTAATTGATAAAGATTTTCCAGAGCCATGCCTACGGAAAGGGCGGCGGAAAGGTTTAAATAGTTGATTTTGAAATGCTCCAGATTCTCGTTCAATAATACGGAAAATGTAAGATTTTGCCCCTTCGCACTTCTCCAATCGTGATTGTGGCGACCCTTCCCTTTTGTTTGAAATTCGGCTAAAACTACCGTGCCGTTTTCCCGAAAATCCTCATTTCCTAATAGATAATCGTTTGTGGAATCGAGTTCCTCGCAATACACGAAATTTCTGCCTAAAAATTCCGTGTCCAACTTGATATTAAAGGCTTCCAAATTAAAAAGAGATTGGTGCTCCATTTCTTTCACTTCTGTTTTGTTCTTTAAGTCAATTTGTCATCAAAATACCGTTAATGTGTCATTGTGGCGCATATTCTGACAAATAATAATGTCTCTTGAATTCTAAAAACCTTGAAATTCTACGAAAAACTAAATATTTGCTTATGGCACGTATTTTGCAGTTACCTATGAATGGCAACCAAAATTTCGTGAAATCAGAAAAAGAGGAAATAATAAAAGTTTTTTCTGATTCGATAGTTAAAGATAGTAAAAAAAATGGTTGTAAGGAATTGTCTTTAACTTCGCGAAAAAAATAAAATAAAGTTTAATAACAGGAGGTAGAAAATGGGAAAAATAATTGGAATTGATTTGGGTACTACTAACTCGTGCGTTGCCGTAATGGAAGGCAACGAGCCTGTTGTAATTCCCAATTCCGAAGGCGGAAGAACCACTCCGTCCGTCGTTGCTTTTACGAAAAACGGCGAAAGATTAGTGGGACAACCTGCAAAGCGTCAGGCGGTTACTAATCCTAAGAATACGATTTTCTCGATTAAGCGTTTTATGGGACGGAGATATGACGAGGTTCAGGAGGAAATTAAGGAAGTCCCTTACGAAGTGGTGGAAGGTGAAAACCAAACCGCCCGTGTGAAAGTGGGGGATAGACTTTATTCTCCGCCGGAAATTTCGGCTATGATACTTCAGAAGATGAAGAAAACGGCTGAAGAATATCTGGGACAGGAAGTTACCGAGGCGGTTATTACCGTTCCCGCTTATTTTAACGACGCTCAACGTCAAGCCACGAAAGATGCCGGTGAAATAGCAGGTCTGACGGTTAAAAGAATTATTAACGAGCCGACCGCTGCTGCTTTGGCATATGGCTTGGATAAAAAGAACAAGGAGGAATTGGTAGCGGTATATGACCTCGGTGGTGGAACTTTCGATATTTCGATTCTTCAGATTGGCGAAGGTGTTTTCGAAGTTCGTTCCACAAACGGCGATACTCATCTCGGTGGCGACGATTTCGACCAGCGCCTGATTGATTATTTGGCGGATGAGTTTCAAAAACAGGAAGGCATTGACCTTAGAAAAGATCCGATGGCTTTGCAACGTTTGAAGGAAGCCGCAGAAAAAGCGAAAATAGAGCTTTCTTCTTCCATGCAAACGGAAGTTAATTTGCCCTTTATTACCGCTACTCAGGAAGGTCCCAAGCATTTGAACATCCAAATTACGCGTGCTAAGTTCGAACAATTGATTGACGATTTGGTAGAGCGTACTCGCATACCTTGCGAGAATGCTTTGAAAGATGCCGGTATTTCGGCTTCGCAAATTGACGAGGTTATCCTTGTAGGTGGTTCTACGCGTGTACCTAAGGTTCAGCAAATCGTTAAGGAGATATTCGGCAAGGAGCCGCATAAGGGAGTTAATCCCGACGAAGTTGTGGCGATTGGTGCGGCGATTCAAGGCGGTGTTCTTGCGGGAGACGTTAAGGATGTGTTGTTGCTGGATGTTACGCCGCTTTCCCTTGGTATCGAAACTTTGGGAGGCGTAATGACTACGTTGATTCCTGCAAATACTACAATCCCGACACGCAAGAGCGAAATATTTTCCACCGCTTCGGATAATCAACCCTCCGTTGAAATTCATGTTCTCCAAGGCGAGCGTCCTATGGCGGCGGATAACAGAACTTTGGGTAGATTCCACTTGGACGGAATTCCGCCCGCACCGCGTGGAGTACCGCAAATAGAGGTAACTTTCGATATTGATGCTAATGGTATCTTGCATGTATCCGCAAAGGATAAGGCTACGGGCAAAGAACAGAGCATCCGTATCACTTCTTCCAGCGGATTGACGCAGGAAGAGATAGAAAAAATGAAACGCGAAGCCAAAGAACATGCGGCTGAGGATAAAAAGAAAAAAGAAGAAGTGGAAATCAAGAACAATGCCGATAATCTTGTCTTCCAAACCAAAAAGCAAATGGAAGAGTTGAAAGATAAGCTTCCTGCGGATGCCAAAGGCAGACTTGAATCCGGTATTCAGAAAGTTGAGGATGCCCTCAAAACCAATGATGTGGAAAAAATAAAAGCCGCTACGGAAGATCTCACGAAAATATGGAATGAAATCTCCCAGACGATTTATCAACAACAGGGAGCAACTGGTCAACCGGGGGCACAACAAGCAGGTGCAACGGGTGGTCAGCAAGCAAGCGGCGAAAAGAAAGAAGATAACGATGTTCAGGATGCAAGCTACGAAGTAGTTGATGACGATAAGGATAAGTAATGAGTAAGTGATTTATTGTTAAGGGAGCCGAGTGGCTCCCTTTTTTTGTTCTTGAAAGATTTATTGTGGCTTTTTGTGTGTGGCGACATCCGATTTTCTCTTGATAATAAATCCGCTGTCCGTCACGTAAACAAGAAAGATTCTTTCTTTATCCGAAAATTGATAAGCGGCGCTGCCGTAAACCGTTTCTACGAAGGGCAACTTGGGAGCAATGTCATAAAGTATTCCCCAAATATCATTACGACTTTCCTCGGCAAGGGCGAAAAGGGAGCGGGGGTTGTTTTTTTCGTCTCTTATTTTTAAATATCGTCCTTCTATTCTTGTTAACCTATAGCGGGCGTGTAAACCCAGAAAATTCAAGTACGGTTTCCATTTCAAGACGTCGCCTTCCAAAATCCATTGATCACCGTGAATGAGGAAGTTCTTTTTTACAAGGCTTGAATCTTTGTCTTCTTTTTCTATTAAAGTTATATGTGCTTCTTGATTGCCTGTGGGTTTTACTATAATTATAGCAACGGGTTTTTCATAGTTGAATTCTTTGTATGCGCGGATTAGAATTTGAACGGAGACAAGGAAAAACGTAATTGCCAGAAAAGCCAATAAAGAGGAAATTACCAATATCGTTTGTACTACTTTAAAATTTCTTTTCTTTCTGAAAAAAGGCATTTGCCTGCGTCCTTTTAATTTTTCCCCAACACGTTTTGCGTTTCTATTAGAACTATTTTGTAACCTAAGCGTACTTCTTTGGCGGCGTTAAGGACTCCGAGCAAAATCGTTATAAGTCCTAAAATGAAAAGTGTCAAAGAGATAAACGATGCAACGGAGGAAGCGATGTTTATTGAAAAAAGCCCTAAAAAAATAATTGAGAAGATAAAGAGGGCTACGCTTACGGTGTAAAGCCAGACGGCGTTGCGAATTATTTGCATTCTTTTTACTAAAAGAGGCATTTGCAAAAGAATACAGCGCATTCTTTCTTCGGAAATGTTTGTAACGTTGCGAAGTTCACCGTTTAAGGTTCTGATTCTTCCTACTACCAACGAGTATTTATTGTTCATTCCCAGCAAAAGTAATCCGCATGCCGAAATCATTAAGCCGGGTGCAAGCATTCCTTGAATTATTTCAATAATTGATCTTTCCATAAGAACTTAATTGTTCAAAAGACGTCTAATTATAATCTGAAATTTTTGTCATTAAAAATAAATATTTTCCAATTCTAAAATAGTAATGTTTTGAGGGAAAAATGAAAAAGATTTTGTTGTTTGTGTTTTCGATTTTAAGTTTTTCTTATTTGGGAGCCATGTCCAATGCAAGTGGCATACATTCGAACGCACCCAAGATTTATTTGGATTGTCATCATTGCGATATGGATTTCATTCGCGAAAAAATTACGTTTGTGAATTTCGTTCGCGACCGCCACGATGCGGACATTCATATTTTTACCTCCCGGATTCATACCGGTAGCGGAGGGCGGGAATATACGATGATTTTCGTCGGTAAGAATAGGTTCAAAGGAATTAGGGATACCTTAAAGTATTTTACCAACAAGACCGATACGGATTCCAAGGAAAGAGAAAAAATGTTGCATCAGTTGAAAATCGGTTTGTTTCGCTTTCTTTATAAAACGGAATATGCTCAAAATTTTGATATAGTTTTCAAAGGGCGCAATACTTTTTCTGTGCCTCTTAAAGGGACGGAAGACCCGTGGGATTTTTGGGTGTTTAAAACATCCCTTTGGAGCTATTTTTCGGGCGAGGAGTCCTCTTCCTTCGGCAATGTTCGTACAAGTTTTTCGGCATCGCGCGTTACGGAGGAATGGAAATTTTCGGCATGGTTAAGCTCCCGCTATGCGGAGAGTAATTTTAATCATAAAGACGTTAATATTAAAAACATAAAGCGAAGCCAGAACGCCAATTTTACCATTGTTAAATCCATTAATGACCATTGGTCATGGGCGGTGGGACTGAACGCTAACTCCTCCACTTACAAAAATATAAATTTTTCCGTCTTTATCTCTCCGGGTATTGAATACGACTTTTATCCCTATTCCGAAGCTACCAGCCGACGCGTGTTGCTGCAGTATAAAATATCTCCCAAGTTTAACAATTATTCTTATGAAACCATTTACTTTAAAACCCACGAGTATTTGTTGCAACAAACCCTTTTGGCAGGAGCGGAGTTTATAGAGGAATGGGGTACGATTAGCGGAATGGTTATGTTCAGAAATTATATGAACGATTTTTCTAAGCATTCTGCCGAGATAAATGTGGATTTGGAATTTAAATTGTTCAAAGGTGTTTCCTTGGATTTAAGCGGTAGCTTCGAAGCCGTTCACGACCAAATCGAATTGCCGCTTCAGGATGCGAGTCTTGAGGAAATCCTTTTACAACGGCGCGAATTGAGTACGCAGTACAATTACAGCGGGAGTATAGGATTTTCCTATACTTTCGGTTCGATTTATAACAATATCGTTAATCCCAGATTTTACGGGTTTTAAATGAATAAATTGCTTGTAGCAATCGGAATTGTGCTTCTCCTCGTCGGCTTGTTTTGGAAATATTTGATTAAAATACCTTTTTTCCATTTGCCTGGCGATATCGTAATTGACAAGCCGAACATTAAAATCTTTATTCCCATTACTACGATGGTGCTCTTTAGTGTTTTGTTAACCCTTGTTTTTTGGATTATTAGGAAATTTTTCTGATATGAATTTTTTGAAATTGATAGAATATACCGTTCGCCCCGAACAAAAAGAACTCGTGCTTGACGAGATAAACCTTTTTTTGGATCAAGTGCGTTTGCACGAACCCGAAATAAATTATCGTGTGTTTGTAAAAGAAGACGGTGTGAGTTTTATTCACTTGCTGGGATACGATTCCGTGGAAATGGGGGAGAGGCATTATCGAGCGGATTACACGCAAAATTTTTGGAACAATGTCAAGCGAATGTGCGTTAAAAGCCCCGTGGAAAATTTTATTAGTGAAGTTTGATTCCTTTGTAACCATTAAGCTGTATGTGCATCAAATCCTATTCGGAAATTATGTCGCTTTTGCTTGACATTTTTTTTTAGCGCTTTTATATTAGCACTCGTTTTTATTGAGTGCTAACAATATTAAAAAGTTTTATAAAAAACAGAAACCAAAAAAGGAGGTTCAAAATATGGCCGCAAAATTGATTGAGTACAGTAACGATGCACGCAATGCTTTGAAGGCTGGTGTTGATAAGTTGGCAAACGCTGTAAAGGTAACTTTAGGTCCTAAAGGAAGAAATGTAATAATCGAAAAGAAATTCGGTGCCCCGACCGTTACAAAGGACGGCGTAACCGTGGCTAAGGAAATTGAGCTTGAAAACGAAATGGAAAACATGGGCGCACAAATGGTTAGGGAAGTAGCTTCCAAAACCTCCGATGTTGCCGGTGACGGAACTACTACCGCAACCGTTTTGGCTCAGGCAATTTACCGCGAAGGTTTGAAAAACGTTACCGCCGGTGCCAATCCGATGGATTTGAAAAGAGGCATCGATATGGCGGTGGACAAAGTGGTCGAAAAACTTAAAGAAATGAGCAAGGAAATCGAAACCAAAGAGGAAATTGCTCAGGTTGGTGCTATTTCTGCAAATAACGACAGAGAAATTGGTAATTTGATTGCCGATGCGATGGAAAAAGTCGGAAAGGACGGCGTGATAACCGTCGAGGAAGCAAAAGGAACCGAAACCGAGCTGGACGTTGTGGAAGGTATGCAATTTGACCGCGGTTATCTTTCCCCTTATTTCGTAACCGATTCCGAATCCATGGAAGCGGTTTTGGAGAACCCTTATATCTTAATTCACGACAAGAAAATCTCCGCAATGAAAGATTTGCTTCCTATTCTTGAAAAAGTGGCGCAAGCTGGAAAGAGCCTTTTGATTATTGCTGAGGATTTGGAAGGCGAAGCTTTGGCTACTTTGGTTGTCAACAAATTGCGCGGTACTTTGAAAGTGGCAGCCGTTAAAGCTCCCGGATTCGGCGACAGAAGAAAAGCAATGTTGGAGGATATCGCAATTCTTACCGGCGGTACCGTGATTTCCGAAGAGAGAGGCTTCAAGCTCGAAAACGCTACAATCGAATATTTGGGTACCGCTAAAAAGGTTACCATTGACAAAGACAATACTACTATTGTCGAAGGTGCCGGTAGCCCAGAAGAGATTAAAAAGAGAATTAACGAAATTAAAGCTCAAATCGAGAAAACCACTTCCGATTACGATAGAGAGAAACTTCAGGAGCGTTTGGCTAAGCTTTCCGGCGGCGTAGCGGTTCTTAAAATAGGCGCTGCTACCGAAGTCGAAATGAAAGAAAAGAAAGCAAGAGTCGAGGACGCGTTGCATGCAACCCGCGCAGCTGTTGAGGAAGGTATTGTCCCCGGTGGCGGCGTTGCATTGGTAAGAGCAAGCGTCGTTCTGAAAGATCTCGAAGGTGAAAATCAAGACCAAACCACAGGAATTAAGATAATCGAAAAAGCTCTTGCCGAACCGTTGAAACAAATAGTGTTCAATGCCGGTTTGGAAGGTGCTGTGGTTCTGAATAAGGTTCTTGAAGGAAGCGACGATTATGGCTTCAATGCGGCTACGGAAAAATATGAGAACTTGATTGCTGCCGGTGTTATTGATCCGACGAAAGTAACGAGAACCGCTTTGGAAAATGCCGCTTCCGTTTCTTCGATGCTCTTGACCACGGAAGCTCTCGTTTACGAAAAGAAAGAAGAAGAGAAAGTACCTGCTATGCCTGCCGGTGGCATGGAAGGTATGTATTAATAAACAAGCACCTCCCAGATTTAAGGCGGTCGCAAGACCGCCTTTTTTTGTAAATGAAAATACAAAGGCACAGAGGACAATTAACAGTGAACAGTGAAACAAAGGCATGGGGCAAGGAGCATAGTGCATGGAGTTATCCGTGAGTATCCGTCAAATCGGTGTCATCCGTGTTCTATTAGAATGGGACGCAGATTAAACGGATTGATTATGATTAGGAC
>CAZSYM010000036.1:0-24611 GCA_964611145.1 uncultured Melioribacteraceae bacterium
AAATATAAAAACAAAAGTTTTTTTTCCTTATGCCCTTTGTCACAATCGAATTATGGGAGGAGATAGAAGGAAGGAAAGCAAAGCCGAACATACATAGTTCGGCTTTGCTTATGTTGAATTATTTTATTAAAAGCATTTTTCTTGTAGTGATAAAACCGTCTGCTTTCAAAGTATAAAAATAAACACCGGAAGGCAGGTTTTCTGCGTTGAAGCTAGTTTTATAAGTTCCCGCTTTCATACGTTGATGAACTATAGTTTTGATTCTACGTCCTAATACATCATACACCGTTAATGTGACAAAAGTAGATTTGGGGATTTTGTATTCTATTGTTGTGATATTGCTTGCATGTTTTGTTACCTTGCCAAATGGGTTTGGATAATTTTGTTTGAGAGCGAATTGATGCGGAAGACTCGATTGTTTTTTTACCGATGTTATAGAGGTACTAGAGCGATATATTTCTCCTCTACTAGTTCCTGCATAAACATACTTTCCGCTTTTGTCGGGCAATATTGAGCTTACTCCAAAACCACTTAACCCCATATCATACCAATCAACAGTAGAGCCACTTGCAACATGGGGATATTGATATTTTGCGGAACGGGTTTTTATTACTCCTGTATAAACACCGGATTCCCACGAGGTAGCATATATTCTGTTATCCTGCGTTCTGACTGCGTAAATGTAATTTGCCTCAACTGCAAATTCTCTACCCCATGTAGCTCCTTCATCTGCAGAGCTATAAAGGCCGTTACCGTATGTACCAGCGTAAATGATCCCACTTTCGGATTTTCCAAGCGTCCAGATATATGGGTATTCAATATCCAATTGAGTTACGGTTTCACCGCCATCGGTAGATTTATAGAGCCCTACGTCGAAAGTTCCTATAAATAAGTTTCCTTTGTTGTCTACTGCTAATCCTACCACCGAAGCTTTTGGAATAGAATTTTCAACCTTGTGCCATGTAATGCCATCGTCGGTGGATTTGTAGAGTCCATTTCCCCATGTTCCGGCATAAATTTCGTTTTTATAATAAGCCAGGCATCTTACGTCGCCTTCTGTGAAATTTGTTTGTTTCCATGTTGTTCCGTTATCTTCGGAGATATAAACTCCTCTTTCTGTCCCTACAAATATTTTCCCGTTCGGTTTTTTCATGATTGCCCAAATATAGTCTACTTCGTCCATTTGCCCGTTATTCAACAATATCCATGTGGTATCATTTTCGGAACGATAAATATTTCCTCCCCATGTTCCGATTAGAAAAGTACCAGAAGCTTCTGGTTCCATTGTCCAAACAAGTTCATCTTTTTTAAAGCTTCCAACCAATTCCCATTTAAATGTGGTATGTCCCGAACCTGTTTGTGGAGCACGGGTGTCGTAGGTAACACTAATGGAAGCATAATCGTCCTCGGTAACTACTCCGTTGTTTGGAGTGGAGTTTGTATCTATCTGGTCGGCAGATATTACTTCGGAAATTGAGTAGAGAGTAGTGTCGTATGGAAGATTCCCAACAAATGGTATATTGTTGTATTGTGCATGTCCGTTTAGATTTAGGGCTATTATTTGTCCGTTTAGCTGCCCGTCGGCAAAATTTATATCCGTTTTGGGAGCAAGGATAGTACCCGTAACATTTATGCCGTTAATGTGCAAATATCTTGTGTTATAAAAATTGTAAAGTACATTTGAGTAGTCGGCGCCATATACTTTAAGTCCACCGCCCCAATGCATTGTGTCTTTTTCTGAATATTCATCTTTGAAATTTACGAGGACAACAGAGCCGTTTGGAACATTGATTATAAAGTCTGTAGCGTTTTCAAGTTGCTCCTCCTCAACTGAAAACACGTTAAGAAACGGGTCGCTCCCGTTTAAACGCAGCGTGCTAAAATCTAATGTTGTTTTTCCGTTCGGAGTGTATTTGTATAAGCGTCCGGATAATTGATTTAGGAGATAAGTTTTTTTTCGAATAGAAGCAGGGTAATTCCAATCTTGTATTAATTCACCATTAACGATATCCAATTCGGGATTGAAATCATTAAATACGGTATCAGCGCCGAAAACGACATTTCCACCATAAATTGCTCCACCAGGTCCAAATATAAGAGTGTGTCCTACTACCAATACATTCTGTTTGAGTGTATCGTTGCGCAATGCATATCCAACAGAATAAGCCGGTCCTAAGTGAGCAAGATTTCCTACGAACATTTTTCCCTCGGTGTCGGAAGTAAGAGAATCTGCATTTTGAATTACAAAAACATTATATCCTTTCGCAGGTCCTAAATCGAAGGCGGATCTGTTAGCATCTTGGATGTTTAATTTTGCGGTTATTTCAAGAGTAGTTTGAGCGTTTACATCTAATTCGGGGACATTCCACGTGATTATATTTGCGCTATCTTTCGCTTCTCCTGTGCCAGCCGATGCGGAAATAAAATCAATTCCGTCCTGAATAGTGTTTTTAACTACGACGTTTGTTGCTTTGTCTGGTCCTGCATTTTTAAGCGTAAAAGTAAAATGAATTTCCTCGCCATTTTCTGGTTTAGGGTTATCCACGCTTCCCGTTAAGGATAAATCAGCATAGTTTTCATCAACGTTTTCTCCTGTTTCGTTGGGAATATAGAAAGCCATTCCGCCAATGTTTGACCACCACCATGATAGTACGCGTTGATGGGAAGCATCGTTAACATCAAATTTACCGATTCCGTTCGTAAGGGCAAAATAAATATGACCGTTTGGATGTCCCGTAAAAGACTGAGAAGCATAATACCGGTACCAATAGTAACCACTTAAGTTCCCTATATAACTTACGTTGTTGCTGGGAAACGAAGAAAATTTATATACATGTGAGTATCCATATCCGTAATAGTAATACCAACTCCACCACCAATAATAATGCCGTGGGTGTGTTATTACATATACTTCATTTCCTATTTTTACTAAGCCGATAGTCGCAGTAGAATATTGGGAAAAATTTAGATAGGTGACTAAATGGGTATTGCCGTTTGTCGTGTCTATTTCGAAAACAGCGTGGCGTTTGCTTGTCAATCCATAGAGTTTCCCCTCATAAAATACTAATCCTGTTACGTCTTCCAAGTACCAGCTTCCCATGTCGCCTGTCATGTTTCCGATAAATTCAGCGTGAAGCTGGGTGGGGGTTTTCCTAAACTGTGCACCATTCATTTTGTAAAGAGCCGGTGTGCTCCACCAACCTCTTTTGTTTACGAACCATAAGTTTCCTTCTTTATCAAAGACGGCACAGCGGATATTTTGAGATACTCTGTGTCCATACTTGTCGTAGAGAGTGAAATATCCTAACGTGTTAATTGTTTTGCTTTTGGACTCGTCCAGACGAACATAGTAAGCTCGGCCGTAGTTTCTATTGAGAGTGAACAAAGTCATTGGAGGGAAATGTTTTATTCCTTCGAAACTTTGGGCCGGTAAAAAAGTAGTTATCAAAAGGAAGATTGCTAAAAATTTTTTCATTTTGCACCTCCGTTAAAGTTTTTGCTGTAAAAAATAATGTAAGAAGAAATTTTTAATTAATCAATCGTTCGAATAATAAAAAATCTGTAAGAATAATCGATAGGAAGCCGAGCCGTTATGTGTGAAAATAATGGTTTTGATTTTATGTTCTAATGTAAGCAGAAATCGGTATGGAGATTTAACGCCCTGTTTTCGGTAGTGTCCCTGTTAATTTTATTACAATACTGAGAGAAGCACACAATTTTTATAACTAGTCCGACATTTTTTTTGTTTTTTATTTTTCCTTAAAAAAGTGTGTAGGAAAAGCCCAACATGAAAGATTCTTTTATTTGTGTCTTGGGCATTTCATATTTTTTATAAACTGTTAAAACGTTCAAATTGACGTTGAGGAAAGAATTTACTTTCATTGTAATCGTATTATCCCAACGCACATCCCAAACCCCAAGTTCTTTGAATCTACCGAAAAGTCTTAGGTAGCCTTGATATTGTACATTCTCTACAATCATGAACTCTGTTTCCGTTACGGATTCGATCCCGCCTTCCACTTTTGTATTTTCTACTTCGGATGTTTCGGGGTCGTCTGCATATTTCGTGAATTTGCTCGTAAAGGTTTCTTGAACGGCCGCTCCGAAACGGGTTTTGAAGGTTTCCCCTTTCTCGTAAGAGAAGCCCATGCTTTGGGAAAGATAGCCCGGGTCGAAGAATGCGGAGTTTTGAACACTAGGTATTTGTGAGTAATCGTAACCAGCGGAAAGTACCGTCTTTGCAATATTGCTAACATAAGGCTCTAATTTCCATCCCACGTTGTATGTAAGAACGTCTTCCAAATAAAATTCGTTATCAGTGGTATGAATTTCCGCCTTCCCCAGCTTCGTTTGTCCATAGGTTAATTTTAATGAGTTGGTAAAGTTCCATGCTTCTTTTGAGTAGTTTAATCCGAAATTGCCGAATACCGAATAAGCAATTGAGTTTTCTCCACCTTGTGACCAATTTGTGAAAGAAGTTTGTGTTAAATTTATTCCTACCGTGCCGGAAACTTTCCAAAGGCCTTCCGTTTCCGCATTCTGTGAATAACTTTTTGATGCGATGAGAAAAGATAACGATATTGCTACCGTTATAAATCGTTTTTTCATTTTTCCTCCCTTTGTTTTGTCGTGAGAAGCAATAGGTAAATTAGTTTTTGCTGTTTAAAAACTTGAATTAGTATTGCTTTTTTTGTTAAATTAATTCTAAATATAATCAATTGTGGATAAAAGGGTGGGGTGAAATGGATATTGTGTTTGATATAGAAACGGCGGGTGTCGATTTTGAAATGCTTTCGGAATCGCAACGCGAGTTTATTTTGCGTTATGCCGAAAAAGAGAAAGATGAAGAAATTAGGAACGAGAAGATAGCGGATGCAAAACGTTACCTAAGCCTTTATCCTTTTACCGCGTCTGTTGTTGCAATAGGATTGCTTAGAACGGATACAGCCAGCTCCCTTGTTTTGTATGAGAGCGCAGGAAGAGAAGAATGGGAAAACAAGGAAAAGAGCATTAAATATATGGGTGTTACGGAAACGGAAATGTTGAATCTTTTTTGGGATTATGCCGCTAAAGCAGAACGGGTTATTACTTTCAATGGAAGACAGTTTGACGTTCCCTTTTTGATATTGCGTTCCGCAATGAAGGGAATAAAGCCCACAAGGAAATTGTTGGGAGGAAAATATTCTACAAAAACTCATATTGACCTTCTTGAGGAATTTACTTTTCACGGACTTGTAAGAAAGTTTAATTTGGATTTTTATTGCCGTGCTTTCGGAATAGATTCTCCAAAAGGACATGGTATAACAGGTATGGATGTTCGAGAACTTTATAAAGCGGGAAGGGTAAAGGATATTGCAATTTATTGTGGGGATGACGTTCGGGCTACTTTCGAGCTTTTCAAAATTTGGGATAATTACTTGAATATAAATTGAATGGAGAGTAAAATGAATCTCGTATTAGTACACGGCTATTTGCTACAAGGGACAGGATCAAATATTTATGTGGCTAATGTGGCGAAAGCATGGAAAGAAGCGGGGCATTCTGTTACTGTAATTTGCCAGGATAGAAAAGCCGGAGAGCTGAATTTTACGGACGAATTTTACGGACCTGAAAGTGCTTTGCCAGTCACTCCACCACCCCCTGGTACGGTAAGAGTAATCGTTCCATATATAGAAAATCTTTTACCCGTTTATATTTATGATGAATATGAAGGTTATACTGTAAAAACAATTCCCGAGATGACGGAAGAGGAAATAGAACGTCATATTGAATTTACGGCAAAAGCCGTGCGGCATGTGGCAAAAACGGGTGCAGATTTTTTCCTTGCAAACCATGCCTTGTTGAGCCCCGTGATAACAAAGAGAGGATTGGAAGGTAGTGATATTCCCTATTCTGTCAAGATTCATGGTAGCGCGATGGAGTTTGTGGCGGCAAAATATCCGAAGTTTAAGCGTTATGCCTTCGAGGGATTTTCGAACGCTAAAAAAATAATAGCGGGAACGACACATATTAAGAAAAGAATTTTGGAAGTTTTTGGGAGCGAAGGGGGAAATAGCGATATTGAAAACAAAATTAAAATTGTCCCTCCAGGAATGGATGAAAATGTCTTTCGTCCTGCTGTGAATTTTAAAGAGAACGAGGAAACCTTCCTAAAGCTTTTGAAGGAACGGATTACTGATGATCCGAGCGGACGAAATGCGAACAAAATTCCACTCCAACTTGTTGATTCAGAGGCTTCTCCTTCAGAGATTCACAAAAAACTTTTGGAAGTCGGAAAATCATATAACCAACGTCGGGTAGATTCCGATTTGTTAGAAAGATGGTCTCCTTTGAAAGAAGATGAACCAATAATAATCTATTTCGGAAAATTTCTCGATACGAAGGGAGTCGGAGAGTTAATGCTCTTAACTCCTGCAATCTTGGAGCGTGTGCCAAAAGCCAGATTTTTTTTCGTAGGATTTGGTTCGTATCGGGAACATCTGGAACAATTGCTTTTTGCTTTGAAAAGAGGAGATTATTTCCTTGCGGAAAAGGTGGCTGGTGCCGGTGACTTTGTAAAAGAAAAAAGAGTCTTGAAACAGTTTAGAAAATTAACCGTAGAAGAATCTAACAGAATTTTAATTACTGGAATTTTAGATCATCAATTGCTTTCACAACTTTTACCTTTGGCTTCCGTTAGTTTGATGCCCAGCACGTTTCCCGAGGCTTTTGGAATGGTTGCTGTTGAAAGTATGGCAGCAGGTGTTTTCCCACTTACAAATTATCATTCGGGAATGATGGATGTAACAGATACCTTGGTGGCAAGTATTCCACAAACCTCTGAACTTGTTTGCCGCAATAAGGAGATATTTTTCGATAAACTTCCTGATAAGATTTCAGCTATTCTCAAATTTCTTTATCCTCACGGTTTTGAAAATGGGGTTTATCGAAAAGAGTTTGGAGGACGTCTTCGTGAATTTGCTGTGAACAATTATTCGTGGCAGAAAATAGCAACTTCGTTAATTGATGTAGTATAAGAAAAGGTACAAGAGTATGAAGGTAAAAGTAGAATGGTTATAAGCGGGTGTTGGTATCTTAAGAAGTGTATTAAAATTTTATAAGAAGATTTTGTTATTAAAAATTTGGAATTAAAAGTGAGTGGGGACAAAACAACTTTTTCTGAGAAGGTCTATTGCGCCTTCCTGATAGTGTTATTTGCACTGATAACGGTTCTTATCTTACTTTACATTTTGCCGTTTCAGATTTTAGTTATACTCCTTTTTCCCATTTTTTGGGGTGGTTTTTTCTACAAAAATCGACATTATTTAATTTTTGCTATCCTGTTAGGGGTTTTGGGAATTATTACTTCCTATCTTACCGCCCCAGAGCTTTTCAAATCCGCCGTAATTACTATTCTGTTTTTAGGTGTTGCTTTTATTCCTTTAATGGAAGTTGCTATTAAATATCTTAAAAAGGTTGAACGATATTCCGAAGAACTTAAGCAGAGTAAAAGAAAGTTTGAACAGCTTTTGAACTATACTTACGACTGGGAGTATTGGATTAAACCGGATGGCTCGTTAGGATATTCTTCTCCCTCGTGTTTCCCGCAAACGGGGTATGAGAGAGAGGAATTTTTGGAGAACAAAAATTTACTTTCTGATATTGTACATCCTGATTATAGAGAAGTGTGGGAAGAACATCTTCTAGAACTTGATTCTCCTGAAGCAAAAAGATTGGAATTCAAAATTCTTAAAAAGAACGGGAAGACAAAAGTCCTGCGACATACCTGCCAACCTGTATATGACGACGAGGGAAATTTTATAGGACGCCGTGCCACTAATCGGAATGCTACCGACCGCTGGATTGCTGAACAGAAACTGAAGGAAAGCGAAAGGAAATACAAATATATCTTTAATTCTTTCCCTGATGTATATTATCGCACTACATTGGATGGAATTGTAGAGGTGATTACCCCGTCTATTCGCAATGTTTCCGGCTATGTGGCGGAAGAATTAATAGGACAGAATATCTTGAAAGTTTATGTGGAGGAGAAGGACAGAGAATCATTTCTTAATACATTATTGGAAAAGGGGAGTGTAAAAAACTTTCAAGTGAGATTGCGGGATAAAGATGGAGCAATTAAATATGTTTCGTCTAATGCCAAACTAATTAGAGACGCCGAAGGGAAACCTATTGCGATAGAAGGAGTGATTCGGGATGTGACCGAGCTTAAAGAAAAGGAAGAGGAACTGCGGAAAGCAAAAGAACAAGCTCAAAAGTATTTGGATATTGCGAATGTAATGATTGTTTTCATAGATAGAGAGGGGAAAATCGAACTGATTAATCAAAAGGGAGCAGAAATATTGGGCTGTTCTCAATCCGAACTCGTTGGTAAGGATTGGTTCGAGTTGTTTGTGCCCGACGAGACACGCCTTGAGAGAAAGGAAAGATACCGATTGATTATGGAAGGAAAAATGCTTTTAATGGAGGACGAAGAAAATGTGATAAAAATCCGTAGCGGAGAAAAGCGAGTAATAAGTTGGCATTCTACTCTCGTGAAGGATGATGAGGGCAAAACAATAGGACTTCTTGCTTCCGGTATGGATGTTACGCGGGAGAAAAAACTGCGCGAGGAATTGGAGAGAGAAAAAAATCACTTTAAAGAACTTTTTGAAAATAATCTCGCTGGCGTTTATGTGAGTGATTTGGAAGGCAATCTTTTGGATTGCAATCAATCACTGGCTGATATTTTTGGATATGATACCCCAGAGGAAATGAAAAAATATAATACGGAAAAATTTTATTTCTCGCCGAAAGATAGAAAAGCCTTTCTGGAGAAATTGAAAAGGGAGGGGCGTCTTTCTTCTTTTGAATATATCCTCAAGAAAAAGGACGGCACCCCCCTATGGGTTATTGAAAATGTAATGTTGAAAGACGGACGATTGCATGGTACTCTGATTGATGTAACTAGGATGAAAGAGTTTGAAGAAGAACTGATAGAAATGAACGAAGCTAAGGATAAATTTTTTTCCATTGTATCTCATGATATTCGTTCTCCTTTTATGGCTTTGCTTGGTTATACGCAACTTTTGGAAAGCGAGGTAGATACGGCTGACCGCAAGGAATTGAAATTTTATGTTGAATCGTTGTCGCAAACGGCAAATAATATTTTTAATTTTATCGAGGAACTACTCCAATGGGCTCGCGCTATGTCGGGACGGATAGAAATTCAGAAGCGCAAATTAGTCCTTTTCCCGGAAATCAAAAATGTGGTTTTGCTAAACAAGGAACGAGCGGCGCAAAAAGGTATCAAGATTGTTAACAATGTTGACGAACGACTTGTCGCTTTTACCGATGAAAATGTTTTTAATACCGTTCTGAGAAATCTCATTAGTAATTCTATTAAATTTACCTCCGCTGGCGGAGTAATAACTGTTTTTGCTGAAGAAAGAGAAAACGAAATAGTTATCGGAGTTAAGGATACCGGTGTGGGGATTCCCGAGGAAAACTTGAAAAGACTTTTTCGTTTGGATACAAGAATAACAACACCAGGTACCGATAAGGAAACGGGCACAGGAATGGGGCTTAGAATTTGTAAAGAATTACTCGAGCGCCAAAATAATGAGATTTGGGCTGAAAGCGAACTTGGGAAGGGTGCAACTTTCTATTTCTCTCTTGATAAGCCTTCCTCCGATAATTGATTTATGTTTTTTCTTTAAATCACTTTTACTAGGTCCGAAAGTAGATTTAACACCTCGATTCATTTTAGTATATTTACAAACCTGAATCAGAAAGAAATTGAGGAGAGAAAAATGTCCAAACAAATGGTTTTGGAAAAAATCGCTCAAGCTGTCGATATTTTGAACGAGCAAGGAATTGACATGTGGATGACCTTCGTACGAGAGACGGGGAATATCAAGGATCCGATGATGGAAATGATTGTGGGAACAAACGCCACGTGGGAATCGGCTTTTATAATTACTAAGAACGGCGAAACGGATGCTATAGTCGGTTCTCTGGAAGTGGCAAATATGAAAACGGTCGGAACCTACAAGAATATTCATGGCTATTTGCAATCCGTCGAGGAAACATTGCTGAAAGTATTGCGGCAGTATGACCCGCAAAAAATAGCAATCAACTATTCCCAAAATTCAAGTCTTGCGGACGGTCTGACGCACGGAATGTATTTGCAATTGATGAAGTATCTGAAAAACACTCCTTTTGCCGAACGACTTGTTTCCTCTGAAAATATAGTGGCGGCTTTGCGAGGACGCAAATCCCCTACGGAGCTGGCAATAATGAAGGAGGCAATCAAAGAAACCCTTAAGATATTCGATATGGTTACGGAGTTTTTACGCCCCGGAGTCTCGGAGTTGGATGTTGCCGAATATGTAAAAGGGATTACAAAATCAAAAGGTTTTGGTTTTGCATGGGAGGAGGAATATTGCCCCTCCGTTTTTACGGGACCTGATACTGCGGGAGCGCATTCGGGACCAACGGAAAGAAAAGTCGAAAGAGGACATGTTATAAACATGGATTTTGGAATTAAGTATAAAGGATATTGTTCCGATTTGCAAAGGACTTGGTATGTTTTGCGCGAGGGAGAAACCGCTCCTCCGCCGGAAGTGCAACGTGGATTCGATACAATAGTGAAATCTATTGAGCTGGCGGCGAAAGCGATAAAACCCGGCAAACAGGCTTTTGAAATTGACGAGGTTGCACGGAGCTATATTGTGAATAATGGTTATGAGGAGTATCCTCATGGTTTGGGACATCAAGTGGGACGCGCCGCTCACGACGGAGGTGCTTTGCTGGCGCCCAAATGGGACCGCTATGGTAATTTACCTTATATGAGACTGGAAGAAGGACAGGTTTTCACTATTGAACCGCGCCTTACTATCGAAGGATATGGTATCGCAACCATAGAAGAAGAAGTGGTTATTACTAAAGACGGATGTGAGTTTTTGTCCGAACCGCAGAAGGAAATTTATTTGATTAAATAACTTGAGAAAGGAATTTCCCTTTCGGATTTTTTAAAAATGAAGGAGTAAGTATGTTTAAAAAAATTCTGATGCTGTCTTTGACGGCTGTGTTTTTGTTTTCTTGTCAAAGTAAAACCGAGAAATATTCTACGGTTAAACTTGAACCCTCGGAACCGCGACAAGGTTCTGTCGTTACCGTTATTTATGATGCTTCGGGAACAGTCCTAAAGGATGCTAAAAAAGTTTATATGACGGCTTATCAATTTTCCTCCGAGGTGGAAGATGCTAAAAAAATCGAGATGTCCGGGAAAGAAGGAAAATGGACGGCTAAATTGCCCGTATCGAAGAAAGCCATAGGAATTATAATGAAATTTTCCGAAGAAAAAACGGTCGATAATAACAATGACAAGGGCTATGTTTTTCAAGTTTACGATAAAGATGGAAATAAAGTCCCCGGTTTGAAGGCTGGCTTGGCTGTCGCTTATTCCGGCTGGATACAAAACTTGGGAATTGATCCCGATAGAGCTAAAGCGTATGAACTTTTTAAAGAAGCTTTTAAGGAAAATCCCTCTATCAAAAGGGCTTTTATTGTTAAATATTTACCCGTGTTGATAAGAGAGGAAAAATCGAATCCCCAGGAAAAATTAACGGCGGAACTGGCTGAAGTGGAAAAATATCCGAATCTGACGGATAAAGAGTTGAGCATCCTCGTGGATATGTACGGAAATTTGGGCAATCAGCAAAAGTTTATCCAATATCAAAACGAAAGCTTGAAAAGATTTCCCAAAGGGGAAGTGGCTCAGAAAACCGAATATAGAAACAGCCTCCAGCATCCGGATGTGCAGACAATCCTTTCTTTCGAGAGGCGTTTTCCGCACAGCGACTTTACCGAAGGGTTAATTTATACCGCTCTTAAAAATTTCATTGCAAGAAAAGATTTCAAAGGCGCGGCTAAATTTCTCGAGGCTTTGAAAGATTATGTCCATCCTTATTATTTCAGTTATGTCGTGGGGAAAATTCTTGATAACAATGCCGACTTGAAAGTAGCCGAAAAAATAGCTCGTTTGGGAATCGAGAGAGCAAAGGAGGTGGCGTCCCAACCGGATAGCGCAAAACCCAAGGATATAACCATGCAAGATTGGCAATTGATGAACAAATATTATTTGGGTAGAAATTTTACCGAATACGGAAAAGTCCTTTACGATATGGGAAAGAAAGCGAAAGCATTGGAGGTCTTGCAAAATGCTTTCGAGTTGATTGAAAAGGATTATCGCGATCCCCAAGCGATTGAACTTTATGCCAAACTGTTGGTCGAGCAGAAGAAATATGAGCAAGCTAAGGCTATGATTGAGGAAATGATAAAAGATGGTTCGGCTACGCATGAGATGAAGAAACTCTTAAAGAAAGCTTATGTGGGAATTAATAAAAGCGATGCGGGTTATGCCGCTTATCTTGCCGCATTGGAAGGTAAGGCTAACGAGAAAATGCTTGAAGAACTTAAGAAGAAAATGATTGACGAACCTGCTCCGAATTTTACTCTTAAAGATTTGGACGGTAAAAATGTTAGCCTTTCGGATTTCAAAGGTAAAATTGTAATTGTGGATTTTTGGGCTACGTGGTGTAATCCGTGTCTTAAATCTTTCCCGGGTATGAAACTCACGATTGAGAAATTTAAAGACGATAAGGACGTGGCTTTTTTGTTCATCAACACTTGGGAGCGCGTGAACGATAAATTTGCAAATGCAAGGAAATTTATTCAAGCGAACAATTATCCCTTCCATGTGTTGATTGACGACCAAAATAAAGTTGTTACGGATTTCAAAGTTTCCGGTATCCCCACGAAATTTATTCTTGGCAAGGACGGAAATATTAAATTTAAAAGCGTCGGTTTTTCCGGTACGGCGGAACACCTTGAAAACGAACTTTCCGCAATGATTTCACTTTTGAAATGATGTTTTGAGCCTCGTCTTTTAATTTGGGCGAGGCTCTTTTTCTTAAGGTAAATGTAAAATTATTTGACAATAAAATTGTAATGAGCGAACTGAATAAAATTTATGAGTTGACGGATACAAACCCTATTTGGCGAATTTTGATTTCCGATACCGACACATTGGTGTTGGAAAGAAGAAACACGGATGCAAAGGAAGTTTTTTTTAATGCTTACAAGCTGGCAAACGGCGAAGTCTTGTGGGAGAATTTCCAGCCCGAGGAGAAGTTTTGGATAGGGATTGAAAAAATTTATAAGGATGTTATTTACTTCCATAAGTTTGCAAAACCCGATATGCCCGGACATAGGGGAGTTTTTGCATACGACTTGCCGAAAAAGAAAAAACTGTGGGAAAATTCTTCCTCTTCTTTCGCTTTTATTTTAGACGATAAGGTTTTTGCTTTCCGGGATGATATTTCCGGTGCTAAATTGGACGCTTTCGATTACCGTACCGGCGAGATGAGGGGACAACCCATAGAAGAAATTGCCCGTATAGATGAACTTCAGAAGCTTTCTCAATTGAAAGAGGATTTTTCGGATTATGTTTTCCCCGAAAAATTTTACGGAGACGAGCCGGAAGCGGCGGAAATTGAAAACGCGCTCAAGGAGGCTCTAAAGGAAAATAAACTTAAGGGAACGGTTGAGTTCGGCATACGGGGAAATTTGTTGTTTCTTTCTTTCCATGTTGTCGAAGACAATTCTTTGATGCGGAACATTTTTACCGCTTACGATTTAAAACGGAACGAGATTATCTTCGAAGATGTTTTGAATTCTTCCATTGACCTTTTTGTTGCCGAGACCTTTTTTGCTTATAAAGACTTTCTGTTTCTCCTTAAAGGCAAAAATATTTTGGAGGTTTACAAAATAACGGGGGAGTGAAATGAATTTGACCTTGGAAGAGAAAAGGATTCTTTTGAAAGCCGCTCGGGATTCCATAGCAACGCTCTTTTACGGTGGCGAACTCCCGAAGATTGATTATGAAAAATACCCCGCCTTGCGAAGTAAGGCTGGTGCGTTTGTTACGCTCACAATTGAAGGACAGTTGCGCGGCTGCATAGGCTATGTATTGGGATTCCAACCGCTTTTCGATACGGTTTGTGACGCTGCCATACAAGCGGCAAGTAACGACCCTCGCTTTAATCCTTTGACGGAAGAGGAGTTTAAGCGAACGGATATCGAGGTTTCCGTGCTTTCCGAACCATTCCCCATGAAAAGTTATGACGAAATTGTTATCGGTAAACATGGTTTGATTTTGGAGGAAGGTCCCTTCCGTGGCTTGCTTTTGCCCCAGGTTCCCGTTGAGCATGGCATGAACCGTGATGAGTTTTTGACCGCCCTCTGTCAAAAAGCCGGTTTGCACGGCGATTGTTGGAGAGAGAAATTGTTGAACATAAACATGTTTACCGCCGATGTCTTTTCCGAAAAAGACATGGAGGAATGAGATGCAAGTTGTGAGACAACCTGCCGTTGCCGGTATGTTCTACCCGGCGGATAAGTCCGAGTTGGAAAGCCTCCTTTCAAAATTTTTTAGTGAAGTCAATTTAACCGAAAAATACGAACGAGTTCGCGGATTGATTGCTCCGCATGCCGGTTATGCGTATTCGGGACTTACTGCCGCATACGCTTACTCCACACTTGAGGGGAAAAGTTACGATACCGTTGTGGTAATCTCTCCCAGTCATAGGGAGTATTTCTTGGGTAGCTCCGTTTTCGAGGGCGAGGCTTATTCCACTCCGCTGGGCATTGTTGATGTAAACGAGGAAATGCGGGAAAAAATCGTTGCAAATGGAACTACTGTTTTCGAAGGAGTCGAAGGACACCGTGGCGAGCACGCATTGGAGGTTCATTTGCCCTTTCTACAGTTTGTGCTGAAAGAGTTTAAGCTCGTTCCAATCGTGATGGGCGATCAGTCTAAAGAGTATGTTTACGATTTGGCAAATGCTTTGACTCAGTCCGTTGATGAAAATACGTTGATTGTTGCCAGCTCGGACCTTTCCCATTTTTATCCGAAACCACGTGCTTGGGAATTGGATTCCCGCGTGATGGATTTTGTTGAGCATTATGATTATGAAGGACTGCTGAAAGCTTTGGAATTGCATGTGGTGGAGGCGTGCGGAGGTGGACCAATTACGGCAATGATGAAAACAATGGGAAATCTGGGAGTGCCAAACGTAAAGGTTCTGCACCATTCCGATTCGGGAGATGTCTCCGGTGATAATATGGAGGTGGTGGGTTATATGTCCGCAATTTTTTATGATTAAAGCGATGCTTCCTTTCAAAGAGGGAGTAATATATGACTTTTTTGGTATTCATTTTGCGAATGTTTAACTTTTAAAACTGAATTTTTGTTTTGTAGCAAAACGGAGAGAAACGGATGCTTGGGTTATTTAAGTACGGGCAAGATGATTTTGAGGAGGATATTCTCGAAGAACATAAAAAGAAAATGAAATCTTTTTATATAACCTTCGGGATTCTTGCTTTTATTATTTTTAATTTGATAATGTACTTTTTAATCGCATACTAAATTGAGTTGATGGAGTAATTTTTTTCGTTTGCCGAGTGAAAGAGTGGCGGGGAATATCTGTATAATTCGGAAAATATTTTCAGAAAGATAAATGAAAAAAAATAAAGTTTATATCGAGACTTACGGCTGCCAAATGAACGTCGCCGATAGTGAGTTGGTGATGAGCATTTTGGTGGATAATGGCTATGAGATGACAAAGGAGATAGAGGAAGCGAACGTAATCTTGTTGAATACATGTAGCGTAAGAGAAAATGCCGAACAGAGAATTTACGGACGACTTGGCAATATAAAAAAAATAAAGGCTTCTCATTCCGGTACTGTTATTGGCGTGCTCGGTTGCATGGCGGAAAGATTGCGGGAAAATTTAATCGAGAAGCAAAATGTTGTTGATGTCGTCGTGGGACCGGACGAGTATCGCAATTTACCTCGCTATTTGGACGAAGCCTTTGCCGGGGGCAAGGGAATAGGTGTACGGCTTTCCAAAACTGAGACGTACGATGATATTATCCCTTATCGGGAAGACGGACTTTCGGCATGGATTTCCGTCATGCGGGGCTGCGATAAGTTTTGTACTTATTGCGTCGTCCCTTTTACTCGCGGCAGAGAAAGAAGTCGTAGTTTGGAATCGGTTGTGAACGAGGTCAAAATCCTTTCCCGACGGGGTTTTAAGGAGGTTACTCTGTTGGGACAAAATGTGAATTCGTACAATGACAATGGCAACGATTTTGCCGATTTGCTGGAGGCGGTGGCGGCTGTGGATAGAAGCATTCGCGTGCGATTTACAACTTCCCACCCGCAGGACCTTTCCGATAAATTGCTTTATACTATAGCTAAAAATTTTAATGTCTGTAATTATATTCACTTGCCCGTGCAGTCCGGTTCAAATAGAATATTGGAGTTGATGAACCGTTCTTATACCGTTGAACATTATTTAAATTTGATTGAGAAAGCGCGAAAGATTATCCCGGGTGTGAGCTTTTCTACCGATATAATAGCGGGTTTTCCCACCGAGACGGAAGACGACCACCGAGCTACCCTCGACGTACTCAAGCAAGTTCGTTACGACGGGGCTTATATGTTTAAATATTCTCCCCGCGAAGGTACCAAAGCTTATAAAATGAAAGACGATGTGCCGGAGGAAGTGAAAATACGTCGTTTGAACGAGATAATTAATTTGCAGCAACGAATTTCCTATGAAAAGAACCAAGAGCTGATAGGGACGGAAGAAATTGTGCTTGTCGAGGGCTTTAGTAGAAAGTCCAAGGAGTTTTTTGCTGGACGAACGGATACGAACAAGGTTGTGATTTTTCCCGCATCGGAGGAATATTCCCGCGGCGACTATATTCGTGTTGAAATAAAACGCGCAACATCGGCAACTTTGTTTGGCGATTTCAAGGAAAAGCTCGGCTCGGATTTTTTTGAGTTTTATAAAACGGCGTAAACCATGAGAAGATTTGTTTTGAGCATTCTGGGATTTGTGTTTGCCACGACTTTATTTGCTCAAGAGGTGAATATTGTTAACTATCTGAAAGAAATTGAACGTGGAAACGCTCGGAAAGTAGAAAAGGAATTACCGCAATTAAAAGATAAATATCCAAACGACCCCTCCGTTCTTTTTCTCGATGCCGTTTTGACAACCAACGGCGAAGAAGCCCTCCGAAAATATTTTAAGGTTTATGGCGAATTTCCTAAAAGCAATTATGCCGATGCGGCTCTTTATCGAATCTTCTCTTTTTATTTTTCGATGGGACTTTATGAGAAAGCCCATTATTACTTGGAAAAGTTGAAAAAAGAATATCCCGATTCCCCCTATATTAAATATGCGGATAGAAACATTCCACAGCAGGATTTGGATTTGATTGCTTTTACTCCGAAGGGAATGAAAGAAGAAAAGGTTAATGAATCCGTTCCCATGAAACACAGAACAACTGTCCCCGAAAAGAAGGAAACCAAGGAAACGAAAAAAGTTTCTCGTGAGTATTTTACGATTCAAGCGGGGGCTTTTCTTAATTATAAGAATGCTCTTGCGCTGAAAAATAAATTTGAAGCGAAGGATTGGGAAACGGGAATATTTACCAAAGAGATAGGCGGTTCTATCTTCAACGTGGTGACGGTTGGGCGCTTTTCTTCTCGGAACGATGCCGAAAAGTTTCTCGTGGACTTGAAAAAGAAATTTGGAATTTCGGGACGAATAGTGCGGAAGAAATAAATGGAAATCGTTTTTGTTGGAACGGGGTCGGGCAAGACAAATCTGGAACGTTTTCATTCTTCCTTGCTTGTTCGGCGCCGTGAATGCAATGTTTTGATTGATGTCGGTGATGGCGCCTCTAAGGCTCTTCTGAAAAGCTCCGTAGATTTTAATGAAGTAAACTCGATTCTGATTTCTCATTTTCATGCGGACCATTTCGCTGGGTTGCCTTCCTTGCTTACTCAAATGTATTTATCACGCCGAACTTCCACTCTGAAAATTTTTGTGCCCGAGGCGCTCAAGGATTTTCTGAAGGAACTTTTAATACATTCTTACCTCTTCCCTGAAAAACTCCCTTTTGAACTTGTAATATGTCCCTTTCGTGCTGGGGAAAATTTTTCTCCATGTCCCGATTTAAATGTTTTTCCCGTTCGTAATTCCCATATTGTTCAAAAGACAGAAACGATTAAGTATCCCACTGCGATTTTCGTTTCTTTTAGTTTTATACTGCAGACGGACTCTTTGAAACTCCTTTATACGTCCGATTTGGGCGGAAGTGAGGATTTAACTTTATTTGGCGACTTTTATGATGTTGTCGTTGCCGAGCTTACGCATGTGCCTTCGGGGGAAATGGTTAAATTTCTGAAAGGGGGTAAATACGAAAAATTCTTTTTTACCCATATCGACGAAGTATTGAAAGATGAATTTGAGAAAATAATTGCTGCGGAATTCAAAGGGGAAAGAAAGATAATTTTTGCTGATGATGGCGATAGATTCGAAATTCCATAATGTCGGAAAACTTTCCGCAAACAGTTGCAACTGAAATTTTGCTTCTTTAATTTTTAACTTTAATAAATTTAAAATATTAAACAGGTATAACTATGTTGCCTTTTACACATGTTTGGTTACCTCTGATATACCTTTATGGTGTTGGAGGTCTGTTTTTTTTAATCGGAATGATAATAATTAAAAAAAGCAAGGCAATTGATCTTACGAAAAAATCCCACCGAAAGTGGTTTCGAATCTTAATTTTTGGTTACCTTTATTTTTTAGCCCTTCATACATTTTTCACAATAGCAGCATTATATTGGTAGAATATGGAACATTTAGCAAGTAACATTCACACGACTTTTCACAGCATCGGTTCTTCCACCGATTGGATTGTAATGATTGCGTACTTCCTTATCGTGATGCTTTTCGGAAGTTATTTCGGAAAGTATAATCGAAGCACACAGGACTTCTTTTTCGGTGGAAGAAGATTTGCATGGTGGCTGATAGCTTTCTCGATAGTTGCCACCGGTGTAGGCAGCCATAGTTTTATTAAATATTCGGCGAAAGGTTTTCAATATGGTTTTTCCTCGACGATGACCTATATCAACGATTGGTTCTTCATGCCCCTTTTTATGTTTGGGTGGTTGCCTATTGTGGTTTACACAAGAATACGTTCGATTCCCGAATATTTCGAAAAGCGTTTTAGTCCCTCGGCGCGTTTTCTCGCCACTATTCTTTTGCTTTTTTACATGGTTGGATATATCGGCATTGGGTTTTTAACTCTCGGTAAAGCCGCCATGCCGATGTTGCCGCATGAATTTACCCTTTTGGGAATTCACTTTGATGTTACCTTGATGGGAGTTGTAACATTCATAGCGGTGGTAACGGGCATTTACATTACTTTTGGCGGACAAACGGCTGTTATTTTTACCGATTTGCTTCAAGGGGGAATTTTGCTTTTTGCCGGTTTGCTCCTTTTCTTCCTCGGTGCTTCGTATCTGGGCGGATTCGACGTCTTCTGGAAATTGTTGCCCACTTCCTGGAAACTCCCGTTGGCGGATTTCAATAAGCCGTCGGATTTCAATTTCGTGGGAATCTTTTGGCAGGATGGCGTTGCCGGTTCCGTTGGCTTTTTGTTTATGAATATGGGATTGATAATGCGATTTATGGCAACAAAGAGTGTTGACGAAGGAAGAAAAGCGGCCGCATTCAACGTTCTTTTTATGTTGCCTATCTCGGCTATCGTTGTGGGAAATGCCGGTTGGATAGGAAAGGCTATCTCTTTGATTAAACCCGATGTGGTGCCTCCGAATACTTCTCCCGATCAGATTTTTGTTGTGGTGGCTAATATAGTTTCCTCCCCGGGTGTTTTCGGATTTATAATGGCTGCTCTTACCGCCGCCTTGATGTCAACCGTCGATACACTCATAAATGCCACGGCAGCGATTTATATCAATGATATTCACCGTCCCGTAAAAGTGTGGTTGAAGAAAGAACATGGTACCCAATTGGAGGAGGAGAAAAAGGAACTGGGAGCCGCACGGTGGTCGTCGATTATATTTACTGCCCTGGGAGCGGTGGCGGTTCTTGCTTTTAAAAATTTCCCGACCGTTTATGAGGCTCACGGCTATTTCCATTCTACACTTACGCCTCCGTTGGTCGTTGCGATTTTCCTCGGTATCTTTTGGAAGCGTTTTACCCCTGCTGCTGTAATCGCTACTTTCTTGGGTGGCGTCGGACTAATGATTTTGGGCGCTGAATACCCCGGCATTTTAATTCATCCTTTCGATCATGGCATAGCAATGGATCCTGTGCATCCATATACTTATATCCGCGCTCTTTATAATGTTGTTGTCTGTTCCGGTGTTGGAGTCGTGGTTACTTATGCCGACCCGCTTCTGCACAGAATTGTGGCGCAACTGAAGTCTTCTCCTAAAGGGGATAAAATAGCTTACGGTATCACCGCATTGGGCGCCGTGCTTTTCTTGGTGGTTTCCTTTAAACTCGGTACTGTCTGGCCCTTGTTCGTGCTTACTTTGATAATGGTTGTATTGGTTGCAATTTCCGCTGCATATTTCATCAAATATGACCCTGTTTCTCAAACCGAAGGATTGACGGTTTGGTCAATACAAAAAGCCAAGGAAATGTTTAAGGGTAGAAAGATTAACGAGGAGGAAGGCGAAAAGGTATTTGTGCATTTTAAACTAAAGGAAACGGATGACGGAACGATTAATTTTTCGAAAAACGATATGGCTAAAATGAAAGCGAATGTCGGCGATTTGGTTTACCTTTGTGATAAACGTGCATGGCTGGGAGGTTTGAAATCCGTGCACTCGGTTTACGGCGAACCGCATGATGAGGACGGGGTTGTTTATATAGGCAATGAGGAATTGCTGAATGGACAATTTGTGCATGGTAAAATGCTGTATGCCGAAAAAGAGTTGTAGTTTATTTTAATTTTTCTTGGTCTAAAAACCTCCGTTCATCTCGTGCGGAGGTTTTTTTATGCATTGTTGGAAAGATTTTCGGATGTGTTTTCTTGTAGAGATTGGGGGTTAATACTGAATTTAAGATAGCCCCCGTTGTTACGGGGGCTATTGTTGGAAATAATTTTATTCCGCATTTTGTTTTGCAATAAGATTGAGAGCACTACCTGCCTTAAACCATTCGATTTGATTTTCGTTTAAAGTATGATTTAGTATTGCCTCGTCCGTGCTTCCGTCTTTGTGTTTGATGATGAGTTTTAACGGCTTGCCGGGAGCGAGTTCTTTCAAACCGATGATGCTAAGTCTGTCATCCTCTTGAATTTTGTCGTAATCGGCTGGATCGGCAAACGTAAGAGGAAGTACGCCTTGCTTTTTGAGATTGGTTTCGTGTATTCGAGCAAAGCTCCTTACGATTACGGCTTTTGCTCCCAAGTGGCGCGGCTCCATTGCGGCGTGTTCGCGGCTTGAACCCTCGCCGTAATTTTCGTCCCCGACCACTACCCAGCCTATTCCGCGTTTCTTATAGTCGCGTGCCACGGCTGCCGGAGTGTCGTATTCCCCTGTAAATTGATTTTTAACTTTTCCCGCTTCGCCTGTAAAGGCATTGATTGCACCTAAGAACATATTGTTTGAAATATTGTCCAAATGACCGCGATATTTAAGCCATGGTCCTGCCATCGAGATATGGTCTGTGGTGCATTTCCCCTTTGCTTTGAGAAGGAGGGGTAAGTCTATGAAATCTTCTCCGTCCCACTCGGGGAATTTATCGAGCAGCTGAAGTCTTTCGCTATCCGGTTTTACTATTACTTCCACATCCGAACCGTCTTCTGGAGGTGCAACAAAGCCCTCCGAACCTTCGGAATAACCGTTGGGCGGAAGTTCTTTCCCTACCGGCGGGTCAAGTTTTATTTTCCTGCCGTCGGCGGTTTCAATTTCGTCGGTGATGGGATTGAAAAATTCTCCCGCAATTGCAAGGGCGGTTGTTAATTCGGGGGAAGCTACGAAAGCCATTGTATTCGGATTTCCGTCGTTTCGCTTTGCGAAGTTCCTGTTGAAAGAGGTAACAATCGTGTTCTTTTCGGGAGCTTGAACGTCCATTCTTTTCCACATGCCTATACACGGACCGCAAGCATTTGCAAGCACTTTCCCGCCGACATCGGTCAGTATCTTCAGTTGTCCGTCTCGTTCAATTGTGGCGCGGACTCGTTCGGAGCCGGGAGTAATCATAAACTCGGCTTTCGCTTTCAATCCTTTATCCAAAGCCTGTTTGGCAATCGAAGCCGCTCTGTCTATATCCTCGTAACTTGAATTTGTGCAGCTACCTATCAAGGCTGCGCTAACTTTTACGGGATAGCCGTTTTCTTTCGCCGCTTCTTTGATTTTTGAAATCGGCCATGCTCTATCGGGAGAAAAAGGACCGTTCAAATGGGGTTCGAGCGTGTCCAAGTTAATTTCGATGACCTGATCGTAGTATTTCTCCGGAGCTTCGTAAACCTCATCGTCTGCTTTCAGATACTCGGCATACTTACGTGCCAGTTCGGCAACGTCCGCTCTGTCGGTAGCTTCCAAATAGGCTGCCATTTTCTCGTCGAATGCAAAAGTGGAAGTGGTGGCGCCTATTTCTGCACCCATGTTGCATATGGTTGCTTTACCGGTGGCGGAAATGGTTTTGGCTCCTTCGCCGAAGTACTCGACAATTGCTCCCGTTCCTCCTTTAACCGTGAGTATGCCTGCAACTTCAAGAATAATATCTTTCGGAGCCGTCCAGCCGTTTAATTTACCCGTTAATTTGATGCCGATTAACTTTGGCCATTTCAATTCCCACGGCATTCCCGCCATTACGTCCACGGCATCCGCTCCGCCGACTCCGATAGCTATCATTCCCAAGCCGCCAGCGTTCGGTGTGTGGGAATCCGTTCCTATCATCATTCCGCCCGGGAATGCATAGTTTTCCAGAACTATTTGGTGAATTATTCCCGCACCGGGTTTCCAAAATCCTACGCCGTATTTTTTTGCAACGCTTTCCAAAAAGTCATAGACTTCTTTGTTCTCGTTAATTGCTCGTTCCAAATCTTTTTCGGCGCCCACTTGCGCTTGGATTAAATGGTCGCAGTGAATTGTGGAGGGAACGGCAACTTTTTTCTTGCCTGCGCGCATAAATTGAAGCATTGCCATTTGTGCGGTTGCATCCTGCATTGCCACACGGTCGGGAGCGAGTTCTACGTAATCTTTACCACGCTCGAAAGCTTTGGTTGGAGGTTCCCAAAGGTGAGAATAAAGAATCTTTTCCGCTAAGGTCAGAGGACGTCCCACTATTTCTCGCGCCTTCTCAATCTTAGCTCCTAAGTTTTCATAAACCTTTTGAATCATATCAATGTTCGGGGTCATTTCGTCACCTGTGTATTGTTGGAAAAATTTGATTTTCAAAAATAGTGATTTTGCGTCTATTTTTCCTTAGAGAGTTTCCCATTTAAGAAGAAGTCTTTCGGAAAGAAAAGGGATGAGGGACTTGACAAATAAAATTTGGTTTATTACTTTTGCACACGTGTTCACAAACGTGTGCGTAAAAATTGAAAAACAAAAAAACAACGATTAAGGACATTGCCAAAAGGCTGGGGATACATCACAGCACCGTCTCCCGCGCCCTTCGCGATCATCCCGATGTTACACCGGAGACGAAAGCGTTGGTAAAAAAGACGGCCGAGGAGATGAATTATCGTCCTAATATGTTCGCACGCAGTTTGAAGAACAACGAATCCAAACTTATCGGGGTTATCGTTCCCGAAATTCGACACCATTTCTTCGCCGATGTGATTGGGGGAATCGAGGAGGTGGCAAGTAAGCATGGATTTATAATCCTCGTTGCTCAGTCGAACGAGAGTTACGAAAGGGAGGTCGCAAATACCAATGCCTTTGCGGAGAACCGAATAGCGGGCTTGTTGGTTTCCATTTCCCAGGAAACAAAGGACGGCGCACATTTCCAAAAGTATTTGGACGAAGGCGGGAAAATAGTTTTCTTCGATAGATTTTTGGAAAATTTCAACGCGGCAAAGGTGGTTGTTGATGATTATAACGGAGCTTTCAAGGCGACGGAGTATCTGATAAAAAAAGGACGAAAAAATATAGCACATATCGCGGGCACAAAACAATTGGCTATTTCCCGTAAGCGTTTCGAAGGATATAGGGATGCATTGAAAAAGCACGGTTTGCCTTTCAAAAAGTCAAATGTTGTATGGGCGGGATTTCATGAGAAAGACGGCGCTGAAGCTATGCGGAAACTTTTAAAAAATAAAACCGTTCCGGATGCCATTTTCTCCGTGAACGATCCCACGGCAATAGGAGCCTACGAAGTCATCGAAAAAGCCGGGTTGATAATCCCTACCGATATTGCAGTTGTGGGATTTTCGAACAACCCTATATCGGCTTTTGTGCGCCCGGCTCTCACTACAATCGAACAGCCGTCTTATGAAATGGGCAGGGTTGCAATGGAGCTTTTAATATCTCAGCTTCAGAAAAGTGGAGGAGGCAAAAAGCCCACAAAAGTTTTGAAGACAAGATTAATACGGAGAAATTCCGTATAGTTTTTTAAAAAATGTTTATTTCACACGTGTGTGATAAAGTGGCAAGTGTACAATTTGCCAACCGTACCGCCACACGACGTCGTGATGATCAAAGTTTATCAAAAGTAAAGGGG
>CAZSYM010000037.1:0-1238 GCA_964611145.1 uncultured Melioribacteraceae bacterium
CCGGCTGCAAGTCGAGCACGGAGCCCGTTCCGCCGGAAAAGAAACCGCCGGGATATCAAGAAAATATTACTTGGCCGAGTTTGGCAAATAGTCCCTGGGCGATGTACAGACACGATCCCCAATCTACAGGCAGAACTTCTTTTACCGGGCCACTCGAGGGCATAGTTCAAGTAAAAGTTGATACTACGACGGTAATTCAAAGCGGTGTTTCGATTGGGAATAATTCGGTTGTTTATTTTAACGCATTTTCGCAAAATTTATTCGGAGTAGATTATTCGGGTAATGTAGTGCTACATAAAGATTTTAATAGCACCGAAGCGTTTTGCACTCCGATTATAAGTAAAGATTCTGTTTTGTACTTTGCTTTGGCAACAGCTAAGAAACTAATAGCGATGAACGAAGACGGCTCTTTGAAATGGTCCAAGGATTGGGATGCACAAATATGGGCCGAGATGAATATTGATAAAGAAGGGAATCTTTATTTGCTTGATGAAGGAAAAACATTGTATGCAATTAGTAAGAACGGTGATGTGTTGTGGTCGTACAATGACCCGTCATTTAACGGTTATAGTTATAGCGTACTTACCTTTTCACCCGACGGTAGAACACTTTATATACCGGGAAGCGGTCCGCCTTCACTAATTGCTTTTGATGTTATGAACCAAACAATCAAATGGAAATTCGGAGCTAGTGTATTAAGAGCGGCTCCTATCGTGGATTCTCAGGGAAATGTCTATATCCTGTCATATACAAATGCCGACAGTACTTCTCGCCCGGCATTCTATTCGATTAAACCCGACGGGACAATAAGATGGAAATATCAATTTGTTAACAAATTAAAGCGATATGCCGAAGGATATTTTGATCCGACAATAGATTGGAACGGCAATCTTTATCTGGCTACTGAAGATTCTGTTTTCAGTTTCGACTATCAAGGAAACTTAAGATGGAAAAAAGGATATAAAATTAGTAGCACTTCTTTAATTTGCGACAAGTTCAATAATATTTATTTTAGCGTTTGGGGAAGCATTATTGCACTCTCTGATAAAGGAGAAGTTGTTTGGAAAATTGATTATGACCCCACGCAACAAGCTGCACCGGCTATTAACGATAAAAAACAATTATTTTTCCCTTCATTTACGAAAGGTATGCTTATTATTGAATAGGAGAATTAAATTTGAAGAACATCGTTTTATTCTTTTTATGTTTACCCCGTTATTTGCTCGCTGAGCTAGGGG
>CAZSYM010000037.1:1338-24541 GCA_964611145.1 uncultured Melioribacteraceae bacterium
AACATCGTTTTATTCTTTTTATGTTTACCCCGTTATTTGCTCGCTGAGCTAGGGGTTTTCAGATACAACAATTAAACAATTTCCATTTCACAAATGACGGATGACAAGAAAGGTCGTCTTTTATTTAATTTCCTTTCCGCCGAGTTTTTCAATTATCGCTTTGATTAAAGGATTATCCTCGGACGAATTTTTGGGCGCGTTGTTTGTGAAAGAGTTTTCCTGGGGCTTTTTTTCTTCTGATTCTATCGCTTTTATTTCGATGGTAACTTTCTTGCCGAAGTAATTCTTGAAGGCTTCCGTTAGAAATCGTATGTTAAAATTAACTATTTCCAATCCTTCCTTTTTGGCTAATTGAATGACCAAATGTGAATTGGAAAAACTTAGGGGAGAGCTGTTTATTAAAAAGCTGCCCACGCTGAATTTTTGGCGATTAACCTCGGCGATGAATTCTTTCCAGTGGAGTTTTAAATCGTCTATCGAGTTAATTTCAATTCTCGGTTTTTCGGTTTCTTTCTTTATGGTTTCTTCTTTTACGGGAGAGATGTTATTTTCAATCGGAGCTTTTTTTTTAACTTCCGTTTGCTGAGGAGTTGAGTTTGATTTGGTTGGTAAAGTCTCCTTGTTTTTCAATATATCAATCAATTCCGTAATCGTGGCGCTCCGTTCCAGTCCGATCAATTTTGAAAGTCCTATTTCAACGGATAATCTTTGATTTTGTGCAATCTTAACCTCCGCTAGTAGCTTTGTTAGAAATGTGAGGATTCGGAGCAAATCTGCTTCGGAAAAACTTGCTTTTAAGGATTCGTATTTAAGCTTGGACATTTCGCTTGCTTCCAAATATTTTGCGCTACCGGTTACGGAGATAGCCATGATGTTTCGGAAATGCTCTATCAAGCCCATTACGAAATCGATGAAATTCCAGCCGTTCTCGTAGAGTTTTTGGACTGTTTCGTACGCAACGCGGAAATCGTTTTTCAGAACAGCTTCCGAAATGCCGAAGAAAATATCCTCGTCAATAAGATTGAGCATTTTCCGCACTTCATCGCTTGTTATTTTCGAGCCGCAGTAAGAGGCTACTTGGTCGAATAAACTTTGCGCATCGCGCAAAGCGCCGTCCGCTTTTTTGGCGATTATCGTTAGAGATTCGTCGTCGATTTCAATCGATTCGGCTTTTGCGATTTTCGAGAGTAGCCCTTTTATTTCATTGAGTTCTATTCGCCGAAAATCGAAACGCTGGCAACGGGAAATTATCGTGAGCGGAACTTTGTGTATGTCGGTTGTGGCAAAGATAAAAATCGTATGTTCGGGGGGTTCTTCCAGAGTTTTCAAAAGTGCATTGAAGGATTCGGTGGTTAGCATGTGAACTTCGTCTATGATATAAACCTTATATTTCCCGGCTGTGGGAGCATAGCGTACGGATTCCCGAAGTTGTCTTATTTCATCAATTCTTCGATTGGAAGCGCCGTCGATTTCAATTACGTCCATTGTTTGTCCGCTTTGTATTGCGCGGCACATTTCACATTCGTTACACGGTTCGCCTTCTTGGGGGTTCAAACAATTCAATCTTTTGGCAAGAATTCTCGCAGTGGTGGTTTTGCCCACGCCGCGGGGACCGGCGAAAATATACGCATGTGCTATGCGTCCGTTTTTAATCGAGTTTTTCAAAGTTTGCGTAATGTGTGATTGCCCGACCACTTCGCTAAATTTTTGTGGTCTCCATTTCAACGCTGTTACGATGTAACTCATTGTATCCTTTTATAAATTTTATTGGAGTTTAAAATTGCTTAAATTTAATTTGGAAGTCAAAATTGCAGTGGCTTTTTCCAGAAAGAATTTATCCGTTTCGTCGAACTCCGCAAGTTGATAACTGTCTATGTCCAAAACACCGAAAATTTTCCCTTTGTAATTTATGGGAACTACAATCTCCGATTTTGTTTTCGCATCGCAAAAGATGTGTCCGGGGAAAAGGTTAACATCGGGTACTATTATCGTTTTACTTTGCAAAGCCGCTTGTCCGCATACGCCTTCGCCTATTTTAATTACCGTGCAAGCCGTGTTGCCCTGAAAAGGTCCCAAGTAAAGAGAATCACCTTCGGCGATGTAAAAGCCCGTCCAACTGAAATCCTCGAAAGCATTGAAAAGAGCGGCGGAAAAGTTTGCCAAATTCGAAAGAATGGGTTCATCGGCGGAAATCAGATGTTCCAATTGTGGAACGATTTCCTCGTAAAGTTTATCCTTTTGAGATTTTTTGTTTACGGTAATTGTGAAAGACATTATTTCTTCTTCGTTTTTCCTTTGGTCGATTTTTTGGAAGCGGAAGATTTCTTCTTTCCGAAAGTATCAAAAACGTATGGAAAGGCTTCTTTGATTGTTTGAATAGGAATAATTTCCAAGCCTTCTTTCGCTTCCTTTTTGATTTCACTCAAATCCTTTTCGTTTTCTTTGGGAATCAGGACTTTTTTAATTCCTGCGCGACGTGCGGCAAGCAGTTTTTCGTTCAGACCTCCGATTGCCAGCACCTTTCCGCGGAGTGTGATTTCGCCCGTCATTGCTATATCGGAGCGAGCCGGTATGTTTTTAATTGCGGAATACATAGCCATTGCAAGTGTAATTCCGGCGGAGGGACCGTCTTTCGGAATTGCTCCTTCCGGCAGATGCACGTGAATTTCCTTCCCTTTGTGAAAGTTTGCGGGCAATCCCAATTCCTTGGCGTTCGAGCGTAGATAACTGAGAGCCGCTTGGGCGGATTCTTTCATCACATTGCCGATTTGTCCCGTAATTGTAAGCTTTTCCGCTCCGTCCATAATCGTGGCGTCCACGCTCAAAATATCGCCACCCACGCTTGTCCACGCCAGCCCGGTAACGCTTCCTATTTTCGGCTCGGCTTCCGCTAATTTGTAACGATACCGAGGCACACCTAAAAATTCTTCTATTTTTTCAGGTGTTATTTTGAAGGAAATTTTTTTCTTCCTTCCCTTTTTCTTCTTTAACAATACGATTTCTTTTGCCGTTTTACGACAGACGGAAGCAATTTCTCTTTCGAGGTTTCGAACTCCGGCTTCTCGCGTGTATTCGTTTATGATTTTTGAAATGGCGTCGTCTTCGAATTGAACATCGAATTTGTCCAAGCCGTGAAATTTCAATTGCTTGGGAATAATATGCCTTTTGGCGATTTCCAATTTTTCGTATTCCAAGTAGCCGGGTAATTCTATTATTTCCATTCTGTCCTGGAGCGGTAGGGGAATATTATATCGAACATTGGCGGTGGTAATGAACATCACTTGGGAAAGGTCGTAATCCACGTCCAGGTAATGGTCGTTAAATGAATGATTTTGTTCCGGGTCTAACACTTCCAGCATTGCCGAAGATGGGTCGCCGCGGAAATCGGCGCTCATCTTGTCTATTTCGTCCAACAAAATCACAGGATTTATGGTACCGGCTCTTTTCATGGATTGAATTATTTTACCGGGCATCGAGCCTATGTAAGTACGGCGGTGTCCCCGAATTTCCGCTTCGTCTCTGATTCCTCCCAGACTGATGCGCACGAAATTTCTACCTATTGCCCGTGCTATGGATTTTCCCAACGAGGTTTTACCCACTCCCGGAGGTCCCACAAAGCAAAGAATTTGTCCCCGTATGTCCTTTACGAGATTCAGCACGGCTATATGCTCGACAATTCTTTCCTTTGGTTTTTCCAATCCGTAATGGTCTTCGTCAAGTATTTTCTTTACGTTTTCTATGTCGAGATTGTCTTTCGTCTTTTTACGCCAAGGTACGTCCACAAGCCAATCCAGGTAATTGCGTATTACGGTTGCTTCGGGAGAACTGGGCGGGGTTTTACGCAATTTACTCAATTCTTCGAGGGCAATTTCTTCGACCTCCTTGGGCATTTTCGCCTTTTTGATTTTATCGTGCAGTTTCTTGAACTCCGGTGAAATTACGTCTTCGTCCTCGCCGAGTTCTTCCTGCAAAATTCGGATTTGTTCCTGGATAATGAATTTCCTTTGGGTCTTAGCGATGTTTTCCTGTACTTTGTTTTCTATTTCCTTTTCGATTTTCAGAATGTCGATTTCGGAGCTTAAAATGCGTATGATTTCATAAATCTGTTCGCGGAGCGAGAATTTTTTGAGGATTTCTTGTTTTACCTGAATAGATTGATTTATGTTTGCCGCCACGTAAAAGACTTTTCGATCGGGTTCGGAAATATTTTCGTAAGCGGAAATAGTTTCGGACGGTATGGAATTATTTGCGGAAACGTACTCCTTGAATTTAGCACCCATGTGGCGTATAAGCGCGTCCAATTCGCGGGAATCTTCTATCGTCGGAACAATTATGTTTATTTCCGCTTCGAAGAAATCTTTGTTATCCGTGAATTTTATTATTTTTCCCTGAATTACGCCGTCGATTAATATTTTCAGCAGACCGTTGGGGAGTTTAAGAATCTGAATTATTTTGGCAATTGTGCCTTCGGGATAAATGTCTTCCGGTGTGGGCTCGTCTATTTGGGGATTTTTTTGAGCCGTGAGGAAAATATATTTTGAATTATCCAATGCAAAGTTTGCCGCACGTATCGATTGCTCGCGTCCTACAAGTACCGGAAAAATCATGTATGGAAAAATTACCGTATCTCTAAGAGGTAAAACGGGTAATATTTTTGGTATGTTATCTACGACCAAATCGTTTTTAGGCATTTCCATCTTGCTCTTGCTCATCTAAAAATTCGCTCCTAACTAATGAAATTAATGGGTTGAAATATACCAAATATCATAAGCTCCGACAACTTGAGAAGTATCTTCCGCATAAGATAAAATATGTGGAGAGAAAATAAATTCCGAGATTTTCTTGAAGCAGGCCTATTTTGGTTTTCAAAACATTTTTTAGTAACATTTACGTTGTTTATCTTTGCTCATGAAGAAATCAAAAGGTTTTTCATGAGAAAAGTATTGTGGATTTTGGTGTTATCGGTTATTGTTAGTTGTAGGACAAACGATAACGTCGTGGTTGTTTACACCACAGTTGACCAAGTTTTTTCCGAACCGATACTTAAAGATTTCGAACGGGAGACGGGCATCAAAGTAAAAGCGGTGTTCGACGCCGAAGAAACGAAATCGACGGGAGTTGTAAATAGAATTATCGCGGAAAAAGATAATCCGCAATGCGACGTTTTTTGGAGCGGCGACCCGGTGCGAACGATTATGCTAAAACAAAAAGGAATTACGCAACCTTACCGTTCGCCTTCGGCGGAAGGAATTCCCGCGGCGTTTATCGACCCCGAATTTCATTGGACGGGATTTTCAGCGCGCGCCCGCGTTTTGATTTACAATAAAAAACTGCTTGCCGAAAAAGACGCGCCGAAGTCAATCTTCGAATTGACGAAAAAGAAATACAAAGGCGAAGTCGCCATCGCTAATCCGCTTTTCGGAACTACAACGTTTCACGTAGCCGCGATATTTGAAAAAATGGGCGACGACTTGGCGCGCAAATATTTCGAAGCGCTGAAAAACAACGACGTCGTAATTGCAACAAGCAACGGCGACGTTAAAAATCGCGTAATGCGCGGCGAAGTCGCTTGCGGACTTACCGATACCGACGACGCATTCGAAGCGAAAAAAGAAAGCGACGAAGTCGATTATCTTTTCCTTGACCAATTAAGCGGTTTCGGAACTTTAATTATGCCGAACACCGTGAATTTAATAGCGAATTGCAAACACGCGGAGAACGGGAAAAAATTAATCGATTATTTATTAAGTAAAACAACCGAAGCCAAACTCGCGAAATCGTGCGCGCAAATGCCTTTGCACAAAGGCGTTCCCGTTCCGCCCGATGTTCCTTCGCTCGATGCGATTACGCCGATGACGATAAGTTACGAAAAAACGGCGGCGCTTCTTCCGCAAATTCAAAAATACGTCAAGCGATGGATGGCGAAATAGCCGCGCGGTATTTGCGCAATATCGTTCTCGGAAGTTTCGTAATACTGATTTTATTGCCTTTCGTCTATGTTGTCGTCGCCGCTTTCTTCTCCCCCGATGCGGCGCAAAACTTTTCGCAACTTGATGCGCGAACGATTTCGCTTCTTTTCAAAAGCGTTCTTCTTGCGGCTGTCGTTGCGTTTTTTGCAACGCTTATCGGCGGCGCGCTCGCATTTTTCCTTTACAAAACCGAAATGAAATTCGCGGCAACACTGAAAATACTGGTCTTAATTCCGCTTTTCGTTTCGCCTTACGTTTTTGCAACCGCCTGGCGCGATTTCTTTTTTTCATTTTTTTCAAGAACCGATATTTTCGCTCCGCTACTCGGAACGGCTTGGGTTTTAACTCTTGTTTACGCTCCGCTTGCAATGCTTGTAATCGGAAACGCGTATGCAAACGTAGATGCGACATTCGAAGAACAAGGATTAACCGTAACGGCGCCGCGAAACGTGATAATCAAAATAGTTTTTCCGCTTGTCAAAAAGGCGTTCTTAACCGCGTTCGTTTTGGTTTTTATTTTTGCTCTTTCTAATTTTTCCGTTCCCGAATTGCTCGGCGCTAACGTTTTCGCGGTGGAAATTTTTACGGAGTTCTCCGCATTTTACAATCACTCGCTCGCTATTATTCAAGCGCTGTTGCTCGCGCTCGTTTGCCTTTCGCTTTTGACATTTGAGAAAAAACAAATTTCCGAAGCGCGCTTTTTTTCAGTCGGATTGAAAGGTAAAAAAACGTTTCGTTACAATATTAAAAATTCGCTTCCGTTTCTTTTCGTGCTGTTTTGGATTTTTTTAACTTCCTTTTTTCCGCTTGCGGTTCTTATTTCAAAAATTCCCGATTTCAAAACGCTTGCTAACGCCTTCGCATTGCTTCGCGACGCAATTCTGAATTCGCTCGGACTTGCGTTTGTTTCCGCAATCTTTATCGTCTTAATCGGACTTGCGGCAACGCTCGGCTCGGATAAAAACAAACCGACCGCGTTTTTTAACGGCTCCGCTCTTTTTACTTTCGCACTGCCTTCAATTGCGCTCGGCATTGCGTTGATTAAGTTTTACAACACTTCCGCATTAGAATTCATTTACGCGACGGCGGCAATAATCGTTTTGGCGCACGTCGGAAAGTTCTCTTTCGTTTCAGCGAAAATAATCGGAAACGCGCTTTCGCAAATTCCCGCGTCGTTTGAAGAAGCGGCGAAACTTGCGGGGGCAAAATATTTCACGCGAATGTTCAAAATCATTTTACCGCAAATTGCGCCCGCGCTTTTCGCCACTTTCGCAATCTCTTTCGTTTTCTCTTTCGGCGAAGTCGCCGCTACAATTATGGTTTATCCGCCCGGCACGGAATTGCTCTCAGTGAAAGTTTTCACGATTTCATCGAACGCGCCGCAGGCTCTCGTAAGCGCAATGACGTTTCTCCTTTTCGCCTCCACGCTTTCGGTTTTCGTTTTGTTTTACTTAATTTCAAAACCGTTTATGAAAAAATTCAATTTCGCGAATGCTTGAATTAAAAAACATAACGCACTTTTACGGAAACAAAACGTCTCTTGAAAATTTTTCGTTGCAAGCGCCGCGCGGCGAAATCACTTGCTTGCTCGGTAGTTCGGGTTGTGGAAAAACAACGGCGCTTCGTTTAATTGCGGGACTTGAAGTCCCCTCCGAAGGCGAAATTACAATTAACGGGAAAACGGTTTCGCGGAACGGAAAAATTCTCGTTCAGCCGCACGAAAGAAATATCGGCTTTATTTTTCAAGACCTTGCGTTATGGCCTCATTTCACGGTGTTGCGCAACGTCGCTTTCGGATTAAACGAAAGAAAAATTTCCGACGCTGAAAAGAAAGCGCGCGAAACGCTTGCGCTTTTCGGTTTGCAAGATTACGCCGAAAAATTTCCGCATCAACTTTCGGGCGGACAAAAACAACTTGCGGCGATTGCACGCGCGCTCGCGCTCGAACCAAAAATTCTCTTAATGGACGAACCGCTTGCAAATCTCGACGTGAAATTGAAGCGCAAAATTTTAACTCTCGTTAAAAATCTCAAAACGGATTTCGGTTTGACAATAGTTTACGTAACGCACGACCACCGCGAAGCATTTGCGCTCGCTGATAAAATCGCAATAATCGATAACGGCAAGGTGATTGAGTTCGGTACGCCGAAAGAAATTAGACACTCTGAAAACGAATTTGTGAAATATTTTCTTGAATATTGATAAGCGCAGAGAACAATTAACAGTGAAAAGGAAGGCTTTCGAGAGTTAAGAATATAAAGTCTCTTTGTTCTTAGGCGCTTGTCCGTGAATCCGTGTTCTGTTAATGTGGGGCGCAGATTAAACTGGTAATCTTTTATATCAATTAAATCAGCGTTCAATAAATGAAGGATTTATCTGTATAAAATCTTTTTGTTATTTCTAATATGTTAAATTTATTCTGTTTTATCTTATTTACAATAAATGCGGTTACTAAAACATCTTAATATTTTTCTTTATCAAGCTTTGGGCAAATTGTGACTTGTCGTCGCGTAAAATCAAATCATAACGTATTTTGCCGCACAAATTTGCAAGTTTCATCGAAAGTTCGTCCGATTCTAAGCCACTCAGTTTTTCATCTTGTGCCGATTTTTTTATTGTTTCTATAAATTCTGAATATTCTTCGAGAACATCGACACTTGCAAGTATTGAAATTTTATGCGTTAAAAATTCTAACTTAATTAAATCTTCCTTTAATATCTTTTCTTTTAGAACTATTTCACGAATTAAATCTATCAACTCAATATAAAGTTCAGATTTTAAATCAAAAATTTTCACGCGTTGTTCTTTTTCAAGTTCCACTTCACTTTGTTTGCTAATCAACGCCGCAGTTACTGCCATTGTAGCAATAGTTCCGAGGATAACAAGTATAGTCTCCTGTACGTAAGGCATTTTTATTGAAGAATAATATGCTGATTGAAGGAAGATATATCCGATTAAAAACGTTACTGCGGCAATAATTGAATATTTCAAACTCTTAGTCATTTGAATAGTTCCTTGTTTAATAATTTCTTGTATTTATTCGCTAAAGATAACAAAAAGCTTTTTAGGAATTGTCGAAGATTTTTTGGAGAGGTTCTAATGATTGTTAATTATTCCACGTTTCCTTATACTTGCAATTTATTTTTGGGTAAGTATGAAATATCTTAGACAGCTTTACGATTGGGTTCTGCATTGGGCGGATACGCGTTACGGTCCCGCGGCGCTTTTTATTTTGGCTTTTGCCGAGGCTTCTTTTTTCCCTGTTCCTCCGGATGCCCTTTTGATTGCGTTGGTATTGGGTGCTCAAAAGAAAGCTTTCCGCTTTGCCGCCAATTGTACCATAGGTTCTTTGCTTGGCGCGTTTGCCGGTTATGCAATCGGTTATTTTATTTGGTGGCAAAGCCCGGAGCAATTTTCCTCCGTGGCACATTTCTTTTTTAATAATATTCCCGGATTTTCCGAAAAACTTTTCTTTGATGTTAAACAACTATATGATAAGTGGAATTTCTGGATTATCTTTACCGCCGGTTTCACGCCTATCCCTTATAAGGTATTTACCATTAGTGCCGGAGCTTTTCAAATTAGCTTGCCTATGTTTATCCTCGCCAGTGTTTTTTCACGTGCCGGTAGATTCTTTCTCGTCTCTTTTCTTATTTGGAAATTCGGCGAACCGATTAGAACCTTTATTGATAAATATTTTAATGTGCTCGCAATCCTTTTTACCGTCCTCTTGATAGGCGGATTTGTTGTGGTGAACTATTTGATAAAGTAAAAAGAAAGTCTTTTCGCTCCAAGCGAACATTTTTTACCGCATACATTTTTGGAATTTTTGATATACTCAACTGAATTTCTGAAGGAATTTTATTTGTCTTATCCTTTTTGTCATAGCGATGAACTTTTCCCGACCTTCCCTTTTCGATTTTAGAAGGTTCCCCTCCTTTCTCAATTGATTTTCGGAAATAAAAAGAATATTTTGGCAATAAAAATAGAGGTTATTATGAACATTGAAGAAGTAATCAAAAAAGCTCCGAAAGTGCTTTTGCACGACCATTTGGACGGCGGTTTGCGCCCTGAAACTATCATCGAATTAGCCGAAGAAATTGGTTACAAGGAATTACCAACCAAAGATCCTGTGGAACTTGGAAAATGGTTTCACCGAGGTGCCAACAAGGGAAATTTGGTGGAATATTTGGAAGGCTTCAAACATACCGTTGCGGTAATGCAAACGAAAGAAGCGTTGGAAAGAGTGGCGTACGAAATGATTGAAGATATGTACAAAGACGGTGTGGTTTATGTGGAAACGCGCTTTGCCCCCGTGCTTCATCAGGAAAAAGGTTTGCATTACGACGATATTATTACTTCCGTTTTGAAGGGTTTGGAACGCGGAAAAAAAGATTTTGGCGTAGGGTACGGACTTATCCTTTGCGCTATGCGTAATATGACCAATTCGCTCGAAATAGCCGAGCTTGCCGTTAATTATAGGCGCCGCGGAGTGGTAGGCTTCGACCTTGCGGGCGAGGAAGGCGGGTACCCTCCCAAAAAACATATTGAGGCTTTTCAATTTATTCAACGGGAGAATTTCAATATTACGATTCATGCCGGGGAGGCTTTCGGAAAAGAGTCCATTTGGCAAGCTATTCAATGGTGCGGTGCGCATAGAATAGGACATGCCACACGTTTAACCGAGGATGTGGTTTTCGATGAGGAACGCAATATTCAAGCGCTTGGCGATTTGGCTCAATATGTCCTTGATAAAAGAATACCTCTCGAAATTTGTCTCCTCAGCAATGTGCATACCGGTGCTGTGGATAAGTTGGAGAATCATCCTTTTTATCCTTTTTACAAGTCGAAGTTTAGAGTTTTTCTGAATACGGACGACCGCTTGATGAGCGATACTACTCTAACGAAAGAGTACTTGACAGCATCGAAGCTTTGGAAATTGACATTGGACGATGTCGAAAAGTTAAATATAAACGCAATGAAATCGGCGTTTATTCCTTACAATGAAAGATTGTATTATATCTACGAGGTAATAAAACCCGGATATCAGAAATTAAGAGAAGAATTGTTAACATTAAAATCGGTGTGATAGTATGAGCAAAAAGTTGTTTAAAAGATACGATTTTGAATTTGATAAAAACGATAAAAAGCTCTTGATTACTTTTTGTAGTCAGGTTATAAGACAAATGGAAGGAGACCAACGCTTTGCAAGGGATGTGAACGTTTTTTCTTCGATTATTTCCAAGTTGAAACAGGATACTGAAAAGGTGAAATTAACAAAAGAAGAAAAAACGAAACTTGTTTTGCAATTGAAGGAAAACATTAAATATGCCGAAAAAGAAATGAAGAAAAGTTGGTTTATTAAACGCTGGATGTTAAAGTCTATGTATAAGCAGTATGTGGGTTTAATTCAAAAATATTTCGAAGAGTGAAAAAATGAAAAGGACAATTAAAGCTCCTCGTGGCAAGGAGTTAAACACGAAAGGTTGGATTCAGGAAGCCGCTTTGCGAATGCTTATGAACAATCTTGACCCGGAAGTTGCGGAAAAGCCGGACGAACTGATTGTCTATGGCGGCTCCGGTAAGGCGGCAAGGAATTGGGAAGCCTTCGACGCAATAGTCGAAAGTCTGAAAAATCTCGAAAACGACGAAACTCTGCTCGTGCAGTCGGGAAAACCCGTGGCTATTTTCAGAACGCACACAGATGCGCCGCGAGTGATTATTTCAAATTCCATGCTTGTGCCCGATTGGGCAAATTGGGATGAGTTCCGACGTCTCGAAGCTATGGGTTTGACCATGTACGGACAGATGACCGCCGGGAGTTGGATTTACATTGGTACACAAGGAATTTTGCAGGGGACGTACGAAACGTTTGCCGCCGCGGCAAAGAAACATTTCGGCGGTTCTCTTAAAGGAAAATTCCTTCTTACCGCAGGCTTGGGCGGTATGGGCGGTGCTCAGCCCTTGGCGGCTACGATGAATGGCGCTGCCTTTCTCGGTATTGAGGTGGATAAAGAAAGAATTCGAAAGAGAATCGAAACGGGCTATCTGGACGTGATGACGGAAGATTTGGACGAAGCGCTTGAGAGAGTGCTGGAAGCAAAGAACAAAGGAGAAGCTTTGTCTGTGGGACTTGTGGGGAATGCGGGAGAAATACTCCCTAAAATATTGGAGAGAAATATAATTCCCGATGTACTTACCGACCAAACTTCCGCTCACGATACCTTAAACGGTTATGTGCCGATGGGAATGTCTTACGAAGATGCCTTGCGTTTGCGCGTTGAAAATCCCAGTGAGTATATTAAACGCGCCAAGGAAACTATCGTGGTTCATGTCAAGGCAATGCTTGAATTTCAGAAGCGTGGAGCCGTGACTTTTGATTATGGTAATAATATTCGCGGGGAAGCTAAAGAGAACGGTGTGGATAATGCGTTCGATATTCCGGGATTTGTCCCCGAATATATTCGTCCTCTTTTCGAAGACGGGAAAGGACCTTTCCGTTGGGCGGCTCTTTCCGGAGATCCCAAAGATATTTATGAAACGGATAAAGCCGTCATGGAAACTTTCCCGGAAGACGAAGCTCTGATAAGATGGATAAAACTGGCTCAGAAGAAAGTACATTTTCAAGGTTTGCCGTCCCGAATTTGTTGGCTCGGCTATGGCGCACGGGCTAAAATGGGTAAAATTTTCAACGACCTTGTCGCTTCGGGAAGAGTTTCCGCTCCTATTGTAATAGGTAGGGACCATCTCGATTGTGGCTCGGTGGCTTCGCCCAATAGGGAAACCGAAGGCATGAAGGACGGTAGCGATGCCATTGCCGATTGGCCCATTCTGAATGCCTTGTTGAACGCTATCGGGGGTGCCAGTTGGGTTTCCGTCCATCATGGCGGAGGTGTTGGAATCGGGAAAGCTATTCATGCCGGAATGGTAATCGTGGCGGACGGTTCTCCCGAGGCGGAAAAAAGATTGGAGAGAGTGCTTACTTATGATCCGGGACTCGGAATTGCTCGGCATGCGGACGCAGGCTATGAGAAAGCGATTGAGAACGCCAAAAAATTTGGTATTAAAATACCACTATTAAAATAAGGAGATGAGAAGATGAAAATATTGGTTGCAACTCAGAAACCTTTTGCCAAAGAAGCTGTTGATAAAATAAAGGAAATAGTTGAAGAAAACGGATATGAATTTGTCCTGTTGGAAAAATATGAAGAGAACTCCGTCTTGCTCGAAGCGGTAAAAGATGTCTCCGCTTTGATTGTTCGGAGCGATAAGGTTACTCGCGAAGTGATAACCGCGGCACCACAGCTGAAAATAGTTGTTCGTGCCGGTGCGGGGTATGATAATATTGACTTAGAAGCGGCAACGGAAAAGGGAATTGTCGTAATGAACACACCGGGACAAAATTCAAACGCAGTTGCCGAATTGGCTCTCGGTTTGATGGTTTACACTGCCCGGGGATTTTTTAACGGTAAACCCGGCAGCGAACTCAAAGGCAAAACACTCGGTATTCATGCCTACGGGCATGTGGGTAGCCTTGTCGCAAAAATCGCAAAAGATGGCTTTGGTATGAATGTCTCCGCTTTCGATCCTTTCATTCCCGATGAAAAAATAGAGTCGGACGGTGTGAAAGTCTATCATTCCGCCGAGGAATTGTATGCAAATAATCGCTATGTTTCTTTGCATATACCGGCTAATGAGAAGACCAAAAATTCCATAAACTACGATTTGCTGATTAAAATGCCGAAAGGCGCTACCCTTGTAAACACGGCTCGGAAGGAAGTGATAAACGAGGAAGACCTTGTGAAAGTAATGGAAGAGAGAGAGGACTTTAAATATGTCTCCGACATTGCACCGGATAATGCCGATTTATTAAAAGAAAAATTTCCCGGGAGAGTTTATTTTACTCCTAAGAAAATGGGAGCTCAAACCGCCGAGGCAAACATAAATGCCGGAATTGCTGCTGCCAATCAAATTGTCAAATTTTTTAAGGATGGCGATACGACGTTTCAAGTTAATAAGTAAATAAAAAAGCCCGCTTCTAAGCGGGCTTTTTTCTACGGAAAATTTTATTATTCCTCTTCTTCTTCCCAACCGGTAATCATAGCCTTTATATTGGAGAAAATTGTATGCCCGGTGGTTGTCATATATACATGTCCTATTACGAATGCAAATATCAGGAAAGCAAAAAGCAGATGAACGAAAGCGGGCATTCTTAAAGTTTCGGCAAATCCCATCAGGGAGTTCGGTTCACCGTAATACATATAAATTAACCCGCTGATTATTTGAACGGGTAACAAGAACCAAACCAATCCGAAATAAACCAATCTTTGCAACGGGTTCATCTTGTTTTCCGGGGTTTTCTTTACGGGGTGAGGCTCGCCCTTAAAGATACCGGACATGTAATATTTTATCTGATCGGTAATGTGTTCCGTAGTCGGTAGAAATTGCCGCCAGTTCTTGGTTGTAACAAGCCAAAAAATGGCAAGTATATACAAGTAAAACATTATCCATGCGGAATAGTTGTGTATTGTAACGGCTGATTTAAATCCGAAGATTTTCCATGTGCCGTGAATCTCGAAGCCGGTTAGAATAAGCAAAATGATTAGCAATGCTTGTAGCCAATGCCACAATCTTTCGAAGCGAGCATATAAATACATTTTTTTCATGGTAAACTCCCTTTAATTTTTCTTACTTAAAACTATTCTGCCTAAGCCGTGCAAAACCACTCCGATTATTGTCAGGAAAATGATTGCCCAACCGAAAGTATCCAGTCCCGCGAATCTGTCTCGACCGGGTATGTAGAGGTCGGGATCGGAAAGTTTTGCTAATCTTCCGCCTTCGGGTACGTGACAATCCTGACATTTTAGCGCTTCTTCCTTAGGGGAGACCATGTGATTTAGCGGCCAATAACTGCGGGTTTCCACAAATCCGTATTTGCCGCTGTATTTTTGTCCAATATATTCCATACCTTTTTGAGCCGCTTTCTGCCAATCGAAATCCGCCCAAAAGGCGCCGGAACCTTTTTTACCGAAGAGTTTCGGCTGAATTAAGTTTTTGTATTCTTTATCGTAAATTTGTTTCCCTTTAAAGATTTTAACGGGTATGATTTTCCCGTCTTTGTATGAACCTTCCAATTTGTTCAAAACGACCGGTTTCGAATCGTCTATCTTGTCCGTGAAAAGTACATGTTCTGCTTTACCGTTAAAGAACACATAATCGGGCACTACGTTTACTCCCCATTCAAAGGAACCCTTCATATGGAAATAGGTATCCACTTCAATCGATTCGTCCGGTTTACCTGTTTTCCCGTTAAAAGGATGTCCCATTTCTTTCGGCTTTGGTTTTCCGCCGTATTGTCCCAACGGTTTGCCTTCGGTATTAAGACCTGCTTGGGACCAGTCCCATTTCATTTTTGTCGGGTTAACTTTAGCGTAGTAAGGAATATGACATGTTTGGCATGCAACTTTTTTCATGTGACGATTAACAATTTCCTCTTTGTGAAAATCCCCTTTGTGGCAATCTTCACACTGAACTCGATTGTCCTTGTTTTCGGTTTGGATTGTTGCCAGAAAACCGGGGATCTGATGATTGTAAGTTTTGTGGCATTCTATACATTGCATATTAGCGCCGTCTTTTCCCATATGGACGTCCACTTCTTTTGTGGTGTTGTTAAGTGCAACTTCCAAATCGCCGTGCTTGACATTGTTGCCTCCACCGCCTTTGTAATGGCATGTTCCGCAGTTTTGTCTTTTGGGCAATCCGACATTTTGTGCGATTTTGTTATAGTCGGGCGGAAAGAATTTTTTCTTACCTCCTTTTGGCGGAAATGTTTTCGGCTCGGAAACGGGATAACCTGCACCGGCGGGATATTTTTTATATGTACCGGTTTGGTCGTGGCAAACCAAACAATCGATGTTTTTGGTGTTCTTAAAATCGAATGTTTTATCTTTCCAGCCGTATCCTGCGTGACAACTTGTACAACGGGGTTCGTTGGAACGGATTCCGAGACAGAAGTTGTTAACCACTTCCGCCTTTCCATTCATGTAGGAACCGTGCTTCTTGTCTTTAACAGGCTCGTTCCAAAGCCAGTGTGGAGTTTTAATGAATTCATCACCCCTTTTGTTGTGGCAAGATAAACATGCCTGGGTGACCTCCTGCGGAGTTTTGAATTTTTTCTGTAGCTCCGGAAATTTGCTGTGATCCGTTCCCGCTTTGTGAACGTGTGGCGCTTTGCTCAGATTATAATCCACTTTGTTCTGCGCGGTGGCATTGAAAAATAAAAATAGAAGGAGAATGAGAGGAATGAAAAATAGTCGTCTTTTTTCCATGGCTATCTCCATGTTTTTTGTTATTGAACATAAAAAGATATTATTATCTTAAATAAGAACAAAGAATTATTTTTTTACCGAAAAAATTTTTTACTCAAAAAAATATTTTCTCTCGAAATATAAGTAAAATATCAGATATGGTATTCTTTGCTAACATAAAATAAAAGTTCTTTTGGTGACGTGAAAAATTAAAAATGTGAAAGGTTTGTTTTATTTTTGTCACCAAGCATACTTTGGAATGATAGATAAACCTGAATTGAAAAAAGAAATTCTTATCTTGGTTTTTTAATTGTATAACTTTTGAAAGACAAATGCGAATTCATTATTTACAACATGTCCCTTTCGAGGGTCCGGGTATATTGGAAAAATATTTCCAGAGGAAGGGAATGGTAATTTCTTCCACACGATTCTATATGGGGGAAAAGCTGCCAAGACTTAAAGATGTTGATTTTCTTGTGGTACTTGGCGGACCCATGAGTGTAAACGACAACGCTCTGTATTCATGGCTAACCGAGGAAATAGAGTTTGTTTATTCTGCTGTTGCTTCCCATAAGAGAGTGTTCGGAATTTGTTTGGGCGCACAAATATTGGCGAAGGTTCTCGGTTCGCGGATTTATGAAAATCCATATAAGGAAATCGGTTGGTTCCCTGTTCGAAAAAGCGATGCTGTTGAACAGACTATACTTAAAGGAATATTACCTGATGAGTTTGTTCCTTTCCATTGGCATGGAGAAACTTTTGATTTGCCCAAGGGCAGTGTTTTATTGGGGCGAAGCGAAGCAACGTTAAATCAAGGATTTATCTTTGAGAACAGAGTTTTTGCTTTTCAATTCCATTTGGAACTTACTCCTAAAAGAGCGAAAGACTTGTTGACTAACTCTCGTTCCGAATTGAATGATTCTCCGTATGTTCAGAGTCCCAAAGAAATTTTAGGTAATCCCGATCGGTTTTCGATAGCCAATTCTCTTATGTTTAGAATACTTGATAGAATAATAAGCGAATAACCTCGGTTCGAGGTCAGTATATTCTTGTTAACATTTTTAATTCTATGCCGTTAAATTCTGGTTCATAGCGGCAAACTCCACCGAGACAGATATGCCCTGCATGGCGCGAGCCTATGAGTATGCTAACATCCGTTTGTTCGCCCAGCTTGTAAGCCAGTTGAATGAAATTCCAGAATCTTCGTACACGTTTTCCTTTTTCCGGCTCGGTGGTCTGCATTTCGCTCATCAGTGATATTGTTAGATTCGGTGCATGTTGAAATTCGAGCATGGCTACATCGTTAAAGTATTTTTCGTCCGTGTAAGTGTTGTGGGTTTGCTGATGTTCTAAGGAGAGACGCAGAGTGTTTATGGCATCCAAGTAATAACGAATTTCTCCGACGGGGGCGAAATTTTTTGTTGACGAAACTGCTTCCGTATTTATGCCTAAAGCCAGCATTAGATAAAGCTTATCTTCCCATTCATGTTCGCCCTGAATGAAAAATTCTTCGAACTGTTTTTGTGCTGGAATATTCGAAGTAAAGATCCTTTTATAATATGAAGAAGGGGGAAGCGTTCGTGTAAGTCCGTAATTTGCTTGGAAGGAAGTATAGTCGTCGGGAGCATAATTTATTTCTATTTGGAACCCCTGCTCGTTGTTCGGGTCAAAGGTGGACGCATTACGATTTAATAGTGTGAAACTGTAATCTTTTCTAAGCGAAGGCGGGGTATTGTAAGTAATGGAACCATCTGCCGATGTGAAAGCGAAATTGTCGTAATATTTGTACTCTCCCGAAAAGGAAAGATTTTTGAAAAAATAGTTCAAATTGGCGTAAAAACTTTTCCCGACAAAGTCTTCTTTATTTTCAAAATATTTTTTTCGTATATCTTCGTTGAGTTTTAGTCCGTATTCCAAATATAAATCCATATTACGGAAATGCGGTATGGCGCGCAAAGAGAATACCGAAGTATTTGCTTCGGAATTTCCCGCTGGTAAATTCAGAGCGTAACTGCTTCCTAAGGTCAAAATACTACCAAATTTGTAAGTTAAATCGCCTGCGTGTAAAATATCTTTTCTTTGGGCGAGGGAGTTTTCGGCCGAACCGCTTAACAAGGTAAATTCAAGATTTTTGTATTGTCCGTTCACTTTTATTCCTAATAAATTGTTGTCAACGCGAATGGAACGGTCTTCATAGCTTTTTAGAATAATTCCTCGTCCGAAAAGTGAATAAAAGTTTCCAGCGGTTATGATAATTTTCTTTTTCCCTTTACCAAGCCTTGCTGAAATGTATTTGTAATCGATTCCCGCATATCTGTCTTTCCCTCGGCTTATTGAAGGGTCGGGATCGTTCGGTTGAAAAGCGTCAAAGCGAAAACCTGCCGAGAAAATCCCCGAACGGTAATCAAGATTTAACCAGTTTTCCATTATCTCGATTTCCCTTTTTGTGTCGTGGGAATATTCCAATTGATTGGAAAGACTTAACCCTGTGGGCAAAGAACCGTTGTTGAAACCGAATTGTGCAAAGACTGTAGTGATAAAGCCTGTATAGATGACAAGTAGCTTTAAAAATTTCATTTCGAAACCGTCAAAAGTTTTTTAATCATTTTTTCCAATTCAATTTCATCACCCCTTCTATAGCCTGTATGAGACCAAATTATTTTTCCTTGCTTGTCTATTAGAACGGAGAAGGGAATTACTTGAGCATAGTACCGGCGTGCCACTTCGCCATCGCTGTCAAGAAGAATAGGAAATTCAAATCGATGCGATTTTACGTAGGGTTTTATTTTAGCAATGCTCCGTTCGGAATCTACGGAAAGAGCCAAGAGAGTAAAACCCGATTCCGAATATTTCCCGTAAATCTTTTTAAGGGCTTTCATTTCTTGTTTGCATGGCTTGCACCAAGTTGCCCAAAAAGAAATGAGTATTGGACCGCTGCCTAAATAGTCGGAAAGAGTTACCGAATTGCCGTTAATGTCAGGTAGGGTAAAATCGGGTGCGTTTGGTAAATTTTGAGCGCCTGCGGTAATGTTTAAGAGAATAAGTAATAAAAAAATTCTTGAAAGCCTCATTATTTCTCCACAATCATTTTCTTTATTTGAATATGTTTCCCGTAGGAAAGCCTGATGAAATAAATTCCGCTCGGTAAATCTGTTGAATTGAGAACTATAGAATGTTCACCTGCTGAAACCACACCGTTTATAAGTGTAACAATTTTTTCTCCCAGTACGTTATAAATCCCGAGCATCATTTTCTTGGTCGGGTTGTGTTCTCCCGGAACGGAAAATTTTATCACCGTTTGCTGGGAGAATTTGGAACCGAAAGGATTCGGGTAATTTTGCGATAGAAAGAAATCGGTTGGACGTTTTTCAATGTTGACCTTACTTAAATTTGCAGAGGCCGTTATTTCAAAGGATTTGCTTTCCGAAGGAACGGCGTGATTTTTTATTTGTATGGATATTCGTGCCGTCCCCTCGCTTTCCATCGGAAATACATGAAGCGAAAAATTCCTTGTTTCGTTTGAATTTAAAGGCGAGCTGCCGAAGTCCGAAGTTGTGGAAACGCTATCGATAAAGGGGGCAAAACAGGAGGAAAAGCAAAGAGAAGAACTCCAACCCCACGGCAAATCGTTTTGGGTTCTTATCAAATCTAACGTAAGATTCCCGTTCGTATTGTTTGTCACCGTAAACTCGAAAATTATTTCCGAGCCGACCGAATCCGTTTTAGAAAGCGAACCGTGAGTTATGCTAAAGGACTGACTGGCGATTTTGCCGGTGAAGAAAAGAAAGACAATTAAAAACAATTTGTTCATTTCCTAAATCCTTTATTTAATTAACACCATTTTTTTCGTTTGGATAAAATTGTTTCCTGCTTGTAGTCGGTAGAAATAAATTCCACTCGGCAAATCAATCGCATTGAAGCGGACGGAATGAACACCCGCTTGCTGGGTTTTATTTATGAGAGTTGCTACCTTTCGCCCGAGAACGTCATAAACGCTTAGTGTTGTGAATTGTGTGGTAGGTAGCGAGTATTTAATTTCGGTTTCGCATTTTCCCGAACGGGTTTGTGTTCCGAAGGGATTAGGATAGTTTGAAAATAGCTTGAAAGAAGCTGGCATGGTAGCATTATCCTCCGCCTTTTCCACTATGTAGCCAAAGGTTGCTAATACTTGTTGGACAATTTTCTTTTGATTTGCCCGCGGAATGATTTGTTCTATGCCAAAGGTTAGATAAACGGTTTTGTAATTCTCCGCGTTGTGGTAAACACCCGCAAATTTGGATGAATCATCTTTGAAGACAAAAATTTCTTTTCCATGCTCATCAAAACTTTTGACAGCGTCCGGTGCTCTTTCGTAAACGGTATTGAGGGAGAAATTTATCCCCGTGAATTGTGTGTTTTCCAGTCCGCCGATTAAATAAGAGCTGTGATTACCTTCCAAATAGTCGGCATCGAGATAAATATGATAAAAATCTTTTGCCGCCTGAAAATTTGCTTTACCATTTGCCTCGAAAATATCCGACCCGACGTTTTGTCCACAAATAAAGAGTTTTCCTCCGCCATCGAGATAATTTTTTAGGAAAGCTACGTCGTTCGAATCTACTGCGGGCGAATAATTGGCAACGTTCCAAAAGACTGCGGGGAAATCGAAGGAGGTCTTGTCGGTTGTCAAAAGCTCAAGATATTTATGGTCAAGCAGGAAGTACTCAACTCCGAAATCCTTAAAACTGTTGAGAGCGTTTACGATGAAGCTTTCCATCTTCCCTCCGCCGTCGTTATCGACAACCAAGATTTTGTTTTTTAACTCAAGTCCGTAATACGAAACCGAGTTTCCCCAGCCATGCTTGTCTTTCGTGTCCCTGGCGAAAATTTCCGCCTTTATTTCTCCGTCGGAATCATTGGTTTTTATTTCAAATCCGAAATCAAGCGAATCTTCGGGGGGAATGGCGATGGAGACGGAATCGTAATTTGCATTATCGAATAATAGAGAGCATTTCCATTCATTCGGGTTAGAATGAATAAGCGGTTTAACCACAACGTGAAGGGTATCCAAGTTTGGATTGTAAATTCTATAATGCTTTATGATTGTAGTATCCGCTGCCAAAATATCACCGCTTCCGTCAAGAGTTTTTATTCTAAAAGTAGGAATGCTTACATTTGCTTGGAGAATTTCTTTGGTGGAATTGTCCTGAACCATTGCTACAGCTGCAAGCTCCTCGGGATTCCATTCACTTTGAAGGCTTGTTGAAAGCTCAAAAGGTATGCTGTCGTTTACCGTGATAGTAATCGGTGTTCCCGCTGCATCCGGAAGGAATTTTCTAAAAACATTTGTGAAAATATTTTCTCCTGAGCCGGAGAGCTTTATTTCTCTTTCTATTATTGCAATTCTTAATCGCATGGTGCTCGATTCCAATGTTTTGCCGCATTTCACGTATCCGCGAGCGATGAATTTGTTGTTTGCTATCGTATGCTCCACATGAATCCATACGGGCGCGGGTTCTTGGGAACGTTTGTTCATATAATAATTTATTTCATCGGTACTTACCGGTTCGCCGATAGTTCTGCCGTCAAGGGCATAAATAGGGACATAATAGAACCCGTAATAGCTTATTCGGGCTTCGTTACCGGCGGTGTTGGCAACATACATTGGGTCGCTCGCGCTGGGCCACCAGGCATGATATTCTATCATTACCTCTGTTCCAAAATGTCTCGCTGCAAAGTTTTGTACCTGAGGCGTTAGAACAGCACAATCAGGACATGCAGTATTTGTGGCTTCTTCCAGTAATACTATTCTTTGATATTGCCCGAACAGTAGGGAGGAAAAAAGTATTAAGAATAAAAAACTTTTGAATTTCATAATGCACCTTTTATTTATAAAGAAATTTTTAATTACTTGCTTGTAAAATTTCTTTTGTTACGAAATCTTGCACAAAGGCGATCACTTTTAGTTGTTCGCTATTCCATGAGGGAGCAATATTTATCGAATAGGAAAATTTTTGTTCGCTATTCCCCTTTGGGTTTTTAAGCGCTTCGCCATTTTTACCGGAAATAATAGTCCGCATAACATCATAAAATTTGGTTTCGCCGTTAGAGCCTGGGGGATTTGTGAAATCGATTTCTTTTTCCGTTAAGACCACAAACAGTCTTAAATTTTCGTTTGACAGTGTATCGGTTAGGTTTAGTATTGTTACATTTACGTTGAGTGAATTTCCGAAGAGGGAAGAATTTACGGAGATGTTTAAGGAAGGGGATTCATGCAACCTCGTATTTATTGCTGTTTCTATCGCTGTGGAGTCGGTAGCTTGTGGTTTTATTAATCCGTCCACGACAATTTGCGGAGCCGAAAAGATGTTGTAAAATCTGATACGAGCATCTTCGTATTCGCTTGCAGCTAAATAGAACGGGTCGTTTGGCGAAGGAAAATTTGTGGCGTATTTTATTTTTATAACTTTCTCGGATCCGATTTTTTTTACGAGCGATTCCAGGATGCGATTCGATTCCACACATGGAGGACAACTCACGTTTGAAAAGTCTTCCAACAGTACCACTTTTGGGACATGTGAATTTTGTAATTTGAAGAAAATGGAAAGAAGGGAATCTTTAATTATCGTTATTTCTTTGCTTCGGGTTTCAAAGCTGTCTTTTGTTACGGAAATTAAATGTTTCCCGATAGTAAGTGTAAGAGTATCCGGGGTAAATCGCTTTGTAAATTTCCCATCTACGAAAATCTTTGCTCGAGGTATATCAGCGCTCACGAAAACCTTGCCGTAGGAAAAGCCTTCTGTCGGGGCAGAGGGCGGATTTGTTTCGCATGCGGGAATTAGCAATGCGAGTATAAAAATTGAAGCAATGAATTTTTTCAAAATTCAGTTCCCGTTTTCCTAAATTTTTTGACCGCTCAAAATACTTTTTTGAATGGTTATTTACAAG
>CAZSYM010000038.1:0-22506 GCA_964611145.1 uncultured Melioribacteraceae bacterium
CTCGTAACCGTTAATATTCTTTCTTACAACAGAAAGGACGATTTGCGCAATACTCTCACGAAAGTATTTGAACAGGATTACAAAAACATTGAGGTGATTGTTGTCGATAACGCTTCGTCCGACGGTTCGTGCGAGATGGTCGAGAGTGAATTCCCGCAAGTAAAATTAATCCGTTTGAAAGAAAACATCGGAATAGCGGGTTGGAACAAAGGTTTCGAAATTGCTCGCGGCGAATACGTTCTTGTCTTGGACGACGACAGTTATCCCGAACCGAAATCAATCGCCATTGCTCTGGAACATTTCCGTAGAAATGAAAATCTCGGCATAGTGGCTTTTAATATTTACAATTCCAAATTCGATTTTTACGAAACGGAAAACTGGCCTTCCGATCATTTCACTTTTGTGGGCTGCGGAGCCTTGATTTCAAAAGAGAAATTGGATAAAGTCGGTTATTTTGACGAACGCATTTTCATTTATTTGAACGAAATTGAACTTTCCGCGCGATTTCTCGATGCCGGGTTCGAGATATTTTTTTGTAAGGAATGCAAGGCTATTCACGCACAAAGTATGCTTTCCCGAAACGAAAGGAAAAATCCGTTTGCGAGCAAATACAGATACGAAAATTTTTTTTGGAGCATGAGCGTTTTTCTTTTGAGTAAATTTTCGTTTCCGCAGATTGTTTTCGTTTATTTCAAGTGGCTTGTTAATCGTTTTTTAATTGCGCTGAAATATTTTTGGTTCGTTTCCTTCGTTAAACTTTCGATTAAAGTGTTCTTGAATTTACCCAAATTACTCTCCGAAAGAAAGCCGCTTAAAAAAGAAGTTCGGAAAATTTATAACAACGGGAACGTCTTCGCCTGGATTGACAGAGATTATTTCCCCGAGATGAAAAGATGAGTTTTGTAAATAAAATCAACAATATCATCTCATTTATTATTTTTCTTTTTCTCGAAAAATTTCTGAAAAAGGAAAAAACGAGCGAGGGGGAAAATGTTCTTTTTGTCAATCTCGGTTTGCTCGGGGATGTGGTATTGTCAACTCCGATTTTTGCAAATGAAGACGCTCTACTGAAAAAAGGAAGAATTTATTTTCTAATTGATGTAAAATGGAAAGATTTGTTCGGAGCATACGGTGGCAAGGTTAAAATTCTGTTTGTCGATAAAAAGAAATACAGATTTAATTTGCCTTACAGAATAAAATTTCTGAAAACTCTTAAATCGAAGAATTTCCGCGAAGTTTACAATTTGTCCTTTACGCGCATTTCGATTGACGACGAAATTTCTTTAATTGCCGCGGGCGGGAGCAAGTCTTTCGCTTTTGAAAACAATCCGAAATTAGAGAGAGTTTTCGATAAGCGATTTGAGAAACGTTACAGCGTCGTAGTGAAAAGAGCGGCGGGTAGCGATTTGGAAAATATCGCAAAGGTTTTGGAAAAATTTAGTCGAGAAAATATTTTAAGAGAAACGCTCGTTTTTCATAAAAAGAAAGAAGTTAGCGGGCTTTCGCGCGGAAATTATTTCGTCGTTGCGCCTTTTGCGAGTTTGAGCATAAAGGAATGGAAAATTGAAAATTATAAAAAATTAATTGGTATGCTTGCGTCTGAATTCGGTTTGCAAGCGGTCGTGCTCCATTCGGAAAAAAGGAGTGATTTTAACGAAATAAATAACGTTATTAATTTAAGCGGAAGAACAACGCTTGCGGAGGCAAGTTTCGTAATTGAGGGAGCACGGTTTTTTGTAGGCAACGATACCGGCTTGCTCCATTTGGCGAAAGCATTGAAGAAGAAAGTTTTCGGGATTGTCGGCGGCGGAGTGTGGGGTAGAATTTATCCGTATTCCGAAAAAGATAACGCGACGTATTTTTACAAGAAACTCGATTGCTTTAATTGCGATTGGAAATGTAAATACGATTTCGCCGAATGCTTGCAAGAAGTCGAGGCGGAGAGAGTTTATTTCGAAATTAAAAATTATTTGCAGGCGAATGAATAGTTTCGCAATAATAATAACGCATTACGGCGATGTAAAAAAAACGGAGGCGTGCGTTCGTTCGATTTCCGAACAGAAATACGGAAATTATCAAATCGTTGTAATTGATAATTCGAATAATTTTTCTTCGACCGATAATTCCGTTTTAATTTGTTCGAATGAAAATCGCGGCTACGGAAATGCCGTTAACGTCGGAATTAAAAAGGCGCTCGAACTCGGTTTCGAGAATTTTTTGATAATGAACAACGATTTGATTTTGGAAAGGAATTTTTTGAGCGAGTTCTTTGCGGCGTTCGATGTTTCGGATAAAATTATCGCCGTTCCGCGAATTCATTATGCGTCTGGGAAAAACAAAATTTGGTTCAACGGCGGTTACGTGAGCAGAACGTTTTGGGAAGGCGTTCACAAGGATATCGACAAGGAAATTTCGAAAGTGCAAATTCCGCAGAACGCAGAAAATATCGATTTCTTTACCGGCGCGTGTTTTTTTATTAATCGCGAAACTTACGAAACAATCGGCGAATTCGACGAAACGTTTTTCCTTTATTATGAAGATTTGGATTATTCCTTGAAAGCCGCGCGGGAAGGTGTCAAAATAATTTATGTGCCGAGCGCCGTTTGTTATCACGACGTTTCGTTTTCCACGTCGCGCAAGAACGGTTTACTGAAATTCGGCAAGAAAATTTATTATTATCGCATTAGAAACAAGATGATTATCTTAAAACGATATTCGTCTTTTCCCGCGAATTTGATTGCTTGGAGTTCATTAATTGTTAAATTTTCGAAATATTTTTTCGGATTTCTGATTTTAATGAAAAAAGACGAACTATTGTGCGCCGTAAAAGGATTAGCCGATGGATTTAAGGAAAATTAAAAATTTTTATAATGTAAAAATCGTCCTTTTGCTTTTTCTTCTTGAAGCCTTCGTTTTTGCGGTGATAACTCCGCCGTTTGAAGCGCCCGACGAAATTCATCACTTGGATTATATAAATTATTTCGCCAAGCGTTCGGAATTGCCAATTCAAAACATACCCGAGAAAAAAGTCGAAGGGGAAGGGCATCAAAACCCGTTGTATTATGTCGTCGCGGGAACATTGGTGAAAATTTTAACGAAGAAAAACGAAGTGGAATATTCCGTTAGCGAAAACAAAGAGCATATTTGGAACGGGGGGGCGAAGTTTCACGTGCCGCTTTTTGAAAGAAGAGGGAAGACGTTTCCCGATTTCGGCGCGTCGGCGGTGTTTTATTTGCTCCGATTTTTTTCGGTTTTTCTCGGTTTCGGCGTATTGTTGACGATAAACAAAACACTTGAACTTCTGAAAATCGACGAACGCATTGTTTTTTTTACGGTCGCTTTTTTTTCGTTTTTACCGCAATTCGTTTTTATCTCTTCGGTGATAAATAACGATATGCTTTCCGTTTTTCTCACTTCTTTGGCTCTGTATTATTTTTACGCTTTCTTTCGCAAGGGAAATTCACGAAATATTTTTAAAATGTTTCTCTTTCTTGCGCTTTCGGTTTGGAGTAAATTTTACGCTCTCGGTTTGGTTGTCCCTTTCTTAACCGCAATTTTATTATTTTCGAAAAAACGCCACGATAAAAAAATTTTCTTAAATCTGATATTTGGCGTAATCCTTTTTGTAATTCTTTTGTTGCCGTTGTTCGCTCGTAATTTGTTTTATTACGGCAACCCGCTCGGTTATGCCGTCGAAGCGAACGGTGGCGGTTTGTTCGATTTACCGTTTACGCAAGCGATTAGCCAATTTGCGAACTTGTTTGTTAGTTTTGTCGGGAAATTCGGGTGGGGAAATGTAACTTTGCCGTTTGTGATATATTCGATTTATGCTATCTTTTTGCTCATTCTTGCGGTATGTTTTTTGCGGAACATCGGAGCGCTTGTTAAACGACACGATTTTTTGTATTCACTCTTTTTCGCGGCTATTATGTTTTTCGAAATTCTTTTTTACAATCTTCATTACGTTCAGATGCAAGGAAGATTTTTACTTCCTATTTCGGTCGCTCTTGCGGTGGTAATTGCGAATATTCTCACTGTCGATAAAAAAATTTTTACGAGAGACACCACGGTTTTCGTTATCGGCGGATTGTTTTTTATTTTGTCACTTGTTTCACTTGCAGTTCAATATGATTTTTACAACTGAATGTTTGCACAATACAAATATCGCTTTGCTAAAAAATTTATGCGCGGTTCACATCCGAAAGCGCTTGAAGTGGGAATTGGGAACGACAGTCCGATGATATTTAAAAAATATTATCCTTACACGGAATATCACGGTGTTGACAAAACTTTTGATTACAATTTAAGCGAGGAAAGTAAAAACGCAGTGGATAAATTTTTTCAGATGGATTTGGAAAAAGAAAGTTTATCCGTTGTGCCGAACGATTATTACGACTTTGTTTTAATCGCCCACGTGATAGAACATCTTGATAACGGCTACGATGTGTTGCGCGAACTTACGCGAAAGGTCAAAAAAGGCGGCGGAATTTACATCGAGTATCCGCGCCGCGCTTCGGCAAAATTTCCTTCGATGAAAGGGACGTTGAATTTTTACGACGACCCGACACACAAAAGATTTTATGACATTGACAGAATTAAGGAAATCTTAAACGAGAATGGTTTTTCCGTTGTGCGAAGCGGAACAAAAAGAGATTTTTCAAGAATTGTCGGTTTGCCTGTGATGATAATTAAATCGTATTTGACGCTCGGCTACATTCGGGGAAGTGTCTTCTGGGATTTGCTCGGATTTGCGGAATACGTTTTGGCGGTGAAAAATGAGTGAAAAAAAAGCGGCGAAATACATTTTATTACTTTCGCTTTCGGCGTTTGTTTTCTTTTCATTGCGCGTCATAATAAGCGACGATGTAACGAAAGCCGAATATATCGGCGACGATTCGTATTATTATTTAAATCTCGCAAGAAATTTTTTCGAACAAGGTAATTGGTCGTTCGATAAATACGGAACGCCTGCAACCGGTTTACATCTGTTAAACGCTTATTTTGTTTTTGTCGTTTACTCCGTATTCGGGGAAAATGCGTTAACCGTCTTACCGTTGATTTACCTTTTGATTTCTCTTTCGATAATTTTTTTCGTAATAAAAAATCTTAAAAAGAATTCCATCGCAATATTAATTGTAGCCGTGCTAATTTCTTCCTTCGCTACGTATATTAACGTTGTTTCGTTTATGGAATGGCTCTGGGTCGTCTTGTTCTCGATTTTGATTTTCAGAAATTTTCCCGACGTTTCGGAGCGCAAGTTGTTTTTTCTCGGATTGGGCGGAACTTTGGCTCGAAGTGATTTCGTTATTTTTCTTTCCGCTTTCTTTTTGTATGCTGTTTTCAAACATAGAGAAAACGTTTTGAAATCGTTCGCAATGATTTCAGGAGGCGCTCTCGGTGTTGCGATTTACACGTTTCATAATTATTGGATTAGCGGGAGCTTTTTACAATCGAGCGCGGAAATAAAATTGCATCGTTCGTTGCTTCTCGGGGTAAATCCTTTTCCGTTTTGGTTGCAAACGTTGAGGAATTTTATCGGTTTTCCGAGACTGAATTTATTTGATAACAGAGAAGCAAGAATTCTTTTTTACAATATTGCATTGGTGCTTTTGGTTTTATTGTTGCTGATAACAATTGCGTATGCTTTGAGAAATCGCCGCGCTGTTTACGAACGGCTATTCCCATTGTTTCAAAAACAAGAATTTGCGATAAGTTTAATTATTTTATTCTTCTATTCGCTTTTTTATTCGTTTAATTCTTTCGGAATGCAGATTTGGTATAGTGCGGTTATGATTGTTCCGCTTTCGATAATTATCTATCATTTGCTTCTTGCGTTGAAAAAGGAACACGCCGTATTGTTACTTTCAAGCGTTGTTCTTTTCAATTTGTTTGTATCGGTTTTTATGAAGCCTTTTAATTACGAACAGAAAAACGCTGTGGAATATGCGGAATGTTTAAAAAATAATTTTGAAACGGATAAGTATATTTTCGGTGCTTGGGATGCCGGAATTGTCGGTTATTATTTAAATTCGAGCGTTGTAAACCTTGACGGATTGGTTAATAGCGAAATTGTTCCGTATCTTAAATCCGATAGGTTAATTGATTATTTGAAAAAGAAAAAAATTGATTTTTTGCTTCAAACTCCGCCGAACAAAGGCGAATATTACGGATTTGACAAAAAAGAATTGAGCACGCTTTTAACAAAAATGGAAATAGGAAACTCGGGGAATTGTTTCGTTTATAAATTTAATTCGAACAAATGAAAAAAATTTTAATAATATCGACAAACGCAATCGGCGACACTTATCTTTCGATGTCGGCAATTCCTTATTTGAGAAAAGCGTTTTCCCAAGTTGAAATTTCGTTTGTCGTTCAAAGGAATTCAGAATTTTTGTTTGCTGACGGTTCCGTCGAAAATATTTATTCGATAGAAAAAAACGAAAAGGAAATTCTTTCGTTGCTCGCAAGATTAAGAAAAATCCATTACGATTTTGTTTTTTCTTTTTTCCCGGGTATAGTTAATTCTTTTTTCTTGAAGTTTCTCAAAGCGGAGAATAAAGGCGGTTATTTGAACTTCATCAAGAAAAATGAATGGTTCGATAAAAACCAATACGCAACGATTGTTAAAGCGCGTAAGCGTGAAAAAGTCTTGTGGAAAAAGGAGACAAATTTTCTCTATCGAATTGGCAACGTTCTTAATTCGTTCGATATTGCGGATAGAAGCGAAGTTGTAAAATATAAATTCGATTTTGAAATTAAGTCCGAACCTTGTCGAAATGTTGTAATTCATCCGTTTTCGAAAAGAGTTGCGAAAAGTCTTTCCGTTGAGCAATTGCGAGCAGTGGTGAGTTATTTACAAAATCGAAATATGAATTGCACGATTGTCGGTGATGAAAAACTCGTTGAACTAAAAAAGGAATTCTCCGAAGTTGAATTTTTAATCAAGCCGTCTGTTACATCGCTACTTGAAAAAATTGTCGGATGCAAATTTATCACAGTGGATTCTTTTCCGCTTCACGTTGCTGATGCTTATAATTCCGATTTTCTCGGACTTTTTTCAAATACAAATCCGCAAGCGGTATTGACGAATTTTGAGAAAGCGGTTAAATTCAATACGGAGAGTTTAAATGCTGTTTCTTCGGATGAATTGTTGTCTTCGATTAAAAATTTTTTGATGTAAAATGAAAATTTTCGGAGTTGAAATATCACAAGTTGATTATGAAGGGTTGTTGTTGCAAGTTAATAATTCCATTGCGGCAAGAAGGGGGTTGAAAATAACGTATGCAACGGCGGCAACTCTCAATAAAGTTTATTCGAACGCCGAATTGCAAAAAACTTTTGCGCAATTCGATTTAATTCATCCCGACGGGATAGGCGTTTTTATCGCTTCGCGGATACTTTACGGAAAAAACGGTGTAGTGCAACGAATGACAGGCTCCGATTTTTATCCGTTATTACGAAAAAAAATTATTGAGGAAAATTGGAAAGTTTTTTTTCTCGGCGACACGCACGAAACAATCAACTTATTGAAAAGCAGAAAAGAAAAATTTGTATTCGACGCGGTAAACGGTTTCGATTTTGATTCCGAAGACGTAATTAATCGTATTACTTCATTAAAACCCGACCTTATTATTGTTGGAATGGGGCAACCGAAACAAGAACGCTGGGTGTTGGAAAACAAAGATTATTTACAAGATAAAGTAGTGCTTTGTGTAGGCGAAGGAATTAAAGTTTTTGCGGGCAATAAAATCCGAGGTCCGAAACTTATTCGTTCGCTCGGATTTGAATGGCTGATAAGAATGCTTTACAATCCGATAAAATTATGGAAAAGATATTTGTTAGGGATTCCCGTTTTTTTCGTGAGAATTATTATATTAAAAATTAAATCTAAAAGGATTTAACTTGATATGAGATGGAAATTATTATTCTTTTTTCTGTTAACTTTCTCTTTGGCGGTTGCGCGGCATAATATCGAAATTGAAGTAAAAGCCCACGGTTTTGTCGTAACGGTCGAAATACCCAAAGTGAATTATTCTGACACACGGGTGGGAAATTTAACGCGCCGTGATTATTATGAATTTGAAGATTATTCCAAATCGGGGGAGTATAAATTACCCTCTTTTAATTTTGTTTTTGCCTTGCCGCCTTCCCTTGAGCCGCACATATCCGAAGTAAATAAAGAAGAAATTGCTTATCCTAAAATCGTTCCCGCGATAAATCCGCAATTGGTAAGGCTCAACGACTCCACAATTGTTAAGCGGGAATTTTCTTCTCCACAAAATTTTACCGCTGGAAATAATGTCCCCGACTTTGAAGTGGAAAGTTATTTCTGGTATCGTGATTTTTATTGCGTGGCGATTAAAATAAATTCTCATAAATTTGAGCCTTCTACAAACACCTTAACCGAAATAAGAAAAATCAAATTGGATTTTGAATTTCCTTCCGGATATTCCTTTGCAAAGCATTCGCCGATTCTTGTGAAAAGTCCTTTCGATAATTTGCTCAGGGATTTTTTCGCTAATTCCGATATTGCCGAACAGTTCCGTTCCTCTCGAAAACCGGCAGATTTCAGCGATACGACGGGAGCGTGGATCAATTATAATAACACCTATTTGAAAATTTCCGTAGCGGAGGATGGGATTTATCGACTTACCCGCACTTTCTTTGAAAAGTACGGAATAGATATTTCGAAAATTGCTCCGTCAAGTTTCAAATTGTTGGAGAGCGGGAAGGAAATCCCCTTGTATGTGAAAGAGGAAAATGGCGGTACGGGTTTTCTCGAGTTTTACGGACATAAAAATTACGGCTTGCATTATAGAGAATTGAACTCGGATAATGAAGATTATAACGAGTACCTCAACAAATTTACCGATACCACTTATTATTTTTTGACTTGGAACGAAACCAATGGTAAAAGAGTTCGCGTGAACAATGATTATTATAACGCTGTGGGCGATACGTTAAATTATTATCTCTGTTTCCGCCATTATGAAAAAAATAATTGGGTACAAAATTTAAACAGTAATGAAACCGCAAATCAAATGCCTGATTGGCATAAAAATAAAACTTGGTATTGGATGTGGCTGGGAGATTGGAATTCTCCCCGTACATTTGATTTTGAAGTAACCGATGTCGTGCCGGGTAAAGAGGGGAAAATATATTTTAAAATGACAAGTGGCGGTTCGAATGTTGCCGCGAATTCTCATCAAGTGGCTTTGTATTTCAAAAATACAAAACTGGATTCGGCAAATGTTGATCGCTTTCGGCAGGTGTTGTTGAGCGGAAATTTTTCTTCGGATGTTTTAAGCGAAGGCAAGAATGATTTCAAAGTGTTCAACCATAAAAACGGTACACTACCGAATTTCTTGGCTGTGGATTGGTACGATGTTGAATATCCCCGATATTTAAGGCTTTTGGAAGATTCTCTGATTTTCAAAGTTCCGACGGATATTTCGGAGGGCAAAAGAATAATTGCAGTATCGGGTGCCACTTCGGGGAATTATGTTATTTACAGGATTAAACCCTCGCCGTTGAAAATTTCGGGCTACGTTTTAGAAAACGGAAATCTTTTCTTTTCTGATTCGATTGTTGCCGGTGCGGAGTATGCTGTTTTTTCCGAGGGGAAATTGTTGCTTCCGCAATATGCTCGAAAAATGCAATTTCACAATTTGCGTTCGGACAAATCCCAAGCGGATTATCTCGCTATCACTCATAGGAAATTTGTTGAAGGTGTAAACAGGTATGTCGATTTTATCCAAAGTAAATTCGATGTTTCTACCAAAATTGTAAACGTGCAGGATATTTTCGATGAATTCGGTTACGGTTATCCGACTCCGCGGGCGGTAAAAAACTTTCTGGAGTTTGCTTTTTGGAATTGGACGCCGCCAAAGTTTTCATATCTCGAACTAATCGGGGATGCTTCTTACGATTATAAGTATATTCGTTATAAAAACGAAGGTGTGAAAATAAGTGTTAATTATGTCCCTGCACGCGGTTATCCCGTGGGGGATAATTGGTATGCCGTTTGGAAAAATAGCGACCCGCCCGTTCCCCAATTCAAGTTGGGTAGATTACCCGTTGTTTCCGAAGATGAGCTGGATTATTTCTTGACAAAAATTCAGAACAATGAAAATTCCAAATTCGATGATTGGAATAAAAGATATTTGTTCTTTAGCGGTGGAGCTAAGCAAAGCGAGTCCGCACAAGTCAAAGCCGCCAATGACTCGATTATTTTTAACTACGTAAAACCTCGCCCCATTGCAGGTAAATATACGCATTTTTACAAAACTTATAATCCGCCTTCCAGTTTGGGACCTTATTCACAAGAAGAAATTCAAAAGGCGATAGACGAAGGTGGAATATTTATTTCTTATCTCGGGCATAGCGGAACCGCAACGTGGGATAACGGGATCAATTCCGTGAAACAGTTGGAAAATAAAGTTGACAGGTATCCGTTGATTACCGATTTCGGCTGTTCCACTAACAAATATGCCGAACCCGACATACTTTCCTTCGGTGAAAGATTTTTGTTTAATTCTAACGGGCAGGCTATCGCTTATAACGGTAATTCCTCTTTGGGTATTTTTTCCACCGCAACAACGGCTCCGAGATTTTTTTACCGGGAAATTCTTTCCGATTCTTTGCACGAAATAGGAAATGCGTCTCTCTATTCAAAATATGAATTGTTTGCCCGCTATGGTTATGGTTCTGCGAATAAGGTTTTTGCCCTTACCAATGTTGTGCTTGGTGATCCGATCGTACGATTGAAAATTCCCGTTAAGCCGAATATCAACGTCAGGGAAACCGGTTTTATCTTTCCACAAAATTTGAGCGATAACGAAGATTCCGTGTTGGCGCGTGTCGTGGTGAACAATTTCGGTCTTGCACCTTTGGATTCTTTTGATGTGCAAATATCACAATACTACAACGGTGAAGTAGTTAAAAAAGAAGGGCGAAGAATAATTCTGCCCGAATACGCCGATACTCTGGAATTTTATTTCCTTACGAAAAATAAGCCTGGCTCCCATCTCTTAAAAATTGAAACCGATACGGAAAACGAAATAGATGAAATTTATGAGGATGATAACTCTGCGGAGATAAGCGTCAATGTGTTTTCTATGGATGTAAGAGATATGTTGCCTTCTCAAGTTAACAACGGAGCCGAAGACCATCTGATTTTGCTTTTGCCTCCTATGGGGAATAAGAAAAGTGTTACCCTCCTTTTCGAAACTTCGGACGACAACGAATTTCGTAATGCCGATAAACAATTTTTTACCGCCGATAGCTTCTTCGTGAATGTCCCTATAAATCCTATTGCACAAGGTGAACGGAAATGGCTAAGATACAAGCTCAATGAAAGTGGAAAGCAATTTTCTAAGGTTAAATCTTTCGTTGGATCAGCTTACAAATACGTGCTAACGGATTCAGTAGGATGGACGGTATTGCATGCGGATTCATTTTCTTTCGATAACGGAATCCGATTGGGAAGACAAAGCGTTACAATTTCGGTACTTTCCGCTGGTGCTTATTCGGGTGCTACATGTACCATTTCCAAAAACGGAAGGAATTTGTTGGGAGATACTTTTTTCGCGGGCATGTCTATTGTGGTTTTCGAACCTTCGACGATGGAGGTTGACACGGCATTCGGGCTGGAACTTTTTCAGAAGCCTCAAAATGTGCAGGCAATGGCGGATTTTATTAACTCAATCGAATATGGTAAAATTGTCGCGATGGGAGTTTCCAACGATGCACGGAACAATATGTCTTCCGCTTTACGAAATGCAATTAAAACTCTCGGAAGCACTAAAATAGATTCCCTTGTATTTCAAGGCCCTTGGGCTTTAATAGGTTGGAAAGGTGCGCCTGCCGGTAGCGTGGTAGAGGCTGTGGGAGGGAAATATTCGCCTCCTATTGTTATTGATTCCACTTTCGTGGTCGGTTATCAACGCGGTAGCTTTTTGACGGAGGCAATAGGTCCCGCTTCGCGCTGGAATACTCTCAAAACGGTTTTTGGGCAACCTTCCCATTCCCGCTTCGAAATGAAATTAATTGGTATTAGAGTCGATGGAACGAGAGATACATTGGGCGATGTTGATCTGACCGGAGAACTTGTTCGATTGGATACCGTCAGTGCGTCGGAATATCCTTATTTGCAGGCTTTAATCGAATTCTCGGCGGGAGATAGCGGTACTTCGCCGGTATTGAATTTTTTCGGTGTTGATTATGAAAACGCTCCGGAGTTGGGAATAAATTATCAAACGGTTTCTCTTTCGGCGGATACGGTGATGCAGAATGAGAATATTACTCTTCGTTTCTCCGTTTTTAATGTTGGTGGCGATTTGAACGATTCTTGTTCGATTAAAGCTGTTTTGATAAAACCCGATAAAAGCGAAAAAGCGCTTCTCGATACGAGTGTAACCTCGATAAGAAGCACGGAACACGAGGATTTCAAAGTGAATTATTTAACCAATTTTGTTGACGGATACGGTGAATTCAAATTCAAAATTGTTGTTGATGCGGAAAACAAAATCCCCGAATTTTTTGAAGACAACAATGTATTCGAGCAACCGTTTTATGTGGCTAAAGATACGATTACTATTCTTAATTCCGCAAGATTTGATGTAACTTTCGACGGCGAAAGGATTTTTGACGGGGATTATGTTTCTTCGCGTCCGAATATAGTTTTCCGAATGAATTACACTTTCGGCTTTGATTATAACGATACTTCCGCTTTTCAGATTTCAATTGACAATGTGAAAGTACCACATTCCGCTTTGGCCATACAAAGTTTTGATACCGCTAAAAAAGAAATTGTGATGAAATATAAACCTTCTTTGCAAAACGGCGAGCATTTTATAAGAATCACGGGAGAAAATATTTTCAATGCGGAGGATAATTCCCAAGGATATTCAAAGTATTTTTATGTTACCGATAAACTTGAACTCCGTGATATTTATAATTATCCCAATCCCTTTTCCGATAAAACGTATTTTACTTTCCGATTGACAAAGATCCCCGATGCGGTTGACATAAAAATCTATACGGTAGCTGGGAGATTGATTAAAACCATTGAAGTGGTGCCGTCGGAGTTGAATTTGAATTTCAATAAAATTTGCTGGGATGGTACGGACGAAGACGGAGACGCCGTGGCAAACGGTACTTATCTTTATCGTCTTTCCGTCCGAGCGGGGGATGAAAAATTAAGTTCTGTGAATAAAATCGTTAGGTTAAGATAAATGTTCCGAATAATACTTTTTAATGTTTTGTTTTTGGTAACTGTTCTTTTCGCCCAGAAAGGGGAAAGGGTGTTGCCCGTGGAACTACAATATTTCTACGGCGTTTTTCAAGGCGATTCCGTGTGTCTTTATTGGGGAACCGCTACGGAAGTGAACAATTATGGTTTTCAAGTCCAGCGTACGTTGGATACTTTGTCTAATAATTGGGAAGATATAGGCTTTGTGTTTGGACACGGCAATAGCAATTCTCCCAAGGATTATTCTTATACCGACGAAACTCCTCCCGATACCGATATTGTTTATTATCGCTTAAAGCAGATAGACAATACGGGGAATTTCGAATATTCGTGGATTGTTACGGTTTCTTTGGTTTCATCTGTCTCGGGGAAAAATGAGAATCTGCCGCGAGAATTTATCATTACCAATTTTCCGAATCCTTTTGGCACTGGTTCCAAAACTTCCGTGGCAAAAACTACCGCCGAGATTTCACTTCCTGTCCCGGAGAGAGTTTCCGTTGTAGTTTATAATTCATTGGGACAAATAGTGTGGAAAAGAAAGAATATTTTATTGCCTAAGGGGAAAAGTTTTTTCCATATTGATTTGCATGATGAAAGTTCGGGAATTTATTTCTTATCTTTAAAGGTTGGCAATAAAAGAATTGTTCATAAAATGATATTTATCAAATAAATGTGAGGAGAAAATGAAAAAAGCATTAGTACTTCTTTTATTGTTTTCGGGCTTAACTTTCGGGCAATTTCAACCGCCGAATCCTAATGAAGGATTATTAGGTGGCGGTTTCGGGCTTACCTGGATTGACGGACAACCGTTTTATGCCGTTCACGTAAATCCCGAATTTGCTTTTGCCAATATGGGAATCGGGCTGGATTTGAATCTTGAATTTAGCTCGGACGGTAAACTGCGCACCGAGAATTTCAACGAATTTACGGATTATTTGAGTATTATTCGCTATTTCCGATACGGCAAGAAAGGTGACCCCGTCTATTTTAGAATAGGTGCCTTGGACTATGCAACATTGGGACACGGGAGCATTATGTATGCTTACAACAATAGTCCCACTTACGATGCTCGCCGCGTGGGAATGGAGTTGGACATTGATATGAATCAATTCGGTTTCGAAGCCGTTTATGGGAATTTTCTGCAAGCAGGCGTTATCGGTGTCCGTGGCTATGTTCGCCCCATGAAATTTACGGCATTGGGTTCCATCCCCGTAATCGGTAATTTGGAAATAGGCGCAACGGGCGTTTCGGATTTTAATCAGAACGCTGCCGTTACTCGTAGTAACTATAATTCACAGACTCATTCGTACGAGCCCGCGGATAAAGGTTCGGTTACCGCTGTGGGAGTTGACGTTGGCTTGCCTATTATTAGAAGCTCCGTTTTTAATTTCGATTTGTATTACGACTTCGCAAAGATATTGGATTATGGCAGTGGCTCCGCGGCAGGGGCAATACTTAAATTCCATGGCTTGGGAATTGTTGATGTTACCGCAAAATTGGAACGCCGCATCAATCAAGACCATTATATACCTTCCTATTTTAACTCTATGTATGAAATAGAACGTTTTCGTATGGATACCACAACCGGTGTTGTTACGAGTAAGGTACAACAGCTTGCCGCGGCGCAGACTTCTCTTGGCAACGGTTGGTATGGCGGACTTTTGGTCAAAGTGTTCGGAACGTTCGATATTGTCGGGAGTTATCAACGCTTGGACGAAGCGCCGGAGAGCGGAATACTTCACATGAGTACGGATATTTCACCGAAGGATATGTCTTTTATAGCTCGTGCCGGTTATGATAAAATTAACATCAAAGATGAAAAAGATTTGTTTACATTGGACGACCGTTCCTATTTGTTTGCGGAACTCGGATATAAGCCTTTGCCGTATTTGATTGTTTCAATGGTTTACAACTGGACGTTCACTCCTATTCGTGATGCGGATGATAACATAATTGGCTATGAACCGCAAAAGAAAATTGAACCGAGAATCTCTTTGGCTTATCCGATAAATCTTTAATTGATTTTCCTCTTTAGAAAACCGCTCTCGAAATTAACGGGGGCGGTTTTCTTTTTTGTTTATAGGACTTTTTCTATCAGGCTCTTTAATTCATCTACGGAGTAAAGGCGAAAATCACTTTTCATTTGCAAGACTTTTTCCCTTGCGTAACTATCCCATAAAGCCGAAGCCACTTTTATGCCCGCCGATTGAGCGGCGAGAATATCGGCGGGAGCATCGCCAATTAAAAGTGTTTCTTCAGGTTTCAGAGAAAATTCCTTTAAAAATTTTCTTATCCCTTCGGGCGAAGGTTTATGATTTGTTACATCGTCCCCCGTTACGATTAAGTCGAAGAAATCATAAACCCCTATCTCTTTCAAAGTAATTACGGAACTTTCCCTTCCCTTGCCCGTGTAAATTCCCAATGGCTTGCCCGCCTTTTTGATTTTAGCAAGGATTTCCTTTATCCCGGGATAAACGTCCGCAAGTTTTTTGTGATTCTTTTTATAAAAATCGTAATAATCCCTCCGCGCCTTTTCGTAGTTTTCTTTCATTAATTCTTTTAAGATAACATCTTCCGTAGGACCGAAAAAACGAACGATTTCTTCGTCGCTGTATGTTTTCCCTAAGTATTTTTTTGTAACGAAATTGAAGGTATCGAATATCAAACGATTTGTAGAGGTTAAAGTGCCGTCGATGTCAAAAATGAAGCCGTTGAATTTTTGCATTTGTCTTTCGGAAATGTGATTTTAATTGCCGTCATATTTAAAAACAGTGATTGTCCCGTCAATATTGGACGAAACATAAACGTCATCGTAAAAATGCTTTACGGAAAAGGGGGAAGCCTTGCCGTTGATAAGGATTATTTTGTGCTTCTGATTCCTGATTCTGTAAATAACTCCGTCTGCTGTGGCAACCAATACGACTCCTTCATACTCTAATGGTATAGTGGGTGTCTTGTCAATTCCGAAGTCCAATTCATATGCTATTGACCATGAACCTGTAGAAGCGGGGAGAATATGAAAATAATCTTTGGCACTTTTTACGAAAAGATTTCTTTTGTTCTGGGAAATCCCGATTGATTGCCATGCGTTGTATTTATTCCGCCGCCAAATGGTTTTTCCCAGAAGCAAATCGACCTTATAAATATTGCCGTTTGGTTCTGCGAGATAGAGAAAACTCCCATCTGTGGCGGGTTCCGTAGCCGCGGGGGAATTACGGAAATCCTTGTCCATTCTCCATTTCCAAATTAGCCACCCTTCGCGGGCGTCAATACAATAAAGATAGGAATCCCATGAGCCGTAAACGATTTTGTTGTTTATCTCCAGCGGTTTGGCTTGAATCATTCCGTTAGCGTCTTTGTTTGTCCAATATTCTTGGAGTGTTTCCACGTCGTAACAATGTATTTTTCCGCTTTCCGTCCCAAAAATCACGGCGGCTTTGGAGCTTGTTTGCTTTGGTATCATCAGCTCTTTTGTGCCTTTGTAATCCGTCATTAAAAGGGCGGAGGTGATGGCTTCGTCAAAGCCGATTGATTGGAATTGGTCTCCCGTTTCGACGTTTAAAGTGTACAAGTCCCCTTGAAGCGTTGCTACGGTAAGATATCCGTCCTTTTCTGCAGGCGTGGAAGCGATGTTTCCGAAAGAATCGAAGTCCCAGATTTTATTTCCCGATGTGTCGTAGCACGTTATTAATCCGTCGTATTGTGCCACAATGATTTTGTCCTTTAATATCAAGGGTTCCGCCACTACGGATGCGTTTAATTCTTTTTTCCAAAGGGGTTCGACGGCGAACGGTTCAAAATAAACCGAATCTATTCCTCCCTCGAAAACGAAAGGGGCAAAGTTAAAGTCTTCCGTTTTCAAAATATTTTGATTATCGGTGTAATTCCAAAGGGTGAGTGTGTCGCGGTTTAATTCTCCCACACTGAACCTAAAATGCGATGAATCATAAAACGAAGCCACGCGATAATCGGGGAGCTCCGTAAGCTCTTCGTCGGTTTGACTTTTTACGTTGAGGAACGCTCCTATATTTTTGCCCTTCAGTATTGGGGTTAACTTAAAAAAGTTGTCCGTTTCCGAAAGATTATAATACGAAAATAGAATAATGTTTTTAATCCCCGAGGCGTTGTCGATTTCTTCGCGAAACCACTCTAAGGTTTCGGGTGAAATATGTCCTTTCTCGGCTCTCCAAATAGGCGTGGTATTGAGTCCTATGAATAATACGCTGTCCCTTGTGAAACCAAAGTTTGTTTCGTCCCACAAATCCGTGAATTTTATTCCTCCCGATTGAGCCCATTGAACGTCTCTGTATCCTTGTAAGGGATAATAAGGGATTTGTAGTTCCTCCAGAAGTGATTTTGCCAGTTCAAATTCTTTATCCGAACCTTTATCGGTAAGATTTCCCGCTACTATTACGAAATCGAATTTATCGGTGTTGTTTATGAAGTGGACAAACGAGGAAAGAAGGGAGTCCGATTTCGGCGCTCCGATTCGGAGATTCGAAAGCACAACGAATTTCGTGTTTTGTGCGAATAGGGAAGCGGCGATAAGATAAATTGTTAATATTGTTTTTTTCATTTTTTCAAAAGTTTTGATTGCCAAATTTAATAAAAGTGAGGAAGAAAAGAATCTTGGAAACAGCAAATAAAAAGGGGACACCTTTCGATGTCCCCCGATTATGGCAAGCATTTTGCGTTTCTATTGCTCTATTTTAGGAGTATCCAGTTTTCGAAGTGCCGAATAGAGCTCGTCGTCGGTTAAATGATGATCTTTCAATTTGCCTGCAAAGTAATCGTCGTAGGCTTGTAAATCCAGAAGTCCGTGTCCGCTAAAGTTAAAAAGAATAGTTTTGGAAACGCCTTCTTCTTTAGCTCGTTCCGCTTCTCGAATCACTTGTGCTATCGCGTGCGTGGTTTCCGGTGCCGGTATAATCCCTTCCGCACGGGCGAATTTAATCCCGGCTTCGAAGCATTCCAATTGATGTAGAGATACAGCTTCGATAATGCCGTCTTTCAGAAGTTGACTTATTATTGCACCGGCTCCGTGATAACGCAAGCCACCGGCATGAATGGGAGCGGGTACGAAATTGTGTCCCAATGTGTACATGGGAATTAAGGGCGTAAAACCGGCGGTATCTCCGTAATCGTAACGGAATTCGCCTTTTGTAAGTTTTGGACATGAAGCCGGTTCGACGGCAACGGCTCTTAGTTTTTTGCCTTCGCGCAATTTGTATTGTAAGAAGGGGAAGGAAATACCTGCGAAATTCGAACCGCCACCAAAAGGTGCCACTACGACGTCGGGGAAATCCCCGGCCATTTCCAATTGCTTGATTGCTTCCAAGCCGATAATGGTTTGATGCAATAGTACATGATTAAGCACACTTCCGAGTGAGTAATTTGTATCCTCCCGTTGGGCGGCGACTTCTATCGCCTCGCTGATTGCAATTCCCAAGCTTCCCGGCGAATCTGGATTTTCCGCCAGTACATTTCTGCCCGATTCGGTCAAGTTTGTGGGGGAAGCATGAACGGTTGCACCCCAGGCGTTCATCATGGATTTTCTGTATGGCTTTTGCTGGAAGCTTACTTTTACCATGAAAACTTCCAATTCTATCCCGAAAATTTGTGTCGCCAGAGAAAGGGCGCTACCCCATTGTCCCGCACCGGTTTCAGTCGTTAGTTTTTTGATTCCTTCAGCTTTGTTGTAGTAAGCCTGAGCAACTGCGGTGTTAGGTTTGTGCGAACCTGCTGGGCTTACGCCTTCGTTCTTATAATAAATTTTAGCCGGTGTGTCGAGCAATTTCTCCAAATTTCTTGCACGAATCAGAGGGGAAGGGCGCCACATTCGGTAAACTTCACGAACTTCTTCCGGTATTTCAACCCAGCGTTCTTGCGTTACTTCCTGCTTGATGAGTTCCATGGGAAAAATTGCCGCCAAGTCCTCCGCTTTAATCGGTTCCAATGTTTGCGGATTCAATGGAGGAAGCATGGGATTGGGCATGTCCGCTTGAATATTATACCAACTCTGCGGCATTTCCTTTTCGTCTAAAAAGATTTTCCTTGATTCCATAAAGTTTACCTCTCTGATTTAGTTTAAAAATAACATGATTATTTGTAAAATAATTGAATGCTTGTATGTTGGGTGATATGTTAAGACGTGCGCTTTCCTTTAGCAGGAAAGCCACCAAGAAAAGTTAATTTCGGAAGCGTAGACTGATTCCCTTGCGGAATCGCTTGTTGGATTGAATCGGTATGTTTCACATTTATTTTTCATACGAACGCAAAAATAAGATTTATTTTTTAAAATGCAAAGGATGAGAAAAAAATTTGTAGCCCATGTACACTGTTGTTTTTTTGGAACGATGGGGTTATTTTATTTTTTTTAACTATTGAGAAAGTTAAAAGCATCTGTCAATTTTTAAAACAGTTGAAGGAGTAAATATAAATGAACTCTAACGGGAAGCTTGAAAACGGTTTTTCGGAATATCCGCTTGGTTGGGTGATTGGTCAAAATTTGTTTTTTATGCTTTATTTCGGTATAGGTTTTGTTGGGATGTTGCCTGTTAAGATTTATTCCTTTCCGCTTATTTCGTTTTTGTATGCCGCTTTTCTGATTTTGATGTTACTGTTTGTTTTGCGAAAGCATCTTTGTACAAACTGCTATTATTATGGGAAAAGATGTTCTACTGGCTGGGGAATATTATCTTCCCTAATGTTTAATCAAAAGACAGGGAATTATAAATTGGGAATAATGCTGGCAAATATTACGTGGGGAATAGCAACTTTATTGCCTGTGATAATAGGCGCTATTTTGGTAATTTTAGATTTTACAATACGCGAGGCACTTATATTGGGAATGTTTATAATTTTGACCCCGATAAGTTTTCTGTTTCACAAGAATTCGTGCGGGAGATGTAGAATGCGGGGAATTTGCCCTGCAAGTATGATAAAAGAAAAAAGCAATAATATCTCTTTTGGGAAAAGTTAATGATTTTTAGGTTTTGGAACTTTCCCTTTTTCAAGAGTTTTAACCTTACATAAAATAGATAATAAAAAACTATAACTGTCGTGTAGGACAATTGAAATGAAAAAAATTATTCTAATATCCTTTTTGTTTACTGCGTTGGAAATTGTTTATGGGCAGAATACTTTCCGAGCTTTTTTGAAAGATAAGGATACACAAAAGCCTTTGGTATTTGCTAATGTAATTTTGAAAGGTACGAATAATGGAGTGGCGTCGGATAAAAAAGGTTTTGTGATTTTGCGAAATATACCGGACGGAAAGCAGACGATAATTTTCTCGTATGTGGGATACCGAACAGAAGAAAAATCTTTCAATTTCCCATTGAATTCAGTAGATACATTGACAATATTTTTGGAAAAAGCTTTTGCGTTAGATGAGATTCTTGTTTATTCCACGCGTACAAATAATAGAATCAAAGAAATTCCGACAAGAATAGAGGTCCTTGGCGAAGAAGAAGTAAATGAGGAAACAGCAATAAACCCCGGTAATATTTCGAAATTATTAGGAGAAACTTCCGGAGTTGAAATTCAACATGTTTCCGCTGTTTCGGGTAATGTGAGTTTTCGTATTCAAGGATTGCCTGGCAAATATACACAATTGTTACAAGACGGATTTCCTGCATATAGTGGTTTTTCTGCAGAATTAAGTTTATTACAAATTCCACCTCTTAATTTGAAGCAGGTTGAAATAATTAGAGGTTCTGCCTCAACGCTTTATGGAGCGGATGCCATCGCGGGGATTATAAATTTGATTACAAAAAAACCGTCAAAGAAACCGATGTTTTCTCTTCTTTTAAATATGACTCACAAAGGAGGAACAGACTTTAGTTCTTATTATGCAAAAAAGAAAAATGAATTTGGAATTACAGTGCTAGCAAGTATCAATACACAAAAAGCAATGGATATAAGCGGTAATTCGTTTACTGATATTCCTCGGTATAGACGAGCGGTATTTTCGCCCAAAATATTTTATGACGTGAACAAAAATAATCATTTGTCTATCGCTTTCTTCGGTGTGATTGAAAATAGAATTGGAGGCAATATAACAGCCGTTGAAAATGAAATAAGCGATAGTGGATTGTTTTATGAAAAAAACGATACAAAACGTTTTGTAGGAAATCTTAAATATGAAAATTATAATCACTCTGGAAATATTTTTACTTTCAAAGCTTCTTATGGCAATTTTGAACGGAAGTTGAAAACTAACGTGAATGTTTTTTCGGGAGTGGGAAACAATGTTTTTACGGAGTTGTCGTATCTTGTAAATTTTCGGAATCATCGAGTAGTTGGAGGGCTCGATTTTTATTGGGATTATTTTAAGCAATTTCAGCCTATTATTTTTTCATTGAGTTACGAGCATAAAACAGGTGGTATCTTTCTACAAGACAATTGGAAAATATCGAATAAAATGTTTGTGGAGCCAGGTGTAAGATATGATTATAATTTTTATGAAGGTGGATTTCTTTTACCACGCTTGGCTTTAATGTATAAATTTTCTTCTGAATTTTTTATGCGCATGAGCACGGGACTTGGCTATAAACTCCCCACGCCCTTTAGTGACGAAGCAGAGAGGACGCGATATCAAAAAGTTGTTATGCCTTCCCATTTAACGGTCGAAAAATCAAAGGGAATTAATCTGGATTTTAATTACAAAACTTCTTTGTCGCATGATTTGTTTTTGAATATAAGCCAGGATTTTTTCGTAACAGATATTGCGAATCCTATTATAATAAACAAGGATAGTTTACATACCGGAGTAGTTTATAACGAAAACGCGAGAGGAACAATTGTAAGTAAAGGATTTAATACCAATATCAGATTATCTCTTGACGAATTGGTTTTATATGTTGATTATACATTTCTTGATGCGAGAAAGACGTATGCAAACAACGAGCCTTTGGAATTGACTCCACGAAACAAATTAACGGCTACACTTGCTTACGAGGATGAAAACGAGGGATGGAAAACGGGAATAGAAGCATTTTACATTGGAAAACAATATTTGGAAAACGAGAAGGATACGCCTGACTACTGGCTACTTGGAGCCTCCATTCAGAAAAGAATTGGACATTTTACTATTGCTTTGAATGTGGAAAATATTTTAGATGTAAGACAAACGCGTTACGAAAATGTGGTACACGGTGCGAGCAACAATCCTGTTTTCAGTGAATTGTATGCTCCCCTCGAAGGAATTGTAGGGAATATTGTTCTGAAATTTGATATGTATTGATTTTTTC
>CAZSYM010000039.1:0-4726 GCA_964611145.1 uncultured Melioribacteraceae bacterium
AGTACCCCCGGCAGGAATCGAACCTGCGCGCATGGCTCCGGAGGCCACTGCTCTATCCACTGAGCTACGGGGGCAAATCTCGAAAATTTGAGAACGCAAGTTAAAAATTTAAAACGGCACGGGCAAGGCGGAAATTCTAAATATCCTTGAAAATCCTTGCCAAGGATTCTCCCGGAGCGCGCACTTCCAAATCCAAGAAATAGCCGAACGGTGTTTGAAAAGCCTCGTAATCCGAATTTATCAAACGTTGCTGCGCACTGTTCAAAAGTTTTTCGGAAAATTCGGGAGAGGCTTTGCTTTCCGAGAGATGATTAAAGGAATGAAGAATTATTTTCTTCGTCTCGTTTTTCTTCGCCGCCCATTTCAAATTTTTAATCAACTTCGTTTCCACGTTCGAAGCTCGCTCCTCGTCTTCGGCTTCCACCTGGATAAATCCGACGAGAACATTTTCGTAAGTCTTTTCCTCCTCCCTTGTCTCCGCATTTTCCAAACCTTTGCGAGTCGTTTTGTAATAGAATTTGTCGCAATAAACCATTAGTAATTTCATCTCGACACCATTTAAAATTTCCTTCTCGCAAATATAATAAGACTTTCAAACCCTTACAGATTTCCTCGCACAATTTTTCGAACAGCGAGCAAGTAACATTCAAAAAAAGTATATTGCTGTTTTGTTGGGTAATACTCTGCCACACGACGCCAAGTGTGAACCTAACAAAAAATAAAACGTCTTAATTGCACAAAAAAGAGAAGAGAAAATGAAAAAGATTTTTTCCGTTTTACTTTTATTTATCTTTTCGAACGCAATAGCGCAAGGGGACAACGGCGAAAAGGCGCGCAAAATCGAGGAACTCGTTTCAAAATATTTCGAATACGGTTACTTCAATGGAAATGTTTTGGTTGAAAAAAACGGGGCAAGAGTTTTCGAAAAATCTTTCGGATTTGCAAATTACGAATGGGACGTTCCGAACACTCCGGAGGCAAAATTCCGAATCGGTTCAATCACAAAGCAATTCACCGCCACGCTGATTCTTCAATTGGTAGCGGAAGGGAAACTTGACCTTGACGGGAAACTCAGCGACTATCTCCCCGATTATCGAAAAGACACCGGTGAGAAAGTTACAATTCGCCAACTTTTAAATCACACTTCGGGGATTCCTTCTTACACGGATATTCCGCACGTCTGGCAAGATTCTCTAAGAAATCATTATTCGGAAGATTATTTTATACGGCATTTCTGCAGTGGGGATTTAACCTTTGCGCCGGGTGAAAATTTTCATTACAACAACACGGGCTATTATTTATTGGCTGTTGTACTCGAAAAAGTTACGGGTAAAAACTTCGGCGAGCTTTTGAAAGAAAAAATTCTGAATCCCGCGGGAATGAAAGAAACGGGAATCGAGGGAGCGGAAGAAATCCCGCTGAAAAAAGCGGCGAGCGGCTACGTAAAAAAAGGCTTTAGACTTTACAAAGACCCTTACATTTACATGCCGAACGCACTCGGTGCAGGCGATATGTACTCCACCGTGGAAGATTTGGCAAAATGGGATAAAGCCCTTTACGGCAATAAGATATTACCGGAAAAGTTCAAGAAATTAATGTTCACCCCCAATAAATTCGGCTACGGATTCGGATGGTTTATTCCGCCCAAAAGGGAGGGTGTCAAAAGTCAAATAGTTTGGCACACGGGAGGCATAAACGGTTTTAACACCATTATTTATAGGGATTTAAGCGATAGCACCCTCATCATACTCTTTAACAATACGGGGATAGCCCCCTTGTATCAAATGGCGACGAAAATTCACGCCATTCTGCACGATAAAAAAATTCAATATCCACGAAAACCGATTAAAGACTACATGTACGAAGCAATTCTGGACGAGGGAATTGACGAAGCGATTGCGGACTACGAAAATTTGAAGAAGGAAGCTTCCGATATTTTCGACTTCTCGGAAAATCAACTGAACGACTTGGGATATTTTCTACTGGAAGAAAATAAAAAAGACGAGGCGCTTAAAATTTTCGATTTGAACGTAAAAGAGTTTCCCAAGTCCGCAAATGTTTATGACAGCCGCGGCAAAGCTTTCCTGGCAAAAGGCGATACCGCTCGGGCAATTGAGGATTACAAAAAATCTCTGGAATTAAATCCCGCCAACGAAAAGGCAATCAAAATTTTAAAAAAATTAAACGTGAAATTTAATTTCCCTGAATGGGAACCCACGGAAAAAGACTTGCAAAGCTACGTCGGTGTTTATCAATTGACCCCGAATTTCAAAATTTTCATAAGAAAAGACGGCAAACAACTGTTCGCAAAAGCTACGGGGCAAGGGGAATTTCAAATTTTTCCCATGACAAAGGACAAGTTCTATTACAAAATCGTAAACGCTCAAATAAAATTTACGAAAAACGAATCGGGAGAAATAACGGGGTTGACGCTTTATCAAAACGGGCGAGAATTCAAAGCAAAAAAATTATCGAATAAATAAGGAGAACGAAATGAACGTGCTCGAAATTCGGAATTTAACAAAGACCTTCGACGGTGTAACGGCGGTAAACAACGCTTCCTTTTCCGTACCGGAAGGTTCCGTCTTCGGATTAATTGGAAGAAACGGAGCCGGAAAAACAACAACCTTGCGATTGCTTTTGAATATTTACCTTCCGGACTCGGGAGAAATACTTTTCCGAGGTGAAAAGATAAATCAACAATTCAGGGACCGCGTGGGTTATCTGCCGGAAGAAAGGGGACTCTATAAAAAAATGAAAGTGTGGGATATTTTACTTTTCTTTGCCGAGCTGAAAGGCAAGAAAGGCAAGGAAATTCAGAAAAGAGCGTCCGAATATCTTAAACGTTTCGAACTGTTCGACAGAAGATTCTCCAAAATCGAAGACCTTTCGAAAGGTAATCAACAAAAAGTGCAATTCATCGCTACAATTCTGCACGACCCCGAATTTCTGGTGCTCGACGAACCGTTTTCGGGACTCGACCCGATAAACACAGACCTCTTACGGGAAATAATTCTTGAGGAAAAAGAAAAAGGGAAGGTGATTATTTTCTCCACTCACTTAATGGACTATGCCGAAAAAATGGTCGACTACTTGGCAATGATTGACAACGGGGAAATAATTCTTGAAGGCTCTCTGGGAGAAATCAAGAAAAAATTCTCCCGAAAAAATATCACAATTGACTTCGAAGGAGATATATCGTTTTTGCACAATAATCCCATTGTGGAAAAAATTACCGATTTCGGGAACACGACGGGGATACGCGTGCGGGAAGAAAATCAAGCACAGGAATTGCTGAAACTGCTTATTGAACACAACGTAAAAATAAAACGTTTCGATGCGCAGGATATTTCCCTGCACGAAATTTTTCTGGAACTTGCCGGAAGCGAAAAGAAGGAGGTGGAAAATGTTCAATAAAAAAATCCTCGCTCTCATCAAAAGAGAAGTGCGTGAAAAATTGATGTCAAAGACGTTCGTTTACACTACCATTGCATTGCCGTTATTGATGATTTTCATCATCTCGCTGCAAACCGCTTTATTTACAATGGGTTCCGGGAGCAAACATTTGATAATCGCTTCCGACACGGAAAACTTAACTAGCACATTGGAATATGTTCTTCTTTCCAACGAATCGTTGAAAGCCTCGGACTTCACTTTCGACTTCCTCACCCTTTCCGAAGAAAACTTGGACGCCTTCGTCAAAGAAAATAAAACGGCTCTCCTGAAAGGCAAAATAACAGGTATCGTTTTTGTGCCTTCGGAAGCGCTCAAGAACAAAAAAATAAAATACTTTTCAAAGACTCCAAAAGACTTTACCCTCACCAAAAAACTGGGAGCGGTGATAAACGCGGCGCTTGTGGAACAATATTTCAAGGGTAAGAATATTTCTCAAGAAGATTTGGATTTTGCGCGGAGGGATATAAAAATCATCGGGTTCAAAGTCTCCAAGAAAAAGGCGATATCCGAGGCAGGTTACGGAAATCTCATACTTGCTTATCTTTTCACTTTTCTCCTCTACATCAGTCTTTTAATGATGGGACAAATGACGATGCAATCCGTAATGGAAGAAAAGAGCAATCGAATTGTCGAGGTAATCCTATCCTCCGTCAATAGCAGGGAATTAATGACGGGGAAAATCTTAGGTTCATCCATAATCGGATTGGCACAACTTGCTATTTGGCTTTCGCCCGTGGCGTTGGTTGTTTCAACGTCCTGGTTCGCATTGCCGAAAGAATTCGCCTTCGAAATAGAGCCATGGCAATTCGCCTACATGCTTATCAATTTCTTCCTGGGATTGCTCACATTCATCGGGCTGTATGCCACAATGGGAGCAATTTTCGATAACCCGCAGGATGCTCAATCAGGGATGTGGCCAGTCACTCTTTTAATCATCATTCCTTTTTTCATTGCAATGGCGCTAATGGAAAACCCGAACAGCACGATAGGAAATATCGGCGCTTTGGCGCCTTTCACCTCGATAATTGTCATGCCCGCAAAAATGACATTATCGGACGTTCCCCTTTGGCAAATTTTACTTTCTTTGCTAGTGGATGTCCTAACGATTCTTATAATCTTTCCGATTGCAGGCAAAATTTACCAGGTGGGAATTTTACGTACAGGTAAAAAGCCGAAATGGGGAGAAGTAATAAAATGGTTGAGGTATAAATATTAGATAGGCTTTGAACCTCTCTTATAGGACGCTGATTTGTGGCAAGGAGCACGTAGC
>CAZSYM010000039.1:4826-22449 GCA_964611145.1 uncultured Melioribacteraceae bacterium
GATGACACGGATTAAACGGATAACCCTATGCTACTATCCCTATACCCTCTTACTACCAATTTTCTCCGCAAGTGTTTTAAAAGCTAAAGCGTAAAACTGAATTTGTTTTAACATTGCAACAAGTCCGTTTCTACGAGTTGGAGAAAGATGGGAATCCATTCCTATTTTAGTAATAAATTCTGGTGGGAAAGCAAGAATTTCCTCTGGGGTATGTTCGGAGTAAACTTCAAGAATCAATGCCACTAATCCTTTTACTATGGCAGAGTCACTATCTCCATAAAAGTACACCTTCCCATCTTTAAATTCTGCATAAATCCAAACTTGTGATTGGCAACCCGTAATTTTGTTCTTTTCTGTTTTGCTTCCTTCTGGCATCTCGGGAAGCTCTTTTCCCCGTTCAATTATCAACGTATATTTTTCTTCCCAATCGTCAAGAGAATTGAACTCGGCAATAATTTTTTCCTGTTTTTCTCTTATTGTCATTTTCACCTTGAATTTTCAATTCAAAAAATCTTCCACTTACTTTTTTTTATTATTTCTCCATCAGATGGATTTATTAATAACTCAATACCTTCGGCTTTATAATTTTTACCATTCCCCAATTCTTTAGTAGTAACTATAATATGCCATACGTAGCGATTTTGTTCAGAAGACCAACGGAAATTTACATCCCATGGTTTAACACCTTTTGGGAGTTTTGCTATTTCTCCTATCCTAACCGCCGCCGCACTATCTATTTTATACTCACATTCCTCGGGCTCAAACAAACAATTCGGAATACCTACCACCCCATATTTTTTTAAAATGTTGCCGTTTGAATCCAATGTGAAATAAATTGGTTCATTAACAAAAGGATATTCCTGCCTTCGATAATTATAGCGGATAAAAAATCCCTCCTTAATTGGTTTTGTTATACTTGAATCCAGCGAAATATATTTCTTAAAAAATGTATTCCCAGTCTTTGAAATCACAAAATTATCTGCCTTCTTTAAAATTAGTCTTGGGACACCATAGCTTTTTTTTGCAGGGAACCTATTCACATCAAATTGACAACTCAAAAGAAAAGATACAATTAAAAGAAACAAAAACCACAAACTAATGTTTTTACTCACTTTGAAATTCTTCCTTTTTTTTATTTTTTTTCTTTAAATTAAAAGTAATAATTTTCAGTTTAAGATTTCAAATTAATTTTAGTGCGGTAAATCAGATGTCCGAAACAAAAAAGTACAATATACTTGTTGTAGAAGATGACGACGAAAATCAAAGATTTCTGAGATTTTTCATGTCAAGATACTTCAATGTAGAAACATGCGATTCGGAAACCTCTTTCTACGAAAAAATAGCAAAAACAAATTTCGATATTATTCTAATGGACATCTCACTAAAGGGGAAAAAAGACGGTCTTCAGCTACTTAAAGAAATTCGCCATGACAACCAGAGAAAAGATATTCCTGTCATTGTACTCAGTGCTCATGCCTTTCAACGGGATAAAGAAAATGCCTTTAAAGCTGGTGCCGATGATTTTCTTGCAAAACCGGTGATGAACAATGTTCTGTTAGAAACCATAAAAAAAGTTCTTAAAGAAAAAGCAGGTAAAGAAATTTAGCTTTCCCAAAACTTTTTTCTCTCTCTTTCGTCTAAATTTTCGATTTTAATAAGACGGAGGTAAAATGTTCAAACCTACAATTATCTTCTCTGTGCTTTTGACCTTCTTTTTTGTTGCCAGTAACTTTGCTCAAGAAGAAGAGGACAATTGGGATTGGGCAAAAGATTTTAATTTCGATTTTCACGTTTGCACTCATGAAGCAATTCCATTCATGGAAACAAATTACGGGAAAGTGCAATTTCGGAAAAATGATTTCGGTAGCAAAATCGACGATCATTATTTTGTGGAATTAAAATTGGGTTCCGCGGAAGTCGATAGTATCGGGAGCGGGCTTTTCAAATACAACGACGCATTTTTCTTTGTCTCGAATATTGCAACGAATTTGAATTATTCGGGCGATAAGGAAAACTTACCTGTGGAAATTACCGACTGGCGCTTTGGAGCGGCGGGACGCTCCGCTTTCGGATATAAAATAGGTTTTTTCTCTTTTGTACCTTACAGAGAATTCGGAGGAGGACTATCCCGTATTACCATTAAAACTTTTCCTTCTCTTTCCAATCAATTTCTCAATTACTCAACGCTTGATAGATTCGGTGATTCCTTCCGTTTCGGTTTGAACAACGAAGCGGGCTTATTACTCGGCATCGGAGAACACGTTAATTTTAACATCGGGTATGAGTTCAGCTCCGTTTATCCCCGTTTTATGACATGGAAATTTTTTGGTAGCATACTTATACAAATTGCTTCGGACTCAATGTTGGGCAATTTCCTTGACGAAGTCGAAGAGCATTCGCCTGTAGCCATGCCCGTTGTGAATTTCCTTTTACGAAATGCTTTGGACTATGCTTTCTTTTCGCTTCGAAAGGAAAAGATGAACTGGCCGTTCGAAAGCGAAGCACCGTTAACCCTCACGAATTTCAAGATAGGAATTTCTTTCGTTTTCTGAAACAAACACTCTCCCCTTTGCTTGTTATTAGACGGGGACGTTTAGGCGTCCCCGTTTGTTTTGTCCCAATTTTTATTTTAACAGTATCATTTTTTTTGCAAGCGAATGATTCCCGAAAGTTAATCTATAAATATAAGTCCCGCTTGTTAGTTCTCTACCGTTAAATTCTACGGTGTGATTCCCCGCTTCGAGATTTTGTTGGACGAGCGTTTCTATTTTCTGTCCAAGGGCATTGAAGATTTCAAGTGTAACAAAGCCGTTGGTTGGCAGAGTAAAATTGATGTGCGTATTCGGGTTAAACGGATTCGGATAGTTTTGGCTCAAAGCAAGTTTTTCTGGTAAATTTTTTACGGGTGAATTCACAGCGGTTAAATTGGTAATATCCGCTCGGAAAACTCCTCTACCGTGAGTAAATGCAAATAGGGAATTGTCATGTTCTCTGTAAACCAAGTCGAACACCGCAACGTTTGGCATTTTTTCATCTAGTTTTGTCCACGATGTTCCTCCGTCAAGAGTAACGAAAACTCCCAAGTCCGTTCCTGCGAAGGCGATATTTTCATTTTCGGGATAAAGAAGAACGTCGTTGACCGGAATATTCGGGAGATTCCCTGAAATGTTTGTCCACGACGCACCGTAGTCGGTCGTTTTGTAAACTTTTTTGCCCGCATAAAAGCCGGAAAAAGAAAAGAGAGCGACTTCGGGGTGATTTTTCAATACGGAAATTCCCGTGCAGTAAAGATTGGGTAATCCGGAGCTGATGTCGTTCCACACGTTGCCGTTATCGGTTGTAACTTGTGCTTTCCCGTTCGAGCATCCAGCATAAATAACGTTGCTATTCCCCGGTGCAATCGCCAATGCGGAGATTTTAGCACCGTTGGAGCCTGTCCCGTCGCCTGTTAAATCTTCGCTTATGGCTGTCCAGGAAGCGGCGCCATTTGTGGTTTTCCAGATTCTGTAAGTTCCTGCCACCAAAATCTTGGGATTGTTCGGGTCCATTACGAAAGGGGAAATAAAAAGGGTTCTGTCTTTTATGCCGTCCCAGAATCCCGTACCGACAGGCATTCCCGTCATGGCTTTGTGGAACGTCGCACCGCCGTCCGTAGATTTGAAAATCGTGAGTCTTACATATTCCATGTAAACGGTATTAACGTTTTGAAAATCCACCTCCGTTGCTCCACCGTCGCCCCCCATAATTGCGGACCAATTGAGGGAGCCGGAGGATTTCAAAGTGCCATTGTCTTGTGTTCCGCCATAGTAAACATTTCTTTGTGGCTCAACTGCGCCGTAATAAAATTGGGTAATCGCAAGCCCCTCGTTTTTCCCACGCCATGTAAATCCGCCATCGGTGGATTTGAAAATTCCGCCGTCGCATCCCACAAAAACATTATTCTCATTATTCGGGTCAAAAGCTATTGCGTGTAAATCCGCGTGTATATACTGATAACCGCTTACGTTGTACCAATTTGAAATTTGCGTCCAGCTTTGCCCGCCGTCCTCGCTTCCCCACAAATCTATTCCTCCCGCGAGGACAAAATCCGGGTTGCTCGGCTTAACCGCAAGGATGTTATTGTACCATGCTTGCTTACCGCCGTAATTGTCATATCCCGAATATGCGGGACCGGGTACAATGGTCGTTGCCCAATTTTCTCCGCCATCGGTGCTCTTTGCCATTTTTCCTACTCCATTGCTTTGCAAGTCCATGAAAGAAGCATAAACAACGTTCGGATTGGACGGAGACACCGCAAGTTCTATTCTGCCCGTGCCGTCTATTTTGTAATTTTGTTCCCATGTATTTCCCGCATTCGTACTGCGATAAATAACCGACTGATTGAACAGTCCGAAAGCGGCAAAAATTTTTGTTGGTGTGGAGTATGCAATTTCTAAATCCGTGCAATGAATATTTCCTTTGTTTTGCCCCGTTATTACCGAGCGGAACGTTGCTCCGCCGTCGGTGGATTTAAACAATCCCTTGCGTGTTCCCGCCCAAAGGGTAGAGGTGGTAGAATCGTAAACCAATTTGTTGACATAATAAAAATTAGCATTGTTTTGGGTGGAAGGAAGAAGAAACCAGCTCTCTCCACCGTCCGTTGTTTTGAAGATTCCGGCGCCGCGGAGAGCATCAAGGTTATAGAATCCTTCGCCTGTCCCTGCCCAGAGAATTTCGGGGTTCTTCGGATCTATGGCAAGCGAGGAAACGGCGAGATTTTCCATTGAATCTTTTAGCGGAAACCATGATTCTCCGCCGTTGGTGGATTTCCAAACACCGCCACTTACCGATGCGGCAAAGACAACGGAGGAATTGGCGTACGAAACTACGATGGAGCGAACCCGCCCGCCGATATTATTGGGTCCCAATTCCGTCCATTCGACTTTTGCCGTCTTCGGAAGCCCCTCCCACAAATTGTTTTCCCGTATTTCCCTTAAAGCTTTCTCCCGCCAATTGCTCGGTATTTTACCGGAAGGATAAGCCCGCTGTTCAAAGTAAAATTTTATTGCCTCGTCGGGAAAACCGTTGCGAGGTTTTTCGTTCAATTCCTTTTCGATTTTATGGCGCAGGAAGGAATGAGTCTCGCTTGTTAAATCCGATTTGCACAAGAAAAGAGCCGTGGAGAATGCAACAGCCGTAAATAAAAGCGCCGGTAATTTTTTTAAAAACATTTATTCACCTTCTTTTAAATTTCTATTAATTAACCATTCGCTTCCGTTAAAAGAAATTTCCAGTTTGACTCTGTCGTTTTTTTTCAATTTCCGGAGGCGGAGTAATCCCGCATTTCGGGAATTATTTAAGAGAATTCCGTCCTTGCCCAAGGCGTAAGCGGGTTTAAGAACGTATTTTTCTCCCGCTATTGCTATTGAAGGGAGTGAACGAGCTTCCGAGACCGAATCCACCCGGACTTTGAGCGTAAAAGCAAGGGAGTCCATGCGTTGCACTTCCAAAACAACGGCGTTTACAACGGATGCGTTTTCTCCAACAGCAGTGGGCATAGGCATTTTGTGCTGTGTGTCGTTGCTCGTCGTGTGGCAACCGTAAAGTAACAGTATTATCAGACTAAAAATTCTAATCATCTTTCTTTTTCGAAAATTTCTTAGAGAAAGTAAGAGTGAAAAAACTGACAAGGTGAATTTTCTTGTAATCAAATAATTTTTATTTCTATCAAACTGATATCGTCGTCCGTGTTGCCTTGTGTAAATTTCTGAAATTTATCCTTGACAAACTCGATTCCATCGGCATCGTCGGGAATTGCTTTTATTGTTTCTTTTAATCTTTCCAATCCGAAACTTTCCCCCTTGGGATTTCGGGAATCGGGGATACCGTCTGTCGTGAGGAAAATTCTATTGCCCGCACTCAATTTCAATTCGAAATCCTCATAGCTGGCATTCTCGTCGAAGCCGAGCAAAAGTCCTTCGGAGGAAATAGCGGTTACGTTTTTCCCTTTCAGAATCAGTGGCAAATCCCCGGCACCGCTATATTTTACCGTGTTTTCAATATTATTGAGCAATGCAATACTGAGCGTAATAAAAACATCGGAAATTCTTTCGTCGTTATAAACCGACTCGTTTACTTTCCGGAGTATAGCCGAGGGATTAAAATCCTCACCGTTTTGAATTGCGAATCTAACGGCACTGCGGACGTATCCCGCATAGGCAACGGCGAAGTACCATGCGCCCCAACGTTTACCCATCACATCGCCCAGAATAACAATCAGATTTTGCTCGTCCACTGGTATGTAATCTATAAAATCTCCACCCGGAATCTCCTGGAAAGGTTGATGCCAATGTTTAATCTTGAATCCTAAAAAGTCGGGAGCGTTATCTGGCACTACCTTAGCGCCCATTTTACCAGCGGCGGCTTGTACCTCTTTCAAAGCCGCTTGCTGTTCCCGCTCCTTTGTTTTCAGAACGGAAGCTATTTTGGCAAGTATAATTTTAGGGCTGGAAGTTTTGACAATATAATCCTGTATTTCCAAATCATAGCCTTGGAGAATATCGTCTTCTCCACTTTTAGCCGTAAGAAAAATGAAAGGAATCTTTTTTAGGTGGGGGTTCTCCAATAGTCGTTTTCTAAACTCATACCCGTTCATTGCAGGCATCATTATATCGCTAACTATCAGATCCGGTGTAAATGTTTTTGCCAATTCAAGCCCTTCTTTTCCCGTAGGAGCAACTTTACATTCATATCCCGCTCTTTTCAGATTGTATTCGAAAAGTTTTTGCATACCAGGTTCGTCTTCCACTAACAATATTTTATATTTTCTTTTATTCATTTTCTACCTATTAAAACTCCTAATAGCATCTTGCAAATCCGTAAACGTCTCAAAAATTCTAAAAAGGCGGGTCAACTCAAACATAGATTTCACAGCAGGACGGAAGCCTACAATTTTCAAATCACCTTTCATCTTGGTCGTTTTCTTTAGTGCACCAACAAGAACCCCAAGAAAAGTAGAATCAACAAAATCGCACGAGGATAAATCTACAATAAATTTTCTGTAGCCTTCGTTCATTCTACTGTTTAATTTTTCTTTTAGCTCTTGTGCTTCGTTCATTGTGGCTCTATCCATATTAACAATCTCCACAATGACCTCTCCAATTTTTTCTTCGATTATTCCCATTGTTTCAATCCTTTTTTATTTTGTATTTTTCCATCAAGCGATACATTGTAGCTCTGCCAATTTTTAACTTTTTGGCAGCATCCAAAATATTGTTGTTCGTAACTTTGAGTGCGTGTCGAATAGCTTCTTCTTTGAGCTTTTCAAAGGGAATCACAGGGGCATTTTCGTCAAAAATATTTTCAATTTTAGAAGTCAGCATTGAAGAATCCCCCACGCGAATATTCTGAGGAAGGACATCGATATCAATCATATCTCCATCCGCAAGCACTACACATCGCTCCAGAGTATTTTCCAATTCTCTAACATTCCCCGGCCAGTCATAATCATAAAAAAGTTTCAAAGCTCGCTTTGTAATTCCTTTTATGTTCTTATTTAGCTTCTTATTAAATTTTTTTATAAAATGTTCGGTTAAAACTAAAATGTCGCTTTTTCGTTCCCGCAAAGGCGGTATATAGATAGGGAAAGAGCTTAATCTATAATACAAATCTTCACGAAAACGCTTGTTTTTAACTTCTTCTTTTAAATTCTTGTTGGTAGCAGAAATTATCCTAACGTCCGTTTTAATTACTTCGTTTCCACCTATCCTTTCGAATTCTTTTTCCTGAATAACTCTTAGTATTTTCGCTTGCAAAGCCATTTCCATTTCACCTATTTCATCAAGAAAAAGAGTGCCACCCCGCGCCAATTCAAATTTTCCAATTTTACGTTGATGAGCACCGGTAAAAGCACCTCGTTCATGACCGAAAAGTTCGCTTTCAAGCAATTCCCTCGGAATAGAAGCACAATTTACTACTACAAAAGGATTTTCCTTACGTTTACCGTTATAATGAATAGCACGGGCTATAAGTTCTTTTCCCGTTCCGCTTTCTCCATGTATCAGCACCGTAATATCATTATCTAAAACCTTCGAGACCATTCGGAAAACCTCTTGCATTCGATTATCTGCAGAAATAATGTTCGCAAAGCTATGTCTTTCGATTAAGTTTTCCTGTAAAAGCTTAACTTGTTTTTGCAGTTTGTATTGACTAAGAGCATTTTTAACCGAAAGTTCGAGTTTGCTAGTTTCCGAAATAGGTTTTGTAAAATAATCGTAAGCACCTAATTTTATTGACTCCAATGCAACTTCCACGCTTCCTTGGGCGGAAATCATAATCACAGGTAAATCTTTATTAATCTTTTTTATCTCTTTTAAAATTTCCACTCCATTAATATCAGGTAGCATTATATCCAACAGAACCAGTTCCGGTTCAACTTTTGAAAATTCCTCCAGAAAATCTTTACCCTTGGCAAAGCCTTTAGTTTCATAGCCCCATTGATTTTTAAGCCAATGGATTAAAAGCCTCTGAATAGAAGGCTCGTCGTCCACAATATAAATTAAATCGCTCACTTCTAACCCCTTCTCCTCTATATTTTTTTAGGTAAGCGAATCACAAAGGTTGTACCCTTGTTAACCTCGCTCTTAACATTTATTAAACCATTATGTAAATCTATTATTTTTTTTGCCATTGCCAAACCTAATCCTGCACCAGGGACTTGACTTCCAGGACGGTTTATTTTCGAAAATTTCTGAAACAATTTCGGAAGCTCTTCTTTAGGGATACCAATTCCCGTATCGCTAACTATCACCTCGGCATCCTTCAAAAAATTATTAACAAGCACAGTTACGCGCCCGCCCTTGTCGGTAAACTTAACCGCATTAGAAATTATATGCCCGATTGCATTGCTAAGTCTTTCCCTATCCCCATGAATAATTATTTCTGTTTCCGGAATTTCGGCATTTAATTCCACTCCTTTTTCGACAGCTTGTTTCGTATAAATTTCGACCAATTCTTTTAACAGAGGGACAAAATCAAAATCTTTCTTCTCAAGTTTTTCCCCCTCGGCATCAAGTTTAGAAAAGTCCAAAATATCATTGATTAATTTAGCGAGCCGCTTTCCTTCGGTATAAATAATGTTATTAAATTCATCTATCATTTCACGTGGCATTTCGGGGTCTGATGTTATAGCTTCGGCAAAGCCAACTATTGAAGCCAAAGGAGTACGTAATTCATGAGAAACATTAGAAATGAATTCGTTTTTTAATCTGTTCAGTTCCTCAAGGACAGTAACTTTCTCCTGGGCTCTATCACGTTCTATTGAAATAATGCGATTAGCCTCTATAAGCCGTGCATTTAGATCTTTCAATTCACGTTCCTGAAGAATCCGTTCCGTTATATCCCGTCCAATTGCCATCACGCCATCGATTTCACCGTTCTTTCGAACCGAGCGCGCCTGTATTTCCAAAACAATTTCGTTCCCTGCTATATCCACCAATATTGCTTCAAATCTAACAACATCTTCCGAGGCAAGTATTTTTTGGAAAGCAAGTGCCACATCTGCTTTATTATCCTCCTTAACAAATTCCAAAAAATGCTTTCCTATCATCTCACTTTCCGTATAGCCAAGCATTAACGCACCGTTTTTATTAACAATAAGAAAGTTTCCCTGTCTATCCAACGTAAAAATTAAATCTTCAGCTGTTTCCATTAAAAGACGAAATTTCTCTTCCGAGTGTTGTAGCCTTTCCCTAAGAGTTACCTCTTCTGTAACATCTACAATAGCCCCTACAACAGAAATCACCTTGCCGTTTCTCTTGATTGGAATACCGCTATGACGTATATAACGAGGTTTACCTGCAGAGTCTGCAATCGTATATTCCACCACAGCTTGCATTCCATTTGAGACTTCTTGTAAAAATTTTCTTACCTTAGAGTAACTTTCCCTTTGAACTTTTTTAAGGAGCGTAAATTTATTTTTACTAATCTCATTGGCAGAAAAACCGAAAAGTTTTTCTACCGCTTTTGAAATAAAATTTATTTGAAACCCTTTTGGTTTCATTGAATAAACAACCACATCCACATTTTCAAGCGCCTCGCGAAATTCTCCCGAATGATTTTCTTTCGTCTCCAGTAAATCCCGAATGGATTCCCAGCTTTCACTCTCAAGCTTTTCGGGAATTTCTGAATTCGAAAAAAGTAAGAGCTCGTATCGGATTGGGGCAAGCTCGATTTCAAAAGTCCCATATTTTTTATAACCACCCTTTTTTTGTAATTCAGCTATAAGTTCTTCCCTTTTGCTCTGCAAGGAAAGGCCAAGTTGCAAAATGCTTTCTTGCTTTTTATCACTCCCGTCTGCATAAGCAAAGGCAACGGTTTCAGAACTTTCACCTTCAGAACGAATCAAAACGGCAAGTTCGGCATCAAATTCTCGACAGATTGCTTTTAGTAAATATGTGAGAGCGATTTTCATTTTTATGGGACAAAAGATAATTTTAATCTTTTAAAGTTAACAAATTATTCAATTTAAATTCTTAAGCACAGTATGAAAATGTGAGGAGAAAATTTTGGAGAATATGAAAAAAATAAAAAAACCTGAACTGCTGGCTCCGGCGGGAAATTGGACTATGTTAAGAACAGCAGTTCGAAACGGTGCGGATGCCGTTTATTTCGGATTGGAAAAATTGAACATGCGGGCAATGGCAAAAAACTTTACAAAAGAAGAATTGCCTGAGGTTGTAAAATATTGTCGGGAAAACGGCGTGGATACACATTTGACCATGAACACCATAGTTTACGAAGAAGAACTTTCCGATGTTGAAGAACTTCTGACGGCGGCAAAAGAAGCGGGAGTTACTATGGTAATTGCATGGGACCATGCGGTGATACGAAAAGCGGTTGAATACGGGATTCCGCTCTGCATTTCCACTCAGGCTTCCGTTTCCAATTCCATAGCCGCACAATTTTACAAGGATTTGGGAGCAAAAAGAATTGTTCTTGCAAGGGAATGCACAATACAACAAATAAAAGATATAAAAGCTAAAGTGGATGTTGAAATAGAAGCATTTGTTCACGGCGCAATGTGTATTGCAATAAGCGGACGGTGTTTCTTAAGCCATTACGCATTCGGCAGAAGTGCAAATCGGGGAGATTGTATTCAACCGTGTCGGAGAGAGTTTGAAATTCGAGATTTGGAGGGGAAGCTCACTTTCGATGTCGGTGGGAATTACGTGCTTTCGGCAAAGGATTTAATGACGATTAATTTTATCGATAAACTTATCGAGGCGGGAATAGATTCCTTTAAAATAGAAGGACGCAAACGAAGTCCCGAATATCTTGCTACTGTAGTCTCTGTTTATAGAGAAGCGATAGACAGTTATTTCGATGGGACACTTACGGAAGAAAAGAAAAACGAGTTGATTGCAAGATTGGAACACGTATATAATCGTGGATTCTCGGCAGGGTTCTATTTTGGGCGGCCGGGGCACGAAGATTTTGCTACGCAAAGAGGAAGCCTTGCCAAAACCAGAAAACGCTACGTGGGAAAGGTTTTGAATTATTACAAGAAACCCGCTGTAGTCCATGTTAAATTGGAGGCTGCCGATATTAAACTCGGTGATAAGCTTTATATAATGGGACAAACTACTGGTACAGTAGAAAAGGAGCTTACTTCTCTTGTAATGGACGAGCAATTTGTGGAAGAGGCACCTAAAGGAAGCGAGGTGACTTTCCGCTGTGGGGAAATAGTGCGACCCAATGATAAAGTATTCAAAATAGAATTCGTGGCAGAATCTTAATTTTGCCCAAAATTTTCCGCCTTCTCGAGCAATCTGCGAAAACCACTCAATTTTTTCCCAAAACGCTTGAGATCGCTACGAATTTCTTTCAGTCGAAGATTTAAGAGTTCTAAGGAAGACTTATCCTTTGCAAGTTGCTCCAGTTCCTCTATTTTCCGAAGTAGTTGCTCTTCGCAGCGCGTGGGTTTTTCACCATTGTTTTTCAATGAAAAAGAAAGTTTTTTAAGTTCCTCAACAATCTTAACACTCTCGGAATATTTAAGGGCGGAATTCATCCGATGAAAAAGCTCTTTAAAATTAAAAGGTTTCTTTACATAATCAAAGGCACCTACCTCGAAGCCTTTATTTACATCCTCCTGCGAAGCTAAAGCGGTTAAGAGAATAACCGGGGTGGCAGATGTTTTACCGGAAGAAATTTCTCGGCATACATCAAAACCCGATAAACCAGGCATCATAATATCCAAAAGGACTAAATCGGGGGATTCCTTTGAGGTAATTTCTAACGCCTTATATCCATCTAATGCTTCCAACACAGCAAATCCCTTCTTTTCAAGATGAGCTTTTAACATCAAAACATTGACCTTCTGGTCATCTACCACTAAAATTTTCTTCCCTTCCATAGTCTTCTCTTTTTTAACTGTTGCAAAATAGGATTTTTAAAATTGAAAAACAATCTTAATTTTTCATCTCCCCTCTCCCTCACTTTTTCCAGAAGTTGTTATGAATTTCGCTATTTTTGGAAAATCGAAAAAAATCCTTAGGGACAGCGATGAGATATTACCCCGAATCAAAAGTAGAAGTTCAAGGCTTCGAAGCAAAATACTACGACACTTTGTTGAACGTCCTTACTTTCGGAGTCTATTCTTCCTTTATCAAAAGAGTTGTTAAAGATATGAACATTTCTCCCGAAGATAAAATTCTCGATATGGGTGCCGGTACGGGACGAAACGCTCTCCTTATGCATAAGTATTTGAATGAAAAGGGGAAAATCGTCGGATTCGATATTTCGCCCGATATGATTAGGCAATTCAAGGCAAGAACCGTAAATATTCCGAACATTGAACTTAGGGAGCAAAGAATCGATGTCCCGTTCGAAACGGAAGAAAAATTCGACAAGGTTTTTATTTCGTTTGTGATTCACGGCTTCCCTCACGAAGTACGTTTGAAAGTAATACAAAATGCATTCAATTCCCTGAAACCGGGCGGACAATTTATAATTTTGGACTTTGCGGAATTTAAAATAAAAGAGATGCCTTTTTATGCCAGATTTGTTTTTACTACCGTTGAGTGTAAATATGCTTTCGATTTTGTCGAACGGAATTGGAAAGAAATACTTGCCGAGAATGGTTTCGGGAATTTCGAAGAGAAGCATTATTTAATGAAATATGTACGATTGTTGAAAGCCAGAAAGAAGGAAGGATAAAATGATTGAAAGAGCCGCGGAAATAATTTCGAATGCTCGCCATGTAACGGCTTTTACCGGTGCCGGTATTTCGGTCGAAAGTGGTATTCCTCCCTTCAGGGGACCCAACGGATTGTGGAACAAGTACGATCCGAAGTTCTTGGATATTTACTATTTCAACCGCGACCCCGAGAAGTCGTGGAAATTAATAAAAGAAATATTCTACGACTTTTTCGGAAAGGCTAAGCCAAACGCCGCTCATTTTGCATTGGCGGAATTGGAAAAACTCGGACTTTTGAAGGCGATAATTACTCAGAATATTGATAATCTTCATCAGGAAGCGGGGAGTCAAACGGTTTATGAATTTCACGGTAATTCCAGACAATTAACATGTACAAATTGCGGTGCCATTTACCCTGCCAGCGAAAAATTATTAGAAACCTTGCCTCCTCGTTGCGAAAAATGTGGAGGGATTTTGAAACCCGATTTTATCTTCTTCGGCGAGCCGATACCCGAACCCGCTCGAAGCAAATCATTCGAAGAAGCGGAACTTGCCGATGTGTTCCTTGTCATAGGAACTACGGGCGAAATAATGCCCGCCTCACTTATCCCGCGCGAAGCTAAAAGCAACGGCGCAACCATAATAGAAATAAACACGGAGCCTTCGAACTACACTTACGAAATAACGGACGTTTTTCTTAAAGGAAAAGCAACGGAAAAAACTTCCGAACTTGTGGAAGCGATTAAAAGTATAGGGCGATAATCTTCAATGGACAAGGGATTATTCGATTACGACCCTCTCGAAATGCTTTTGAATAAGTACGATTACTTATCGGGAAGCATACAAGAAATTTTTTCGGGTAAAAGATACACGGGCGTCTTGCTGGAAGATGGTCGCATGGGCGTTTGCTCGAATTTTGGCGAGATGCCGTTAAACAGTGTTCCCCTGGCTCCGGATTTATCCCAGCTTCCCGATAGAATTTTTTTAACAGCATATTTCAACGCCCTTCTCAACTATTCCGAGCATGATGATTTGAGTCCCGACGTAACGGATGCCATAACGGTAAAGCACTACAACAGTGTAGTAATGCTCGGTTTTATTAAGCCGGTGTTTAATCAATTGAGAGAAAGAGGGATTGATTTAACCGTCTTTGATTTGCAAAGAGAGGAACCGGAATTAACAGATATTTCTTTGCGCGAAGAGTATCTTGCAGGCGCGGACGCGATAATAATGTCCTCTACGGCAATACCCAACGGCACTTTCAACGAAACTTTACATTTGACAAAAGACGATGCGGAGATTTTTATCTTGGGACCTTCCTCGACTATGGCACGGGACTTTTTCGAGTATCCGAAAGTAAAAATGATTTTTGGCTCTGTTTTTAAAGCCTACGATAAACGCGTGATGGAGATAATTCGAAGCGGGGAGGGAACAAGAAAGTTTTTGAAATTCGGTGAAAAAAAGGTCATAGCAAAAGAGCGAAAGATTTAGGACTCATATAAAACTTACGTTTTCGTAATGCTCTATTTCGGGCTTCCCTTTTTCCAGTTCGAGAATAGCGATTACATCGATTCGACATTCACCTTCGGGCAAGTTCTTTTCCATTAAATACGCTTCTGCCGTCTTTTTTACCATGCGTATTTTCTTTTTCGAAATAGCGGCTTCGGGACGACCGTATTCCAAGTTGTGTCTGTATTTAACTTCCACAAATACTAATGTATTGCCCTTTTGTGCGATTATGTCTATTTCGCCGTGTTCATAAGTATAATTACGTTCCAATATTTCATAGCCATTTGCTTTCAGAAATCGCGCCGCTATTTCTTCGCCTCTCTTGCCTATATCTCTTTTGGACATAGATTATTTCGGCTCGAAAATTTTTGAAAGAAAACTTTTGCGATGAATTTCCGTCGCACCGAATTTTCTAATAGCTTCTATGTGTTCTTTTGTACCGTAGCCTTTGTTTTTATGCCATGAATATTGGGGAAACTCCAACGCCAAGTCTCGCATTATTCTATCCCTCGTAACCTTTGCGATAATGGATGCGGCGGCGATTGAAAAAGATTTGGAATCCCCTTTTATCACAGGGCGAATTTCCGTAGTTGTTTTGAAAACTTTATTGCCGTCAACCAGAATAAGAGAGGGCTTGATAGCCAGATTCTCCACGGCGGTTTCCATTGCTTGCAATGTGGCTTGGAGTATATTTATCTCGTCTATTGTTTTCGGATAAACAATTCCGATTCCATACGATAATGCGTTCTGCAAGACCGTTTCGAAAAGAGCCTCTCGCTTGTTCTCGGAAATTCTTTTCGAGTCGTTCACTTCGGGAATGAAAGTTTCGCGCTCGAAAATGACTGCGGCGGCAACTACGGGACCTGCGAGGGGACCACGTCCGGCTTCGTCCACACCGGCAATGCTATCGTAATGTTTCAGAAATTCCAAATCAAATTTTTTCAGGTCGTTCATCTGTAAGAGCCGAACCATACTGCAAGCAAACCCAATACCATATTGACTTTTAATAGTTTACTGAAATTGTTGATTTCTCTTTTGGAGGATTCTTTCTTTAATCCGAAAGAAAAATAGATCAGAGAAGTGTCTATTGCCAAAACGATAAGCAGGTAATAAAAGGAATAAATTTTCAGCACGTAAGGGAGCAAAGTAATAAAGGCGAAAGCAAGAATTACAATTTTGGAAACAAAGAAGGAAGCGTCCGCCCCGAAGATAAGAGGATATGTATCTATCCCCGCCTCCTTGTCTCCTTCCATATCTTCCACATCTTTAATTATTTCTCTAACAAAATTAATTACCATTGCATAAAAAGCAGGAATAATACTTGTTTCCAAGCTATCGACAGCCAAGCCGCCGTAAACAAATGCCATCCCTGTTAAAAAACCAACTATAAAATTCCCTAACAATATCACTTTCTTAAAATAAAGAGAATAAAAGAAAACGATAATTATGGCAAAAATAGATATTACCAAACATGCAATGTTTACAAAGTAAGCAAAGATAAGAGCAGTCAAATTAAAAATAGCAAAGAGAAAATATGCTTCTGATTTTTTCATTCGATTTGACGGAAGAACTCTCTCAGGACGATTCACTTTATCTACATCTAAATCAAATATATCGTTTATTATATTCCCTGCAGCATTTATTAAAGCGGCTGAAATAGCTGCATAAAATATAGCGGGTTGATAACTAATTTCATGTAAAGCGATAAATCCCGCAACGATTACTGTAAGAAAGGTAATCAGAACATTAATCGGTCTAGAAATTTCCGCCACAGCTTTTAACTTTTTCACGCGTCTCTTTAAGAAATTACAAATATATAAATTCAATTTAATAAATTTTATTGTTAAATTTCCAAAAAATAAACTTCCAATTTTGAAAAATTTTCGAGTTAAGAAAAAATGAAAAAAATCTTCGGTCTAATCTTTGCTTTTGCATTATCCATAAATGCCCAAAATATTCGACCAATTAGAGACACAGTCGGCTTTTCCTGGCGAGCGAAGGAAATGGATTTGTTAATTGATTACCTTCGAAACAATGCAAAGGATAAATATTCTCTCGACTCTAAAAATTTGGTAGCGGGAATTTCTCCCCACGACGATTACCTTTATGCCGGAAGGGTTTATTATCCTCTTTATCCTCTTATCAAAGCAAGGGAAGTGGTGGTCTTCGGAGTTACGCACGGAACGGTACGCCGGGCAATGAATGACCCGCAAAATGTAATTATTCTTGATAATTACGATTATTGGCAAGGACCTTACGGATATGTAAAAATTTCTCCCCTTCGCGAAAAAATTAAAAAGGAATTGCCGAAGAACTTTTTATTGGTGAGCAACAAAGCGCAAAGAATTGAGCATTCGATAGAAGCTCTTGTGCCTTTTCTGCAATATTTTAATAGGGAAGTTCAAATAACCCCCATAATGGTAACAGGTATGAATTTCCGTAGGGCGGATAGCCTTTCTTCCGAATTGGCGAAGATTATGGAAGCATACATTAAAGAAAAGCATTATGAATTAGGTAAGGATATTTTCTTCCTTATTTCGAACGACGCAAATCATTACGGACCTGATTTTGACAATTCGCCGTTTGGTACGGACTCGGTAGCTCACGCAAAAGCAACGGCAAATGACAAAAGGATAATTAAAAATTATCTTGCACGGAATATCACAAAAGAAAGTCTTAAAAATCTCACGAAGGAAATTTGGCATAGCGATACTCATGCGATTCCCCTTTGGTGCGGACGTTATCCGATAGTGGTGGGACTTTTAACAACCATGAAAATTGTCTCTGGGCTTTGCAATAAAGGCTTAAGGGGAGAACTTTTTAAGTATTCCGATACTTATACCGAAGGGATTTTACCCGTGAAAGGAACTCACATGGGACTGACAGCGCCCGTTTCTTTGAAACATTGGGTGGGTTTCTTCTCCGCAGGGTTTTATA
>CAZSYM010000040.1:0-21433 GCA_964611145.1 uncultured Melioribacteraceae bacterium
TGCAAAGCTTCGTTCCGCTACGCTCCACTTCGCTTTGCAAGGCGGAAGGATTAAGTTCTGCTTTTATTTCTCTAAACTGGATACCATCTGTTGAGAGTTTACATTGTTAGGGTAAAAATGTAAATGTAAGAGCATTGCACCAGGGAAAAAGGATATAAAAACAAAGCTAAATATTATCAATAGAAAAAAATTGGGACGCACAAAAGCGCATCCCATAACTAAATTTACATTGCTCTTTACCTTTTGATAACTTCCTTATTATTTCATCAAGATCATTTTCTTCGTCGCAACGTATTCACCAGCGCGTAACGTATAGAAATAAATACCGCTTGGCAAGTCGCTAACTTCAAATTTCACCTTGTAATTTCCGGGAGTTTGAACCTCATTTACAAGCGTTGCCACTTTTTGCCCGAGCGTGTTATAAATAGTTAAAGTTACATTTACAGATTGCATTCCTGCATTTGAAAAAGATTTTTCTATAAGATTAGGAATTGAATATGATATTACAGTCGTTGGGTTAAATGGATTCGGGTAATTTTGATTTAGTACAAAACTATTCGGCGTTTCGTTTTCATTATCTCCAACTTCTGTAATTGTGCTATAATGTATTAATGCGCTATTGCCAGAGAACGAATAAACATTTATATAACCGTTTGTTTCCATAATAATCGTATAATAATTATCATACGTTGCTGTTTCCCAATCTGTACCATTCCAAGTTTCGAATAAACACGTAATAAGCAAATTACTGCTGTTATAGGAAAAAAGATTTCGTGTGTCATTCACCCAACCTTTATTTTCCCAAACTTGTTTCACTATTGAGGTTAAATTATCTTGCTCATCATATTCGTACGTATGCGAACAACAATTCACATAATGGTCTGTTTCTTTTTCTCGTCGTAGAGAACGTACTAGAAAATTATTACTATTATAAGATAAAGTATCGTAGTAACTATTTTCCCATTGCGAATTTTGCCATTCGTTATGAATTCGTTTATTTAATCTGTTTTGTTCGTCGTAGATAAACGTATCACACAATGCAGGCGCCCAACCTCCTTCTTCCCAATGTTCTTCATATTGAGCAATTAAATTTTCATTTTCGTCATAGAGAAAGCGTCTCCGCATATCGTTGTTCCAAGTGCTATCATACCACATTCTCATAATAATTGAGGTTAAGTTGTTGTTTTCATCATATTCGTAAATATCATTGCAACAATTTGACCAAACTGAATCATAAAAGAACTTAACTGTTCTTGAAATTAGATTATCTTCATCGTCATATTCATAAGCATCAAAACAACACTCTTCCCATCCGTTTTCTGTCCAACTCATGTGGTGAGAAGAACTTAAATGTCCATATTCATCGAATTCATTTGTGTTACAAAATTCATTAACCCAATCTTCATTATCCAAACGTTCATAAACTTCTCTTGTCATTCTTCCTTTTTCATCGTAATTGTAAACCTGATGTTTGAATGAAGAAGGAGCGCCTTGGTGTATAGCAATAGTATCAATAATAGGGAATATATCAAATTTAGGAGAAAGATGTATAAAGTGAAATTGAGAAACAGGATTTCCACCTTTTGAATTAGAAGTTCTTGGGAAAAACATTTTATCCAAATTTTGAAAAGAAAAATGTTTTTGAGAAAGAATCCCCTTTTCAGCCAAAATTATATTTTTATATGAATAGTTTTGTGAATGAACAGTTGCCGTTAACAGAAAAAAAACTAATAATGACAAAAATGGTTTTGATAACCTCATAGCCGCCTCCTATGTTTTATTGTTATTATCTTTATCGCAAAAAAAAGAAAGATTCTCCATAAATTATTTAATAATAAAACTATTCTGATAACAAAGGAGTTTTATAGTTCTTCAAAAAACAAAAACTTAAATTCCGTTCCTAAAAAGTTTCGTTAGATAAAAATATAATAAAATGGAAAACAAATACAAAGAATAGAATATGTTTTTTTGTAAAGCGTCAGAAGATAGTCCCCAGTTTAAAGAAATAAAAGTAGAGATTAATTTTTTCACTTTGCAAAGTAAACTTAAATTTCATCAATACAAAAACTCCAGGCAAGTGTTAATTTTCAATATCTTTCTTATATTTCTAAATTGTATTAAAATTAAATGGGAAAATGAAAGTGAACAAGGAAAAAGTTCTCGTTACTTCGGCTTTACCTTATGCAAACGGACCGATACATCTCGGACATTTAAGCGGAGCGTATTTGCCCGCGGATATTTACGTCCGCTACAAAAGATTAAAAGGCGACGATGTTATTTATATTTGCGGTTCGGACGAACACGGCGTCCCGATTACAATCACCGCCGACAAAGAAGGCGTTTCGCCGCAAGTTATTATAGACCGCTATCACAACATAAATAAAAAAGCATTCGAAAAATTCGGAATGAGTTTCGATATTTATTCGCGCACAAGCATTCCGCTACATCACAAAACAGCGCAAGAGTTTTTCCTTTCATTTTATAATCAGGGTTTGCTTAAAGAAAAAAAATCGTTACAATTTTACGACCCGAAAGCAAAGAAGTTTTTGCCCGACAGATACGTCGAAGGAACTTGTCCGAAATGCGGTTACGAAGAAGCGCGAAGCGACGAGTGCGAAAAGTGCGGCGCAATTTATGAACCGACGGAACTGATTAATCCGAAATCGAAAATCACGGGCGAAACTCCCGAACTTCGTGAAACTTCGCATTGGTATTTTCCGCTTGGCGAGTTTCAGGAAAGATTGGAAAAATATATCGGAGAATATTCCGAAAAATACAATTGGAAAGATAACGTGCTTAACTACTGTCGCGGTTGGTTCAAGGAAGGTTTGACCGACCGAGCCGTTACGCGCGACCTCGATTGGGGCGTGAAAGTTCCGCTTGAAAACGCCGAAGGAAAAGTTCTCTACGTTTGGTTTGAAGCGGTGCTCGGTTATATTTCCGCAACGAAAAAACTTTCGGAAGAACGCGGCGAGCCGGATTTGTGGAAAAAATATTGGCAATCGGACGATACGAAATACGTTGCGTTTATCGGCAAAGATAACATAGTTTTTCATACGATAATCTTCCCCGCAATGCTGATGGCGTGGAACGACGGAAATCCCGATAAATACGTGCTTCCGCAAAACGTGCCTGCAAACGAATTTTTGAATTTCGAAGGGAAGAAGTTTTCAAAATCGCGCGGCTGGGGAATTGACGTGGACGAATTCCTCGAACTCTTCGACGCCGATTTGCTCCGCTACACGCTCGCGGCGAACTTGCCCGAAAACAAAGACACCGATTTCTACTGGAAGGAATTTCAGATGCGCGTAAACGGCGACTTGGCGGGCGTGCTTGGAAATTTCGTAAATCGCACGTTCACTTTCGCGCACAAACATTTCGAAGGAAAAGTGCCGCCGCTCGGCGAACTTGCGGAAATCGACCGCGAGATGCTCGCGCGAATAGAAGAAACTCCCGCGAAAGTTGCGGAACTTATTGAAGCCTACAAGATTAAAGATGCGGTTTTCGAAATGATGACTTTCGCGCGCGCTTGCAACAAGTATTTCAATGATTCGGAACCGTGGGTAAGCGTAAAATCGGACAAAGCGAAATGCGGAACCGCAATTAATATTTCGTTGCAAGCAATTTACACGCTTGCGGAAATTTTCTCGCCCGTAATTCCTTTTACCGCGGAAAAAATGTTCAAAATGCTCGACGCCGAAAAAACCGATTGGTTCGAAAGCGGAAAACCGCAACTCGAAGAAGGACATGCGCTGAACAAAGCTGAAATCCTTTTTACGAAAATTGACGACAAAGTTATCGAAGAGCAAATGAACAAACTCGGCAAACCGCAAACGGCTGAAAAGAAAGAGGAAACGCCGAAGGTTTCTTTCGATGATTTTATGAAAATAGAACTGAAAGCCGCTGAAATTGTATCAGCCGAGAAGATAAAGAAAAGCAAAAAGTTACTGAAATTGCAAGTCGATTTGGGCGACGAGAAAAGACAAATCGTTGCGGGAATAGCCGAAAGTTACGAGCCGGAAGAGTTAATTGGCAAACGCATCATTGTTGTTGCAAATTTGCAATCGGCAAAACTTATGGGCGTTGAATCGCAAGGAATGTTGCTTGCGGGCGAAACGGAAGACGGAAAGTTGAAAATCGTAGAGCCCGACAAAAAAATTAAGCCGGGAACGAGAATCAGGTAACAGTGAACAGATAACAGTGAATAGTGAACAGTTAATTGTTAAAACTGTTTAAGATAAGTTGTTTGTTATTATTTATAGGAATGTAAAATGGGGAAGGGAGCGTTAAACACGAAAAGTTTTGGTTTTGCGATTAGGATTATAAAACTTTCACAATATCTGAGAGATGAGAAAAAGGAATTTGTGATAAGTAACCAAGTTTTGCGTTCGGGAACAGCTATTGGTGCATCTATTCGTGAAGCCGAGTACGCTGAAAGTATGTCGGATTTTATTCCTAAGTTTATGTTTCATTAAAAGAAGCAAACGAAACGGAATATTGGCTTGATATTTTATTTGAAACATCTTTTATCAATGAAAAATTATATAATAGTTTGAAACACGATATTAAAGAATTGTTAAAATTGCTTGTTTCATCTATTAAAACATCAAAAGAAAATCTATAGATTATTTAGGAAGTTTATTAACCGCTTTAAGCTCTAATTTAGTTGAGAATTTGTGTCCATAATTTAGTTTAATCCGTAAAAAGGAATAGATGCAAAAACTGTTCACTGTTAATTGTTCACTAACCAAGGCTTTTTGTTGTGAAAAATATTGAAGATAAAGTTAAAGCTCCGCGGAATAGAACGATAGTTTTGACTGCTGAAGAAAAAGAGCAATTTAAAAAAGATATTTTCAAGCCGGTTGGTAAACTTTCCGCGGAGGAAATTAATGGCAAAATTTTAACCGGTGATTTTTTTGAACTCGTGGAATTCCTACCCGAAAATTTTGTCGATTTGCTTTTTATAGATCCGCCTTACAATCTTAGCAAAAAGTTCAATAAAAAAACCTTTAAAAAACTTCCTCTGGAAGAATATCAACAGTGGATTGAGGAGATACTTTTACGCCTCAAAAGAACTTTGAAACCTACCGCTAGCATTTATTTTTGCGCGGATTGGGAATCTTCTACCCCGGTTTTTCTCGCTCTTAGAAAATTTTTTAAGGTAAGAAATAGAATTACATGGGAGAGAGAGAAGGGGCGGGGAGCGAAATCGAATTGGAAGAACAATACGGAGGATATTTGGTTCGCCACTGTTTCCGATGATTATGTTTTTAACGTCGATGCAGTTATGCTTAAAAAGAAAGTTATAGCTCCGTACCGCGATGAAAACGGCAAACCCAAGGATTGGAATGTGGAAAAGGAAGGGAATTTTCGCTTGACATATCCTTCTAATATTTGGACTGATATCTCAATTCCCTTTTGGTCGATGCCGGAAAACACTGACCACCCGACTCAGAAACCCGAAAAACTCTTGGCAAAGCTCATCTTAGCAAGCTCTTCCGAAGGGGATTTTGTTTTTGACCCCTTCGCCGGTTCGGGCACCACTTTGGTTACGTCCAAAAAGTTGAACAGAAATTTTGCCGGTATAGAGTTGGACGAATATTATTCGATGTTGACGCTTAAAAGACTACGACTTGCGGAGGAGGATAAAAGTATTCAAGGCTATTATGACGGCGTCTTTTGGGAGAGAAACACCTTCCCCTTCGGGAAAAAGATGAAGAAAAACAAGACCGATGATTCCGAAAAGAGCTTGTTCTGAAATATTTCTCATAAGTGGTTTTTCCCCGATTTCTTTGTGTTTCCGATTGTTTGTGTTGATTTTCATTCATGCAATAACTAAAATTAAAGTTTGATTATTAATGAATTGGGAGGTAAAATAAATGCGCAGATTAATGTTGCTTTTGTTCGGTTTGGCTCTTTTGGCATCTTGTTCGCCCAATAGTACAAAAATTGTTGCGGAGTATGACGATTCTCAAATTTCATTGAAGGAATTCGAGAAAGCTTATGTGAAAAACGTGGGGGATTCCAACAAAGCGCGTATCAGCCCGTTGAAGAATAAAAAGGACTTCCTTGATCTTTATGTTAATTTTAAAATGAAATTGCGGGATGCGTGGGTGCGCGGTTATTATGACGACCCCGATTTGAATAAAGAAATTGACGAGTATAAAAAGAAAGTGGGCGCTACTTACATTAAAGAAAAGGAATTGATTGAGAAGGGAATACGTAAACTTTACAACGAAGGCAAATGGGAATACAGAGTAAGCCATATCATGTTGCGCCCCAATAGAGGTTCGGGACCCGATGCGCGTGTGCTTGCACAGAAATTGATAAACGAAATAAAAAGCGGTAAAAAAAGTTTTGAAGAATTGGTAAAGGAATATTCCGATGACCAATATTCCGTGAACGATAAAGGAGATATTTATTGGTTTGCACCGGGAATTGTCAATTATGCGTTCGATAAGGCTATTACAACCACACCCGTGGGAAAGGTTTACGGAAAGCCGGTGCGGACGCGTTACGGTTATCACATTATTAAAGTAACGGATAAAAGAAAGAGAATTCCCGAAATTAAGGTTCGCCATATTCTTGTTAGATTCGTGCGTCCGAACGGGAAATTGGATAGCGCCGCCGCTTTGAAGAAAATCGAGGATATTAAAAAACAATTATCCGAAGGAGCGGATTTTGCAAAGCTGGCGGAGAAATATTCCGAAGACCCCGGCACCGCTAAGAAAGGCGGGGATTTGGGATATATTAGTCGCCGAATGATGGTTAAACCTTTTGATGAAGCGGCTTTTAATCTCAAACATCCCGGCGATATTTCGGATATAGTGAAAACACGTTACGGCTATCATATCATTCAACTCGTTGAAGTTCCGCCTTTCCCATCGTTGGAAAAAGTTAAGTCGCGCTTGCGTAAGACTTATCAAAGACAGCGGTATAATACCGAATATAAAGCCTTTGTGGATTCGCTCAAGAAAGTTTACGGTTTTGAGCTGAATAATTCTTTGGTTAAAATTGTTTCCGCCAATAAATCCAAGGATTATAAATTTAACGATAAAATTTGGGATACCCCCATTGCTCAGATATTGAAAGATTCCGTTGTTTTTAAAGTTGCGGGACAACCCTATTATGCCGATAGCTGTTTTGCATTTTTAACAAGGCATCCCGATTTTCAGAACAAGGAGATTAACGAGGATACCTTTACGCGTGGCGTTGAAAAGTATGCCGAAGAAATATTGTTGGAACATGCGGCAATGGGATTGGAAAAGAGAGATCCGCAATTCAAAGAATTGCTGGACGATTATCGCAATGGGATTTATATCTTCAAATTGCAGCAGGAAGAAGTTTGGAACAAGATGAAAATCGATACCAACGCGGTTAAAAAATATTTTGAAGAAAATCGCGATAAATACAAATATCCCGATAGAGTTGAATTTTCCGAAATCTTTACCAAGAAAGATTCGCTTGCGCAAAAATATTACGAGGAAATTAAGAACGGAGCTGATTTCGAAGAACTCGCTAAGAAATTCACCGAGCGCGTCGGATATAAGAAGCGAGCGGGACATTTCGATCTGACCGATGTAAAGGCGAATATGATGGCGCATGAAGCCTGGAAGCTGAAAAATCCGGGGGATATTAGCAAGCCTTTCCCGGTTCGTGGCGGGTATTCGATTGTTAAACTAATCAAAAAGGTTCCTTCAAGACTCAAAACCTACGAGGAAGCGAAAGCGGAGGTAATGAGCGATTATCAAGAGAAATTGAGTAAGGATTTGGAAAACGCTTATATAGAAAGCCTTAAAAAAAGGTATAAACCGAAATATTATTATGATGTGCTTAAAGAAGCCTTCAAGAATACCAAGATTTAGTTTAGTCGCTTTTATTACGCTTTTGATTGTGAGTTTTGCCTGCTCGGAGCATAAGGCTCCGAGCGGCGTTGTTGCAAAAGCGGGCGATGAATATTTGACCGAAAGCGAATTGAACGCCGCTCTTAAAAAGGACAGCACAAAGTATCGCCAGGAATATATTCGTGATTGGTTGGAAACGCGAATGTTGTATCAGGAAGCTAAAAGAAACAACCTGACAGAAAGCGCGGATTACAAACGCTTGGTGGAAGACGACAAGGCTAAAATTGCCGCCGCTTTGGCTCTTCAAAGGTATTCCGAGGAAAACCCCGTCGAGGCGGAGGAGTCCGAGCTGAAGGAATATTTTCATAAACATGCCAAGGAATTTGCTTTGCGGGACGAGGCTTTCGCATTTAATTATGCCGAGTTTTCAAATAAGATTTCCGCAGAGAATTTTCGGTATGTGGCTATGGCAAAGGATTGGAAAAGCGCTTTGAAATTTGCCGAAAAAGCCGGTTCGCTTGCGAACCGAAAGGAAAATGTTTTTCTCCGAAAGCATGAATTTGGCGATGTCGGAATGCAAAGAATGCTTGCGGAAATGTCCCCGAGCGAAATTAGCATCGTTTTCCCCTCGGAACGCAAGACTTTTACGGTTGTTCAATTGATAGCAAAATTTTCGAAAGGGGAAATCCCTTATTTCGATTTTTTAAAAAAGGAAGTCCGCGAAAGATTTTTGATTCTGAAAAGAAAAGAATTGTTAAAGAATTATATTCGGGACTTGTATTCAAAGTATAATGTAGAAATTTACAGGTAGAACAATGACGAAAAAAATTTTAGTCCTATTTTTGTTTTTCCCCCTCCTTCTTTCGGCTCAGGAAGTTTTGGATAAAATTGCGGCTGTGGTAGGGGATGAGATTATTCTTAAATCCGAGTTGGATTTTCGAGCGGAATTGGTCGCCGCAACGCAAGGCGGTAATCCGCAAGATAAAAACTTCCGCAAGAAAGTTTTGGAATCCATGATAGAAGAAAAGCTCCTTTACGAGCAGGCAAAATTGGATTCGATAACCGTAAGCGACGACCAAGTAAACGAGCAACTCGACCGTCAGATAAATTATTATATTCAGCAATACGGCTCGAAAGAAAGAGTCGAAAAGATTTACGGAATGAGTATAGAGAGAATTAAAAGGGAATTGCGGGACGATACCAGAAAAAATTTGATGGCTCAAATGGTGCAACAGCAAAAATTCGGTCAAGTGGATGTCTCCCGAAAGGAAGTGGAGGAGTTCTTTGATAAATATAAGGATTCTTTGGGAGTTGTGCCGGAGAAATTCGAAATAGCGCACATTTTCATCAATCCGCAGAAAGGCGCTCGAGTGCGTGCGAAAGCCTTGGAGAAAGCAAAGGAAATTTTGGATTCCTTGAAAAACGGAGCGGATTTTGCAAAGCTCGCCAAAAAGTATTCCGATGATCCGGGTAGTGCCAGCCGCGGGGGAGATTTGGGCTTTGTGAAACGCGGAGTTTTTTATCCCGAGTTCGAATCCGCTGCTTTTAAATTGAAAGTGGGACAAATATCGGGAATTGTGGAGTCGCCCGTGGGATTTCATATCATTCAATTGCTCGAACGCAGAGGCGACGAAATTCACACGCGACATATTTTGATAAAATTAAAAAGCGATGCTAAGGCGGATTTGGAAGCGATAGATTTTCTTAACGCCATTCGGGACAGTATTACGCGAGGATTTCACACTTTTGAATATTACGCTAAAAAATACAGCGATGATAAACAATCCGCTCCCTACGGGGGAAAATTAGGCACGTTCGACAAGGGGCAATTAGACCCTTCGCTTTTGGAACAGCTTTACAAACTTAAACCCGGCGGAATAACTTATCCCAAAAGATTGGATATTGACCGTAACACTTACGGTTATCACATCGTAAAATTGATTAAAAGAATAAAAGCGCATAAACCCTCGTTAGCTACCGATTACGATGAAATCAAGAGAATTGCCGAGCTGGACAAAAAGCAAAGACTTTATAATGAATGGATTAAAGAGTTGAAAAAGAAAATTTATTGGGAAATAAGAATTTAAGGACGGAGATTGTGGAAAATAAAAAAGATGTTGAACTCGTTGAAAAATTGAACGTATCCGTTAAGAAAATAAAAACGGAAATTGCAAAGGTAATCGTCGGACAGGAAGAAATAATCGACCAAATACTTGTCAGTCTCTTTGCGAGAGGACATTGCCTTTTAGTGGGAGTGCCGGGTTTGGCAAAGACATTGATGATTAAAACAATTGCCGATGTACTGGATTTGAAATTTAGCCGCATACAATTTACTCCCGATTTAATGCCCGGCGATATAACGGGAACGGAAATTATCGAGGATGATCCTGTAACGAAGGGAAGGAGATTTCGTTTCATCAAAGGTCCTGTCTTTGCGAATATAGTTTTAGCGGATGAGATTAACAGAACTCCGCCTAAAACCCAAGCCGCTTTACTGGAAGCAATGCAGGAAAACAAAGTAACGGCTGCGGGAGTTACCTATGAATTGGAGCAACCCTTTTTTGTACTTGCTACGCAAAATCCGATTGAGCAGGAAGGGACATATCCTTTGCCGGAAGCTCAATTGGACAGATTCATGTTCAATCTTTGGTTGGATTATCCTGGTTATGAAGAAGAAGTGCGCATTGTTAAGGCAACCACCGCGGAGAGTTTTCCCGCTTTGGAAAAGATTTTGAACGCCGAGGAGATAATCGAATTTCAAAATTTGATCCGAAGAGTGCCCGTTGCGGATAACGTCATAGAATATGCGGTTAAACTCGTGGCTGCCACGCGTCCCGACAACGGCGCCGACGAGTATGTGAAAAATTGGGTTAATTGGGGCGCCGGTCCCAGAGCCTCGCAGTATTTGATACTTGCCGCCAAAGCGAACGCCGCATTGGAAGGACGCTTTACCCCTTCAATTGATGATGTTAAAAAATATGTGCTTCCCGTTTTGCGCCATCGTGTGATACCGAATTTCAGTGCCGAAGCGGAGGGCATAACGAGCGTTGAAATAATTGAAAAAATTGCTAACTAAATTTGGCACGATGCGGATGTTCAGAAATATTTTCCCTCTTTTGATTTTGTTGCTGATTTCGGCTTGCGGGACAAAAGAGAGCGAGAAAGTTCTTGAGAACAAGAAAACGGTTCAAAAGGATTCTTTGTCCCTCGATGAATTCAATTTGCCTCGGGATTCCTTTTTCGTTAGATACGGTATAGTAAAAAGAAATCAAACTTTAAGCGATATTCTCTATCCCTTCGGCTTGTCTTATCAGAAAATCATTCGAATTGCGGAAGCTTCGAAAGGGAAATACGATGTTAAGAAGATAAGAAAAGGGGATAAGTATTTCGTTTATCAACGAAAAGATTCCACACGAGCGGTTAGATATTTTGTCTTACAGCCCGATTTGATTCGATATGTCGTTTTTGATATTGATAGCATCGTTTCCGTGAGAATAAAACATAAGCCGGTAAAATATAAAAGGCGCACGGCTGCGGGAATTATTACTTCGAGTTTGTTTGAAGCTTTGGCGGAAAATAATCTTTCGCCGAAAATCGCTTTGAGGCTTTCGGAAATATTCGCTTGGCAGATAGATTTTTATAGAATTAGAAAATATGACGAGTTCAGAGTTATTTATGATGAGAAATACGTGGACGGCAAGCCTATCGGCGTGGGGAAAATTTACGCCGCTTATTTTAAAAATGCCGGTAGGAAATACTACGCTTTTCTTTTCGAAGTAAACGGGGAAGAGGATTATTTCGACGAGGAAGGTAACAGTTTGCGAAAAGCGTTTCTGAAAGCCCCTATTAAATTCGGCAGAATCACTTCCCGCTATTCCTTACATCGTTATCATCCGATTTTGCATAGAATAAAAGCGCATTTGGGAACCGACTATGCGGCGCCGATAGGCACTCCCATAATGGCTACGGGGGACGGAGTGGTGATAGAAGCGCGATATAAGCGGAACAATGGAAATTATGTGAAGATAAGGCATAACTCCGTTTATACTACGCAATATTTACACATGTCCCGCTTTGCCAAAGGGATTAAACCCGGCGTGAAAGTGAAACAGGGGCAAATAATCGGTTATGTGGGAATGACCGGCTTGGCAACGGGTCCTCATGTTTGCTATCGCTTTTGGAAAAATGGTAAGCAGGTTGACCATCTGAAGGAAAAATTCCCTTCTTCGAAACCCGTTCCGAAAAAATTCAGAGAGCAATTTTTTGCATTGAGAGATAAGTTGAAAAGAGAATTGGATGAAATTCCCATCGGAGTGAGCGATTAACCCTTTTTTTCTTGCTTTTCTTCCAGCAGAAAGCGGGCATTCCTTTTTAAACCTTTTGCTCGGGCGCGCTTGATGGGGCTTAGAGCAAAGCGCTTGTTGAATTTCGAATTTGTCAATTCCAATATTTCTTCCAGATTCAATTCTTTATTCGGTGTGTCGTGAAAATCCGATACGCGAGTTGTTTGTGCGAATTTTTTATTCCACGGGCAAACCTCCTGGCAAATGTCGCAGCCGAAAACCCAATTTTGCATTTTGCCGTGAAACTCTTTCGGTATTTCGCCCTTGTTTTCGATTGTCAAATAAGAGATACACTTGTTGGAGTCGATAGTTCTCTCGTTTGTAATTGCATTGGTGGGACAAGCGTCGATGCATGCCGTACACGTTCCGCACATATCCGTTTGGACTTCCGTAAAGTCGAAGTCGTAATTAGTAATTATATTGGCGATGAAAAACCAACTGCCGAAGCGTGTATTTATCACGTTCGAGTTTTTTCCTATCCAGCCCAAACCTGCGCGAACCGCCCACGCTCGGTCTAAAACGGGTCCCGTATCCACATACCCCTTTGCTTTGAATTTATTATCAATTTCTTTTAAAGATTCGATTAATTCTTCCATTTTTTCCCAGATTATCAAATGATAATCCTTTCCCCATGCATAGCGGGAGACTTTCCCCGTTCCCGCTTTCCCCTCGAATTTTTCGGGGATATAATAATTCATGCCGAGTGAAATGATGCTGCGTGCATCGGGGAGAATTTCCCGCACGTCAAGGCGCTTTTCAGCGTTTTTCTCCATATAAGCCATTCCCGCATGGAAACCGTTCTCAAGCCATTTTTTTAAACGCTCCGTTTCTTCCTTTAGCAATTCTACCTTTGCGAAACCTACAAGATCGAAGCCGAGCGATTTTGCAAGTTTTGTAACCGTGGCGTTGTTGATTCGCATTTGACTTTCCGAGAATTGAGTTTCGTTTAAATGTTCTCGGGTAGCTCGGTGAATCTTTCGGAAGCGGAAAATCCCTTGTCCGTCCGTGTTACTTTGGTTGCCAGGCAGTAAGGGTCATGCTCGAAAAAGAGTAACCAATTTTCTTCTACGGCTTTGGGCAGAATTTCTTTTTTCTCTGCCAGGGTCTTCATCGGAAAGAGGTCATAACTCATAATGTAAGGCAAAGGAATATGCGAAGCGGTGGGAATTAAATCCGCACAGTAGAAAACCGTCTTTTCTCCATCGGAAATTTTAACCGTCTGTTGGGAAAAAGTATGTCCCTCCGTCGGTATGAGTATTATTTCCTCGTCGAGTTGTTTCTCGCCTTCCAATAATTCCAAAACCCCTTCGCGCAGCAGTGGTTCATAGCGCTCCTTGTAATAACTTGCTCCGTCTTTTTCCGAAGGATTTAAGCCCCATTCGTATTGCTTTTTCTGTAGATAATATTTTGCGTTCGGGAAAGTCGGAACCCATTTGTCGTCGATTAGCTCCGTGGCTCCGCCTGTGTGGTCGAAATGTAAATGCGTTAAAATTACTTTTGTGATGTCGGATTTTGTCAAGCCGATTTTTTGCAACGATTTTTCCAGCATGGTTTCATTGTCCCGGAGATTGAAAATGTTCTGAAATTTCTCGTTCCAATGTTTTCCCACTCCGGTATCAATAAGTATTTTTTCCGATTCGGAGGAGAGCAAAAGGCAGCGGGCGCGCATTTCTATTCTGTTTTTCTCGTCGGCGGGGTTTGTCCTTTGCCAAAGTACTTTCGGCACTACGCCGAACATTGCTCCGCCGTCCAGAGAGAATTCTCCGGTTTCGATTACATGCAAAGCATATTTACCTATTTTCATCGTCGCTCCGTGATTGTTGGAAATTTTTTTATTTCGAAAGGTAATTTACAATTTGTAACGGTTAAGGGAAAATGTTAAAAAGGAGGGCGAGAATCGGTTTTTCTCCGAAGGGGAGAGCGGGATTAAGGATTTTCCGTAGAGTCAATTATTCCGCCCGCCAGCAAGTATCCTTCCTCGTCATAAAAAACGGCTGATTGTCCGGGGGTTATTGCCGATTTGGGTTCGTAGAAGGCGGCTTCGATTTTTTCTTTATCAGCGTAAATTATTTCCGCAGCCGTCGCTTTGTCGAGATAACGAATTTTACCGAACACCTTTTGTCCCTCCTTCAATTCGCTTACGCTGACGTAATTGATATTTCTTACAATCAATTTATTGGAGAGCAAATCTTCTTTATCGCCTACTTCCACTATGTTTCGTTCGGGGTCGATTCTTTTTACATAAACGGGTTTGCCGAGCGCCACGCCCAATCCTTTTCTTTGTCCTATTGTGTAATTCGGATAGCCCTTGTGTTTTCCCACGATTTTACCTTTGTATATCAAATCCCCTTCGCCGATTTTTTCGAACTTTTGCGGTTCTTTTTTTCTCAAAAAGTTTGCGTAGTCATTATCGGGGACGAAGCAAATTTCCATGCTGTCCGGTTTTTTAGCCACAATCAATTCGAATTCCTCCGCCATCTCGCGCACTTGTTCCTTCGTGTAATTTCCGAGTGGGAGCATTGTTCTTTCGAGGCTTTCCTGACTCAAGCCCCAAAGGGCGTAAGTTTGATCCTTGCGTGCATCGGCGGACTTGCGGAGCGCGTATCGCCCCGTCGAGGATTTATATTCGATTTTTGCATAATGTCCCGTCGCTATGTAAAACGCCCCAAGCTCGTCGGCTTTCTTGAGTAATTCCTCCCATTTGATTTTTTTGTTACAAAGCACGCATGGATTGGGAGTTCTGCCGCGGAAATATTCTTCCACGAAGTTTTCAATTATTTCCTTTTCGAATTGTTGTGTGAAATCAACCACATAATGCGGGAAGTCGTATTTTTTCGCCATTGCTTTTGCGTCGAATACGGCATCGAGGGAGCAACATGCGTTTTCGTGAATAGGTGCGCCTCGCTCGTCTTCCATGTAGCCCCATGTTTTAATCGTTACGCCGATTACATCGTAGCCTTCCTTTTTGAGAAGTACCGCCACCACGGAAGAATCGACGCCTCCGCTCATGGCAACCACGATTTTATTTTTATCCAGTTTTTTCATTCTTTTTTGCTTTTATGAATTCGGAGAATATCGGGGGAATCATTTTGTTTTGGTATAGAGTATTGCAACGCATACGACGTATGATTCCGCGTGGCTCATCGATATTTTTAATTCCTTGTCCTCTCCCAAAAAATTTTGCAATTTGCCGTAAAGCTTAACTTTGGGTAGTCCGCTGGGTTCGTTGAATATTTCCACGTCTTTCCAGCGAAAATCCTTGTTCCATCCCGTTGCAAGGGCTTTTGAAATGGCTTCCTTTGCGGCGAATCGTGCGGCGAGGTGTTGATATTTATTCGCTTTGTTCAAGGAATATTCCAATTCTCCTTCGGTAAAGATTTTGTTCAGAAAGGCATCGCCGAACTTCTCCACGCTCGATTTTATTCTTTCTATTTCGATTATATCGACGCCTATTCCCACTACCATTAAATTCCCTCCGCCGTTCCGAAGCTACGCGGGTCGGAAGCTCCGTAAAAAACTCCCTTTTCCCAATCTATTTTTATGGCTTGAACTCGTCCCAACATCCGTTGTTTGCCGATATGTTCGCCTAATTTAATCAAATTTTCCTTGACGTCTTTCGGCATTCCGAACCTTTCATAATCTATTCTGTCCGGTAACCATTGATGATGAAAGCGGGGTAAATCCACGGCTTGCTGAACGTTCATATTGAAATCGAGAACGTTAAGAATCACTTGCAAAACCGTTGTAATTATTGTGGAACCGCCCGGGGAACCGACGACGAGAAAAGGCTTGTTATCTTTCAAAACTATTGTGGGGGTCATGGAGCTTACCATTCTTTTGCCGGGTTGAATCGAATTCGCCTCGCTACCTGTCAGCCCGAATTGATTGGGTGTGCCGGGTTTTGCGCTGAAATCGTCCATTTCGTTATTCAGCAGAAATCCCGCTCCGTCGACGACAATTTTATTGCCGTACCATGAATTAAGAGTAATCGTTGCGCTTACCGCATTCCCCTCGGCATCGGCAATGGAATAGTGAGTGGTCTCGTGCTTGTCGTCGAAGATGCGAACTTTGCCCGGAAATATTTTTTTCGAGGGAGTGGCTTTGTCGCCCACCTGCTCGAAAATTTCCTTGCCCCTTTCTTTTGAGAGTAACCATTTCTTGGGTACTTTCACGAAATCCTCATCGCCGACGTATTTCGAGCGGTCGGCAAAAACGTGTTTAAGCACTTCGACAATTTTGAAAATGTATGAACTGCTTCCCCATTCCGTTTTATCGAAATTAAAATTTTCCAAGGCGTTCAGAGATTCGATTAAAGCTATTCCTCCTGCGGAAGGGGGACCCATGGAAACTATTTCGTAGCCGCGGTAGGTGCCTGTAACGGGCGGACGTTCCACAGCATTGTAATTTTTCAAATCGCGGAAAGTCATTCTCCCCCCGTTTTTATTGACTTCTGCGACTATCATTTCCGCAACGTCCCCTTCATAAAAGCCTTTCCGACCGTTATCTCTTATTTTTTCCAGAGTTTTTGCCAAATCCGTTTGAATAAAAAGTTCTCCTTCCACGAAAGGATGTTCCGTATCCCTGAATATTTTCCGGGAGGAGGGATATTTCTCGAAATATTTTTGTTGTTCGTTGAAAGAGCGTGCCATGTGATAGCTTAGGATAAAACCGTCCTTTGCCAAATCTATTGCGGGTTGAATTACCTCTTGCAGTGGCATTGTTCCGTATTTTTCGAGTGCGAGAAGCAATCCCGCCACGGTTCCGGGCACGCCGCTTGCCAATCCGCCCGTGAGACTTTTTTCCTGGACGAAATTACCGTTTTCGTCGAGGAACATATCGCGGGTTGCCGCCAGAGGAGCTTTTTCCCGAAAATCAATCGTGGTATTGAGTCCGTCGGCAAGATGAATTACGAAAAATCCTCCTCCGCCCAAATTTCCCGCCGCGGGATAAGTTACCGCGAGTGCGAATCCAACCGCTACGGCGGCATCGACCGCATTTCCGCCTTTCTTCAGAATTTCCACTCCCACTAAAGTCGCCAAGTCGTTCGGCGAGGCTACCATTCCGTTTTTACCCCTTACCGGCTCGCGGGAAGCGGCAAATGTCCTCGGAACAATTAAAAGTAAAACAAAAAGAAGTCTAAAAAATGTTTGCATCAACGTTTATTCCTTCGTTCTTTAATTGCTTAATTAAAATATCGATTAGCTCGTTTAATTTATTCGCGGCGTCTTGCAAATTCGTTATCATCTTTTTGTCCTCGATAAGCTTACCCAGATTGTTCTTTCCCGCGCGGGTTTCCTGCAAAAAGCTTTGTAAGGAATCCGTCAATGCGTTCGCGCTTTTTACGGCAGCAAGGCTCTCTTTAAGCAGAGCCGAAAAGTTTTCCTTGTTGGAATCTACAAGTGCGTTTGTTTTGGCAAGCAACGCAGAGCCGGATTTTACGATTTTGTCTATATCGGCTTTGTTCGTTTCGATTATTTTGTTCAACCTTTCCGTCAATGTGTTCAAATTCGATGCCGCGGTGCGAACGTCGTTTTTAAATTTTTCGTCCTTGAGGAACGAATTCAATTCCGTCAAGGAAATTTTTATCTGTTGAATCACATCGATTAAATCCGTTTGAACGGAGCTTAAAGCCGCCATTGCCGTGGAAATGTCCCCGCCGAATTTACCCTTTTGAATTTCTGAAAAGTCCAATTTTTGCGGGGAAGTGCCGGGGACGATTTCTATTTTTTTACCTCCCATCAAATCGAGCATCATTATGGAGAACTTTGCATCCTTGCGTAAGTCCGTGTCTTCTTCCAAGGCTATTTTTACCAGCGCTCCGTCGTTTTGGGCGGAGACTTCGGTAACGCGTCCCTTCCTGACGCCGTTTACCATTACCGGATCTCCCGTTGCAAGAGCCGCCGCTTGGTCGAAATGAATCCTGAGAGTTTTTTCATTGGAAAAAAGGCTTGCGTTCTTTGCCCAAAGGAGAATCCCCAGAAAAACGATTATTCCGATTATAACCGTTAGACCTACTTTGATTTCGGTTCTTCTTTCATCTTTCATAATTTTGAACTTCTTTTTGAATTTTTGTGAATATTTTGCTATCCGTTAAATTTTCCTTTACCAGCGTGGAAATTTCCTTCGAGAGTTTTTCGAGTTGATTTAGCTTCAAATCTTTTCCTTTTTCGGAAATCCACTTTTTGAAATTTTGTAAATTGGATTTCACGGAATCCGACGTGGCGGATTGTATTTGTTGCGAAATGTTTCGAGTTATTCTGGCAATCAGCTCCGTTTTAATTTTTTCTTCCGTCGGTTTTATTATTTTGCTCCATCGGGTTTGATAGATATAATAAATTCCCGCCGCCAGCAGAACGATTAAAAACAGTGCCTTAAAGGAGCATCCCGGTTTCATTTCGTTTCTATTTTTTCGATTAGAACTTTATTTATTCTCTTGTTTTCCACTTCTTGAACCACATATCGGAAGCCGTCCTTTTCGAAGGAATAACCTTTTTGCGGAATTTCCCCCGCATAGTTGAATATGAAGCCTCCGAGCGTGTCGAAATCGTCGTTCTCGTCGTCCAATTTTGTGCCTATGGTTTCGTTAAGCTCCGAGATGTCGGTCTTTCCCAGCACAATGTATTTGCCTTCGTCTATTTTTTTGATAGGCGGTTCTTCCTTGTCGTATTCGTCCCGTATTTCCCCGACTATCTCCTCGATAATGTCTTCGAGGGAAATCAGTCCCGCCGTCCCGCCGTATTCGTCCACCACAATTCCGATGTGCAGATTCTTTTCCTGGAACTCGTGCATCAATTCCCCGATTAATTTTGTTTCGGGAATGAAGTATGCCTTGCGTGCAAGTTTTTTGAGGGAAATTTTATGGAAAGAATCGGGGTTGGCTATGTATTGCAACAAATCTTTGGCGTAAAGGATGCCCACGATATTATCCAAGCTTTCCTCGTAAATGGGGATGCGGCTATGTCCCGAATCGTTTATTACCTTTAGCGCTTCTTCCACGGAGGTATCGGCGGAAAGTGCGGTTATGTCCACGCGGGGAGTCATTACCTCTCGCGCCGTTATTTTTTCGAAAGAGACAATTCCGTCAATCAAGTCGTGCTCGTTCTTTTCCAGAGAACCGGTTTCCACTCCGAAATCCGCAAGGTCTTTCAAGTCCGAGCTGCGCAGGGCGGATTTTGTCTTGTCGTATTTCACTTTCGAAACCGTGGAGCGTATTAAATCCGTGATTGTTTGGGAGATGGGATAGATTAAAACGCTTATCCAGTAGAGGGGAATCGCCGATATTCGTGCGAACTGCATGGGATATTTCGAAGCCCAAATTTTCGGGGTTATCTCTCCGAAAATCAGAATTAGGATTGTGAGCACTATTATTTGAATCAAAAGGATTAAATCCACCGAGTAGCCGTTCTGTTTTGCGAATTCTATTGCAACGGATACGGAAAGGATGGAAGCCGCCACATTAAAAATTGTGTTTCCGAGTAAAATTGTTACTAGAAGTCGGCGCGGGGAATCGAGCAACTGATTAATGTAGCGGCTGATTAAATCCTTTTTTTCGCCAAGAAATTCCTTCCTTTTTTTGTCAATCGTAAAAAGGCTTACTTCCGAACCGGAGAACAAAGCGGAAAAGAGAAAAGAAATAATCAATAAAACCAGTCTAATCAACCAATCACTTTCCAAATATTTAAATCTTCCAAGCTGTTAAACAAATCAATTAAAATGGCAGATCGTCTTCGTTTCCGTCCGAAGCGTCGGGGGAAGAAGGTTCTGAAGTAAATCCTTCCGTCGTAGCGCCTCCCGCTTGGGAATCCAATGGAAACATTCTTTCCGCCACAATTTCGGTTACGTAAACCGTTCGCCCTTCCTTATCCTCGTAACTGCGCTTTTTAATTCGCCCTTCGACGTAAAACTTTTTTCCTTTTTTCAGATTATCCTTTATATAGTCGGATAATCTGTATGCTACAATGTTATGCCAGGTTGTTTCGTCAACCCAATTTCCGTCGCGCCCCTTGTAGCTATAGGTAGTGGCAAGGGAAAAAGTTGTTACGGAAACGTCGTTGGTCGTTACGCGATGTTCAGCGTCCGCACCAAGATTTCCAATAAGCATTACTTTGTTTAATGAGAATGCCACTTTTCACCTCATTATTTTTTAAAAATAAATTTGAGACCATAATATTGTCATTATTGGATTAAATCGCAAAGAAATTTTAGCTGTTCGTTTTATTTTATCGTTATTTCTACGGATTGCAAATTATCGGATTTTCTTAAATCCTTAGCGTGTTCGTCGGCATGATAGGAGCTACGCACCAAGGGTGCGGATTCCACGGCGAGGAAGCCCATTTTGAGCCCCTCACGTTTGAACATTTCGAACTCGCTCGGTTTTACGTATCTATCCACCGGCAGATGATTTTTTGTCGGCTGCAAGTATTGTCCGATTGTAAGGATATCGGTTTCGACTTTTCTGAGGTCGGACATCAATTCGAGCACTTCCTCGTTGCTTTCTCCGATTCCCACCATTATTCCGCTTTTTGTTCTCAATCCTTTCCGTTTGAACCATTTCAGAAGTTCGAGGCTTCTTTCGTATTTCGCTTGCGGGCGAACGGCGTGATAAAGTCTTTTCACCGTTTCCAAATTATGGTTCAAAATATCGGGGGGATTTTTCATTATTATTTCGAAAGCATGCTCCTCGCCTTTGAAATCGGGGATTAAAATTTCCACAGTGCAATTTGGCAAGTATTCACGGAGCAATCGGACGGTCTCGGCGAATACCGAAGCTCCGCCGTCGTGTAGCTCGTCACGATTAACCGAAGTGATTACCACATGTCGCAATCCGAGTTCCCTTGCCGATTCCGCAACGCGCCTCGGCTCGTCCCAATCGACCTTTTCGGGAACGCCCAATTTCACGTTACAAAAACCGCAACTGCGCGTACACGTATCGCCTAAAATCATGTATGTAGCCGTTCTGTGACTCCAGCATTCGGCAAGATTCGGGCAACGAGCCTCCTCGCAAACGGTGTGGAGTTTGGAACGGTGCATTATTTCCAAAACTTCCTTGTAATTTTCTCCCATTGGCAAGCGTACTTTCAACCAATCGGGGCGTTTTCCCAATTCCCCCCGCTTCTTTTCGATTTCTTCCTTAAACGCTTGCTGATGTTTGTTTATCTTAATCATTCGTGTCCGAACATTTTTCTTAAAAGGAAAAACAAAGTTAGAAAAAATGAGCGGAATTGAAAAGGAAACGTTTTCCGCGGG
>CAZSYM010000041.1:0-21345 GCA_964611145.1 uncultured Melioribacteraceae bacterium
TAAAATTGCATCCGCCCCTTTCCGGGGCGGTTTTTCTTTTTTAATTTTAATATCGGAGAAAAGAAATGAAACGGGTTGGGAAATATTGGTGGATTTTTTTCTTCCTGTTCGCTATTATCCTGAAAGCGCAAGATCATTCATCAGCAATAAAATTGGGATACTACGCGCCTCAAGTAACGGACGGCGGTTTTATTATTGGTTATGAAGACATGCGCTCCATAGATCAATATCTTAGAATCGGTTGGAGCGTCGATTGGTTTCATAAACGATATGTCGACGAAAAATATGCAAACGAGTTAAACGAGAACTTTCCCGGGACGATAAACGGCGAATTAAACGAACTGCGGGCAACTACGAATCTACATGATATTCCTGCGCTTTTTAATATGACCTATCAATACCCACTTGAAGAAAAAATTTGGATTTACGGAGGGGGAAGTATTGGCGCTGAAATGCTTTTTATTTTTTATCGGGATTTTCAAAACCCCGAGGAAGACGAGTTTAAGGCGGCGTTTGATTTTAGCTGGAGAATGACAATCGGAGTCGCCTTGCAAATTGGACCGCGCTCGGATTTGTTCGGAGAAATTTCCTACCATTCTTCACGCCCCAGCTGGACTTACAGCGTCCAGGATACTCAAACTGGCCGTAAAAAAACTTTCGAACGTGTTTATGACATGAGTGGCTTTATCTTCAGAACAGGAGTTAGATTTTACTATTGAGCATGAAAAAAATTATTCCTTATATTCGACTTGCTTTTGCAAACTTGATTTTGATTGTTTCTCTTGCCGTTTTCGATTTCCTTCTGGGAAAAAGCGAAATATTTTCCCCGATTTATTTTTTCAAATTGGTGCTTGTTGCCGCGGCGTTTAATTATTTTGTCGCACGTAGATTCTTTAAGCGGAGCAAAAATACCTATCGTTTAAATAGGAAAGTACCACGCTGAAAAACTAAGAATAACTTCCCAATTTTCATTATTTTTAAAGTTATGTTTTTTGCGCCTTCAGGAAAGACGGGAAGGCGTTTTTACTTTTTGAAACAAAAAGAATGGAGTTATCTATGGAACAATGGAAATGGGAAATTGAAAACGAAGAATATTTGAAGAAAACAATTGAGAGAGCAAAGGAAAAAAATATTATTCTTCCGACTTTCGAGGAATTGAAGCATCCCGAAAAAATCTCACCGGAGATTGTTGAGGAGCTTAAAAATATTGGCTTTTGGGATGTACATCCGCGGAACCTCTTTAGAATCAATTGGAAAAACGATTATGAAGACGGAGGGATTGACGGCATAAATTATTTGGAAATTCCCAAAGAAATTACCGGTGTGAAAGCGCGAATTATCGGGCTCGTTGGGAAATTTTTCCCCACCGGAGCGCATAAGGTCGGCGCAACATACGGCTGCCTTGCTCCCTATTTGGTAACGGGACGCTTTAATCCCGAGTACCATAAAGCGGTCTGGCCTTCGACGGGTAATTATTGTCGCGGCGGAGCTTTTAACTCGGCACTTTTGAGTGTCCATGCAGTCGCAATTTTGCCTGAAGAAATGTCCCAAGAAAGATTCGATTGGCTAAGAGAAATCGGTGCGGAGGTCTATGCTACCCCCGGTTGTGAAAGCAATGTTAAGGAAATTTATGATAAGTGCCACGAATTGGAAGCGGAAAGCGACGAGTATTTGATATTCAATCAATTCGACCAGTTCGGGAATGCCGTATGGCATTATGAAATCACGGGTTATACGATTGAAGAATTGTTTAATCAGATAAAAGAAGGCAAGCAAAGAATGACTGCCTTTGTGAGCGCCACCGGTTCCGCGGGAACTATAGCCGCCGGTGATTATTTGCGTAAGGTGAATCCCGAAATTAAGGTTCTTGCCTCGGAGGCTTTGCAATGCCCCACGCTTTTAATGAACGGCTTCGGTGGGCATAGAATCGAGGGAATAGGCGATAAACATGTTCCGTGGATACATAATGTTAAAAATACCGATGCAGTCACCGCTATTGACGACGAGCAACCGTTAAGAATACTAAGACTTTTCAACGAGCCGGAAGGAAAATCTTTCTTGAAAAATCTGAAAGTGGACGAGGAGGTTATAGAAAAGTTGCCTTATCTCGGACTTTCCTCGATCAGCAATTTGATTAGCTCGATTAAACTCGCTAAGTATTACGAGCTGAATGAGAACGACATTATCTTTACTGTCTTCACCGATTCCAAAGAAATGTATAATTCCCGCTTAAAAGAGATGAACGAGAATTGGGGAGCTTATTCCGAACGTCAAGCGGAATTGGATTGGAGCGTGATATTGAAAAATCAAGGAATAGATTATTTCAAGGAATTGACTTACTACGATAAGAAAACCATTCATAACCTGAAATACTTCACGTGGATTGAACAGCAAGGGAAAGAAGTGGATGAACTGAACGCACAATGGTATGATGAAAATTATTGGGAAGAGCGTTTTAATAGCGCTCGCGTCTGGGATAAATACATTAAGGAATTTAACGAAAAAGTAGGCTTGAAAACGTCGGATAAGTAAAATGAAAAACGGAAATTTCAAAATAACCAACGCGTGGATTTGCCAAATCAAAGGTGAAAAAGTAAAACCGATTTTTGGTGATTTGCAAATAGCGAAAGGTAAAATCGAGAAAATCGAAAGGAAAAGATTTAACGATTTCGTTGCGGGAAAAATTTCAAAGGAAAAAGGCGCGTACGACGCTGAAGGCGCTGTTGTTACGATTCCCGCGGTGAATTTTCATGAACATTTTTATTCGCGTCTTGCAAAAGGTCTGAACGTAACAGGCTCTACGGAAAACTTTTACGACATTCTGAAAAACCTTTGGTGGAAACTTGACCGCGCGCTAACGCTTGACGCCGTGAAGGCTTCCGCGCAAATGGGCGCGATAGAATCAGTGAAAAGCGGTGTAACGTATGTCTTTGATCATCACGCGTCGCCGAATGCAATTGACGGAAGCCTTGCTGTAATTGCCGACACGCTCGAAAATTTCGGCTTGCGCGGTGCAGTTTGTTTTGAAGGTTCGGACAGAAACGGGAAGGAAATTTCAGAAAAGAGTTTGTCGGAGAATGCGGAATTTGCCGCCGAGCGCGCGAACGCAAATGTTAAAGCCATGCTCGGACTTCACGCATCTTTTACCGTTGGCGACGAAACGCTTCGCAAGGCAAAGGAAATTCAAGACGAATATGGACTCGGCGTGCATATTCATCTTTGTGAAGACGAACTTGACCGCACGATGAGCAAGGAAGTTGCAGGTGCGTATCCCGTAAAACGCTTGAAAAATTTCGGTTTGTTAAACGAGAAGGGAATACTCGCTCACGGCATTTATTTGACGAAACGAGAATACGACGCAATAGCCGAAAGTGGCGCCGCACTTGCGTTTAATCCCGACTCGAATTTGAACAATTCCGTAGGGTTGCCCGATTACTTCAAACTAAATGAAAATATTCCGTTGTTAATGGGAACGGACGGCATGCACGCGAATCCCTTGCGTTCGTTTAAAAACGTCTTTTTGCTTATGCGCGCCGCGGGCTTTTCTTTCGAGGAAGCGTTTTATTTTGTAGATAAAATTTACTTCGACCAACTTGCGTTTGTGCGTCGATATTTCCCCGACTTCCCGTTGCTGGTAGCGGGCGACCGCGCGGATTTCGTGGTGTGGGATTACGTCCCGCCCACGCCGTTTAACGCGGATAACTTCTTCGGACATTTTATTTACGGAATGATTGAACGCACGCCGAAAGCGGTCGTACAAGGCGGAAAATTTTTGCTGAAAGATAAAACCCTTGTAAACATTGACGAAAACGAGATTAACAAAAATATTTTCAAGCAAGGGAAAAAACTTAAAAGAAGATTTGAAATAATTTAAAATGATTTTTTAATATGCAAGATGGGAAAATATAGAACCGTTTTTTAATTTTCATGAATGAGAAGACGTATTAAAATTTATCTTCCTTTGTTTGCTACTTAAAATAGGGAGATAAGAAATTGGAGTGTGTGTGAAGGCTTCTTTAATTATAGCGTTTTATAAAAAAATCGAGTATCTCCGTCTTGTTCTGGCAGGCGTTAAAATCCAAACCGAAAAATCGTTTGAGGTTGTTCTTGCCGATGATGGTACCGAACCGGAAATGTTCGATGAAATTCAGTCTCTTTTAAAACAACTTTCTGTTCCCGCTGTACATATTTGGCAGGAAGATAAAGGTTTTAGAAAAAATAGGGTACTAAACAAAGCAGTAAAAAATTCTTCTGGAGAATATTTGATTTTTATTGATGGAGATTGCGTTCCACATTCTCATTTTGTTGAAGAACATTTACGTTATGCAGAAAAAGGCACAGTACTTACAGGCAGGCGTGTAAACCTTTCGGAAAGGATAACTAAAAGGTTAACTCCGGAGAAAATAGAAAATCATTATTTAGAAAAAAATCCCCTAATGCTCATTGCTGATGGTGTTTTTGGAAAAACAACAGATGTGGAGAAGGGTTTTTATTTTCGCTCGAAATTTCTTAGAAAATTTATAAATAGAAAGAAAAGAGGGTTACTCGGATGTAATTTTTCCCTATATAAAGAAGATTTGTTGGAGATTAACGGGTTTGACGAAAGATATGAAGCCCCCTCAATTGGGGAGGATAGTGACGTTCAGTTCCGTTTGGAACTTAAAGGTACTAAGATAAAATCCCTTAATAATATCGCAATTCAATATCATCTTTATCATAAACCTCTTTCCCGCACCCAAAGGAACATTCTCCTTTTTGAAAAGATCAAAACAGAAAAAAAAGCTAAGACCAATTTTGGGATTAGGATAAAATATTAATTACCTTCTCAAAAACTTGTAATTCCCCTTTATATTTGACATTTAAAAAATCTTACCTTAAATTTTGAGGTGTTTTTAGCCTTTTTGTTAAAAATTTTAGGTGAATAGTGTTAGATAACTTAGATTTTAAGATATTGGGTTTGCTTCAAAAAGACGCAAGAATAAAGTTGACCGATTTGGCAAAAAAGACCAATCTTTCCGTACCTTCTTTGACTGCTAGAATCCAAAAATTGGAAAGTAGTGGTGTAATAAAGGGATATTTTACAAAAATAGACCGGAAGCTCGTAGGATATGATATTATGGTGATTATTGATGTAATAATGGAATCGTCCAAAAATTATAAGTCTTTTATTTCGCATGTCGAAAAGACAAGTGAAATAATCGAATGCTATTCGATTCTTGGAGAAGCCTCGCATGTACTTAAAGCAGTAGTGAAGGATACTCGTTCGCTTGAGAAATTATTGAGCAAAATACAATCATGGCCGGGCGTAACAAGAACCATAACGCGCTATGTTCTTTCGGAGATAAAAGAAGAAAATAGTCTCACATTTTAAGGAGTTAAAAATGGGTTTTAAAAATTCCGTTCAAAAGGCATTAGATATTATCAAGAGTAATGAAATTGCTTTTGTTGACTTGAAATTTGCTGATTTATTGGGAACCTGGCAACATTTAACAATACCGGTAAGTGAAGTGAACGAAGAGATATTTACGACCGGTATTGGGTTCGACGGTTCTTCAATAAGGGCATGGAAGGGTATAGCGGAAAGTGATATGCTTGTTGTACCTGACCCCGCTACTATATTTATTGAAAAATTTGCTGCTGTACCCACGGTGAGTTTTATTTGCAACGTTTTCGATCCTGTGACGAAACAACCATATACGAAATGCCCGCGGAATATTGCTGCTAAGGCAATTGATTATTTAAAGAAGACAGGAATTGGAGATACAGCATTTTTTGGCCCTGAGGCGGAGTTTTTTATTTTCGATTCCATTCGGTTTGATTCTTATTCACCAAATCAATCTTTTTTCTATCTGGATTCTACAGAAGCATATTGGAATACAGGAGCGGATTTCGAAGAGAACAGGGGCTTTATTGCAGGGAACAACCGTGGTTATTTCCCCGCCGCTCCGACGGATACTTTGGCTGATATACGTAGCGAAATGGTATTGGCTATGCAAGAAGCAGGGATGAGAATCGAGGCGCAACATCACGAGGTGGCAAGTGCAGGGCAGGGGGAAATAGATTACCGTTTCGCTCCTTTGGTTACTTCGGCAGATTATTTGATGATACTTAAATATATAGTTAAGAACGTTGCACAAAAGCATGGAAAAACGGCTACCTTTATGCCAAAACCGATAGAAAACGAAAATGGTAATGGTATGCATATAAATGTTAGTGTGTGGAAAAAGAATAAGCCTGTTTTTGCTGGGAAGGAGTATGCAGGCTTGAGTGAAAATGCTCTTTATTTTATCGGAGGAATTCTGAAACATGCTCCTTCTTTAATGGCTTTTACGAATTCAACAACCAATTCGTATAAAAGACTTGTCCCTGGTTTCGAAGCTCCCGTTTATCTTGCCTATTCCCAAAGAAACAGAAGTGCAGCCATTCGGATACCAATGTACACCGATAATCCAAAGGCAAGGAGACTTGAAATTAGATTTCCTGACCCTGCGACTAATCCTTATTTAGGGTTTTCTGCTGTGCTGTTGGCTGGTATAGATGGAATTAAAAGAAAAATCGACCCGGGAAAACCAGTGGATAAAAACATTTTCGAGCTTTCAAAAAAAGAAGCGGCAAAAATCAAAACAACCCCGTCTTCTTTACAAGAGGCTCTTGACTCTCTTAAAAAAGACAATGCATATTTGCTTGAGAACGGTGTCTTTACGGAAGAGGTGCTTGAAACATGGATAGAATATAAGCTTGAACAGGAAATAAAACCGCTCGAGAGGAAACCACATCCCCATGAGTTTACCATGTATTATAGTGTGTAAAAAGTGAGAAGGGACGTATATTCGTCCCTTTCTCTTTTCCTCACGTTTTTTATCTCTTTCCTTGCCAAATGTTTAAGATGAAATCGGAACTTTTTTAGCCGGAGGGGGCAAAATGAAAAAAAGTTTCATTAGTTTAACATTTGTAATTTTAAAAATAATGTAGGTATTACAATGGTGAAAAAGTCCGTACCTGAGTTCCCGATTTCAAAGGTTGAAAAATATTATTTGACTCAATCCGAAAAAAAATTAATCTATTGGCCAGAGGAAAAAATTCCGGTAATACAAGTGCCGAATTTTCCGGAGTTAGGACGTCTTACGGCGCTCCGTTTTATCGAATGGATACAGCAGAATCCGAACGGTGTTATATCTTTGCCTACGGGAAAAACGCCGGAACACTTTATTAAATGGTCGGCGCATTTCTTAAAAAATTGGGACACCGCCGATGTTCGGAATCAAATGAAAAAAGTCGGAATTGACCCAAGTAAGCGCCCGAGTCTCGAAAATATTCGTTTTGTGCAAATTGATGAATTTTATCCGATTAATGCATATCAACACAATAGCTTTTTTTACTATATCCAAAAATTTTATGTTAAGAATTTGGGTATAGACCCTTCCAAAGCTTTGTTTATCAATGTAAACGAGATAGGAACGGCGGAGGGGCTTCCTTTGAACATAATTTTTCCCGATGGCGTTGTGGATTTATCCCTGCGCACTCGCTATGCAAGCAATCGTGCCGAACGCTTACAAAAGGAGACGATTGAAATAGTGGACGAGTTTTGTACGAATTACGAAAAGAAAATTCGCGAAATGGGCGGAATAGGATTTTTCCTCGGCGGTATTGGTCCCGACGGGCACATTGGCTTTAACGTTCGTGGAAGCGACCATTATTCGACTACCCGATTGACGAAAACAAATTATGAAACTCAAGCTGCTGCAGCGACGGACTTGGGCGGTATAGAGGTGGCACGCAACAGACTCGTAATTACAATAGGGTTGGACACTATTACTTACAATAAAGATGCGACGGCAATAATTATTGCCGCGGGCGAGGCGAAGGCTAATATTGTGAGGGATTCCATTCAGAGCGAAATGTCTAACAAGTATCCTGCGTCCGTTTTGCAGAAATTAAAGAATGCAAAGTTTTATTTGACAAATGGTGCCGCCATTCGCTTGCCCGAACGACGCTATGCGGAATTGCAAAAGGAGAAAAAATTATCGAACACCGCAGTTGAACGGGCGATTATCAATCTTTCTTACAATTCCAAGAAGGCTTTGAAAGAGTTAACGGATGCCGATTATAACAAGGATAAATTTACCAAGCTGGCAAAAAAGCGCACGGGAAAAAGCGCCGAAGAGCTTGGAAATATGGTCCGCAAAAACGTTCTGAGGCGTTTCGAAAAAGGAATGAAAATGCTCGAAGGCGAACGCTTCCTCCATACTGCTCCGCATCATGACGATATTATGCTCGGCTATTTGCCGTATATCAATCATCTTGTAAGAACACATCTGAACAAGCATCACTTTGTCTATATGACCAGTGGGTTTACGGCTGTAACAAATGCTTATATGCTCGAATTGATGGAGGATTTGAAATATCACATGGACGCCGGTTATTTCGATAAAAGGTTCTCGCAGAACTATTTCGACCCAAATTTTATTGAAGGAAGGAACCGCGACGTCAATCTTTATTTGGATGGAATAGCACGGCATAGTCATAGCCTCAAAGCGGAGGCTATATCCCGCAGAATGCTTAGGAATCTTATTGAAATTTACGAGGAAGATAACGTAACGTATTTGAGAGATAGAGTTGATGAATTAATAAATTATTTCAAAACGCAATATCCCGGAAAGAAGGACATTACACACGTTCAAAAACTTAAGGGTATGTTGCGAGAATGGGAAGTGGAAGTGCTGTGGGGCTTTTTCGGTTTCAGCGTGGATAATGTTTCCCATCTCAGGTTGGGTTTTTATCAAGGAAATATTTTCACGGAAAACCCCGAGTTAAATCGCGATGTTCTTCCGATTTACCATTTGATTAAGAAATTCAAGCCGACTGTTATTACCGTGGCTCTTGACCCCGAGGGGAGCGGTCCCGATACGCATTACAAGGTTATGCAAGCGATAACCGAAGCATTGAGACTTTATGAGAAAGACGCTGATGTTTCCAAGATAAAAATCTGGGGTTACAGAAATGTCTGGTACCGCTTCCATCCAGCGGAAGCAAATATCTATGTGCCGGTCAGCTTGAACTCCTTCTCCATTTTGGACGATGCTTTTAAGTATAGCTTCGGTTCCCAGCGAAATGCAAGTTTCCCCAGCTGGGAATACGACGGACCTTTTTCTCGTTTGGCTCAGAAAATACAAACCGAACAATACGAAATTATAAGAACCGTTTTGGGGAAAGATTATTTCCTTTGTCATAAAAGCCCCAGAGTGCGGGCGGCAAAGGGAATGGTGTTCATAAAAGAATTAACCGTAAAGGAATTTTACCAGCATTCGATGAGATTAAAGAAGGTTACGGAAGAAGTTATTTAACTTTAACGAGCAAACGAAAAACGCCGGTGTCCGACCGGCGTTTTTGTTTTAAAGCTTTTGGAAAAAATCAGTCTTTCAGAAGCTCTTTTATTTTGTCGGAAATTTCTTCGAGGGCGACGGTAAAACGCTCGCCACTTTTTCTAAGTTTTATTTCCACTTTGTTTTCTTTCAAACCTCTTTCGCCCACAATCACTTGAACGGGAATGCCTATTAAATCCGCGTCGTTGAATTTAAAACCGGCCTGCGCATCTATGCGGTCGTCGTAAAGGACCTCGTAGCCAGCCGCCGAAAGCTCGTCATAGATTTTATCCGCGGCTTTTGCCACCGTTTCTTTTTTCATGTTCAAACCGAGCAGATGGACGTCAAACGGTTTTAATGGTCCTTCCCAAATTATTCCGCGGTCGTCATGGTTTTGTTCTATGTAGCACGCAAGCACGCGCTCCACACCTATTCCGTAGCTTCCCATTATTATGGGGTGGGATTTCCCGCTTTCGTCGAGGAATTCGGCTCCGAGCGCTTCGCTGTATTTTGTTCCCAACTTGAAAATATGTCCCAATTCTATTGCTTTGAATACCTCAAGTTCTTTACCGCAACGGATGCATTTTTCTCCGCTTTGCACAACGCGCAAGTCGAAATATTCGATGTTCGGCACGTCCCGTTGTAAATCGATGCCTCCGATGTGATAATCGTTTTTGTTCGCACCCGAGTACAAATTGTTGGCATCTTTCAGGCGTAAGTCGGCGATAATACGTCCCTTGAAGCCGATAGGACCTATTGAACCGGCATCCGCACCTGTGATTTCTTTTAGTTCGTCGGGATGTCCCGGACGGACATTGCCGCCCAAAATATTTTCCAATTTTGTCTCGTTTACTTCGTCATTGCCCGACATTAAAACGAGTATTGGTTCGTCGTTGTGAATATAGATGCGGGATTTTGCCGTTTGCCTTTCGTTGATTCCCAAGAATTCACACAATTCATCAATGGATTTTACGTTCGGTGTGTGTATTTCGTATATTTCTTTGCTTTCCGCATCGCGTCCGACGGGTTCTACTACGGATTGGGCGACCTCCACGTTTGCCGCATAGCCGCAATGTTCGCAATAAGCCACTGTATCCTCGCCCGCATCGGAGCGAACCATGAATTCTTCCGATTTACTACCGCCCATTGCACCGCTGGAAGCACCTACGATAAAATATTTTATTCCGCATCGGTCAAAAATTTTTCTGTAGGCTTTTTCGTGTTTTTCGTAGGACTTGTCCAAACCTTCCCACGAGGAATCGAAAGAGTAAGCATCTTTCATCAAGAATTGTCTTCCGCGAATTACACCGCTTCTGGGACGTGGTTCGTTCCTAAATTTCGTTTGAATCTGATACCAAATTTGCGGGAGGTCTTTATACGATTTCAGTGTCCCCTTTGCGTGGTAAGTCATTATTTCCTCGTGAGTGGGAGCAAGGACGTAATCGCGATTTTTAACGTGAAACATCGTATCGCCGAAAGCCTCTACTCGACCGGTTTCCTCCCAGATTTCGCGTGGATTTAAGGCTGGCAAGTGAAATTCCTGCCCGCCTATTGCGTCCATTTCTTCTCGGATTATTTCGATTATTTTTTTTAGAACCTTGTATCCGAGCGGTAGGAAGGAATAGATGCCCGCCGAAAGCATTCTTACCATTCCAGAGCGAACCATTAAAATGTGGCTGGGAATTACGGCATCTGCCGGAGTTTCTTTTAGCGTGGGAATAAAATATTTACTGAGTCTCATTTTTTTGCTTTATAAATTTTGAATAATGAAGTGCAAAGATAATAAATGAGACTCTTAATTAAAATTCTGAAATACCAATTATTTCTTCCCGGCGGGCACTGTTTCGATTCTTTTTTCGAGCTCTTTCAACTCGCGAATCTTTTGCTGAAGTCGTTCGCTTTGAATTTTTATGGAATCGAGTTTCCTCTGTATTTCCCGTTCGTATTGAGGTATTTTCCAATAACCGCGTTTTTCGAAATAGCTCTTGAACAACCAATTATGTTTTAGAGCCTCCATGTTTTCCGCGAAAGCCAGCGCTCCCTCCTTCGTATTGCGAGCTGTAACTACCAGATTGTTTATCACCGCTTTTATTGAATCGTAAGCGCTACGGTCGGAAATAAGGGCACCCAAAACGCCTTGCCCTCTCTTCACTTTATCCACAAGCAAGCGAATATCCGCCACGGAGCTGTCCACGTTGTTTACTATATCCGCCACGCCGCTACCTGTTTTCACGATAAAGTCCGTTATCTCGGAAAGTCTTTTTGTGATTTCCAAAAGGCTCGTATCTGCCGAGGCGACAATATGAACCGAGGCTCTGTAAAGCTCGTCGTCGTTGACCAATTTCCCTATCGTGCCTTTACCTCTGTTCACTTTCTTCATAATTTCCGAGAGATTTTTTGTTAAGTTTTGTAAATATCCCACCATCCCTTGTGTTTTTTCTATCACTTTGGCAATGCTAAGAGGTTCTTTCGAAGGGATAATGCCTCCGTTTTTAACCACTTCTACATTCGGGGAACCCGGAGAAATACTGACTATCTTGCTTCCTATTAAACCTTCGGTTTCTATGTAAGCGCGGCTGTCGAGACGTATAAATTGTTGCAGTTCCTTTTTTACTCGCATTACCACCTCGACACGGCCGGTAGTATCGGGAACGAGATGTATGTCGCTGACATTGCCGATTTTTAAGCCGCTCAGACGCACCGATGCACCTTTTCTCAAACCGGCAACGTCCTTAAAGTAGGTTTTTACATAAACATTCTCCGTAAAGAGGGATTCCTTATTGCCTATTAAAAAGACGGCTAAGACGATAAGAACCGTCCCGATAAAGATAAAAATTCCTAACTTGGCGCCTTCGAGATGTTTTAACATTTCAAACTCCGTTAAGCGTTTATTAATTCGTGGCTAAAAAAATTACGAAGGAACAAATCATCCGAATGAGTAAGTTCTTCTATTGTTCCGTGATAAGCTATTTCACCGTCTTTCAGGAATATTGCACGGTCGGCGATGATTTCCGCGCAGATCAAATCGTGGGTTACGATAATTGATGTCATCTCCAATTTTTCTTGCAGGTCTCTAATCAGCACGCTTATTTCCTTGGAGGTAAGGGGATCTAAACCGGTTGTAGGCTCGTCGTAGAACATTATTTCAGGTTCGGTAATTATACTGCGCGCCAGTCCGATGCGCTTTCGCATACCTCCCGAAAGTTCCGATGGCATTTTTTCCGAAGCCTCCGCTAATCCGACCATTTCCAGTGCGTTCATTATTTTTTCTTCGATTGTTTTCTCGTCGAAGTCGAAATTTCTTTTCAAAGGGAAAGCAAGATTTTCTTTTACTGTCATCGAGTCGTAAAGAGCGCCGCTTTGAAATAGAAATCCCGTTCTCTTACGAAGTCGGTTCAGTTCTTTAATTGAGAGGGAAAAAATATTTTGTCCGAAAAGGAAAACCTCCCCCTTGTCGGGTTTCATTAATCCTATCGAGCATTTCAAGAGAACGCTTTTACCGGTACCGCTTCTTCCGAAAACCACGAGATTTTCTCCTCGCTCCACCTCGAGCGAAATGCCGTTCAAAACGACATGCCCGTCGAATTGCTTGGTTAATCGTTTTATCCTAACTATTTTTTCTAACTCGGCCATATCAAGAGTGTTAATTTAACCAAGACAGCATCAAAGAGTAAAATCAAAAGTGAAGCGATAACTACGGAGTTTGTAGAAGCCTTCCCAACGCCTTCCGTGCCTCCTTCCGCCGTAAATCCTTTGTATGAACCTACGAGTCCCACAATATAACCGAAAACGAATGTTTTGAGAATACCCGGGATAAAGTCGCTGAAGTGCAGTGCATCTATTACTACAGTTCTGTAGTATTCAAAACTCATGCTTTGACTAATAATAACGGCTATGTAAGAACCCGCAAGCGCCAGGACGATTACGTAGACGGTTAAGAGAGGAAGAATCATGGTCGTAGCGATAATTCGTGTAACAACCAGATATTTGAAAGGATTCACAGCCGAGACCTCCATTGCGTCTATTTGTTCTGTAACGCGCATGGAGCCGAGCTCCGCTCCGATTCCCGAACTTACGCGCCCCGCAAAGATAAGCGCCGTAATTACGGGGGCAAGTTCACGCACGATTGAAATGGCAACTATTCCCGGTAAGTAATCGGAAGCTCCCACCTGTTCGAATACCGGCTGGCTTTGGAGCGCCATTACAAGCCCGATTATAAATCCCGTGATGCTTACAATCGGGAATGTTCGCACTCCTAATTCCAACATGTGTTTCTTGACTTCCTCGACGTCGTAAGGGGGAATGAAAACTTGTTTTAGGAATTCCCAGCTAAAAATCGCGAGTCCCGACAACGTGGCGAAAAAGTTGTAAATTTTCTCCGAAGAATCGAGACGCTTTTTAAATATTGGCTTAGGAATGTCCATGAATTAAAATTTGCTTTTAATAATTTTTAAAGATAGTAAAAGGAGAGAAATTTTGTCGCTTTATTTTTCGGGAAACCCATAGCAGTTCCCGTTTTTAGCAAGGGGTATTGTAAGTTTTACATAAGCTCCTTTCGGCAGATTCCCCAGCTCTATTTTCCCGCCTGCCTCCGTTACGATTTTGTTAACAAGCCACAATCCGAGTCCGCTACCCTGCCCTTCACCTTTCGTACTCCTAAAAGCTTTGATAGGCGTTTCCAAGATCTCTTCAGGAAATCCTTTCCCGTTATCTGTGATGGTAATTTCAACATTATTAGCATTAACCCGAGAATCGAATGTTATTTCTTTTTCATGATTATGAGATTCGAGCAAAGAATCTTTTGCATTAAAGAAAATATTTGTTAGAATTTCGAACATTTCCGAGGCGGTCATCTTTAAGCATACATTTGCAATGTTTTTAATAATTATGCGAATTCCCGCATGACGAAAATCTGTTTCGAAAAGTTCAAAGAAATCATCTACAGATTTTTTCAATGAAATTTCGCGTTTTTCATTTTCCACAGGGCGAGCGGTCATTAAAAATCTTTGGACAATAGCCTTGCTGCGATGTGCCGCTTTTTCGATTAAAACCAAATTAGGGTTATCAATTCCGCTTTCCATCATTCTTTGGGCGCTATTTAACACGGCTCCCAATGGGCTGTTGAGTTGGTGGGCAATACTAGCGGAAATTGTTCCCAAAACAGCGAGCTTTTCGGACTGAATCATTTTGGCGGTTACTTTCTCTAACTCCTCCTGTTGTTTTTTAATTTTGTCTCTGGACTTTTTAAGCGTATTTACCCAAAAGCCTAAGATAACAAGGATAATAAAAGTAAGAATAAAAGTGATGAGCAAATAACCTGTGTTTGTTATTCTTTTCCAGATAGGTAAATGTGTCAAACGATAATGCCCGAATCGGTATTTTTGAGCAAAAGATCGAATAATAAATTTATTTATTAATGGGAAATATTCCATAGTAGAAATAAGTCGGGGTAAAACCGCAATTATTTCTCTGTTCTCGTTTGCTAGGTAGTTTTCTCCGTTTTTTGTTACCCAATAAATGTGTTTCCCCTTTTCTTTGGTATCATATTGTTCGCGGATGTGAAAAGGTAACCTTAGTATTTTGAATTTGCCGTTTGGTAAGACTTCATATACATTATTTGTTCCTTGAAAAGCGAGATTGCCATTCAAATAAAAAGAATAAAGACTAAGATTGTGCTCGATGGCGATATCCCATTTCGGGGATAACTTATTTGTTCGAGAATTGTAATAGAAAAAATTACTTATTTTTTGAGTAGGTTTCCTTTTCCTTAAGAGAAAAACATATTCCGAATCATTATTTTCGGTTAGGGGATGAGCCGTTGGCCAAATCATCAAGTCCGTGATGAATCTTCTTAATTTTACGGCACCGTTTTCTCCGTCTAAAATACAGAAGTACGAATTCATATCTGTCGAAAAATCGGGTGCCACTATCTTAGCAAATTTTGCCGGGATGTTTTTGGGATTTACTTTTCTAAATTTGCCGTTGAAATAAAAGAGCCCTTGCTTAATTGAATTGCTTAAAAAGGTTATTTCTTTTTTGTTATCAAAGTCGCCTATGACGACGCTATTTTCGAGCAGGTGGTCAGCTGTTAAGTATTTCCAACGTAACTTTCCCTTTGGCATTTCGAAAGCCCAAAAGCCTCGTTTTGCATTATCGTTGGCAGGGTTAACCGTAGCAACATAAACTATGAGTTCTTTTTTACCGTCTTTTAAGTTAATGTGGTAAAAATATAGACGCCCATTGAAAAATCTGCGATCAATTCCCATTGAAAAGAATTTTTTGGGTTTCGTTTTCTTTTCTGAAGGGTTCAAATAGTAAAAGGAAATCTCAAAATTTCCAGTTTTGGCAAAAACAAGTTCTATTAAACCGTCATTATTGAAGTCATAAAAATCAATATCGTCCAAGAATTTGTCTTTTCCCATAGCGGTAATCGGGATAATTTTGCGTCGGCTATTTGCAGAGAAAAGTATTTTGTCCACCAGATGCACTTTCCCGACACTCTCGTCGTAAATAATGGATACAACTTGTGTTCCGTTTTTCTTTGTCAGATCCCCAGTAAAAACAATTTTTTGCTTGGAGAATTTTTCTCTCTTGAATTGGAAAGGAAGTTTTAAAATTTGTGCATTACTATGCTCTGCTCCTGCTATCCAAATTATCAGAAAGAAATATGTTATAAATCTTCTTTTCATTCTTTACGATTTAATTTTACCAAAATACTTTAATAAATTTTAACAATATATTATTTTTTGAAAGAAATAGAAAGCACCCACGCCTGGGGAAGGATGAACGCTCGAACTTTTTCGCGGAAGGAATTTCCCCTCTTTTCCACACCCGCAACAAGCAAAGGGTAGTCGTTTTTCTCGAAATACCGAAGAATTTTATCTGTCAGCCCTTTGCATTCCAGCACGGAATTTTCGGGAATTCGGCATTGACGAGCTATCCATTGCTTGCGTTCCAGAATTACCCAATGTTTTTCCAAAGAGCATAACTTTTCGAGTTTATCTGTCGGCACGGCAAATCCGCTCAAGTGTTTTTCTGCGGCGAACGACGCTTTATTCGTATTTTCCAAAGGGTAAAACAAATATCCCTTGACAAGAAGCAAGGGAGTAAGCGAGTCTTTTATTCCGAGCTCGTTTAATTTGTTGCGCCCGTGAACTGTGTTAGATAGTTGTAACTGGGTGCTTATGAGTTTTTCCGTTTTATCCGAAAGGTTGTCTTTCGGATTGGGAGCGAAAAAATCGCCCATTTGCGGAGTGTCGGAAATGGTTATATAGTATTTTCCCGCCACTTCCAGGTGAAAAATTTCGCCGTGCTTATCGCGAATAATAAAATCTATTTCGCCGATGGTTTTTTCTTCTTTAAAAATTTGAATGTTCGAAGCGAGCAAGTCGAATTCCGAGAGGGAGGCGAGCCAAAACTCGATTAACTTCTCGAAATATTTTCCCAAGAGGCGAGTGTTTCCGTTATTGAGAAAATTTTCCAAAGGCGAAGGGTGTTTGTCCAGCTCTTTGAGTTTTTCCCGGAGGCGAGTGAATTCTTTTTTGAAGAAATCGAAATCGAGGAAGCGAATTTCCGAGTTCGGGAAAGAATCCAAAATTGGCGGAGCGGCAATGACCCACGCCAAATCCCGCACCGCCTTATTCTTCAGCTCGCCGATAAAATCGAGCACATAATCGGAATAGGATTCCATTTTATTTGCCGTACATTGTAAGATTCATGTTGTAGAACATGAATGAGAAAATATCAGTATAAAGGCTTATTGTCTTCGAAGTGCTTGTCCCGGCGCCGTGTCCGACTTTGGTTTCTATTCTGATCAAAATCGGGTTTTTCCCTTTGTAAGTGTTTTGCAGTGTTGCGGCGTATTTAAACGAATGCGCCGGAAAAACGCGGTCGTCGTGGTCTGCGGTGGTAATTAACATTGCGGGGTACTCTATTCCCGGGCGAATATTATGAAGGGGGGAATATTTGTAAATGTATTTGAACTGCTTTTCATTGTCGCTCGAACCGTATTCGGAAACCCACGCCCAGCCGATCGTAAATTTTTGGAAGCGGAGCATATCCATTACTCCCACCGCCGCAATTGCCACGCGAAAGAGCTCCGGCTTTTGATTAACAACGGCACCAATCAGCAAACCTCCGTTGGAGCCGCCGAATATCGCCAGCTTTTCTCTCGAAGTATATTTTTCTTTAATCAAGTATTCCGCGGCGGAGATAAAATCGTCGAAGACGTTTTGCTTGTTGAACAACATTCCCGCTTCGTGCCATTTTTCGCCGTATTCACTGCCGCCGCGAAGACACGCCATGGCATAAATTCCGCCGTTTTCGAGCAGAGGCAAAATGCTAAGCCGAAAATAGGGACGCATTGCAATATTGAATCCCCCGTAGCCGTAAAGCAGCGTGGGGTTTTGACCGTTTTTCCGAATTCCTTTTTTATGAACTATGAAAAGCGGGATGCGTGTTCCATCCTTGCTTTTGTAAAAGACCTCTTCGGTAACGTAATTATCGAAATCGAATTTTACATTGGCTTTGCGAAAAACTTTGGAAACATTCCTTTCCACATCGTATTTGTAAATGGTCGGGGGAGTGGTAAAGGAATTAAAAGTATAAAAAACTTCTTTGTCGGTTTTCTTCCCTCCGAAACCGTTTACCGTACCGATTCCCGGCAAGTCAACATCGTAGAGCTTTTTCCCGCTAAGGTCGAAAACGGTAACGACGGAATTGGCGTCTTTCAAGTATTGAACGATAAGTTTGTTGTCCACGAAAGAAACACTGTTGATTACAAAGGCGCTTTCGGGCACGATTGTTTTCCAATTTTCTTCTTCCGGTTTTTTCGGATTCACAAGCACGATTTTATAATTGGGAGCGTTCTTGTTTGTAAGCATAAGAAAGTTTTCCCCGATATTATCTATGATGCCGTAATGCGCATCCGGTTTGTCGAAAATAATTTTGATTTCGGGCTTCTTGCCGTTTAGCCTTGCATAAGCAAGCATATTATTTTCCGAAGCGCCTTCCCAAATGCTGACAATCAGAAATTTCTCGTCGTCCGTAACAAAACCGTCGAATCCGCGCAAAGGATGTTCGTCGTCTTTGTAGATAAGTTCGTCCGAGGATTGCGGTGTTCCGACTTTGTGATAATAAAGTTTTTGATATTGATTTTTGACTTTCAGCTTATTTTCTTCTTTCGGTTCGTCATAGCGGGAATAGAAGAAGCCGTTACGATACCAGGACATTCCGGAGAATTTAACCCAACGGAGGTGGTCGCTCAGTTTCTTTTTTGTCGCTACTTCCATTACGTAAATTTCCCGCCAGTCCGAACCACCGCGGGATATGCTGTAGCTACAGTATTTTGCGTCTTTCGAGAAACTCATTCCCGCAAGACTTACGGAGCCGTCCTTCGAAAATTTGTTCGGGTCGAGAAATACGCTGGCTTTCCCGTTTTCCCCTTTTTGAATGTAAACGACGCTCTGTTCCTGAAGTCCGTCGTTCTTGGAGTAGAAATAATAATCCCCTTCCTTGCGGGGTGCGGAGTAACGAACGTAATTCCAAAGCTCCTCGTAGCGTTTTCGAAGCTTTTCCCTGAAAGGAATTTTGCTTAGGAATTTTTGAGTGAGGGCGTTTTCCTCCTTCACCCATTTTTTGACATCGGGAGAATTTACATTTTCCATCCAGCGATAGGGGTCGGGAACTTTCACGCCGAAATAATTATCCACTACGGAATCCCTTCTGGCGGCGGGATATTTGAATTGTGCAAATGGCGTTGAAACAATTCCGAACAGAAAAATACAGAATAAAAATTTTCTCCTTTTCATTTCAAACTCCGAATTTTATTTGTCTTTCTTTAAATCGAAAATCTTTCTCAATTCGAATATTGCGATTCCGTAAGCGACGGCAACGTTTAGGGATTGCTTTATTCCGTATTGGGGAATTTCTATGGCGATGTCGCTTAAATCTATAAGCTCCTGGGAAACGCCTGTAATTTCGTTGCCCACAACAAGGCAAAGGGGAAAATCGTTTTCGTTTAATTCGTAATACGGAACGCTCGAATCCGTTTGTTCCAGCGAACAAATTTTATAGCCTTTATTTTTAAGTTCTTGCAAAAGCTCGACGGGCGAATCGAAATGTTCCCACGAAACGCTTTCATGCGAACCGAGGGCGGTTTTTAAAACTTCCTTTTGAGGCGGGAAAGGGGTGTAACCGCAAAGATTGAGCTTTTCTATCATTGCGCCGTCCGAAGTGCGGAAAATGGAACCTACGTTGTAAGCGCTGCGGATATTGTCCAACACGACCTGGACGGGCATTTTCTTTACTTCGTGCAGGGTATCGAGCGTGCTTCGATTTTTGGAAATTTCGTCGTGAGTAAGTTTTTTCATTCTGACCAACAGTTTTATTCTTGATTTTCAAACTTAACAGGAAAGAATCGGAATTTAAATGTTTTGAGAAATTATTCACCCTCTTTGAGCGATGTCGAATTTCGGTTTTCTATTTTTTCATGTATGTGCCCATTAATTCCGTCTCGGCGATTATTCTATTTTTCATTGCCTTTAACAGTTCCGCCTTTGTGGGATTTTCCAATTCCGGCAAGAGCGAATCGAGTGCGTACAGTTTGAAAAAATATCTGTGTCTTCCTATGGGTGGGCACGGACCCCCGTAGCCGGTTTTCCCCCAGCTGTTTATTCCTTGTCGGGTTCCGGCTGGCAATTCGGATTCGTCGATTCCTTCTTTAAGAAAGCGAGCGCTTGCGGGAATATTGTAAAGAATCCAGTGTATCCATGTAATTCTCGGCGCCGCGGGATCGGGGGCGTCGGGGTCTTCTGCAATCAACACGAAACTTTTGGTTTTCTCCGGTGCGCCATCCCATGCAAGGGCGGGGGAGATGTTATCGCCTTGACATGTGTAAAGGCGGGGAATTTCTTCGCCGTTAGCGAAAGCCGGGGAGGAAATTTTGAAAGTCGCCATTTCATTACTCCTTTCCTGAGCAAAAAGAAACGTTGTGAAAATAAAGATTGAAAAGAATATTTTGCTCATTTTTGCCTCTTGTTGTTCCAAATTGTAAGGGGAAAAAGAAACTTTATACGAAAAATAAACAGAGCTTTTCAAAAAAGAAAGATAATTTGTCGAGGCGGAGAAATGAATTCTATTGGTTAAATTTAAACGGTTGGAAAAAATAAATTCGGAGGAAAGATGAAAATAAATATCGACGGACTTTCGGTAAATTTGTTCGGAGAAAAAACGGCTCGTGCGATTGTTTTTGTTCACGGTTTCCCTTACGACCATTTGATGTGGAAAGCACAATACGAAGCGCTGTCGGAAAAATATTTCTGTGTCGCCTATGATATTCGCGGGCTGGGCGAAAGCGAAATAGGCGACGGGCAATATACAATGGAATCTTATGTGGACGATTTGGTGAAAATCATCCAGCATTTGGAGTTGAATAAACCTATTCTATGCGGTCTTTCGATGGGCGGTTATATTTCCTTGCGCGCCTTGGAGCGGGAACCGAATCTTTTCGGCGGGGCGATGTTGTTGGATACTCACCCTTATGCCGACGACAATGCGGGAAAATTAAAACGGGCGAACGCGATAAAGAAAATCAATACCGAAGGGCTCGCCGCTTATGTGGAAAGTTTCGTCCCGACATGCTTTTCGAAAGAGAATGCTGAAAAGAAACCCGATTTCTTCTTGGAAACATTGGCGCGCTGCAGAGCGCAAAACCCGATTGGAGTGAAAGGCGCTCAAATCGCTATGCTCAGCAGAACCTCCACGTTTGAAAATTTGGAGAAAATAAAAATACCCGTTTTGGTTCTCGTGGGGGAAAGCGATAATCTTACGCCCCCCGGAAAAATGAAAGACATGGCGGAGAAAATTCCGAATGCCGATTTTGTAGTGGTTCCTTCGGCGGGACACATGACCCCAATCGAGAATCCGCAATTTGTTACGGAAAGAATGGAGAAGTTTCTGGAAGAAAATTTCGGTTGAAGGATTA
>CAZSYM010000042.1:0-19940 GCA_964611145.1 uncultured Melioribacteraceae bacterium
ACCTTCCAAAAAATTATTAAAATTTTTCTGGCTGAAACACTTTTGTTATGTTGTACCCAAACACAATACACACAAAACATTTCGTGCCCGCACTTAAATGTTCCGCATTAAATTAAGACAGTATTAAGTGCATCTCTTTCGAATATTGTACTTTAGTGTGTGTCCACTAAGAGGGAAAATACATTCTTGTAAAAAGGGGATAAACCAGAAAGCAAATAATGGACGGAGAAGTCAAAATAAAATATTCGGAAGGAATCAAAGTATCGATAACAAAATTTAATTTGTTTATCACAAAGCAATAATTTATAGTAAATGGAAAGAGAGAAAATTTAAATAATTCGACGGTCAAAAAAATTTGTCCAGCATTAAAAAAGAAAATTTCAGAAGGCATATTGTAAGAATTATAAAAAGGGAGCGGCAAAAAAACAATTGACTTTTTTGTCGGAAGCAGGAGAGAATTCACCTTATTTACTATGGCAAATGTTTTTTCCATTTTTCAAAGCCATTTTACGTTATCAATATATTACTTTATTTTTTTTATACAACAATTTGTTGTATGAATTTCCGTAATCAGAACATTTTTTTTAATAATCAAAGAACAAACACAACACGAACCGTTTGCATCTTTGGATTTTCAACTTGATTTATTTACAAAAATATCTTATTGTAGGAACAAAAAAAGAAAATTGTGGAACGGATAAAAGAACATATAAAGAAAATTCCCATTTTCTCCGAATTGCCGGAAGAGGTATTGAATATTATCATCCGCGCGGGCAACATAATCAAATATAAAAAAGACGACATCATTTTAATCGAAGACGACGAGGGAAGTTCTCTCTTTTTCATTTTGGAAGGGCGAGTAAAAGTCGTACGAACAAGTGAAGATGGTAAAGAAGTAATCCTCACCATTTTGCAAAAAAACGATTTTTTCGGGGAAATGTCCCTGCTTGACGGATACACACGTTCCGCTTCCGTAATCACAATGGAAAATTCAGAATTATTCATATTGCGGAGACCCACTTTTATCAAATTATTAACCGAACATCCGGGAATTACAATAAAGATAATACAAATAATTTCGAATCGACTACGCCGTGCGAATTTAAAAATAAAAGCCCTTTCCATCGGGGATTCCGAAAAGAAAGTGGGAGCGGTACTCTTACAATTTGCATTGGATTACGGAGAATACGAAAAAAATTCGGTGGTTATTCGCGATTTACCGATTCAGAAAGAGATAGCAAAAATGGCGGGCACATCGCGAGAAACCGTCTCCCGCGTTATGAAATCGTGGAAAAGAAAAGGGATAATCGAAGATAAAGAAGATTGCATCCGAATCTTAGATTTCAAAAAATTTCAGGAAACGTATAAATAGAAAGGCGCGGAAAGACCGCGCCATTAAATAAACCCTACTCGGTTAACTTTTCAAGAATTCCCTTCAGCAACTTATAGAATTTTTCGACGGCGGGAATATTTACTCTCTCATTGGGCGAATGTGCTCCTTCTATGGTAGGACCGAAAGAAATCATATCCAGCCCGGGATACTTAGAGCCGAGCAATCCCGTCTCCAAACCCGCATGAATAGCTTTGATTTCCGGTTCGCCGCCGAAAAGATTCGAGTAAACCTCAACGGAAGTTTTCAACAAAGGCGATTCCATATTCGGCGTCCAACCCGGATAACCGTCGCCCATTTTTACCTCGGCTCCAGCCAAAGAAAATATAGCCGCTACGCTTCGAGAAATATTGTTTTTAGCGCTTTCAATGGAACTGCGCTGGCTGGTACCTATGACGATAACATCGGCAGCGCCGTCCATCTTAATGGTAGCAAGATTCGTCGAGGTTTCCACTAAACCGGGGATTTCCTTGCTCATCGAAATAACACCGTGGGGAAGCGCCAATAGGGTGTTGACTATTTTCTTTAAATACTGTGTGGAGAAAGTCTTGTCCGGTTTCTCTTCGAGCTTCTCGAATTTTATCGCAAGACCAGGATCGGTAATTTTGTATTCCAACATCATTTCTTTATGAAACGTTTCTATTATCGTTTTTATTTTCTCCACTTCGGTAGCTTCTACAAACAACTTCACCCCGGCTTCGCGAGGAATCGCATTTCGAAGCGAGCCACCGAAAATTTCGTAAGCCTTTAGATTCAAGCCTTCAAAACGTGTCAGCAGATAAGCAAGAATTTTAATGGCATTACCTCGCCCCTGGTGAATATCCAATCCCGAATGGCCACCGGAAAGACCCGTTATCAGCAATTCATAAGACTCCCACTCGCTCGAGCATTTTTGCCAATCGATTTCGAGAGTACCGACCGTATCCTGACCCCCTGCACAGCCGACATAAAAGATACCGTCTTCTTCGCTGTCGAGGTTCAACAGATATTTCCCTTCGATAAAGCCGGGTTGCAAACCACTAACTCCTGTCATACCTGTTTCTTCGTCAACGGTACAAAGTATTTGCATAGGACCATGAACGGCTTCTTTATCCAGAGCCACCGCCATTGCTGCAGCCACGCCAATTCCGTTATCGGCACCAAGCGTAGTACCCTCGGCGGTTATCCATTCGCCTTCACGCTTTACTTTCAAGGGATCGTTTGCAAAATCATGTTCGGTAGATTTGTTTTTCTCACAAACCATGTCAACATGTCCTTGCAAAATCACCTTCGGCGCATTTTCCTTTCCGGCCGAGGCAGGTACCTCAATCACAATATTGCCCGTCTCGTCTTCCTTGAAATCCAATCCATGTTGCTTTGCAAAATCCCTAACATAAGCCCTTATTTTTTCCTCGTGCTTGGAACAACGGGGAATTTGTGTTATGTCATAAAATACTTCCCACAGTTTTTCGGGTTTTAATCCTTCAATAGCTTCTTTTCCCATTTTTTAACTCCAGATTAATTATGTCTAATATTTAAAATATCACCATCTTTAACGATATAATCCTTTCCTTCCAGACGCCAAACTCCGGCTTCCTTGCATTTTTGGAAAGAACCGTATTTGATAAAATCATCATAATGAACCACTTCGGCACGGATGAAACGATTGTAAAAATCAGTATGAATAACCCCAGCCGCTTGTTGAGCAGTATAATTTCTTTTGATTGTCCAAGCGCGGGTTTCGTCTTCGCCCACAGTAAAGAACGATTGCAATCCCAAAATTTCGTAAGAGGTGCGTAAAATTTTCGTCAATGCGGATTCTTTGATTCCATAATCTTCCATGAAAATATTTTTGTCCTCCTCGTCCAATTTCGACAATTCATATTCTATCTTTGCCGAAAAAGGAATAAGCGTAACGGTCTTATCGGGCAATTTATCTTTTAATTCTTCCAAATACTCTCCGCTCCGGGAAATAGTATCCTCATCAAAGTTTACTGCGATTGCAAGCTTTTTCAAGGTCAAGAGTTGAAATCCCGAAAGTCTCTTGATTTCTTCCGAGGTCAGCTCCAAAGTTCTAAGCGGTTTTTCTTCCTCTACATGAGCAAAACATTTTTCGGCAAGTTCTATTTCCTGTTTCAGATTGTCGTCTCGCCTCTTTTGAAATTCTTTCTTTAATTTCTCCACACGGTTTTCCAAAAAAGCCAAATCGGAAAAGATAAATTCCGATTCGAGGAATTCTATATCTCTGGCGGGGTTCACTCCACCCATGGGGTGCGGAACGGCATCGTTTTGAAACTGACGAACAACAAAAAAGAGCGCATCGTTGTTGCGCACATTGTTCAAAAAAGCGGTGGTTATTTTAACTTTCCCATCCTCGGACATTCTTAAGCCGGGAATATCATAAATTTCTATAGTGGCATTGACTTTCTTTTTCGGCTTGAAAATTTCTGTAAGCTTGTCCAGGCGCTCGTCGGGAACTTTTACAATTTCCAATGTTCCTTCGCCTTCGGAAAAATGTTGTTCTCCCTCGTCTTTGCCCGTTAGTGTATTAAAAAGTGTCGTTTTCCCAGAAAACTGAAGCCCTACTAAACCAATTTGCATTCTCAGCTACCAATTTAATTTAAAAACATTTCAAAATATAAAATAATTTGGAATGAAAGATAAATTTCTCCGAAGCCATCACTTAGTATCTTAAAAATCTATTTTCTTTTCCATTTGCATATCTTTCCTTTTATTGGGGCGCTTGTACTCCGTTAATTCTTCCCGCAAGTTAAATTTAAACAGCCCGCCGTTTTTCAAGAAATTAAGCAAAAACAAACTCACCAACATAGCGGGGAAAATAAGCAAACCGGATTCGGGACCGAACTTTCCTCCCGTAGCAAGTGCGGGACCGGCAGAGGTGGAATAGAAAAAAGAAACTTCGGGCTCAAACCCCGAAACGGTAAACCCGAGAACATTTCCCTGCACAAAATTCCATGCAGCGTGAATACCTATCGGCAAAGCAAGGGAACCGGAAACCACATAGGCGTAGCCATAGAATAATCCGATGACAAAAAGATTAAATGTGCTTAACAAACTTGCGTTGGGATTAAAATAATGCATTCCGCCGAAAATCAGAGAAGAGACGAGAAGTCCGTAAAAAACCGCCCGCTTCAAAGTTTTACATACACCTCTTAAACCCTCGGCAATATTTTTTATTTCATAACCCCTCGAAAACGTCTCTTCCGTAAAAGCAACAGCCGTATAGCCCAAAAACCTTCCTCCGATTTTAAGCAAATATTCCGAATCCCAACCGTGTCCCCCGTTGCGCACATTTAACCATCCCAACCCGTATTCTATCAGAAAAAGCGTAAAAAAAACGGCACCTCCGATCACGAGTCCTTGAAAATATTCAACAAACCAATTGCGGTCAAATCGGAATCCCAAATCGGAAAATTTTCTTTTATCAACAAACTTGACAACAAGATAAATACTAAAAAGGACTAACGTTAAAGTAATAAGCTCATCGGCAAGATTTCTCGTATATGGATTTCGAAATTTGCCTAAAATTCCAATCGGAGCAAGGAATGCAGCGATAAAAAGGAAAAATTGAATGACAACCCGCCAAAAGCTTCGTAGCCGTTCTTCTTCCGAATTCCAAAAAAATTCTTTCACGTTTTTCATATTAGCATAAAAATTAAGCTAATTAATCTACGAATTTTAATCGGTATGAAATTACAGCCCGACTTTCAGCGTGATTTACGTCACACTTTTCGAAATACTCAAAAGGCAAGAAGAACGGTTCTCCCTATCACACTTCCCTATCGATTTCCCACATCAAACCCTTTCGTCAAAAACGAATACAAACTTCATCGAAATCTTTTCTTTGAATGTCGGGAACCATGGCATTTTCTTCGGGATAACCCGTTACAACCAAAAGAAAGGCTCTCTCGTTTTCGGGACGGTTTAGAATTTTATTCAAAAAGTTCATACGACTGGGAGTATAAGTCAAAGTGGCAAGACCGGCATTATGCAAGGCGGTGATCAGAATCCCCGTGGCAATTCCCACCGATTCCTTCGAATAATAATTCTTTTTGATATTGCCTTCAACAATTTCATATTTTCGTTCGAATACCACAATCAAATAAGGGGCTTTTTCCAGAAAACTTTTGTCCGGGGTTGTTCCTAAAACCTCCAAATCTGCCAACCATTCTTCCGTGGCACGATGTTCATAAAACTCTTTTTCCTCCTTTTCGGCGGCAATTCTAATTTCGGATTTAATTTTAGAATCGGAAACCAGGGCAAAAACCCACGGCTGCTTATTGGCACCGCTGGGAGCAGTCGCCCCGGCGGCAATGCACTCGCGAATAATTTCAAAGTTCACCGTTCGCTCCGAAAAATCCCTCACCGTTCGTCTTCGGGACATCATCTCCCGAAATCTCTTCGCTCTCAGCAACATTTCTTCGGGCGAAATCTCTTCGAATTCGAGCTTTGACATTTCTACCTCAAAAGTTTTTCCTTCAATTTTTTCAAAGCCTCCGGCTCTCCCAAAATTGTAAGTCTATCCCCCTCCAATATTTTAGTTTGTCCGCTGGGAACAATTGTCTCATTAAACCTGGTAATCAAGGTTATCAAGCATCCGGGAGAAAATCCCGCAGTAGCAACCGTTTTGCCGATCAACTCACCGCTGGGCTCCCCACTTTTAACGGTTACCGAGAGGAAACGGTCATCATGCAGCAAAGCCTCTTTCAATTCTTGCTCGTTGTGCGCTTCCATCCATTCCCCGAAAAATCCGCTATCGTCAACTCTCCCCGCAATCTGGGCAAGAATGCGCAAATGAAGCGTGGGATTATTTTCCGGGCTAACAAGAAAGAAGAGAGCTTTCACGGTTTCCTCTTCCTCCGGTTCATGGGTCAAGGGGTCTATCAAAGTGATTTTCACTCCACGCTTCGAGCGGACAAGAACCATTTCCGTTTGCGGGACTGCTTCCAGTCGGAAATGGGGAAGCGCCACTCCACGCGTTACAGGGGTTGCGCCCACACGCGTGCCTTCGAGGAACTGTTCTTTTATTTCTTCCGGTTTCAGCGGCATCAATCGCGAAAGCCAATCCGACACATAATCCAACACCTCCTCGAATTTCATCTCCCTATCAATATCGAACACTTTAGCCCGCATAACAATCTGGTCGAACGGGTCGTCCTTCCGCAAGCCTTTTTCTTTCAGTATGCTCCTTAATTCGGTATCGAGAGCATCGTAGCGATGGCGTCCCAGTCGCTCGAACACATGATAAATAGCGCCAGCACGCACCACTCTTTCCCTCGCATAGGCAAAATACCAAACGACGGAAAGGATTATCAGTCCCGTTGAAAAAATCAAAGGGAGAGTTCCCATTTCTCCAATCAAGAAAAGTGCGGAAGCAATGCCGAAAATTTGCATCCACGGATAAAAGGGGGATTTATATCCCGGGTCGTAAGAAGAAATTTTGCTTTCTCGCATTACAATTACCGCCAGACAAACCAAAGAGAACATCAACAGTTGAAAAGCGGAAGCAAGTTTGGCAATTTTTGCCGGGTCGAAAATCAAAAGGATAACAACAATAATCAAAACCGTTACTAAAATAGCCGATGCGGGCATGCCTTTTCTATTAAGCTTTTTGAAAAAATCGGGAACGATATGGTCCCGACTCATAGCCAGCGGGTATCGGGAAGCACTCATGGTACCGGCATTTGCAACCGAGACAAAAGCAAGTAAAGCCGCGATGGAAAGCAATATTTCTCCCACGCGACCGAAAATCTTTTCCGCAGCGGAAGCGACGGGCGTAAGATTTCCGGATAGCTCCTTCATGGGTAAAACTCCAACCATAACAGTTGTGCCCAAAACGTAAATTAAAATTGCCGTACCGAGCGCAAGAAAAACTCCCAGAGGCAAATTCTTTTCCGGGTTCTTGATTTCTTCCGAAAGGCTGGCAATTTTGGTGACTCCCACATAACTAATATAAACGAGCCCCGCGGCTGCAAAAATATTCTGGAATCCCGCACCGAAAAAATTCCCGAAATGCTCATAATGCAATTCCGGAAGACCTCCCACAATAAAAGCTGAAAGAAGCACGAGTAAGAGCACGACTAAAAATATCTGGAAAGTCCCGCTTTTCTTAGAGCCGAAAAGATTCAACACACCGATAAGCACTGCAAAAGCAACCGCGAGAGGAGTAATAGGAACTCCCTCGAAAAAAAGGCTGAGATAAGCGCCCATTCCAACAAGTGCAAAAGTCACCTTCAGGACCAAGGCAAGCCAAGTGCCGATTCCTCCTATTGTACCGAAAAGGGGACCCATCGAACGATCTAAGAAAAAATACACTCCCCCGGCGCGGGGCATAGCGGTAGCAAGCTCCACAATACTAAACATCGCCGGAATAAGGGGCAAAGCCGCAAGGACATATGCCAAAATCATCGCCGCACCGGCTTGCCGAGCGGCAATTCCCGGCAAAAGGAAAAATCCGGCGCTAAGCGTCGTTCCCGCAGCAATAGCAAAAACGTCTATAAGCGCGAGCTCCTTTTTCAAAACCTTCGTCTTTTTAAATACGGGCATATTTCCCTTTCGTTTAGTAATTAAGAAAAATCTCTTTCCTAAATAACAAGAGTTATCCGTAAAATCAAATAGATGTAAAACTACAAGCCACGATTATCTATCAAGAGAACGAATTCACCTTTCAGTTTTTTTCTTTTCGCTTCCTCCAAAAGGGATTTTAAACTGCCACGAAAAACTTTTTCCTCCGGCATGGTCAATTTATAAGCAAGAACCCCCTTGGTATTTCCGCCGAATGTTTTAACCGTCTCCTCGAGAATTCTTTCGAGGCGATACGGAGTTTCCATTAAAACAATAAGTTCTCGCCTTGTTCGCAAAGAGTTTAATTCCCGTCTCCTTTTTTCTTTCTTTGGAGAAAGCCAACCGTAAAAATAGAATTTTTCAAAATCCAATCCCGAAACAATCAAAGCACTTAAAAGAGAATTAGCGCCCGGCACAGGTTTGATTTCTATCTCATTTGCAATGCACTTGGAAACCAAGATATGCCCAGGGTCGGAAAACAAGGGGGTACCGGCATCGGAAATCAATGCGGCGCTTTTACCCTTCGAAAGAAGGCTCGCAATTTCATCGCTACTTTCCGCTTCATTATGCTCGTTCAACGTAAAAAGCTCTTTCTCTATTTTATAGTAATCCAAAAACTTCTTGCCGATTTTAAATTCCTCACAAATAACAAAATCCACTTGTTTTAAAATCTTCAGCGCACGAAGGGTAATATCCTCGTAATTGCCGATTGGCATTGAAACCAGAAAAAGTGTTCCTTGCATATAATTCTCTTGTTACTTAACTCACAAAATAATTGTAAATTTTTATTATTTTAGGAAGCACAAAAAAATTCTAAAAAATGTTTTATAAGATAGGAAAAAATATCTTCGATTTTGTCTTTGCTGTTTTGTTACTTCCGATAGCAATTCCTTTTATATTCCTATCCTCAATTATTCTCCTTTTCGAACTTAAAGAATTTCCCTTATTAGTCCAGGAACGAGGATTAACTCTTGAAAAGAAAAGATTTAAAATTCTGAAGCTAAGAACACTCCCCACACAAAGCGTAATACGTAGTCGTCCAAGTCGGAAGGATATTTTCCTCAAGCCGGCTCTGGCGAAAGACGTTCCGCCTTTTGCACGATGGTTACGCAAAACAGGCTTGGACGAACTACCACAATTGTTTAACATACTTGCCGGGCAAATGAGCTTTGTTGGGCCAAGACCCTTAATGCTTTCGGATTTAATGCTAATGAAAAAGAACTTTCCGAATCATTACAAAGAAAGAAGTAAATTGAATTCAAAGCCGGGGTTGTCCGGGCTATGGCAAATATTCGGAGATAGAGAAGAAGGCATCAACAATTTGATTGCACTCGAATATCTTTATGAAAGAAGCAAAACCCTCCTTTTGGATTTAAGATTACTCTTTCTCACAATCCCGATTGTATTTTCCGCTGGCAACTCCGATGCAATTTTCGCGGGGGTGGAAGAAAGAAAAATAAAGCCTTATGACTTCAATCTTTCATACGGTTTCAAACTGAGAGTAAAAAAAGGTCTCCCGACAAGAAAGCCCAAGGATCTAACTTCTTTAGGGAAGAAAACCAATTATGTGATAGACCTTCCCCAAAATTGGTGGTACTCAAATAATTCATATACCCTATTAAACAAAGCGGGGAAGGAAGCTAAAATATTCGAGCTTGAAAAATACATCAAAGAACATAAACTAAACAAAATTGCTTAACAAGAGCGAGGGGGAAAATGTATTCCTATCTGGAAAATTACAAGCAACTTAAAGAAACACAACAAACAAAAGAGATAAAACAAATCGTTCTACCCGCCGAATATTGGCAATCTCATCTCACAATAGATTTTCCCGAGCATAAAGAAACCTCCCACCCGAAAATATTTCATCTACCGAAACGCGAAAAGAAAAAACCCATAAAAATAAACAACTGGGCAATTCAGCAAGGGGACTACCGCGTACGAGAAAAATATAAAGATATGACCTATTATAGAGAACTAAAAATCAAAGTACTAAAGGCTCTTGTTTTCATTGCCATTTTAGTCAGCGGTATTTCGGTTTACTACGTTTCCTCCTTTATTGCTCGCTTTTAAGCATTTATTTTAAAACTATCATTTTCCGCACTTTGGAAAAGATGCCGGAGCGGAAGGAATAAAAATAAACCCCAGGTACCAACCCCGAAACATCGAGCTTGATGTTACTTTTTCCCCCGTTTTTAAATCCTTTGAATATCGTAGTTACCTTTTCCCCAAGCACATTATAGAGATTTAATTCAACAAATTCACGTCGAGGCAAAGAAAAACTGATAGAAGTATATTCTCGACCACCCTCCACCGGATTAGGGAAATTTTGTCCCAAGCGGAATCCTCTTGGAAATTCCGTAGCACCTTCCACATTTAATTTATAGGTAATCAAAAAATCTGCTGCGGAGGGCAAATGGTCGGAAGCACCAAAAACATCTTCCGATTCCAAATTATATTTAGAAAGTGTATCGACAGGTAAAGCGGGAGTAAAAAGCGCGAAGGAGTTTTTAAGTTCCATAACCGCCCCGGAATAAATTATATAGTCCAATCGTCCCGGGCTATAACTACTCGAAGGGCTATCCCAAGTAAAAGTAGCTGGCATTCCGGTTGTTATTTGCTTGACATCATCAAAGTTCGTCCCGTCCCAATCGGGCGTAAAATCCGCTCCGTACAAATCCTCGTTAATTATATTCCCATCCAAAAGGGTATGCTGTTGTTGTGCTTTACCGACAAGGTTCATATCACCTACAATCACGATAGGAGAATTTTCCTCCAATTTTAACTCTCCCTGCCCACTCTTTGCATCCCGAATAAATGCCATAATATGGTCTATTTCTTTCTGTCGGGAATCATCGTTGCCACAACAGGGAGGATGTGCCACAACAAAAAGCATTTTTTTACCGTAATTTTCGTACATATCAATCAGGAACGCCGTATTGCCGTCAATTGCAAAAGCATTGACAATAGGAAATTTACTCACGGCAATAATATCATTATTATTTTTCAAAGCGTGCCATTGAAAACCTTGCGAAGGCAAGAATTCCTCAATCAAGGACAGCGTTTCTTCCGCCGAGTGGTTGTATATTTCCTGCAAGCCGATTATATCCGGGGAAATAGCTTGGAAAACTCTTCTAAATTTATCTTTCCTGGAATCATCGAACAAATCGTCCTTGTGTACATTATAAGTCATCACCCTAACAAAGGTCGTATCGGATTTCGCTAAAGAATATTTCGGCGGAGAATATTGTTTTACACCGTCAAAAACATAGCGGTAGCCTCCTTCCTCGTTCGGTAAAAAATCTCCCCCTTCAATTTCGTTTGCAAAAACAACTCTAATCGTATCCGACGGAAAAAGTTGTATGCCATCTACCGAGCACTCCTTGTCGAGCATAATCTCAAAGAATCGAGAAGTAACGGTCGGAGAAGTAACCAAGCCGATATCATGCTGGAAAACCGTTTGGCTCTCACCATAAGCATTATATACATAACCGCGCCTTTCCCCGAAATAATACACAAAATCCGCTCCCGTTCCGTGTATCTTAGCTCCCGTGTTTGTATTGTTATCCGTATCTATAAACAATGCTATAGAGTTATCGCTTTGTAAATTTATCTCTGCTCCTACATCGATTAAAAAGTAAACAAATTTATCATCGTTAGTGATATAAAAATCGCCGAAATCTATCTTGCCTGCGGAGGCATCGTTGGCAGGGTCAGAGTATCGAGTGGAAACCGAATGCCATTCGTTCCGATTTTCGTCCAATATAATTTGCTGTGCCATTAAAACGGTAACATTTAACAAAAAAATAAAAATCATCTTCCACATAGCAAGTCTTCCGTTTATTCATCTATTTTATTTTCAAAAATAACTTTTTTATATACATTTCCCTAATAAACAAAACCATAGCAATACAGAAATTTTTCAAATCAAATGTATTTACAGCAAAATAATAAAAACCCAATGAGACAACAATTCTCTCCAAAACCCTTAGTATTTTCGAAACGTTCTTATTCCCAACTAATTTTTTTATTTTTAAAACTCGATTTTTTTTAGATAAGTAGGCACACCCATGAACAAGGAAACGGCTGTTGTAACTCTGAGCGGTGGTATGGACAGTTGCGTAACGACGGCTATAGCTGCGGAACGCTATGAGCTTGCTTTGCTTCATATTAACTATGGACAAAGAACAGAAAAGCGAGAATTGAAGGCGTTTCATGACATTGCGGATTTTTACGGGGTTGAAAAGCGTTTGGTTATAGATTTTTCACACCTCGCCGCAATTGGCGGTAGCTCGCTAACGGATAGAAAAATCGAAGTTTCCAAAGCCGATTTGAACAACAAGGAAATTCCCACTTCGTACGTTCCGTTCAGGAATGCAAATATTCTCACGGCAGCGGTAAGCTGGGCGGAGGTAATCGGAGCGAAAAAGATTTTTATCGGTGCCGTTTACGAGGATTCTTCCGGCTATCCCGATTGCCGACCCGATTTCTTCGAAGCGTTTGAAAAAGCGGTGAACCTGGGAACAAAACCGGAAACGATTATAACAATAGAAACTCCGATAATTCACATGTCAAAGGCGGAGATAATAAAAAAAGGCTTGGAGTTAAACGCCCCGCTTCATCTGACTTGGTCGTGTTATCAAAACGAAGATGTCGCCTGCGGAGTGTGCGATAGTTGCGCTCTGAGATTGCGCGCATTTCAACAGTTGGGAATTGAAGACCCGATACCTTATGTTGTTAGACCTAAGTATTTTAATGAAGGAGAAAAAAATGAATAAAAAAGAAATTTTGGAAGTATTCGAAAATCAATATCCGGATAGAGATTATAAAATCGTGCACACAGCTCCCGAATTTACATCCCTTTGTCCCAAGACGGGACATCCCGATTTTGCTACTCTGATATTGGAGTATATACCGGATAAATTGTGCGTCGAATTGAAATCTTATAAGCTTTATCTTGAATCCTTTCGTAACGACGGAATTTATTACGAGAGCGTTACGAATAAAATACTCGACGATTTGGTTGATGTTTGTAAACCTCGCTATATGAAGCTCACGGCAAAATTCAATGTGCGTGGCGGAATAAGTAGCGTGGTGGAAGTCGAGTACAAAAAGAAAAATTAAAACGAAATCGGAGAGAGTATGGCAAAGAAAAGAGTAATTCGTAGAAGCTGGGCTGAGCCTTTCAAAATTAAAGTGGTCGAGCCCATTAAAATGACCACGCGAGAGTATCGCGAAAAGGCAATTAAGAAAGCCGGTTATAACACCTTCCTTCTCCGGTCGGAGGACGTGTATATCGATTTGCTGACGGACAGCGGTACTAATGCCATGAGCGATTATCAATGGGCTGGAATGATGATCGGAGACGAGGCATACGCTGGCAGTAAGAATTTTTATTATCTGTGGGACAACGTTAAAAAATATTACGGAATGCCTTATTTTGTCCCCACGCATCAAGGTAGGGCTGCGGAACATTTGATTTCGAAAATATTGATTAAACCGGGCGACTATATTCCCGGCAATATGTATTTTACAACCACAAAATTGCACCAGGAATTGGCGGGCGGAACCTTTGTGGATGTGATTATTGACGAAGCCCACGACCCGATGAACGAGCATCCGTTCAAAGGTAATGTGGATTTGCAGAAATTAGAGGACTTGATTAAAAAGGTCGGCGCTAAAAAAATCCCATACATCAGTATAGCGGGACCCGTCAATATGGCGGGCGGGCAACCCATTTCTATGGCGAATATAAAAGCCGTACGAGAGCTTACCAAAAAGCATGGAATCAAAATGTGGTTCGATGCCACACGCGCGTGCGAGAACGCTTATTTTATAAAAGAAAGAGAAAAGGGATATGCCAAGAAGTCAATAGCGGAAATATTGAAAGAGATGTGTTCTTATTTTGACGGACTTTGGGTGAGCGCCAAGAAAGACCTGATGGTAAACATCGGAGGATTCCTCGCAACACGGAGTAAAAAAGTATTTGATGCGGCAAGGAATCTCGTGGTTGTTTATGAAGGCTTGCATACTTATGGCGGACTTGCGGGTCGCGATATGGAAGCAATGGCGCGTGGAATAGAGGAAATGGTTAATTATGATAACATTCGCGCGCGCGTGGGACAAGTTGAATATGCAGGACGGCGCTTGGAGGAATTCGGAGTTCCTTTTGTTCATCCGGTCGGAGGACACGCCATCTTTCTTGACGCGAAAGCTTTCCTTCCACATATTCCGCAGTACGAATTTCCGGCACAAACACTTGCCGCCGAGATTTATATCGATTCGGGCGTTCGCTCGATGGAGCGCGGAATAGTTTCCGCGGGTAGGGACCCCGAAACGGGTGATCATCATTATCCCAAATTAGAGTTGGTTCGACTTACATTCCCCAGACGAGTTTATACCCAGGCTCATATTGACGTGACCGTGGAATCCATAGCCGCAGTTTACGAGGAAAGAAAGAAAATCAAAGGCTTGAAAATGGTTTACGAACCGAAATACTTGCGTTTCTTCCAGGCACGCTTCGAAAGACTTTGATTTAGGAGGACGACCGCAGTCGCCCTCTTTTATTGTTATGAAAGAATTGAAAAAAATATCGTCCAGAGAAAAAGAGAAACTTTTCTCTCAAAAGAAATTGAGGAACAACGCTTATAAATTCTGCGTTGAATACAGTCTTTTTGTCGAATCGCAAATTTACCGTATCTTTTCCGATCGGAGTTACAATTTTGCCGTGCTTGCTTCCGGTAGTTTCGGACGGCGCGAACTTGCACCGCATTCCGATATTCAACTTTTACTTGTGCTCCCTCGCAAAAGCACGTATGACCGCCAAGCCGCGGAAATTAAAAATTTGCTTGCCGAATGCGAGTTGCCCTTCTCCGTTTCCGTAAGTTATTACTCGGATATTCGTCCCGCTCTTGAAGAAGATATTAAAAAATTTACTCGCTTTTTCGAGACGAGATTTTTATTTGGCAAGAGAGCCGTTTTCGAGCAGTGGCAGAAAAAGCTTTTTGAGGTTCTCGACGAGGAAAACAAGAAAAGGTTAATAACCGCTTATGTGGAAAATATATTCGAGCGCCACGCACTTTTCGGCGACACCCCGAAATTGTTGGAACCAAGCATTAAGGAAACCGCCGGTGGTTTGAGAGACCTCCAATCCGTAGAATGGATGTACGGAATTAAAAACAATATTATGCTTTCCGACCAAAGCGAAAAAACGCAAACGGAGAAATTCGTTACAGCGCTTTACGAACAAAAGATAATCACCCGCAAGGAAAAGAAAAATGTTTTGGAAAATTACGAGTTCCTTTTGAGGGTTCGGAATCTTCTGCACGTGATTTCGAACAGAAGGAACGACAGATTGGAATTCCGATTCCAGAAAGAAATAGCTACGTTGCTCGGTTATGCCGAACAACCGACGGAATTTATGCGCCGTTATTTTCAAGCCGCTTCTTATATTCATAAATTTTCTCGGACGCTCATAAAAAAATTCAAGGAAGAAATCACAAAACCGCTTTCCGACTATCTTACCATAGATTTGGACGAGGATTTTTATTTGAAAGGCGAAAGAATTTTTACCTATTCGCGGGAAAGCCTTTCCTTCTCCGCAATGATGCGGGCGTTCTATTACAGAGGATTTTACGGCGCTATTTTCGATAGACATTTACGCGCCTTGATTTCGGAAAGCGTGGAGGAAGCCGATGCAACGGGAACTTCAAAACATCTCTCCTCGGTGTTTTTCCGTGAAATATTGAAATTGCCGCAGCACGTAGGAGAAACTTTGTCCGCCATGAACGAGCTTGGTTTCCTTGGACTTTTTCTCGAAGAGTTTAATGAGTTGATAGGATTTTATCAAGAAGGGATTTATCATTATTATACGGCGGACGAGCACACTTTGAGGGCAATTAAAAATCTGGAGGCTTTGAGCGGTGCAAAAAGTGAAATTGCCCGATTGTACGAGTTGACGGAAAGAAAGGATTTGCTTTATTTCGCTTTGCTTCTGCACGACATAGGAAAGCCGATTAGCATCGAGGGTCACGAAATAATAGGCGCGGAATACGCATACTCAATCGGAGAGAGGTTGGGATATTCAACGGAGGAAATAGAGCTTGTAGCCTTTTTGATACGGAACCATCTCCTGATGCCGAATATAGCTTACGGAAAGGATAAAAACCGTCCCGAAGTGTTAAAAGAATTTTCTGATATTTTTCCTTCTCTGGAATCTTTGAATATGCTGTATTTATTGACTTACGCCGATCTTTCCGCTGCGAATCCTTTGGTGTTAACTTCATGGAAAAAACAACTTCTCCATAAACTTTTCCTTAGAACTCGCGTTTTGGTTGAAGAAAGAATAATGCGAACGGAAAGTCTTTTCGTGAAGGAAGAAGAGTTTTTTGGTTCTACTGATGTTCATCGCTTGGGAAGGCATCTTCATAAAATCGAAAATATGAATTATTTCGACTCCTTTACTCCGGAGGAAATCCGAAAGCATGCGGAAGAAATAGAAAAAGGGAAAAACATTTCCGTGGTCTTCGAACAGAAGGAGGAAAAAACCGATATTACCGTTTTCGTAAAAGATTTGAATCTCCCTATAGCTCGCCTTTGTGCCACGCTGACGGTCAACGATTTGAACATTATTTCCGCTAAAATTTTCACGCGCACCGACGGAGTGGCTATTAACAACTTCGAAGTAAAGGACTATCGAACCGGTAAGCCCGTTTCCAGTGAACATTTCACGAAAATAAAGAACGACATAATTTTGTCCATCAACTTCGATATGGAAATCACAAAAGAATTTACACGGTACAGGTCGAAGTGGAAGGTTCTCGGAAATAAAATATTGAAAAAAAGTGATAAGATAAGAATAGAATTTTCGGAAGAAAACCATTTTACTAAAATCAATGTTTATTCTCCCGATATGATTGGTTTGCTTTATACTATTCTCGAAGCCTTTGCGGAACTTAATCTGAAAGTTTTTCTTGCCAAGCTCGAAACACAGGGGGCAAATGTACAAAGTTATTTTTATGTTTTGAATAAGGATAGCACAAAAATAATTCCGGAGGATTTCGAGTTGATAAAAGTTACCTTGAAAGAAAAAATTAAAGAAATTTTGGAGAGATAAGTGCAGTTTATGAACAGAGAAAATCCTATTGGCGTATTTGATTCGGGAATCGGCGGACTTACCGTTGTAAAAAGATTAAATCAATATTTGCCGAACGAAAATATTATTTATTTCGGGGACACGGCACGTGTGCCTTACGGAAATAAATCCAACGAAACGGTGATAGAATATGCCGTTCAGGATGCGGAGTTTTTAATTTCCAAAAACGTTAAAATGATTGTGGTTGCTTGCAATACGGCATCTTCGGTCGCATTGGAACACTTGAACGAAAAGTTTGACATCCCTATCATAGGAATGATTGAACCCGGCGCAAAGATGGCGTTGGAATACACTCGTAATGGGAAAATAGGCGTGATTGGTACATACGCAACAATAAATAATCATGCCTACGGAAAGAAACTTTTGGCGATGAAAAGAAATCTGGAAGTGAAAGAAAAAGCATGTCCCTTGTTTGTGCCTCTTGCCGAAGAGGGCTTGGCAAATCACCCCGCCACAAAATTAATTGCGGAAGAATATTTGAAGGAAATGCGAGAGTCGGGAATAGATACTCTTATCCTTGGTTGTACTCATTATCCCATTTTGGCGGAAACTATAAAGGAGGTTATGGGCGAGGGCGTAAGATTGATTGATTCCGGCAAGGCTGCCGCGCGGGAGGTTGAACAATATCTGACAGGGAGAGGATTGCGCAATACCTCTAACTCGATAGGAAGAAATGAATTTTACGTGAGCGATATTCAAACTAAATTCGAGGAAATAGCTAAACTTTTCCTCGGAAAGGAACTTGATTATTTTGCCAAAATAGATTTGGAAGAGAGGGGCATTTCAAAAGAAAAGCGGAATTGAAAATGAAAAAGTTTTTATTGTTCCATCTATTTCTGTTCGTTCTGAGTGCAGGGAATTTGTTTTCTCAGAATTGGGAAAAGGTCGATTCCGTTTTTGCGGTCTCGGGGGTTACCGTTAAAAGTTTTTCCTCGCCCTTCTTTGCCGATGTAAATAACGATGGACTTGCCGATTTGTTTATAGGAAATCTTGACGATAAGGTTTACTTTTTCGAAAACAGGACCGGTGGCTTATCCCCCCGATTTTCCCAAGATGATGAATTGCTTGCCGCCGTTTATGCCGCCAGCAAAACAAATTCCGCCTATCCTGTACTGGTGGATTTGGACAATGACGGAGATATGGATTTAGTAATAGGTGGTTACAACGGATTTCTTTATTACGAAAATATTGGCACCCTCACTTCGCCGGTTTTTACGGAGGGAGATACGATTTTTGCGAATGTTAATCGCATGATAGGGACGGATGCAAAACCCGCTTTCGCCGATTTGGACGGTGATGGCGACTTGGATTTATTAGCCGGTATAGGGGAATCTTACGTGGGTGGTCCCGAAGCGGGAATAACCATCGGCTTTAGAAATGTCGGTACGCCAGAATCCCCCCGTTTTGAAAAGGACGAGAGCTTAAACGCAGGCTTGCCCGACGTTGGATATAATTCCTATCCTGCTTTTGCCGATCTGGATAACGACGGTGATTATGATTTGTTAATAGGTAGAGATTTGACTTCCCTTGTGTATTTTAGAAATACCGGCAATCGGAACGCTCCTGTCTGGACGCGGGATTACTCCCTATTTTCGGGCGTTGAAGGAAACACCTATTGGAAAAACCCCGTCTTTTTTGACCTCGACGGCGATGGCGATTTCGATTTAATCTATGGCACTTCCGCCGGAAAAATTTACGTTTATTTGAATAAGGGTTCCGTTTCCTCTCCCTCTTTTCAATACTACCCTGACTTTTTCAAGGTAATAAAACTTAACGGAAACAGCGCCACCGTATCCCTCTGTGATTATGACGGCGACGGAGATTACGACCTGCTGAGCGGTATTTGGACGGGCAAATTTATTTTCTTTGAGAACATGGGAAATTCGAATTCCCCACAATTTGCAGACGGGAAAAACATCGATAGCGGGATAAAAGTCGGAGCTTACAGCGCGCCTGTTTGGACGGATTTTGACAAGGATGGAGATTGGGATATTTTATCGGGAGCATTGGACGGAAAACTCTACTATTTCGTGAATAATGGCGGCCACTTTTCCGATGCCTCCGCACTGTTCGGTGCTTATGATGTGGGAAATATGAGTTCCCCCGCAACCGCGGATTTGGACGGAGACGGAGATGAAGATATTCTTCTCGTGGGCGAGGACGCTTCCCAGTCAATACTGTTAATCAACAACGGTGACGGAACATTCACGCAAGATAACACCCTTTTGAACGGTCTCGATATTCCAAGCTATTCTCGCCCTTCTTTTGCTGATTTGGATAATGACGGTGATTACGATCTGATCTTCGGCACAATTTCTGGTAACATAATTTGTTTTATAAATACGGGTACCAAAGAAGCGCCGGAGTGGCAACGAAATTCCCTGTTGTTCAACGGTATAAAGGTTAATCAAAATGCTCATGCTGGGTTTGCCGATTTAAATGGCGACGGACGAAAAGATATGATTCTGGCTGACTACGACGGGAATTTTGTGTTCTATAAAAATCTCTTCGCTCCTGTATCCGTTGATAACGGTACCAAAACGATTCCCGAAGGGTTTACTCTCATGCAGAATTATCCCAATCCTTTTGGCGAAAAAATAAACGGACAAAATACTACAACTATAGAGTATTATTTGCCAAAAGACATTTTTGTAAAACTTGAAATCTACGACGTTCTTGGCAGACGAATATCTATTCTCAAAACGGGGATTCAAAATAGGGGTTTTCATAAAGTGAAATTCAATGCCGATAATTTGCCGACGGGAATTTATTTCTACCTTTTGAAGGGAGGAAAGCATACGGTAGTAAGAAAAATGATGCTGACTAAATAAA
>CAZSYM010000043.1:0-19868 GCA_964611145.1 uncultured Melioribacteraceae bacterium
TTATGAAAATCACAAAAACAGATATTGAAGGATTGTTGATTATCGAGCCTGATGTTTACGGCGACGAACGCGGATATTTTTTCGAAGCATACAATAAAAAACGCTACGAAGAAAACGGATTGAATTTCGATTTCGTGCAAGATAATTTTTCCCGCTCGGTAAAAGGAACAATCCGCGGATTGCATTATCAAGTGGGAGATTACGCACAGGACAAACTTTGCGAAGTGCTTTACGGAAAAGTTCTTGACGTGGCGGTAGATATTCGTTTCGGTTCACCGACTTTCGGCAAGCATTTTACAATCGAACTTTCGGACGAAAACCATTTGCAATTTTGGTTGCCAAAAGGTTTTGCGCACGGTTTTGCGGTTCTTTCAGAGTTTGCATTGTTTCATTATAAAGCTACGAATTATTACAGCAAGAAAGACGAACGCGCCATTATCTACAACGACGAAACGCTTGCAATCGATTGGCGCGTGGAAAATCCGATACTTTCGGAAAAAGATTTGCATGCAAAAAAATTTAATGAAATAGAAAAAGATTTTATTTTCAAAAAGGAGAAATAATATGAGAATAGCGGTAATTGGCACAGGTTATGTCGGCCTCGTAACGGGAACATGTTTCGCGGATATGGGCAACGATGTTGTTTGTATTGACAACGACCCGAAGAAATTGGAAAAATTGAACAATCGCGAAGTGCCGATTTACGAACCCGGACTCGAGCGTTTGTTCCTTGCTAATATTGACAAAGGAAGATTGACTTTTTCGGACAATCTCGAAAAAGCGGTTCTTGAAAATGAAATTATTATGCTTTGTTTGCCGACACCGCAAGGCGAAGACGGTTCTGCAGACTTGAAATACGTTTACGGCGTTGCTGAAGATATTGGTGAAATTTTAGCAAGAAACAAAGACCACGAATATAAAATTATCGTTAACAAAAGCACCGTGCCTGTCGGGACATCGAAAGCGACGAAGGAAATTATTGAAAGCAAAGGCGCGGAAAATTTCGAAGTGATTTCCAATCCCGAATTCTTGCGTGAAGGCTTTGCTGTGGAAGATTTTATGAAGCCCGAGCGCGTAGTAATCGGTGCGGAAAGCGATTTCGCAAAAGAGAAAATGAAACGCCTTTACGCGCCGTTTGTCCGTCAAGGCAATCCGATTTTGATTATGGACCCGCAAAGTTCGGAAGTAACCAAATACGCCGCAAATTCGTTTCTCGCAACGAAAATTACGTTTATGAACGAACTTGCGAATTTCTGTGAGAAAGTCGGCGCGGACGTGGATTTGGTTCGCAAAGGAATGGGAACGGACTCGCGTATCGGCAAACGCTTTTTGTTCCCGGGCATCGGCTACGGAGGTTCGTGTTTCCCGAAAGATGTTAACGCTTTGATTAAAACCGCAGCTGAAAAAGGTTCGCCAATTACTTTGCTTGAACAAGTCGATAAAATCAACAAGCGCCAAAAGGAAGTGCTTGTGGATAAAGTTATGGCGCATTTTAACGGCGAAATCAAGGGTAAAAAATTTGCTGTTTGGGGATTAGCGTTCAAACCCAACACGGACGATATGCGCGAGGCGCCGTCGATTACGATAATTAACAAATTGCTGGGTGCCGGTGCGAATGTGGTCGCTTATGATCCGGCTGCCACAGAGAATGCAAAATTTCACTTCGGTGATAAAATTAAGTACGTGAAAAATCAATACGAAGCGTTAACGGATAGCGACGCGCTCTTGATTTTAACGGAGTGGAACGAATTCAGAAATCCCGAGTTCGACACAATCGCAAAACTACTTACGCAGAAACTAATTTTCGACGGGCGTAATGTTTATACCCCAACGCAGATGGAAGAGCTCGGATTTACCTACTATAGCATAGGCCGGAAACCTGTTAATGTTTAAAATCAACGGAGCGCCTTCGGGCGCTCTTTTGACTTTGGGACGTCTATGAAACTCCTTTTAATCGGTCATACCGTAAAAGACACAATACGAGACGGAGACAAAATTTCCGTAAAGCCCGGCGGATTGTACTATTCGGCAATTGCAATGCGAAATTTAATTACCCCGAAGGACGAGATTTTCTTGTTAACCTCCTTCGACAAGGAGAATTTCGAACTTTTAGAAGAGGTTTATTCCGATTTCAATTTGGATTTTGCCGAGGAGGTGGAAAAAATGCCGGGTATTCGTCTTACGCTTTATGAAAACAAGGAGCGGAAGGAGGAATATGAAAACATTTCCGGTAAGCTCTCCCTCGAAAAACTTTTTGCTTCTAACATCGATTTTGACGGCATTCTTGTGAATATGATTACGGGGTTTGACATTTCGGCGGAGGATATTCAAAAGTTGCGTGAAAAATATAAGGGGAAAATTTATCTCGACGTTCATAGTTTGTCTCGCGGAATGAACGAGCGCAAAGAGAGGTTTTTTAGGAAAATACCGGATGCACAAAAATGGTATTCAGCGGCGGATATTATTCAATCCAACGAATATGAAATTTTTACATTGAGCGAGGAAACGGAAGAAATAAAAATAGCGGAAGAAGTTCTTTCCGACGAGGGAAAAATTTTGATAAAAACAATGGGGCGAGTCGGTGCCCGAGCGTATTTTCGCGACAGAGGAGAAATTGCTTCCGCCTTTGTGACGGCAATCAAATCGAAAGCCTTGAACCAAGTCGGTTGCGGGGATGTCTTTGGGACAGCGTTTTTTTATTCTTATATTTCGCAAAGGGATTTGTTGTACTCACTTCGCTTTGCTAACGTTGCGGCGGGAGTTGTTACGGAGTATGAAAAATTCGAAGATTACAAAAAATTGAAAAATGATATTGCCAAAAGATTTTATTAGAAAGAGGATTTTAATTGTCGGCTCGAACGGAATGCTGGGCCAAAGGCTTACACTCTATTACACGAATCAAAAGGGCGTGGAACTTCTTACCTGCTCGGCGGAAGAAAAATCTTTCATCCAAAATGTAAATTATGTAAAACTTGATATCACCGAGAAAAACGAGGTAAAAAGAATAATTAACGATTTTTACCCCGACGCAATAATAAACGCCGCGGCTTATACGAACGTCGATGGTTGCGAAACACATAGAGAACTCGCCTGGAAGGTGAACGTAAGCGGTGTGGCGAATTTGGCACATTATGCTTGGGCTTGCGATGCTCACGTGGTGCATATTTCTACCGACTACGTCTTTGACGGGGAAAACGGACCTTACACGGAAAAAGACAGAGTGAATCCGATTTCTTATTATGGACGAACAAAGTTGGCAAGTGAAAACACTTTGCGAGGCAGCGGGGTTTTTAATACTATTATCCGCACTAATGTACTTTACGGTCCCGCAAAGTACGGACGTCCCGATTTTGTGAAGTGGGTTGTTTCTTCGTTGCGAAAAGGAGATACAATCCGAATAGTGACAGACCAGATTAATAATCCCACCTATATAGACGACCTTGTGTGGGCTATCGCAAAAGTGATTGAGTATAAGAAAGAAGGCTTGTTCCACATAGGAGGAAAGGAGTTTCTTTCCCGTTACGATTTCACGTTGCGGATTGCGGATTTCTTCAATCTTGACAAAAAAAGAATTGTCCCCATTGAAACTTATGAATTGAATCAGGCGGCGCGCCGTCCCTTGAAATCAGGTTTAATTACGCTGAAGGCACAAACGGAGCTGGGGTATAACCCGACGGAAATTGAAGCAAGCTTTGCTCTGATGAAAAAGGAGCTGAATCTTTGAAAAAACTTTTTGAAAAATACGACGGTTTCATTTTCGACTTGGACGGAACGCTTTACCGAGGTAGCAAAATAATCGAGGGAGCGAAAGAAACGGTCAATTCCCTTGTAAATATGGGAAAGGACCTGATATTTGTTTCGAACAAAACCACCGGCTCGGCGGAGGAATACTTTTCCTTTCTTGTGAAAAACGGTCTCGCTGTGTTTTCTTCTCGCATACTGACGTCCGCCGAAGTAGTGAGAAACTTTTTGGCTGTGAATTTCACGGGAAAAAACTTCTATGCTATCGGCGAGAAAGTTTTTATAGAAGAATTGCAAAAAGCCGAGATAAACTTTTCCGAGAATCCCTCCGAAATTGATGTGGTGATTATTACTTTGGATAGAACCCTAAATCTGGAAAAAATCGAAATTGCAGCCAAGGCGCTGGAGAAAGGAGCTTACTTTTTTGCCGCCAATATCGACGATACATGCCCCGTGGACGAGGGCGAGATAACGGATGCCGGAGCGGTAATATCCTTGCTCGAAAAGAGAACTTACAGAAAATTGGAAGACCATTTCGGAAAACCTTCACTGCACATGTTTTCGGAAATCCGACGAGCGATGAAATTTCCTCCGGAACGTTACTTAATTGTGGGAGATAGACTTTTGACCGACATCAAAATGGGAAATGATTTCGGTTTGGATACCGCACTTGTTAACACCGGTGTTAAAAATAACTTTGGACTTTACGGAGAAATACAACCCACCTACAAATTGCATTCCGTCGCCGATTTGTTAGACATTGTTGAAGAGGAAAATGAAGCAAATCGGAAAAAGTAACGGCTCGTAAAACATCTTCGTGCATTGTCTGTTTTCCCCTATTTATTCTTTTCTAATTGTTATTTTAGAAACTACAATTTTAATAAATCGGGAGAAAAATGTTTAGACTAAGAAATTTTCTCGCATTGCTTCTCTTTTTTGTGTTCGTGCGTATGGGTATTGCCAAAACTGGAGACTTAATCGCTACCGTCAATTTGATTTCCGGAAAAGCGGATTCCGTTTTGATTTCCGATATGTTTTACTCCGAAAAGTACGACATACATCCTCTCTCGTGCGGTGTTGTTAACGTGAAGTTTAATACGTCTTCCCGGATGCTTGTTTTCAAAGCGCCGAGGAGTTTTGAAGGATGGGAGATGTGTTCGATTTTGAACGGCAACGACACGCTTGCATTCCCCGTTTTTGTGCGGAAAAAAATTCCAGTGAAATTCCGATTCAAACCCAAAAGGAAATTCAAAGAGATAACTCTTTTCGGCGAATTTAATCAATGGAATCGTCACAGTATTCCCATGCATGACAGCGACGGCGATGGCGTTTATGAAGTCGATATTGAGCTTGATCCCGGCGTGTATCAGTACAAGTTTTACGCGGATACTCTGGAGCTGTGCGATCCTTCGAATCCCGACAGCGTAGCAAACGGACTTGGTGGCTTTAATTCTGTGATTAAAGTAAAGCCCGAGGGCAAACACGAAAGATTTCTTCACGTGGGAAGTTTTGATATTGCCAACGGTACGGCAGAATTTTCTTTTTACTTCGGGAACGATTCCTTCGGTGAAAAGATTTCACGGAGAAACATATTGGCTTTATTAAATAACGAAAGAATAGAAGATGATTTTGTGGGCGTTCAAAAGAACGAAATAACAATCTCTCTCCCGACCGAGATGTTGCGCGGGAAAAATATTTTGCGTGTGGCGGTATCTTCCGATGGGATTCATTCCAATTTGCAGGAAGTTTTTATTTATGACGGAAAGCCTTATGATAACGATGCACCGTTCGATTGGCATGACGGGATAATTTATTCTCTTTTGACGGATAGATTTTTCAACGGCGATAAAGGAAACGATCGCCCCGTTGTTCACGATTCTCTTTCATGGAAAGCAAATTACGAGGGCGGAGATTTTCAAGGTATAATTGATAAAATCGAAAGCGGGTATTTCGATAGCTTGGGAATAAATGTGCTTTGGATTTCGCCCGTAAACGACAATCCGAACGAAGCCTTTCGCGGCTGGCCGAAACCGCATAGATGGTTCGCGGGATATCATGGTTATTGGCCTATATCGGCTTATCGCGTGGAAGAACATTTCGGGAACATGGAGCTGTTAAAAAGCCTTGTTCAAAAAGCGCACGAGCACGGCATAAAGGTGCTCCTCGATTTTGTATCTCACCATGTTCATAAATATCATCCTTATTTCAAAGAACACAGAGATTGGTTCGGTAGTATGTATTTACCGGACGGTAAGCCGAACATTCGCTTGTGGGACGAGCATCGTCTTACCACTTGGTTCGAGCCGTATTTGCCGTCTTTTAATTATCTTAATTCCGCCGAGGCTGTGGACACAATGACCGCAAACGCTCTCTGGTGGCTCAAAAAAACGGGAGCGGACGGATTTAGACACGATGCCGTTAAGCATGTCCCGAATATTTTTTGGAGAACTTTGACCAGAAAACTCAAAAGTCTTGGAAAAAAACACTATTATCAAATCGGGGAAACCTTCGGCAATTACGCCCTCGTTAGTTCCTACGTGAACAACGGGCAACTGGACGCGCAGTTTAATTTTAATCTTTATAATGTGGCGCAAGCCGTTTTTATTGATTCGAGTAAAACGTTTGCCGATTTGCGTGATGAACTAAGAAAGACAAGGCAAATTTACGGACCGCTTCCTTTAATGGGTAATATAATGGACAGCCATGATAAGAATCGTTATATAGCTTATGCGGACGGGGATATCCCGCTTTGGATGTGGGACGCTACGGAAATGGGGTGGAAAAATCCGCCCAAGGTTGACCATCCCTCAAGTTATCTTAAAACGGAACTTTATTTAGCCTACGAATTTTCGATTCCCGGCGTTCCTGTTGTTTATTACGGCAGCGAATTCGGAATGACGGGGGCGTCCGACCCCGATAATCGCCGTATGATGAGATTCGGTAATCAGCTTAATTTTTATGAGAAAAAGATGTTGGACAAGGTGCGTCATATAATTCACCTCAGAAGAAAACATACCGCGCTTCGATATGGAGATATTTATTTTCTGAAAGCCGATACTTCCGTTTTTGCTTTTGTGCGCTCCGATTTTAACGAAAGGATATTGATTGTGTTTAATAAAACCGCTATTCCCAGGCGAGTAAGTGTCGATTTCCCCGCTTGCTATGATGTGAACTTGGCTAGGGATTTAATGGACGGGGAAGTTTTCCGACCCGAGCGCGACGAAATGACAATCGTTCTTCCGGCGTATGGATTCAAATTTTTAAAATTGGAGAGGTGAAAAATGTATAAAAAGGGCAAATCCCCGACGAAAGGATTGATTCTGAAAAGCGCTCTTGAGTTGTTCTCCCGGCATGGATTCAAAGGCGCCACCATTCGGATGATAGCCTCCGATGTTGGAATAAGAGAAAGCTCGGTTTATAGCTTCTTTAAATCCAAGGAGGAAATATTAAAAGCGATAGTAAAAGATTACCAAAAGCGAAAAATCAATGCAAAGGTAATATCGGAAGAAATTCTTGACTACATCGGTAAACCCCTCAAGTTTATGAAAAAATATTGTGAGAAAATGATAACCTATTGGGACAGCCCGCTTGAAAGAGCCGTTTTACGACTTTATTTAATCGAGCAGTTTACCGGTCATAACGATTTGGAGATTTCCCTCGAAGCATTTTTAAAAGAGCAACAGGAAGTTTGGAGTTTTGTCTTCGATAAAATGATAGAATATCGCTTGATTAAAAAAACGGATGCCCGACTTCTAGCGGAGGAGTTTACTTCGTATCTTTATTTTTTGCGGATTAAATATTTAACCGGGGAAAAGGGTGAAAATGTTAAAGAAGCTTTGAAACTTGCTTACAAGCACTGCGAATTTTTCTGGGAAGCGATAAAACCGTGATATGCCTTTTTTGAATGAAATACCGACGCGCGGGGATATAGCTGGTGCGCATGAAAGGATACGCGAATTTATTCACAGGACACCCGTTTTTGTTTCTCGTTCCGCCAACGAGGCGACGGGCGCCTTTCTTTTCTTTAAATGCGAGAATTTTCAGAAGGCGGGTGCGTTCAAATTCCGCGGCGCGATGAACGCCGTCCTTTCCCTGAGTGATGACGAAAAAAAGAGCGGTGTTGCAACCCACTCTTCTGGAAATCACGCTGCGGCTCTTGCTCTCGCGGCTAAAAAGCGTGGAATAAAGGCATATGTGGTAATGCCCCGCACGGCGCCCGAAATTAAAAAACGAGCCGTGTTTTCATACGGCGCGGAAGTTGTCTTTTGCGAACCGACTCTCGAAGCGCGGGAAACAACCCTCCGCCGACTTGTCCTGGAAAAGGGAGCGATTTTTATTCATCCTTACGATAATTATTCGGTAATAGCCGGGCAAGCGACCGCTGCGAAAGAGCTGTTGGAGGAAACGAAGGACTTGGATTTTATTCTCGCGCCGGTTGGCGGCGGGGGACTTTTAAGCGGAACGGCTCTCGCGGCAAAATTTTATGGTCCCGCCGTTGAAGTTTTGGGCGCGGAACCCGAGGGGGCGGACGATGCTTATCGCTCCCTTCGAGACGGGAAAATTTATCCCTCGATTTCCCCCGAAACTATTGCCGACGGATTGCTTACCTCGCTTAGCGAGAGAACTTTTGGAATTATTTCAAAAGAGGTCGCGGGAATATTGACCGTTAAAGAAGAATCGATTGTCTCAAGCATGAGGTTTATCTGGGAGCGAATGAAAGTAATTGTTGAACCTTCCTCCGCCGTGCCCCTTGCCGCCGTTTTTGAAAACAGAGAACTTTTTGAAGGTAAGAGAATCGGAATAATACTTTCCGGCGGAAATGTTGATTTGGATCATCTGCCGTGGCTGTGAATTAACTTTCCGAAATCTCTTTGATTATAGAAAGAAAAACCTTTTCGGCTTTTGCGTTTTTGGTTTTGGTTAGGAATTTTGCTCGTAGCAAATAACCGTGAGTTTGAAAAATCGCAACGCTTCCGTATTGTTTATCGGGTGTGATAAACTTGAAGATAAAGAATCTTTTGGCGTCGAGTTTCATTTCTTTCGGCTTCCCCACCGTTTTATTTCCCAACATTTCGGATAGCGTTTTTTCATAATTCGCTATTTCGGAAAGCGAAAAATTTTTTTGTTTTCCCAATAAATGAATTGGCATAAAGGAAATGGAGGAATTATAGTGTTTATCAAAGATAAGCAGACTTATGTTGGAAGAAGACAGGCGGGCATTTAGCCATGACGTAGGGAGCGAGACGAGAATATTCGTGTGAGGAATTCGGACTTTTTGCTCGGATGAAAAGCCGCCGCTTGAAACGGCGCATGAGGTGAGAGTAACAAACACAATCGAAAATGAAATCGTCCTGCGAAAAATTTTCCACGCACGCGGGAAATTAATTCTTTCGGGCAAAACGAGGTTCTTCCAAAGTTAAAATAAGTGAAATTCGATGCGTATCGGGCAAACGCTCGAACTCCGAAAGGGTTTGTCGTGCAAAGGAATAATCGATGTTAAGTTTCGGGAGCTTTATGCCGACGCCGATAGTGAATTGTTTTACATCGTTATATCCGCCACGGACGGCAAAAATGTTTTTGTAATTGAATTCTACTCCCGCCTTTGCATCGAAACTTATCGGTCCTATATTAAAAGTCGAGGCGAAGCGACGGTTTTCGAATCGCATATCCAAATCTAACGCCGGTGTGAAAACACCTCCCAGTAATTCTATCGAATACCCTGCGCCTATTCGGGCGGTTGGAGTAATCAGTTCGTTTCTGCCGGTGCTCCAGGATACAAGCGTAGTTGTAACGTCTGTGAAGTTGACCCCCAATCGCAATTTGTTTGTCGGGAAATAAATGGCTCCAATATCGAAACCTAATCCGAGAGCGCTTGCTTCCGCAATGTCGCGACGTATGATTTTAAGATTTGCTCCCCACAAAAATTCTTTGCTACGACGTTGTGCAAAAGAAAAGTAGAACGCCCAATCGGTATCGCTGAACTCTTTTACTTTGTCTGGGTCTATTCTTGCATTGGGATTATTTATGTCGTAAATCACTTGTCCCGTTGTCATATCCACCAAGGCATTTCTGGTATCGGGAATACCGTCAATACTTAATCTGATTGCCGTAAATGCAAAGCTCATGTTTTGAGCGTAAGGAATGGCAACGCCCGCATAGTTATAGTTTACCAGCGCGCCGAAATGCTCCTCGTGCATCAGAGCTATTTGAGGATAATTTACTTCCGCCAACCCGGCAGGATTCCAGTATCCCGCTGTGACGTCTTGTGCAACCGCTACTTGAGCGCTTCCCATTCCTAAGGCTCTTCCCCCTACGCCGATGGAGAGAAATTCTCCGCCGTATTTCCCTATGACGGTTTGAGCCGAAAGCCAACCGATGGAAAAAAGCGATAGCACCGTTGCGGTTAAAAACTTTTTCATTATGGTTTATTAAAAATTTTCAAAATGTTTTTGGAAAATTGTTAAAATTGTCAATAAAATCAAGGTCAATAATATTTTATGTTGTCATTCTGAAGCGGGTAAGTTAATTTTGCGATTAAAAAATCGGTGAATATGAAAATTTTATTGGTAGCTATCTTAATCGTTTTATTAAATATTCCTTTCGGTTATTGGCGCGCTAATGTGCGGAAGTTTTCTTTCCAGTGGGTATTGGCTGTCCATGTTCCCGTTCCCTTTGTAATAGCGATGAGATTTTTGTTCGACATAGGCTTTGCCCTTTATACTTATCCCGTGCTTGTGGGGGCTTTTTTTACAGGACAACTCTTGGGTAAGTTAATTTACGATAAGTTTTCCAAGCGCTTTGAACTTTCCGCTACGTCGTGCTTGGTTATGGATTTTTACCGAGCATTTAAAATGGAAAAGTAGCTTCCTATTAGGTTATTTCCGAAAATTTCCCCTTCTTTTTGTTTTTTTTATTTTAATTGTTGAGGTTTAAAACTACGATGTAGAACTTTTTGTGTTTGGTGGGAGAAGCCGATGAAGAATGGAAAGGTATTTTCGGATTTCATTTTGAAGGAATGGCTTCTTTCCGCTTCGGTATTGGGCGTTGTAATCCTTTCCGTTTATCTTAAAAAGATTCCTTCCTTAAACAAAGACGAGTGGGAAACTCTTTTTATCCTTTTTTCTTTGTTTGTGGCGATTAAAGGTTTGGAGCGAAGCGGATTCTTTCGCGCCTTTTCTCGCAGGGTGGAAAGGGGAAGGTTTGTGCCTCTTAAAATTGTCTTGTTTACCTTTTTTCTTTCGATGTTTCTGACCAACGATGTTTCCCTTTTGATAGTTGTTCCGACAACGCTTCTTCTTAATTTGAAATGGAAGGAGTGGCTTGTGATATTGGAAGCCTTGGCGGCTAATGCGGGCTCGGCGCTCACTCCTATCGGTAACCCGCAGAATCTTTACATTTATTGGTTTTATAAAATTTTTCCGCTGGATTTCGTTGCTACCATTGCTCCTTTTTCGCTTGCTTTTCTTGTTATTCTTGCGGCTTCCGGTGTTGCGCTCGGTAGCAAGAAGATTGGAGAAATAGCTCCCGCCGCGGAGGAGGGGAATCTTCGACATGCACTTGCTTACGGCATACTTTTGGGTGTTATCATCTTTTCCGTGCTTCGTTTGATTAATATTTGGTTGGGCGCGTTGGTTTTTGTTTATGCACTGACTTTCGACAGAAAGAGTTTGAAAATTGATTACTCCCTTTTGCTGACCTTTTTGTTTTTCTTTGCTCTGGGGGAAAATGTAAGGGAGTTGCTTTCCGCCGAGCTTAGCGATTCGAATCATGTTTTTCTTCTTTCCGCTTTGCTGAGTCAATTGATTAGCAATGTTCCCACGGCTCTCCTTTTTGCAAAATTCACGGCGCAATGGAAGGCGTTGCTCTGGGGAGTAAACGTGGGCGGTTTCGGCAGTCTGTTCGGTTCCCTTGCTAATTTGATTGCGTATAGATTTTTTATTACTACAGTGACACCTAAGGAGGGATTGGCTTTTACCGTCAAGTTTTTGCTTGCTGGATATTTGTGTTTCTTTATCGGTATTGCTCTTTATTTTTTGATTGAATTATAGAAATAATTTGGACGCTATTTAAGGGAAAGAATTAAAAAATCCTGCTATTTCATGAGCTTTTTCATTGGTGCTTTGAGAAGAAAATAATATAATCTGCGAAGAAAAAATCGGTGTATTATCACGGAGAGATAAAAGAAGCGAGAGTTCAACAAACAATTGTCACTGCTAATGTCTTGCTTTAATTTTTCAATAATATTATATTTCGTGTCTTGAAAAAAAACAGTAGGTAGAAATGGCACATCATAAGTCGGCTAAGAAAAGAATTCGTCAGAATGCGAAGAGAAGATTGAGAAATCAAGCTTCGAGGTCTAAGATTAACACTTTGAGCAAGAAGGTTCTAAAAGCTGAAAACAAAGAAGAAGCAATGAAGTTCTTGAGAGAAGCGGTTTCTTTTATCGATAAAACCGTTGCAAAGGGAAGATTGCACAAAAATACAGCCGCTCGAAAAAAATCCAAGCTTACCAGATACGTCAATAGTTTGGAAGGTTAATCCTAATTTTGATTTGGCAAAAAGCAGTCTGCGGACTGCTTTTTCTTTTTTAAAGGATTTCTTTACTGAACCATTAACTCCAATGCCAGCAGCAAAACAAAAAGGAGCAGAAACACGGCAATCCACTTTTGAGCGTTGGTCATTTTCTTTCCCTAACTTTCTTCTCTGACGGTTTTGGAATAGTATTTAATATATTTCTTTATGGCAAGATAAATCGCTTTTGCAATTGCCCGTTGTCCGTTTTTGCTTTTTAAATACGCCTCATCCTTGTAATTAGAAATGAATCCTGTTTCGACAAGCACGCCGGGCATCGAAGCACCTACGAGCACGTAAAGTCCCGCCTGTTTTACTCCGCGGGATTTTATCTTCGTATGTGCCGCATATTCTTTGTTGAGAATTTCGGAGAATTTCTCCGAGTATCGCATAAAGGCGGAATGCGCCATGCTTACCAGAATGAAGTTTTCGTCCGTTAGCTTTTTATATCGCTTGGGGTCGTCCTCGTATTTTATTACGCTGTTCTCATATTCCGCAATTCGTATAGCTTCCTTTGCTCTGCCGGGACGAAGCAAATAGATTTCAAACCCGTTCGTGGAGCTTGGTTTTTTAATTAAGGAGTTACAATGAATTGAAATAAAAAGGTTTCCGTGATGCTCGTTGGCGATTTTGCCTCGTTTATATAGCTCGACGAATTTGTCCGTTTTTCGTGTGAAAACAACTTTTACGTTCTTCAAATTTTTTCTTATCAACCGTCCCAATTCGAGAGCTATCTTCAGATTTATGTCCTTTTCCTTGACGCCTGTTACCCCTATCGCTCCCGCATCTTTCCCGCCGTGACCCGGGTCGATAACAACCGTCGAGAATTTCCATTTTTTTACCAACTTCCCCACATTGTCCCGCCGGGCGAAAACCTTGCTGTGAATGGCTATCAAAATGTCGTGATTATCGGGATCCTGAAAAGATTCTTGAGCTTCGTATCCTTTTTTAAGAAGAAATTCCAACTGGACGTTCCCGCCCACTTTTTTTAGTTTTACTTTCCTTACGAAACCGCTCGGTTTGAAATTTTTTAACAAATCGGGAGCTATGGAAACGTCGGGTAGGAAAACGAAAAGCGTATTTTCGTTTATGGAGGAGCTGAAACGGCGAATTTCCCTACCGGTTTTTAAGCGGATCAAAGTCCCGTTGGACTTTTCGCTTATCTCCATTCCGTAAATGTCATACGTTGTCTTCGGTGGAAGCGCCTTTTTGCCTTTTTCGGAAATATCGCTTTTATTTTCCGAATAAGGTCGGGAGGTTAATCTGATTTCTCTTTCTCCGGCAGCAAAGAGGATTTCTTTTCCGTACAGCAATTTGAAAAAGCGGAGGGAATAATCCAAAGGCACGAAAACATCTTTTTTCAAAAGAAGCGTGGAGACGGGAAGCTGAAAAACTTTTCGCTCGCTACCGTTTTTTCGTCGGAGTATGACGTATTGATTCCTGGCGGTAAATAAAAGCCGATAGGTGTCCGATTTTACTTCCAGCTTGTCTGCATTTGTATTGTAATAATATCCGAACCCCAACACCTTTGCAAGTTCCCTGGCGGAGGCATAAACCAATCCGTGCTTTGTTAAGTAGGAAACCCTTTTTTCTCCCGAGGGAGTAACGACGTTCAATTTCAAAAGGCGTTGGGCGATAGCGTTTTGCGGCGCCGAAAAAAACAGCGGAAATATCCACACGAAAAAAAGAAATCCGTTTTTTCCGAATGCACGTTTCATCGCTGTTTCCGGTTTCGGCGTAAGCTCGCCTTACTTTTTAGCCGTGGCAAAAATCCATTCCTCGGCAAAAGAGGGAATATAAACTTTTCTGTATTCGACTTCCTTGAAAAGTTCTGTTAACAAAGAATTTACAAGTTCATAAGTTTCCTTGTCGAAAGCCGAACAGACTTGCATCGTAAGAACGCCGTTTTTTCTTAACTTGCGTTTTATTTTACCGAACAGACGCTTGAGATACGTGGGCCTATCCAAATGCGTGAACGTCTCGGGGTGCATGGTTAAATCGCTTACGATTGCATCGACGGCTTTCATTTTATTCATATATCTGTTGACGTCTTCGTTTACGATTTCCGCGCGGGGGTCGTCGAAGGCTTTTCCGCAAATCTTCTTCAAATATTTTTTGGAAATCTCTATGACTTCCTTGTCGATGTCTATGAGCGTAACTTTTTCGGGATTTAGTTTAAGCAAATCTTTTAAAATTCCTCCGTCTCCACCGCCGAAGATTGCAACGTTCTTGAACCTTTCGGGCTCTTTCTTTATCGGCTCCAAAATTGCAGCGTTGTAAATGTGAGCGTCGTACTCGGCAATTTGCAAATCCCTATCCAGAAAGAGCATTCTCCCGAACGATTCGTTTTCAATTACATCAATCCATTGATATTCCGATTTCCCCTGATAAAGTCTTTTCTTGATATGATACTTGATTTCAAAATCAATGTCCGCCTCGGAGATAATCCAGTTTTTATCAATAATATCAATCGTATTGCCTCGTTGTATTTCCACGATTTCCACAATTTCCGGCTTCAGCTTTTTCTTCATGAATTCAATGAATTTTTCCTGTTTCTTTGGATCCGAGCATGTGAAAACATCGAGGGAAATGCTTTCGGCTTCCGGGTAAGTGTGAATTGCTATGTGGGATTCGCTTATTATTGCGAGAACCGTAACTCCCACCGGTTCGAACTTGTGGGAGATTATGCTGCGGGACTTTAAGCCCGATTTTTTGATGCCTTCGAGCACAAATTTTTCAAGTTTAATCGGATCGTTTAAATGCTCCGACTTGCAATTTACAAATTCGACAACGTGATGGATTCCCAATGGATTCATTTTAATCTTTCCCCGAATTTTAAACAATGCAAATATCGTAATTATCGGAGAAAAATAAAAAAGCGAAGCGGTAAAGGGGAATCGCGCAGTTGTTTTATTTTGAAAGCAACGGTTTGTTTTTTAATTTGCAAACCAAAGTAAAATCCGACTGAAACTTATTCCGAATCAATACGACTATTGTTCTAAAAACCGCTAAAATATTTCGGAGGAAATAAAATGAAAAAACTTTTGCCCGTCTTTGTTTTATTCTTAAGTTTTTCCTTTGCAAGTTTTGCGCAGAGTTCTTTTTATATTCCTTTGAATGTAAAAAAATCTTATGAAAGCGGGGTGCGGAATTATGACGGCACGCCGGGAAAGAAATACTGGCAGAACAGTGCACATTATATTATTACTGCGGAAATAAATCCCGCTACCAGAATCCTCCGCGGGAGGGAAGAAATTGTTTACAAAAACAACAGCCCCGATGAACTGAAAAAACTTGTCTTTCGCCTTTATCCCGATTATTATAAAAAAGGAGCGCCGCGGGATGACCAAATAAATCCTAAAGCATTAACCGACGGCGTTAAGATTTATTCTCTTGTGATTAACGGGGATACGGTTGATTTTTCCGCCGAGGCAAAGAGTTACAGAAGGCAAGGCACGAATCTTTTTGTCTTTTTGAAAAATCCTTTGCCTCCGAATTCCACAAGCGTTGTGGAAGCGGAGTGGAGTTTTGAAATTCCGAAATATTCGAAGCAAAGAATGGGAGCGTACGACTCCACTTCTTTCTTTGTGGCGTATTGGTATCCTCAAATTGCGGTTTACGACGATATTGACGGTTGGGACGTTTATAATTATGGCGGAACGGTGGAGTTTTACAACGATTTCAACAATTACAATGTGGAAATTTCCGTGCCGGAGGGCTTCCTCGTTTGGGCGACGGGCGAATTGCAGAATGCGGATGAACTTCTGAAACCCAAATATTTGCGGCGGCTCGAAGAAGCAATGCAAAGCGACTCCGTTGTGCGTATCGTTACCCTGAAAGATTACGAAAAAGAGAAACCCACCGTGGATGATGATTATAACACCTGGATTTTCGAAGCGAAAAATGTTACCGACTTCACATTCGGAACGAGCAATCATTATCTTTGGGATATGGGAAGCGTGGTTGTGGACGAAAAAACCGGCAGACGGGTAACGGTGGATGCGGCTTATAAATCGGATTCGGAAGAGTTTGCCAAGGTGGCGAAAATGGGATTGAAAACCGTTGCTTTCCTTTCGAAAGAACTTCCGGGCGTTCCCTTTCCTTATCCGAAAATTACCATATTCAACGGTGGCGGCGGCATGGAATCCCCAATGATGGTAAACGAAGGGGCTTCTTCCTCGTACACGGGACAATTTTTCGTAACTTCCCACGAAATAACGCATACTTATTTCCCTTTTTATATGGGGATTAATGAAAGGAAGTATGCATGGATGGACGAAGGCTGGGCTACTATGCTACCCATTGAATTGCAAGCAAAGGAAGGAAAATTTAACCCGCTCGAAATGAACGCCGCGGGATTTTCTCTTTTCGCCGGTAGCGAAACCGAATTACCGATGATAATTCCTTCCGTTTTTCTTTTCGGTCGGACGTACCGAAGCGCTTCCTATGGCAGACCCGGCTTGGCGTACTATTATTTGATGCAAACCATGGGGAAAGAAAATTTCAAAAAGGCGCTAAAGGAATACATTAGACGTTGGCATGGTAAACACCCTTTGCCTTACGATTTTTTCTTTACTTTCAACGATGTGGCGGGCGAGAACCTCGATTGGTTCTTCGAACCATGGTTTTGCGAACGCGGTTATCCCGATGTTTCCATAGATAAAGTCGAGTTTTCAGAGGATTCCGTGAACATTGTAGTCCGCAAGGACGGTTTGCTTCCCGTCCCCATCGATTTGATTTTGACCTTCGAGAACGGGTCTAAAAAAGAGATTTATAAAACTCCCGTGGTTTGGAAAAACGGGAACGAAAAGTTGGAGTTGAAAATTAAAACTTCCTCCCCGCCGATTAAAGTCGAGCTTTCGACCAAATTTATTCCCGATGTTGATAAAAGTCACAATTTGTGGGAGGCGAAAAACTGAATAGTGGCATTAATGAATAAAATTAGGGATATTTAACAGTCAAAAATATTTGGGAGTTAAAATGAAAAAATTGTTCGTATCTCTTTTGCTTGTTCTTTTTTCCGCAACGGTTTTCCATGCTCAAACCGTAATGAAACTTGGTCGGGATTACGTTTTTGCGGATAGGATTTTGGTTAAATTTAAAGATGTTTCCCTTGCCAAATCTGCCGTCGAAAGCGGGACTCTCGCGGGGATTTTAAAGTCGGCGGGAGTGGTTTCCGTGAAAAGAACTTTTGCTCTCAAAGAGAGCATGCGAAAATCCGCCGGAACTTCTCTGGAGAAGATTTATACATTGCGATATTCTTCTCCCGTCAATCCGAAATTCCTTGCGGCGAAGCTCTCGAAATTGAAGGGAATCGAATGGGCGGAACCGTATTATTTGGGGCAATTGATGTACAAACCCAACGACCCGCGTTATGGAGAGCAGTGGGCATTGCGGAAAATAAAGGCGGCGGAAGCATGGGAAATTACCAAAGGCGATACGAACGTTGTAATTGCAATAGATGATACGGGTGTGGACTGGGACCATCCCGACCTTTTTTCAAATATATGGACGAATGAAGGAGAAATACCGAACAACGGTATTGACGACGATGGCAACGGATATATTGATGACGTCCACGGCTGGGATTTCGGTGGAGTAAGCGGCACACCGGATAATGACCCGAAGGAAGACCGTCCCGAGCATGGGACCCACGTCGCCGGAATAGCCTCTGCCGTAACAGACAACGGCAAGGGGATAGCGTCAATCGGTTTTAATTGTAAGATTATGCCGGTTAAAACCTCACAGGATAATATACGCGATGCAAACGGAAATCCGTTGATAGCTTACGGATACCAGGGGATAGTTTATGCCGTGAATAACGGCGCTAAGGTTATAAATACAAGTTGGGGAAGTTACAGTTATTCCGCCGCTGGACAAGAAGTTATTGATTATGCCGTGGCTCATGGGACTTTACTCGTGGGAGCGGCGGGCAACGAGGGCTTGCAGGCTTCCATTTATCCGGGAGCTTACCAGGGAGCTTTGTCGGTAGGCGCCGTGGATTCAAGTTATATGAAAGCTTATTTCTCGAATTACGGTGAAAGACTCGATGTGTTCGCCCCGGGCGTTAGAATTCTTAGTACATGGCAAGACGACACCTATGCCGATTGGTTAAGCGGTACGTCAATGGCTTCTCCTTTCGTGGCGGGGCTTGCCGGTTTGGTGTTTTCGAAATTCCCGAGCTATACTCCCGAACAGGTGGCGCAACAAATCCGAGTGACCGCACGGAGTATTGACGATACAAACGCTGCGCGATATAATTTCCTTTTGGGTAAAGGGGTAATTGATGCCTATGCCGCTGTTAGTAAGGAAGATGCCGAAGCGGTTCGAATTGTCGAAAAGAACTTCTTTGACGAGGGAGACGGTGACGGTGTTTTCGAGAAGGGTGAGAAAGTAGGGATTAAACTGAGGTTTAAAAATTTCCTTAGCTCCACTTCCTCGCTGCAAATATCCCTCGTGAGCATGAATACGTACGCTACTGTCGTTGCGGGTTCTTTCAATGCCGGAGCGGTTTCCTCGGGAGCGGAATTTGAAAACTCCTCTCAACCTTTTCAAGTTCAGCTTGCGGATAATGTGCCCGAAAATACGGAGGTTTCCCTTCTCGTGAAATTTGAGGACGGCGATTATTCCGATTTTCAGTGGATTAAGTTTTTGGCGAATCCGACCTTCGCTACTCAGGCGAACGGTAAAATCTCTCTTACTTTTACCAGCAAGGGAACAATGGCTTTTAACGATTATCCTGAGAATACACAGGGAGATGGATTTCAATATAAAAATAGCGGAAATCTATTATTCGAAGGGGCGTTGATGTACGGTACGGGAGTGAAAAAGCTGGACAACGCCGCGCGGGATGCTTCGGGAAATGCACAGGATAAGGATTTTACCCCTGTTAAGCCGTTTGTTATACAAAATCCGGGAAAAATAGCCGACGAACAAGGGCACGCCGTCTTTAATGATTATATGGCTTTTGGCACAAAACTCAATATTCAAACAACGATGACAACTTACTCCTTCGATAAGGAGGGAATGGACGATTTTATCATTATAAAGTATGTTTTCAAAAATAATTCCGCTGCGGACATTACGGGTTTCCGTGCCGGTTTGTTTATGGATTGGGATATTGACGGCGATACGTACGATAAGAATATTACGGCTTATGATCAAGCGGGCGGATTCGGTTATGTTTATACTCAGAATCTCGACCCGGTAGATGCATACTTTACATGTGCTTTGATATCCAAGGGAGAATATGGATTCTATGGAATTCAAAACGACGGGAACGACGGCGGTATAAACATTTACGATGGTTTCTCGGACGATGAAAAATGGTTTGCCCTGTCCGACGGAGTGAATAAAACCAACGCTGGACCGCAAGATGTTTCCTTTGTGGCAAGTGGCGGGGACTACGATATACCTGCGGGTGACTCAATCGAAGTCGGTTTCGCTATTGCCGTTGGAAAGACTCTGGAAGATTTGCGCTCTGTTGTTGCAACCGCAAAAGCGTTTTATGATTCTTCTTTGACCGGTGTCGAGGAAATAAACGAAAAAACATTGCC
>CAZSYM010000044.1:0-17489 GCA_964611145.1 uncultured Melioribacteraceae bacterium
AAAATATCTCAAAAGCGGTGTGGGGAAAGAATTCCTAAGGTCTATCACTTCTTCTGTTGATATAAATCTTTTACAAAACTAATAAGGATGTGCCGGTTCGAGCCTGCCTGACGGTAGGCAGGTCCGGCCTTCGGTACCATAAGGGGGAATTTTCATTCCCCCTTTTTTATTTTAACCAAAGGTAAATAACACATGTTTTACGTCTATGCCATTAAAAGCCTTTCCCGAAATTATATCTACGTCGGACTGACAAACAATATTCTCCGCCGTTTCCACGACCATAACGCAGGTTATAACAGAACCACTAAACCTTATCGCCCTTTCTCTCTAATCCTACTCGAAACTTTTGATTCAAGAGTCGAAGCTCGCAAACGTGAAAAATATCTCAAAAGCGGTGTGGGGAAAGAATTCCTAAGGTCTATCACTTCTTCTATTGACATAAATCTTTTACAAATCTAATAAGGATGTGCCGGTTTGGGCTTGCCTATCGGAGATAGGCATGCCTGACGGTAGGCAGGTTTATCTACCAAAGAGGGGCTTGCCTCACAGAGGCAAGCCCGTCTCAAGTAACTTTTCCGAGAAGTGAAATTTTTCGGAGATTATTTCAGCAGGCTCATCTTCTTGGTCGTTATAAAATTGCCCGCATGTAACGTATAAAAATAAATTCCACTGGGTAAATTTCTGCCGTCGAAACGAACGCTATAATCCCCTGCCGATTGATTTTCATTTACCAGGATTGCCACCTTTTCGCCGAGGAGATTAAAAACCGTGAGTTTTACATGCACGTTTTTCGGAATGGTATATTTGATAATAGTAAGGGGATTAAAAGGATTCGGATAATTCTGTTCGAGGGAGAAGCTTTCGGGTTTAAAAGATAATTCTTCGGCAGCGTTCGGCTTCTTCTTAATAATGAGTAACTGCACTCGTCCTTCGTCAATTGTAAAGTTACCACCCTTCCACACAGTAGGGACACTCCCGTCATTATCGTCGTCCACTTGAAATATCAGCACGCGGTATTTATCACGGGTTATTTTTTCTCCTTCCCACGTAATCGAATAATCAATCGGGGATTTCTCCGTATTTGAAATCAACACCGCTTTTTCATTTTCATTACGCGACGCCATAACCCAAAGTTTACTCCCGTTATCTCCAATGGAAGGATAATCGGTCATCATCAACTTGGGAAATTCCCTTGCCATTTTGGTATAAAGGCGTAACGCATAGGCTTTCGGTTTATATGTTCCCAGCGTATCTCCATAAAATAATCCCGAATGCCCGGCACCAAGCATTCCGGGTCCTTGACCGGGGTCGGACTCCGGGTCGCCCGCTCTGTAATAATAAGCTTCTTTTATCCCTCCGTATTCCATGCTTATCAACTGTCCGATGAACGTTGATGATCCTTCTTTCCTGTTATAATAGTTGAATATTTCCTCGTCGGTCATCTCTTTCACCGTATCGCCTTCGGTATCATAAAACATGGAAGTGCCGTAAGCATCGCAAAATATTTCCGTATCCTTAAAAAACCCCGTGCCGCTCCAAGGCATACTTGCGAAATCGTTAACGCCGTCCAATAAATCTCTGTATTGTTTTGCCGCGATATAATATTTCTCCGGATTATTGTTCCACAAATGCCACCCAATCCAATCGGGCTTGGTATTATGTGCATACATGTACTTCAAAAAATCGACAGCGGGATTGTTCGTATTCCCTCTTATCACTTGCACAGTTGGGACCAAAAAGCCGGGACCTCCAATTTTCAATTTTGGGAAGTGTGTTTTCAGTGTATCAAATGCTCTTTGCCAAAACTTTATAAAATCTCCCTTCGTACCGTCATAAAAATCCTTATTGGGCCATTCAGTCCAAAGATTAAGATAATCAAGAAAATCCTTTTGCCCTTTCCAATTATTGTACCTTTCCACTATTTTCGTAGCCGCCACTATCCAATTGTCCTCTTGGGCTTTGTTTTGAGGCCCTTTGAAATCGTGGTGACGCGGACCGTTTTCAGCTTCCCCGCCCACACGAAAAAGTATTTTAAACCCTCCGTTCACTATACTTTCGAAAAGAGTATCGCTCGGTCCCCAATGATAATTATTTTCATCGTAAGGGTCACCGTCCCATGAAGGATAAACCGAATCCCCTCCACAATTAAAGATACCCTCCACATCCAAACGGTCATCATAATAGCCGTTATTTCTAATTGCCTTAACCCCAATATCCTGTAAATGCTCCGTTAAATCTATGGACGGAGAATGGTAAGGGGGCAAAGGACCGGAAATAACACCCGAAAGGTTTTTAACCAGCGTATCCGAAGTGGTGTTTTCCGTAATAACTATTTGATGAAAATCGTTCTGGGCATATAAGTTCAGAAAGGAAATAAAAATAAATAATAAGGAAAATCTAAATAGGACTTTCATTGTTTATCTCCCAAAGCTTATTTAGAATTTATAGCAATTTAAGCTTTGGAAAAGAATAAAACCATGTTTTAAATCACAAAAACTAACCTTTGATTACCTTGATACTCCCTTTCACTGGCAATTTGATGTAATAAGTTTTTCGTTTCCTGTTTTTAAGATAATTTTCACGCAGCCACGGGTTAAAAATTTTAAGGATTCTATAATTATACCCATAACGAAATGCGAAATCCGCCCAATGTTTCACCCTACCGCGGACTTTTACAACAAAGTATTTCAAAGGCGGATAAAGATCCTTCGGTTTCACATCAAAGCCATAAAGTTTGGGATGAGTCATCACTTGTTTAATAGCCAATATTCTGAAAACAAAACGGGAGGTTTCATCGTTCAAAACCAAATTATAATAATTGTGCGTCTTTTCCCTTTGAATTTGCTTATCAATCCCATTCGTACCCAAATTATACGAAGCCGCCGCCAGTGTCCACGAGCCATATTTCCTTTTGGCATCTTTCAGATATTTGCATGCGGCTTCCGTAGCCTTTTCCACATTATAGCGCTCGTCCACTTCTTTATTAACCTCAAGCCCGTATTTCCGTGCCGCGCCCTTCATCAATTGCCAAAAACCGGTAGCCCCCGCATCGGAAACCACATTTTCCAAGCCACTTTCGGCAACAGCCATGTATTTGAAATCCCGAGGCACACCAAATTTCCTCAATATCCTTTCTATGACCGGGAACCATCTATGAGCACGTTTTAAATAAAGCAAGGTGGATGAATGATAATATGTATTTATTATCAGTTCCCTTTCAAACCTTTCCCGAACGTCCCAATTTTCCAAAGGGACTCTTTCGCCGCTAAAAAAAAGCTTTTCCGGAATAGGTGGAGAAACGATTTTGTAATCCTGTGTAAATTGTTTTCGGGAGCTTTTCCATGAATTGCTCCCCATAATCCCAATAATCAAAATCAACAAAATAATTCCGCGTTTGCCCTTCAGAAAGTTTGTTTGCACTTTCATTTATTCCTCTAATTTTTTGAGAGACAAAATTTCTGTGTGAGAATTCGAACGCCAAAAACAAAAAAACTCCAAGACCGATTGAAATCTTGGAGTTATTAAACAATTTCTTAACAAAAAAATTTATTCAACCATTTCCAAAAGCGTGCTGATTTTCGATTTCAAATCCTTTCTATGAACGATAGCATCGATAAAACCATGCTCCAAAAGGAACTCCGAGCGTTGGAAGCCCTTGGGCAAATCTTTTCCGATTGTTTCTTTAATCACCCTTGGTCCCGCAAAACCAATCAAAGCTTTCGGCTCGGCAATGTTGAAATCCCCCAGCATCGCATAACTTGCCGTCACTCCACCGGTAGTGGGGTCCGTCAGAATGGAAATATAAGGTATCTTTGCGTCGGCAAGTCGGGCAAGTCTCGCGCTCGTCTTTGCCATTTGCATCAAGGAAAAGGCGCCTTCCATCATTCTTGCGCCGCCGCTTTGGGAAAGGATAATCATAGGAATCTTCAAATCGTATGCTTTGTCTATGGCACGAGCGATTTTTTCACCGACTACAGAACCCATACTCCCACCGATAAAACGAAAATCCATAAACGCAAAGGAAGCTTTCCTACCGTTTATTTTTCCCGTACCGGTTTTTACGGCGTCGTTCAATCCTGTTTTCTTAATTGCGGCTTCAATCCTGTCGGTATATTTTTTGGTATCCACGAATTCCAATGGGTCCGCCGCCCGCATCTTTTTATTGGTTTCTCGGAAGGTCCCTTTGTCCACTAAAATTGAAATATATTCATCGCTACCAATTCTAAAATGGTAATCGCATTTGGGACAAACCCAAAGATTTTGTTCCAATTGATTTTTATGAATTATCTCGCCGCATTCTTTACATTTAATCCAATGTCCGTCGGGAATATCCAACTTTTGATTGTTCGGCGCGATGTTTTCCTTAGAACGTCTGAACCAACCCATTCTCAAATTCCGTTAATTTTACTAACAAATTTTATTTCTTCTTTGCTTTGATTTTAGGGACAAACTCCATAAAATATTCAGGTTCCAAAAAATCAATGTTCGAAGTTAATAAATCTTTTCCAAATAAATAAGTCCATTCCGCCACCTCTCTACCCGTAGGCAAAAACGAATTAGGCATATCACCCGAGAAAGCGACATTCCCAAACAAAATTTTGTCCTTTCCTATTTTCTCCTTTACAGTTCTTTTCCCCTCGATACGAATTTCCTCAAGTATTTCGTATGCTTTTTCCTTTACCCGAAAACTTGCGAGATAAACATCGTTGACATTGGCGTTTAGGATTACTGAAAATTCGCTTCCTTCTGGTAAAATTTTAGAGATGCCGAAAGCCCAAACTTCCATAGTGGGAACGGGACAAATAGATATGCCGTTTGCCAAAGCCATTCCCTTAGCTACGGAAAGACCAATTCTCAAGCCGGTAAAGGAACCGGGACCAATCGAAACGGCAATGGTTCTAAGCTCCCGAGGCGAAAGAGAAATATTATCGAGCGCCTGTTCTATTAAAGGCACTAACATTTCCGCATGAATATTTTTAATCAACAAATTCGCTTCGGAATATTTTTTTCCCTCGGACAAAACAGCCACGGAACACAAATCTCCCGAAGTCTCAATCCCAAGAATCGGTAACATTCACTTTTTCCTTAATTTTCTCGTTCACATAACTTTCAAAATTCATTCTCCGAAACTAAGAAATTTCTTCAATAATAAATTTCCGCTTTTCCTCTCCCGCCTGTTCAATTTTTATTTCAATCCGTTTCTGTGGCAAGAAATCCTCAAACATATCCGCCCACTCCACGAATTTTATAGCCTCGGAATCATTTATGTATTCGAAATAACCGACATTCAAAAGCTCGTCCGCATTTTTGATTCTATAAAAATCAATATGATAAACCCGGTACGTACCGAAATACTCATTAACGATTGCGAAAGAAGGGCTATTCGCTTCTTCTATGCCGAAGTTCTCACAGACAGCCTTCACAAAAGCCGTTTTGCCTGCTCCCAGATTACCTATAAGCGCAATAAATTCCCCGCCATGCAAACGGGAAGCGAACTCTTTCGCAAAAATTTTAAGCTCGCTCAATTTATTTATCATTTTTTCCTGTTTCATATACGACTTCTCATTTTAATTATCGGCAAAATCATCTCCTCCATTGAAATGCCGCCGTGTTGGAAAGTATCCTTGTAATAACTCAAATATTTATGATACTCGGTAGGATAAACGAAATAATAATCTTCTTTGGCAAAAATATAGCCGACAGCCGCACCGCGATAAGGCAATTTGAAATCCTCGGGTTTACGCACAAACATAGCATGGCGGTCGTCCGTCTTTAAATTTCTACCATATTTAAACCGCAAGGATTTGGAAGCCTCCCTATCGCCCAAGACTTTTGCTCCCCGCAAGACGCGAATGCTCCCGTGATCCGTCGTAACAATAACGGTGGCATTCTTCATTTCGGAAATTATTTTAAACATACCCAAAAGAGAAGAATGTAAAAACCAACTGTTGGTCAAAGAGCGGTATGCGGCTTCGTCGGGAGCAATTTCCTTGAGCACATCGCTATCGCTTCGACTATGTGCAATCATATCGAGGAAATTAACCACCACAGCCATGAAATGAGTCTTAAAATGCGAATGTATATTGCGCTGAAAATTCTTACCGACTTCGGGGTCGATAATTTTCATATATTTTAGTTCCGTCCTTAGCTTCACATTTCGCTTCGAAAGATGTTTTTCCAAAAAATCTTTTTCGAATTTGTTCTGACTCCTTTCGTCGTCGCCACTTTTCCAAAGCTCGGGATAATTCTTTTGAATTTCCGAAGGATAAAGCCCGCTAAAAATAGCATTTCGCGCATAGGGCGTAGCGGTGGGAAGAATCGAATAATAATAATCCCGTTCAATATCAAACATTTCCCGCAAGTGTTTTTCCATACCGAGCCATTGGTCCAAACGCAGGCAATCGAGAACGAAAAGGAAAACGGGACCTTCCGAAGCCTCGATTTCCGGTATCACGAATTTATCCAAAATTTGAGGCGAAAGAACGGGAGCATCGTCGGAACCTTCGGAATGTATCCAGTCCAAATAATGCTTTTCGACAAATTTCCCAAATTCCTTATTGCTTTCCTTCCTTTGCTCCCAAAGACTTTGCCTTAAACCTATATCCTCGTGTTCATCGAATTCCAAATCCCAATTCACAAGTTTCAAATAAATATCTATCCAATCCCGATAATCATAGGCGGTCATTAATTGTTGGGAAATCTTGTGAAAATCGCTGAGATAATCTTTCGTAATGTATTCGGTGGATATCTGCTTACTTTGAAGAAATTTCTTGCACACCAGCAACACTTGAGAAGGCAAAATGGGCTTAATCAAATAATCGCTAATCTTACTGCCAATGGCATCGTTCATCAAACTTTCTTCTTCGCTTTTGGTAATCATAACGACGGGGACATCGGGATCTATTTCCTTTATTCTTGCCAAAGTTTCCAAGCCCCCCAAACCGGGCATCATTTCGTCCAAGAATATCAAATCGTATTTTCTTTCTCTTATTTCTTCTATCGCATCCTCGCCGTTGGTAACGGTATCCACTTCGTAGCCCTTTTCGGTAAGGAAAATTATATGGGATTTCAGAAGTTCTATTTCATCATCGACCCAAAGAATTTTATTTTTCTCCATTTCAAAAACCTCTTATTGAATAGTAATATTAACATCCAATCCCGCCTCGTTCGTAATAGTAGGCGGTATTCTGGAAGCTCCTTCCGGTTCCACCGTCGTACGCTTGTAATAAACCGAAAGTGTAACGCGAGAGCTCATCACGTATTTCACACGCGGTTCCAAAGTCGTTCGAGTGGTACCGTCCTGCGGTTTTCCGTTCTCGGAAAAATTATCCATATCAAATATAACGGTTGAATTCTTTCCGCTGGTATAACTGAACGAAATTTCAATATCGTTTTTGAGGGAAAGTCCGAAAAGAGGCAACTTGAAACCTCGCTTCTGGAAACTTGCCGTAAGCGAAATATCGCGAGAGCTGGATTCCGTGATACTATGCGTGGTAACACCCAAATCGTAATTTGCTTTTGTATTGTATTTGAAAGAGCCGGTCATATTCCCGCCCCAAAGTTGCTTGAAAGTAATATTCAAGCCTATCAAAGGAGTGAAGCCGTAGGATATTTTCTGGGATTGGGTTTCCTGGAATCCGTCGGGATTAATTTTCCAACTTTCGGAATACTTGGAAGTATAAGCATGATTAAGGGAAATGCTTTGAGCAAATCCGCGAAACCATTTTAATTTTTCCAGACCGTTCCAGGTAATTCGCCAATTGGGACGGGGAACATATTTTACAAATTCGCCCAACAAAGGAATTTTAGAAAGCAATGGCAAAGTTTCGAACCCTTTAACAAAAGCATCGGAAAGGGACGCATTGGGAGTGGCACCCGCTCCGCCTCCGGTTTCTTTATAGAGTTCCTCAACTTTTTTAATACCGAAATCGAACATCAGGAAAGGCGGAAATGTCAAGAAAGAACGATCTATCTTACCGTTGGACATAATATTCGTAACTTCAATATTGCCGTAGTCGTCCGTGGTAATGGACACGGATTTGTTTATTCCCCAGCCCACATTCCAATTTATACTGATATTCGCTCCTTCCCAAAGAGGGCGTTGTGTTTTGAGCGCTACATTGTTGTTCTGCGTGAATCTATCCTGAAGGTTTCCGTTAGGCGCTCTCGGACCCGCATCGTAGGACAAGCCCAACATAAATAAGCGCGTGGGACCTATTCTTTCCTGCTGTCGGAACCCCCAGAAATTTGTAAAGCCCGTTCCCGTTCCTCGCAAGCCCGAACTTCCTTTGCTATTGTTCTCGGAAAAATTAAGCGAGATACTTTCGTAATCGAACAGCAACCATTTTATACCGTCCCTCAGATATTCCAGCGCTCTTGTATAAATGGGCTTGCGCACGACATTCGTGTCCTTAGCGGCTTTTTCCTCCTTGACTTTATCCTTATCGCCCTGTGGGGGACGTGCGGTTCTCCCCCGTCTTCCCCTATTGCGGGCAAACGATGCGCGCGTGGTTTTACCGCCGAAACTTCCCGAGGAGGCTTTCCAACCCAATGCCTTGAAAAGCGGTTCCGTCAAGGATTTAAGTCGCAGCGTCAAGCCCGCCGTGATTTGATTCGAAAAACTGGCGGAACGTCCCAAATCCTTCTGATTGAAGTTATTCTTCCAATTGTATCTAACATTGTATCCCGCATTAAGATTAAAATATCTATCGAGATTCCAAAGCGAAGGGAGTTTCGGTTTGGTCTGAACCGCAAATGTTTGATTGTAACTATAATCCTTGCCGAAAAAGGCGCTAGTAAAAATCTCACGCCAAATTTCCCTTTCGCTCCTTTCCCTTCCGTAAGAATCCGTCAACAAATACGCAAGCGAGGAAGCAATATCCAATTTATAATTTATACCCAAATTCACAAAACCGCCCTCGGTGATTTTCCATGCAAGGGAAGCGCTCCTCTTGGCTGTAAAATCCCTTTGTACGGTCGGCTTTGCCACCGCCATATTGGAGTTTTCCTTCAAGCGACTTTTCGTATAACTGTATTTTCTACTAGCGGAAAAACTCGTGTTGAAACTTTGCGGTGTGAAATAAACCTTCACATTCCGATAGTCCTTAAAAACCCTTAACAAAGCTCCGAAAATGGGAATATTCGCAGGGTAAAAAAAGTTGTTACGACTAAAATTCAAAGAATAACGCGCATTGGCATTCCATACCCAGCTATTGTTCACCAGTGTAGTGGGATTCCGAGACATTCGCTTATTGAAATTAAAGCCGAAGTTCAGATTGTTTATAATATCTTCCACATACCAAGCACGCGAGGGAATACGAAAATGAATATTGTTCAAAGTCCACGTATCGGAAATGTTCACCGTTTGCACATCCGAAAGGAATTGTTCCGTAATCTTTTCCGCTTCCGCCTTGGAAACACCGGATTGAATTAACTTTTCCTTTTGAAGCGTTGCCGCTTCTTCCACTTTGATATCCGTACCGGGTTTGTAAAGCGGTTTAGCAATTCCCTCCGTGTGGGAATAATTGACTTTAAAATTCGTGCCTTTCAAATTAAAAGGAATAAGTTTCGTAGGGTCGAAATCCACGGAAACGCCCCAGCTCCGTTTATCCACTTTACTGCCGAATCTATCCGCCAATTTGTGGAAATACGGATTTGTTTGGGAAAGATTGGCATTGATTGTAAGCAAATCCGCCAATTTAATCGATGCGGAAGCCGCGTACGCCCAGCCGGGTGTATCGTCAGCGCCCACAAGTCGCAACTCGTTTACCCAAAGCTCTCCATAAACACGCCCGTCGTCCGGTAATGTTTTGGTTTTCTTCGGATTCTTCACCCCGAAAGTAAAGAAAGAAATCTTGCGCAGGGAAGGATTACCGATTACACCGTAAAAATGTCCTTTCTTCCCCTTAACCGGCACTTGATAGAAAGAATCTATTGCCGTTCTTGCCTGTTTCAAAGAAGTCAATTCGGCAAAGTCTATCGTGATTTCCTTCCAGCCGGGTTCCACCGGTTGACGATACTCGTAAAAGTTCAAGGAGTCCGTACCGAAGCGGAAATAGACTTCCGCGTTATAACCCGTTTCCTCATCATAATGCGAAATGGAATTCACATCGGCATCGTGGGTATCCCCATGCACAAAAAGTTTCATTTGATGATAATTAAAAATATTAAGCGGTTTATAGGGATACTTAACAATCTCACGTTTATCGCCTTGCTCCAAGCCTTTAACAATCAGCTGTAAACTTTGCTCGTTTTTGTAAACCATCTGGTCCGGTTTACTACGGTCTCTTTCCCGATAAACTCCCGGCGGAGAAGTATAATTAGGATTATCTTCGATGTTAATTGTGGAAACGGTCATGACTGTATCGTCCTCCGTAACCTTACCGGGCACAAGCACCTTACGCCATTGATTACCGACAAGGTTCAATTCCGCCAAGCGAATATGCAACAATGTATCCACACCCTCGAACCAGAAGCGAATATATTCCACCAAAGTGAAAGTGGGGGAACCGATTTTTTCCACATAATCTTTTAGAGGGACGCGTATGAGGAACCACGGTTTGCTTCCTTCCCCGCCACCGGCGACAAAGGGATTGTTTTTAGTGGTATCGATGGGCACTTCATAACGGAAATAACTGTTCAATCTATCGAGCGTAAAATTATGGTTCAAATCCTCGCTGTTCGGCAATCTTCCCGCGTCCGTCAACGCCGCATTTCCTTCGGAGCCATTTATTCTGCTATAATCGGGATTTGATGTGAGCGTAAACGAAAAGTCGTCCCCGGCGGGGTCGCTACCCAATCCCAAAGTATCCAGCGCGCGCTCCTGCGCATCGGTAAGTCCATCAATACCGGTATCTTCCCCCTCGTCCACGAGGTCGTTTTGATTCTTATCCTCCGTATCGAGCACACCGTTGGGAATAACATCCTCGCTAATTTCACCCAAATCGATGTACATCTTAGCTCCGGGAGGAGCGTTTTCCACATATATCCAAAATTCAATGAATTGAATATTTTCTTCCACGAGATTGCTGGCGGTCGAGGAAAGCAATCTCATTATTCCGCCCCAATTCTGCTTATAATTCTCTTGAATTTTAGGATTCATATTGTACATTCCACGTTTGCGCGGGTTAAAAACATAATCGAGGACGGTAACCTGGCGATCTTCCCGCGCCACACTTTTGCGATTTCCCCAGATATGAGTAACGAAAACATCCGAAGGAAGGTGATTATACCAAAAACTTTTAGCCTTGTAGCTCATAGCCTCTTCTTTTTCTATATTGGGCAGCAAAGGCATATTGTCGGGTACGCTCAAATCGTGCCAGCCGGTATAGGAAATTCCAATCGGAATAACTCTTTTGGCGCCTTCGAAATCGTCGATATAAGCGATGGATTTTCCCTTGTCGCTTTTAATCGTACTTTTTTTCGTGTTCGGGTCGGGACTAATATACGCCGCTTCCCCTTTCAAAGAAAAGGAGGACATTTGTTTAGTGGAAAATAAATAATTCAATCCTTTCGTAACAAAAGGCAAATCGATAGAAGTTTTGAAATCGACTCCCATAATCGAATTGCTCATCGGCTCTTCGCCAATTCTGACCTTGTCGCTCAACGTTTCCTGGTTCAAATTCATGAAAGAAAATCCGAGGCGAGTTTTCTTATTAAACTCATAAAGCCCGCGCAAGCCAATCAAAGTTTTCGAGGCGAGTTGAAACAAGTCGTTCTGCTCATAAGTAATTTTAAGATTTGCTCCAGGCACCAAAGCGGAAGCGTTCCGTATATTGATTTGTCCTATGTTGTAATCCACCGTATAATCAACGCCTTCCTTCAAGAGGCGGCCGTTCAAGTAAACTTTTACGGAGTTTTCCACCACATTAAAACCTATTTGATAAACGGAGGAAGAAGAAGCCGAATACTCACCGGAGATAGTGAATTTATCCTTTGATTTATCCTGTTCCGCAAAGGTTTTAGTGGTATCATAAACGGCATTATAAGCCAAATCTCTCGGTAATTCCTTCGGAAGGTCTCTACCGAAAGGTTCGAGGACGGGAAAGATAATTTCTCCCGTTTCGGGGAAAATAGTTTTACCCGGCAAGAAATCGAAAGCACCGTCGGGCTGAGTGCCCGTCCCGCTTTCGTCCGTTTTATCCAATCCGAAAATGGTTACATATTTTTTGCCGTTCAGGTTATCCTGCGGGTCCTGCCCGGGCACAACGTAGTTAATGGATAATTTAAAACCTTCCTTGTTAATCTCCCTGCCGCCGAGAGGGTAAATATTCTTAAGCATCAATTTCCAAGCCTGTTTATAAGCGGGCTGAAGATTCGGCGGTTTGATTAATTTAAGCAAAATCGTTCGGGCGGTATCGGATTGAAACTCCTTGACAAACTCACCGAAATAAACATCCTCCGGACCATTGCGTCCCTCGATTCTATACGCCACGCCTATCGCATCCGTCGGTTGAATTTGCACTTTAAAAGTGATGAAACCGGCATAAGGGTCATAGTCGTAATCCGCACCTTCGGTAAGTTTTACGAAACGTCCGCCAATAACATTTTGCCCGTTGATTTCCTCGGTAACATTGCGAAAAGAATCGGGATAGGAAACGGCTTCGCCGGGTGCGAATTCCCGCCCGGGTAAATTCAGGAAAGCATTTCCGCGCCTTTCCTTTTGCGTGTTCACAATACCGGTCGTGGTTTTCCAAACTTCCAAATCCTTGATGCGATAATAATTTTCCGTCGGACCTATAATCGGATTGGCATTTCCGTATATGTGATTAAAAATGTTCAACTTTTCGCTGGCATAGACGGTATCGACAAAGAAATGGTTTTCCGCATACTCCGTAGCATGCAACTCGAATTGTTGTTTTTCGGAACCGCCGCTAACGGAAACCTCTTTCATTTCGCTTTTTTTCTGGGAAGCGAGTGCGGTCAAACTAAAAGGTCCCAATTGAAATTTGGCTTTCACGCCGAAGAGCGCCTCGCTTCCGCCGACAAGCGAGGAGGTTTGAAGCGAAACATTTCCCGCCTCGATGCTCTTGATTATCTCGTCGTCATAACCCGTATATTTTATTTTCAATTGATTTTCGTACTCGAACGTTCTCTCGGTGTTCCAATCCGCACTTATCTTTAACTTATCGCCAATCATTCCGCTGACGTTTATCTGCACTTCCTGTTTAAAATCAGGCTCGTTACGAGTATTTCCCAAGAACGAAGCCGTAAGTCCTTCGGTTTTTTCGTTACGCCATGCGCCGTGGATATTAACGGCGCCGTTAATTCTAAGGCTGATTTTAGGCGGTCCGAAAATGGAAAGGAAACCGGTGCTGGGCAAGGGTATTTCGATGTTCGTAATCTGAGTGAGCAAAGCGCTCAAATCGTTTCTATCTTCTTTAAATTCATATTTATAAGCCAACGCTTCCCAGTCGTCCCGAACAACGCTCTTCATTCTCATCTTGATGTATTCGTCAAGGGGAATTTTCAACAATTCTTTCGTTTCCTCCCCCGCTATGGTTTCTCGGATGATCACATAATTCCCCGTGGAATCCAGCTCGATGCTTCTTTTGAAAAATCTCTTGGAGGGACGGAGAAAGAAGCTGGAAGGTTTTTTCTGGCGAAAGGGAACGACGAAATAATCTTTTCTTTGATAATGAAAATATTTTAATCTTGCGGTGGAATCCAAAGCCATGGGGTCTAATTTCACGGAATCGGCTAAGCTCGTATCCTTAACCGCGGTTGTATCTTTAGGATAGAACTTGCTTTGAGCGTTCGAAAAAAGCAAAAGATTTTCCACCGCACCTTTTGTTTTCTCTACCCCACTTCCGGCGGAATTCTTGACAGGTTGAAACCCCCAAGCGACAATCGTACTTAAAATTAAAAAGGAAAAGAAGAAGACTTTTCCTGCAAAATGATATTTTTTCTTTTTCAAAAAAGACACAAGCGATACAAACCGAATTTAATTAAAAATCAATGTAAAGTTTTCTCGATAATACCTCCTTAATTTGTTAAAAACATTGCGAAAATTAGAGATAAAAGAAGACTTTTTCAATGCAAAAAAGATTACACTATAATATCCTCTATGTGCGTCGGTTCTTGTATGGTGTCTATTATCTCCCCTTTTTCAATCACAACGGCACTCAGTTTATTTCCCACGCATGCACCCGTATCGATATAAAGTGCGTTCGATTCTTCCACATAAGTTACCTCTTTTTGATGAGTATGTCCCACAATCTGCAATTTTCCGAGATTCAACAATTCGTCCCTTGTCCACAGCACGCCTCTATCCGTCACGTAATCCGCTTCTATCAAGGAATAAAGCGGGGATAAATCCTCCTTATAATTTTCGGGTAAAAATCTTTTGTAGAAAGAAGAAACTCCCGCATGTGAAATAAAACAATCGTCCAGGTCGTAAAACAAAGGCGCCTCCACAATCATTTTCAGATGTCGGGGTATTGCATCCTGGTGATTTTCGTACGATTCCAATGTGGTCTCGTTTCCGTTAAAAACCCATGAACGGGCAAAAACTGAAGTGGGTTCTTTGAAAAAATAATAAAACATATAATCGTGATTGCCGGGAGTGAATTTTATTCTTTCGCTTTCGACAAAATTCATCACTTTATAACTGTGCAATCCGCGGTCAACAAAATCCCCTATGCAATAAATTGGAATATTGGGATATTTGCTTTTTACGGCGTTGTACAAATCCAAAAAGGTGTAATAGCAACCGTGAATATCTCCGATAACAGCAAGCATAATCAAATAAAATAATTTTTCTTAGCAAATTCCGTTAATTCGTCCCTAAACTTAGGATGAGCGATATTTATAAGCGCGCGTGCTCTCTCCTGAATGGATTTTCCGAACAGATGCGCAACTCCGTATTCCGTAACGACGTAATGCACATCCCCGCGCGTGGTAACCACTCCCGCGCCCGGTTTCAACGTGGGGACAATTCTCGAATATTTCAAATCCTTTGTGGTCGAAGGCAAAGCGATAATAGGCTTTCCGCCTTCCGAATGTGCCGCTCCCCTAATAAAATCAAGCTGTCCGCCTATACCGCTATACAATTTGGTTCCAAGAGAATCGGCGCAAACCTGCCCGGTCAAATCTATTTCTATAGCGGAATTTATGGCAACCATTTTTTTATTCTGGGAAATCACGAAAGGATTATTAACATATTCCTGAGGATGAAATTCGAACACAGGATTATTATCGATATAATTAAAAGCTTTCTTAGTGCCAAGCACAAAGCCCGCAATTATTTTTCCGGGATGCAAAGTTTTCTTTTCGCCCGTAATCACGCCTTCTTCCACGAGGTCAACGATTCCGTCGGAAAACATTTCCGTGTGAATTCCCAAATCCTTCTTACCGCGCAGATTTTTCATAACGGCATCGGGAATAGCGCCTATGCCCATTTGCAAGGTGGAACCGTCCTCAATCATTTCGGCGATATAAAGGCCTATTTTCTCATAGACTTCCAATTGTGCGGGCGTAGCGTTGGGATCGACCTGCGGGAGTTCCATCAAAGGTTCCGTATGCTCGACTATATAATCGATTTTATTTATATGAATAAAGCTATTTCCCAAACCGCGGGGCATTTCTCTGTTTATTTGTGCGATTACAACTTTAGCCTTCTCCGCCGGAGTTTTGATATTTCCCACATCAATTCCGTAACTGCAAAAACCATGCTCGTCGGGAGGGGAAACATTTATAAGCGCCACATCGGCTTCGATTATTCCCCGTTTAAAAAGAAGCGTTACCTCCGAAAGCGGAATGGGAATAAATTCCGCTCTCCCCTCGTTAACCGCCTGACGAGTGTTCGCACCGATAAAAAAGGCTTTATGCTTGAAATGCTTTTCCATTCCCGGCTGAGTGTAAGGCAAATCCCCCACAATCAAAATATGATAAATGTTCACACCGTAAAGCTCGTCTTTCCTGCGTACCATTGCGCGGATAAGTTCCAAAGGTGCGGCGCAACCGGGCTGAACAATAATATTGTCGCCAGATTTTATTACTCGCACGGCTTCGTCCGCCGTTACGACTTTCTCGTTGTATTTACTTCTCCAAATCGGAGCGCTGTTTCTAACCACTTTAATATCTTCCGTTTCCATTTGTTTTTCTTTAATTGTGCGAGAAGAAATGTAATCTTCGAAATTCGAGATTAAAAGTTTCCGCTATGATTTCATTCGTACAGTAACCGTTATGGGTGCAAACGCCTTTTGCCAAACCTTCGTCGCCAAGTATGGCGTTCGTTAAACCGTTATTGGCAATGTTCAAAATATATTCAATCGAGGCGTTCGTTAAACCGTAGGAAGCGGTACGAGAAACGAGAGCGGGCATATTGGGAACGCAGTAATGAATGACGTCGTGCTTTACGAAAACCGGGTCCGAAATGGTCGTGGGGTAACTCGTTTCCACGCAACCGCCTTGGTCAATGGAAACGTCCACTATTACGGCGCCTTTTTTCATGGTCTTCACCATTTCCTCCGTAACCAGATGAGGAGCCTTTTCGCCTTTCACCTGCACCGCACCGATTAAAATATCGGCAAATTTCACTCCGCGAGCAATTGTATAAGGATTAGCCTTAACGGTTGTGATGTTCTTTGTCAAAAGATTTTCCAATCTTTGCAAACGTCTTATATCTTTATCCAGAACGATAACCTGTGCGCCTCTTCCCAATGCGGAACGTGCGGCGTTCAAGCCCACGACACCGGCGCCAAGAATAACAACGGCGGCGGGAGCTACGCCCGTAATTCCTCCCATTAAAATTCCCCTGCTCCCTTTTACGTCGCTACAAAGATAACGTTCGCCTTCCAGGACGGCTAATTGTCCCGCAATCTCGCTCATTGCATGCAAGACGGGAAGATAATCGTCCCTTTCAATCAATTCATAACTAATGGCGGTAATCTTCTTCTCCAGCAGTTTTTCCATTATTTGTTTTCTTCCAACCGCCAAATGCAGAGAGGAAAGAAGTATTTGCCCCTCCTGTAAAAACTCCGCCTCCTCTTCCGTGATGTGAGTAATCTTAACAATAATATCGGCACGTTGAAACACTTCTTCCTTAGTGTAAACTATTTTAGCGCCGACTCTCTCATATTCCTCGTCGGTAAAATTGCTACATTTACCGGCGTTGGATTCGATATAAACCGTGTGACCCTGTTCCACTAAACTATGCACGCCACCGGGAACCAAAGCCACTCGTTTCTCTTCGAAAACAGAATCTTTCGGAATTCCGATTACCATGTTTCTTTTCTAATTTTTATTATGAATCTGTAAAATTACTCAAATAATTATAATATTTCAAAAATGCAAGCGAGGGATTCGGGGTGAGAATGTGTTCCTCGGAAAGCATATTATATAACCAATCCCGAATTATGAAAGATAAATATCCCTTCCCCCTCTCAAAGAATTTTCAACGATATCTCTAACACTTCCCAAACATGATTTTATTCTTGAGAATTTTTAGGAGTTCTAATTGCTTTCTTGCCATTACTCTTTTGACTTTA
>CAZSYM010000045.1:0-15766 GCA_964611145.1 uncultured Melioribacteraceae bacterium
GAGTTCTTAAGACAATGTTTTTTTAGTGAGCAAGTAGCTCGATTGGTTATTTAATAAGCGGGGAAAGGGTAAAAACCTTGAGCCTCACGCAATCTTATCTTATTGAAAAGAAGGAAATATGAAAAAAATAAAAATTACTTTTCCCGACGGTTCCTCAAGGGAATTTAACGAAGGGATTTCCGCTTTTGAAATCGCCGAGGAAATTTCGCCTCGTTTGGCGAAAGAAGCTCTGGGCGTTAAAATTAACGGGGAAGTCAAAGACTTAAATACGAAGATAAACGAGGATTCTACCGTTCAAATTTTGACATTCGATGACCCCGAAGGAAAAGAAATTTATTGGCATTCCACCTCGCATTTAATGGCGCATGCCGTTCAGTCTCTTTTCCCTGAGGCTAAGTTTGGAGTCGGTCCCGCTATTGAAACCGGATTTTATTATGATATAGATGTAAATGCCAAACTTACCGAGAAAGAACTTGCGAAAATCGAGCAAAAAATGTATGAAATTGCCAAGCAAGGCAATCCTTTTGTACGAGAAGAACTTACGAAAGCCGAGGCAATAAAGCTTTTCCAAGAATTAGGAGATAATTATAAACTTGAAATCCTAAGTGAACTCGACGAGGCGACGGAAACGATTAGTATTTATAGAGAAGGCGAGTTTGTTGATTTATGCCGCGGTCCCCATCTGCCGAGCACGGATAAGATTAAATACATCAAGCTTCTTAGTGTTTCCGGTTCGTATTGGCGTGGAGATGAAAAAAATAAACAATTGCAAAGAATTTACGGTGTTTCCTTTCCTAAAAAGAAAATGCTTGATGAGTATTTGGCATTGCTTGAAGAAGCCAAGAAAAGGGACCACCGAAAACTTGGTAAACAACTCGATCTATTCAGTATTCACGAGGAAAGCGGACCTGGACTTATTTTTTGGCATCCCCGCGGTGCAATAATTCGCAATACCATCGAGGAATTTTGGAAAAAGGAACATCTGAAAAGCGGATATGATTTGCTCTATACTCCCCATGTAGGGCGTAGTCTTTTGTGGGAAACCAGCGGACACTTGAAGCATTTTAAAGAAAATATGTTTGCCCCGATGAAAATTGACGAAAATGAATATTTCGTCAAACCTATGAATTGTCCCTTTCATATTTTGATATATAAATCTCGGATTCGTTCTTATCGCGATTTACCATTACGTTGGGCGGAGCTTGGGACGGTTTATCGTTATGAGAAAAGCGGTGTCCTTCACGGGCTATTGAGAGTAAGGGGTTTTACGCAAGATGATGCGCATATCTTTTGTACCCACGAACAAATTGAAGATGAAATAAAGAAGGTGGTACAATTCTCCATTAAGATGTGGAGAGATTTCGGTTTCGAAAAGATGAAATTTTATGTCTCTACTAAACCGGAAAAAGCGGCGGGAGACGATGCACTATGGGAGAAAGCTACCGAGTCTTTGAAAAAGGCTTTGGAATCTGAAAACCTTGATTATGAAGTTGACGAAGGTGGGGGAGCGTTCTATGGTCCCAAGATTGACATTAAAATAAAAGATGCTTTGAATCGTGAGTGGCAGATGAGCACGGTTCAATTTGATTTTAACCTTCCTGAACGTTTTGATATGACGTACGTGGGCGAGGACGGGAAGGAACATCGACCGTTCATGGTGCACAGAGCTCTCCTTGGCTCTTTGGAGCGTTTTTTCGGCTTGTTGATTGAACATTACGGTGGCGATTTCCCCCTTTGGCTCGCTCCGGTTCAAGCGGCTGTTATTCCGGTTTCTCAGAATTTTCTTGATTATGCAAGAAAGGTATATGAGAATCTGCTCGAAAATGATATCAGAGTGGAATTGGATACGCGCAACGAGAAAATCGGTTATAAGATTCGCGATTGGGAAAATCAAAAAGTTCGTTATATGTTGATTGTAGGAGAAAAAGAACAAGAGGAAAATACGGTTTCCGTTCGTGTGCATAAAAAAGGAAATATCGGGGTATTGAGTTTATCCGAATTAAGTTCTAAATTGAAAGAAGAAATAAAAAATAAATTTACTAACAATTAGAAGAGGTTCTTATCGCTCAAAAAGGTTACCGTGTTAACTCTGACATCACCGCCAATGAAGTCAGAGTAATTGATCAAACGGGAGAACAGATTGGCATTTTACCGCTTAAAAAAGCGCTTGTTTTGGCAGAGGAAAAGGGATTGGATTTGGTCGAAATTGCTCCTCAAGCCAAACCGCCCGTATGTAAAATAATTGATTATGGCAAGTTTGTTTACGAGCAACAAAAGAAACAAAAATTAGCTAAGAAAAATCAGCAGGTAACGGTTCTTAAGGAAATACGTTTGCATCCGAATACCGATACGCACGATTTCCTTTTCAAAGCGCGGCATGCAAAGAATTTTCTTGAGAGCGGAAACAAGGTGAAAGTCTCCGTTATATTTAAAGGAAGAGAACTTGCTTATAAGGAACACGGAGCGGAATTGTTAAAAAAATTTATTGAGGAGCTTTCCGAAGTTTCCAAACCGGAAAGTGAAACCAAGTTTGAAGGAAGAATCATGCATGTGATTCTTGCGCCGTTAAAAGGTAAAAAGAAAAAATAAAGGACAGGTTCAATTATGCCAAAGATGAAAAGCAACAGAGGAGCCGCTAAAACTTTCAAAAAAACCGGCTCCGGTAAGTTCAAAAGGTACAAAGCCTATAAGTCTCATATTCTTACTTCCAAAACTCAAAAAAGGAAAAGAAAATTGAGAAAGGCTACTTTGGTTTCGAAGGCAGATTCGAAACGAGTTCAAAGAATGGTTTTACAATAATTAAAATGTGAGGTATTAGCTATGCCAAAAGCTAAAAACAACGTGGCTTCTCGCAAGAGAAGAAAAAAAGTAATGAATATGGCTAAGGGTTATTGGGGTTCCCGAGGCACGGTTTATACCGTGGCTAAACACTCCGTTGAAAAGGGTCTTCAGCATGCCTATGCCGACCGCAAGCAAAAGAAGAGATCCTTTAGAAAACTTTGGATTGCTCGTATCAACGCAGCTGCAAGAGCAAACGGGACTACATATTCCCGCTTGATTCATGCAATGAAAGAAAAAGGCGTAACCATTAATCGTAAGGTGCTTGCCAATTTGGCTGTGGAAAATCCCGGCGCTTTCAAAGAAGTGGTTAACTTTGTTTTGAAATAATTTTTCCCCCTCGCATCCTTCATGGATGTGGAGGGGGTGAACTTTAAAATTTACGGATTCTGTTATGGATAAAAAGATTTCTGAGATTAAGGAAAGTTTCCGTAAGGATTTGGCTTCGGTTTCTTCCGCTAAAGAATTGGAAGAAGTGCGAATTAAATATCTTAGTCGTAAAGGATTGATACCGGCTCTGTTTGACGAATTCAAAACCCTCCCGAAGGAAGAAAAACCGAAATACGGAAAAATTCTGAACGAGTTGAAAAACTTTGCTCAAAGTGAATTCGAGGCGAAAAAATTAGGCTTAAAAACCGAGAAGGGAGAAGGTGAAGAAAAAATCGACTTGTCTTTGCCTCCCAGAACTCGGCACCTCGGGAGTAAGCATATTCTTACTCAAACTATGGACGAAATCAAGGCGATTTTCAAAAGCTTGGGCTTTTCGGTTTTCGAGGGACCGGAAATAGAATCCGACCATTACAACTTCGAAATGCTTAATTTCCCTCCCGACCATCCCGCGCGCGATATGCAGGATACTTTTTTCATTAACGAGAAATTTTTATTACGTACACATACTTCCCCTGTTCAAATTCGTTTAATGGAAAAAGTGAAACCCCCTTTGCGTGCTATAATGCCCGGTAGAGTTTTTCGCAACGAGGCGATAAGTGCCAAGAGTTATTGCCTTTTCCATCAAGTCGAAGGGCTTTATGTGGATACGAATGTTACCTTTGCCGAGTTGAAAGGGACATTGATTCAATTTGCCAAGAGCTTTTTCGGTAGCAAAGTTAAATATCGTTTTCGTCCGAGTTTTTTCCCGTTTACCGAACCTTCTGCCGAGGTGGATATTTGGTGGGAACCAAAAGGCAAGGAAGGCAGATGGCTGGAAATACTGGGCTGTGGAATGGTTGACCCGAATGTCTTGGAGAATGTTGGAATTGATAACGAAGAATACACGGGCTATGCGTTTGGAATGGGAATAGAAAGAATGGCTATGCTGAAATACGGTATCAATGATATTCGTATTTTTTATGACAACGATAACAGATTCCTCGAACAATTTTAAACGGAGCTGACGAATTGAAAATTTCTCTTAATTGGTTGAACGAGTATATAGATATTTCCGATATTCCACCGGAAGAGGTTTTGGAAAAACTCACCGTTTCCGGCTTGGAAGTTGACGAGTACGAAAATAAAGCTCGCTCTCTGGATAATATCGTTGTTGGATATGTAAAGGAAAGAAAGAAGCACCCCAATGCGGATAAACTTTCCGTTTGTTTGGTTACTGACGGGCAAAAGGATTACAATGTTGTTTGCGGTGCTCCCAATGTGGACGCTGGACAAAAAGTGGCTTTTGCCAAGGTGGGTGCTGTGATTCCCTTGAATGGAATGAAATTGAAAAAGACGAAGATTCGCGGCGAGGTTTCGGAAGGAATGATTTGTGCCGAGGATGAACTCGGACTTGGCGATGACCACACGGGAATAATGGTCTTGAACGAAGATTTTCCCGTCGGCACGCCTCTTGTGGAGGCTCTTGGACTTAATGACGTAACCGCCGAAATTGAAATCACGCCTAATCGTGCGGATGCGCTTAGCCATATTGGAATTGCAAGAGATTTGTCCGCCATTTACAAACGTGATGTGCATTATCCCACGGTAGATTTCGAAGGCAAAGGTCGTCCCGCGGCGGAGATGGCAAGCGTTGAAATTCATGATACCGAAGGATGCCCACGTTACGTCGCCACGGTGGTTCGGAATGTTAAAATAAAAGAATCACCCGAATGGTTGAAAGCGAGATTAATTAGTGTTGGTTTGCGTCCCATAAATAATGTGGTGGACGTTACAAATTTTATCCTTTATGAATTAGGGCAACCTTTGCACGCTTTCGATTTGGATAAATTAAGCGGTAAAAAAATAATTGTTCGAAAAGCGGGCACCGATGAAAGTTTTGTTACTTTGGATTCTAAAAAAAGAATCTTACATCCCGACGATTTAATGATTTGTGATGCCGAAAAACCGGTGGCAATTGCGGGGATTATGGGAGGCGAAAATTCCGAAGTTACGGAAAATACCCGAAATGTTTTGATAGAAAGCGCATATTTCAATCCCTCGCGAATTAGAAGAACTTCCAAAAGATTGGGGCTTACTACCGATTCTTCCTATCGTTTCGAACGGGGATGTAATCCCGAAATTACTCTCTTTGCCGCGCAACGAGCGGCGGTTATGATTGCCGAACTTGCGGAAGGCGAAATAGCGGAAGGCTATATAGATGTTTATCCGCACCCGCTCGAACGTAGGAAGGTGGAATTGCGCTTCGCGCGAGTGGAAAAAATCCTCGGTTTCCGAGTGCCGGAAAACGAAGTGAAAGCTATTCTTACCGGCTTGGGATTTGTAATCCTTGCCGAAGAGAAAGAAAAGCTTTTGATTGAAGTGCCACTTTTCCGTCACGATATCGAAAGGGAAATAGATTTGATAGAAGAAGTGGCGCGAATTTACGGATACGACAATATCCCTTCCGTGCGCAAAATCGAAGTGGCGCTCGAGGAAAAAATCGACGAGGGACTGAAAAGAGACGAAATAAGAACATTACTGACCGGCTTGGGATATAACGAAATTGTAACAAGTTCCCTCTTGAACGAGGAGCGTGCAAATCAATTCGGGCAAGCTATTCCCGTGCTTTCTCCGCAAACTGTGGAAATGACCCATTTGCGCACTTCTCTTATTCCGGGCGCACTTCTTACGGTTTCCCGTAATATCAAGGTGCGGGAAAAGGATTTGAAATTCTTCGAAATCGGAAAAGTTTTTCAATTGAAGAACGAACGAATTGAAAGTTTTGATGACTTCGTGGAAGAGGAAAAAATGTTGATGCTCGTTACGGGCAATGCCAACGGCAACGAATGGTTCGTGAAGGAAAGAAAATTCGATGTTTATGATTTGCTCGGGGATGTTAATGAACTCTTGAGAAAATTAGGTATTGGAAATTCCGTCAAGGATAAATACTATTTTGGCGACGACCCGTTTTTCGAATTCGGAGTCAAAAAATTTGTGGGCAAGAAAATGCTTGCCGAAGGGGGAAAATTAAGAAGGGAACTTTTGGAACAATACGATATTCCTCAGGATGTTTTCGTATTCGACTTTAATTTGGCAAACATTCTCTCCGTGCAACCCAAGAAGAGGACTTTCGCGGAAATTTTGCGCTTCCCGAAAGTCAAAAGGGATTTTGCTTTTGTGGTTGACAAGAAAATCACGAACGAACAAATTTTGAACGCCATTAAGAAGGGAAGTAGTAATCTGTTGAAAAATATAAAGTTATTCGATATCTTTGAAAGTCAAAGTTTAGGTGAAGGGAAGAAATCAATGGCGTTTGAACTTGAATACTATGATTATGGAAGGACTTTAACGGAAGAAGAAGTTGATAGGGATTTTTGGAACGCCATAGAAACCGTTAAGAAAGAACTTAACGCACAATTGCGAGGTTAAGTTGGCGGAAAAAGACAAATACGATTTGTTTCTTGAGGAACTTGCTTTTTTGGAAAATCAAGTTTATGCTTTATTGCAGAAGGGCGAGGAGCTAACCGCCCGAAATAAAGAGCTTGAAAAAGAAGTGAAACAATTGCAAAATGAAAATGAAGTTCTTAAATTGAAACTTGAAGAATGTGGAGAAATAGAGAGTCGATTGAAAAACTCCGTTTTGACCGATTCGGAGCGAGAGGCTCTCAAAAAGAAAATCGATGACCTGCTCAAGAGAATCGATTATCACATGCGCTCTTAAAAATATTGTTTGTATGATGGACGAGACAATCAATGACAGAGAAAAAGAAGCTTAAAGTTAAAATTTTCGGAAAAGAATATTCGCTACTTGTTGAAAACGAAGATATTGCCAACGAGTTGGTTAAGTATGTGGACAAAGTGATAGGAGAAGTAGAAAACGATTTGTCCGACCAGCCGAGGGAAACGATAGCGATTATTGCCGCTTTGAATATTGCATACGATCTCTCGGTTGAGAAAAATAAATTCAGAGAATTCAGTATTCAGGCAATAGACAAGATTAAACAGATTAAGCTTCAAATAGAAAAATCTGAATTGTTGTCCACTCCATCATAAAATTATTTTACCGCACTGCCAACCCTATATATGAAGAACTAACAACAAAAATATAGGGTTATCGACTCATAGCGTGTATTACAGGCCTCAGCCCGTCGTATGGCGGGCGCTGTCTAAGGACAGCCCAGTGGAAGTAAAAAGCGCTAGGCGATTTCCCACACTGTCATGGAAGGGTTCTTTCCATAACAGAGGTTGGCAGTTGCGGAATAAATTTCTGATTATTGTAGGAGGATTGGAAGTGGAATATTATTATTTTATAGCCGCGGCTGTAGGAATTTTTCTGGTTGCTTTTTTTATCGGGTGGAAACTTAATTCCGTTTTTGGCGCCGCAAGTATCAAAAAAGCGGAAGCTGAAGCGGAAAAAATTCTGAAGGACGCGGAAAAGGAAGCCAAGAATTTAAAGAGAGAGAAGTTATTAGAAGTAAAGGACGAGTGGCTAAGAAAGAAACAAGAGTTCGATAACGAAGTTAATCATAAAAGGCAAAAACTTCTTAATTACGAAAAACAACTTGAATCCCGCGAGGAGAATCTCGAAAAACGCTTCGAGCTTGTTCTTGAAAAGGAACGGGAAACTCAAGCTCTTGGCAAGAAAATAGAACGTCAACGCGAAGAACTGGAAAAGAAAAACAACGAGCTCGAAAGATTAATTTACGAGCAAAATATTCGCCTGGAAAAAACGGCGGGCTTGACGGCTGAAGAGGCAAAGAAAATGTTGATGGAAAATATGGTGGACAAAGCCCGTTCCGAAGCTTCCGCGTATATTAAGGAAATTAGAGATAAAGCTCGTGCCGAAGCCAAACAGGAAGCTCAGAAAATTGTTGTCCAGGCAATTCAGCGCACTGCCGTTGACCATGCCGTCGAGACGACTGTTTCCGTTGTCCAATTGGCAAACGACGATATGAAAGGACGTATCATAGGACGCGAAGGACGTAATATTCGTGCTTTCGAAGCCAAAACCGGCGTGGACGTTATTGTTGACGATACCCCCGAAGCCGTTATACTTTCGGCTTTCGACCAATTCAGGCGCGAAGTTGCCAGAATTGCTTTGGAAAGATTGATTGCCGACGGTAGAATTCATCCCGCACGAATCGAAGAAGTGGTCGATAAAGTCCAAGAGGAATTGGAAGAAGAAATAATGCGCGAAGGGGAGAACACGCTCATACAATTGGGCATTCATGGCGTTCATCCCGAATTGGTAAAGCATATTGGAAAAATGAAATATCGTTCCAGTTACGGACAGAATTTGTTGCAGCATAGCATAGAAGTTGCTTATATCACGGGGATAATGGCAGCGGAGTTGGGCTTGGATGCTAATCTTGCAAAACGTGCGGGGCTATTGCACGATATTGGCAAAACAGTTGACCGCTCCGTCGAAGGTCCCCATGCTTTGATAGGATATGAACTTGCTAAGAAATATAAAGAAAATCCGATAGTGGTGAACGCTATCGGTTCTCACCACGAGGATATTGAAATGGAGCATCCCATTGCCGCTCTGGTTCAAGCGGCGGATGCAATTAGTGGAGCGCGCCCAGGTGCAAGACGCGAACCGTTGGAAAGCTACGTTAAGCGTCTCGAAAATCTGGAAAAACTCGCCGAATCTTTCGAAGGGGTCGAAAAAACATATGCAATTCAAGCGGGTAGGGAAATTCGCGTTGTGGTTGAACCGGATAAGGTGGACGACGACTTCTCCGATAAACTCGCTTATGAAATTGCTCAGAAGATTCAGGAAGAGTTGGAATATCCGGGACAAATTAAGGTTACCGTAATAAGAGAAGTTAGAAAAATTGCTTATGCTAAATAGGCAACGTTCCGTTGTTTTTTGAAATGACTAATTTAGAAGGGAGTATGAAATGGGAAAAACCTTAAAGGTTGGTATTACGGGGGGAATAGGAAGCGGCAAAACCGTCGTTTCGGACTATCTCAAATCATTGGGATATCCGATTGTTTATGCGGATGAGGTCGCTAAACAAGTAATGAAGGAGGACGAAGAAGTTAAGAAAAAGATTGTCGAAGCTTTTGGAGAAGAAGCATATTCGGGAGAGGAAATTAACAAAGAGTATCTCGCCGAAAAAATCTTTGCCTCCAAAGAGAATGTGGAGCTTATTAACTCTATCGTTCATCCTCCTACCATTAAGAGAATCAAGGATTTGGTGTATGAAAATGCGGGCGAAACGGATTTTGTGTTTGTAGAATCCGCCCTTATTTACGAGTCGAAATTTTATCATTTTTTTGACCATGTGATTCTTATTGTAGCGGACGAGGACATTAAAATACGGCGCTTGTTGGAAAGGGGGGAAGGAACTGTCGAAGAAATCAAACGAAAAATGGCGAGCCAATGGCAAGATTCCGCAAAACAGGATAAGGCGGATTTTATTCTTACTAATAACGGCACGCCCGAAGATCTTTATGGTAAAATTGATTTTATTCTTCATCTTATGAAACGGATGCATTGAGTTCTTTTTTGGCTTAATATTTTTGAGAGGTTCGGAATGGAACTTTTAAAGAAGGGGATAGTAAAGTTTGTTTCTTTGCTCCCCGAATCCCTTGTTTTCCTTGTGGCTCAGCGCTATATCGCGGGGAAAAAATTGGAGGATGCCGTTAAAGTTACCAAGCAGTTGAACGCTAAGGGAATATTAACGACAATTGACGTTTTGGGCGAAGGCATAAAAAACAAGGAAGAAGCTCTGGCGGCTCAGCAGGAAATTTTGCGTGTGTTTGACGCCATAGAGGAAAACAAACTTAACGGAAACGTTTCCATTAAACCCACTCAAATGGGGCTAATGATTGATAAGGACTTTGCTTTCCAACTCGTCTCCGAAATATTGGATAAGGCTAAAAGCTATAATAATTTCGTAAGAATCGATATGGAGGATTCCTCCACTACGGATGCAACAATAGAACTTTATACAAGATTGCGAGAGAAATACGATAATGTGGGCATGGTGATTCAGGCTTATTTGAAAAGGAGTTACGATGATGTGGTTAAATTGAATCCCTTGGGAACAAATTATCGCTTGTGCAAAGGGATTTATATAGAACCTGAGGAAATTGCCTTTAAGGATAGGGAAGAAATTCGTCGGAACTTTTTGAAAATTTTGGAGAGAATGTTTGACGACGGTAATTACGTGGGCATCGCTACGCATGACGAGTATTTGATAAACAAAGCTTATGAAATGATTAAGAACAAGAACATTCCCAAGGATAAATTTGAATTTCAAATGCTGTACGGTGTTACGGAGCATTTGCGGGATAAAATAAATGCCGATGGCTATAAGATTCGAATTTATGTGCCCTACGGTGAACAATGGTATGCTTATTCGGTAAGACGAATGCAGGAAAATCCGCATATCGCTTGGTACGTTACGAAAAGTCTTTTCGGGCTTAAATGAAGGTATTGGGAATAGAAAGTTCTTGCGACGAGACTTCCGTTGCGGTGATTTCCGACGGAGAATTAAAAGCTAATCTTGTCGCTTCTCAGGATTTTCATAAAAAATACGGGGGCGTAATTCCCGAGCTTTCCAGTCGTGCTCATTTGCAAATAATTGTACCGTTGGTGAAAGACGCTTTGGAAAAAGCTTCCGTCGAAGCTGCCGATTTGGACGTAATCGCCGCAACAGCTGGACCGGGATTAATCGGCGCTTTGCTTGTGGGATTTACTTTTGCCAAGGGCTTTGCCTTTGCTCTCGGGAAAAAGTTTGTAGCGGTTAATCATATCGAAGGGCATATTTTTTCGGGTTTTCTTATGGATGAAAAACCGGAGTTCCCTTTCCTTTGCCTGGTTGTATCGGGTGGACATACCTTGCTGTTGATTGTAAAAAGCGAAACCGAGATTATACGATTGGGTACCACGGTGGATGATGCTGCCGGGGAGGCTTTTGATAAAGTGGCTAAGCTTCTCGGATTGGAATACCCCGGCGGACCTTTGATACAAAAATATGCGGAAAAGGGTAATCCTTCCGCGATAAACTTTCCCATAGCGCAATTGAAAAACCCCTATGATTTTTCCTTTAGCGGGCTTAAAACGGCCGTCCTGCGCTACAAACAAAAGCGTTTTGGAGAAAAAGCGAAAATACCGGAGAAGGATTTGGCCGATATTGCCTCTGCGTTTCAAATTGCCGTTATCAAAGCTCTTACTCAAAAAATCGAAAAGGCCGTTCGGGAGTATGAAGTAACTTCCATTTCCGTGGTCGGAGGTGTGGCGGCAAATTCAGCTTTGCGGAGTGAAGTTCTGAAACTTGGAAAACGCTTCGGTAAAAAAGTTGTTATACCCGATATTAAATATTGTGGAGATAACGCCGCTATGATTGCTTATCGTGGTTGGACTTTGGCGCGTAACGGCTTTTATTCGCCGTGGAATTCTTCCGCTTATCCTTCGTTGAAAAAAGGAGATTTAAGTTTTTGGAAAAATCGTCTTTGAATGTTTATGGATGAAAGATTAAAAAATATTGTATCTGTCGATACCAAAAGGCCAATGTTGAATAGAAACGATATTTTGTTAATTGGGGCGTTCTTCGGTTTGCTTTTCGGTTGGATGTATTATTATTTCTTTGGACCTAATTATTTCCCCGGTCGCGAGCCGCAAATTCTTACCGTAAAAAAAGGCGCTCTCTTCGAGGAGGTTATCGATTCTCTTTATGAAAAACATATTATTCCCAGTAAATTGGGTATGAGAGTGGCGGGCTTTATCTATAATGCCGATGGCAATATCAAGGCTGGTAAGTATGTGATTCATAACGGTCTGAGCTATTTCGATATTTTGGACTTGTTGATAAAGGGTGTGCCTGACAAGCAAAAATTGGTAACTATTCCGGAAGGAATTTGGCAGCCGAAACTTGCTTCTCTGTTGCACGCTCAATTGGGATTGGATTCGGCTAAGATTATGCAACTTAGCAAGAATGAAAAATTTCTCCGTAGCCTGGGAATAAGGGCGAATAATCTGGAAGGATATTTGTTGCCCGATACTTATTATTTTTTCCTTAGGATGACCGAAAGGGATGTATTGCGGAAATTAAAAAATGCCATGGATAAAATTTTCGCCTCGCCCGGAGTGCGTCTCCAGATGCGATTTCTTGGAATGAATAAACATGAAATCCTTACTTTGGCGTCTATTATAGAGGCGGAATCCAATAATGTTTCCGAATTCAAAAGAATTGCTGGCGTTTATTACAATCGTTTGAAAAAGGGGATGCTTTTGCAAGCTGACCCGACGATTCAATATTTGTTGAGGAACAGAAAAAGGCATAACAAAATTTATTATAAGGATTTGGAAATTAATTCTCCCTACAATACTTACAAATATCCCGGTTTGCCGCCGGGACCCATTAACAATCCCGGCAAAGATGCGGTAATGGCAGCGATTTATCCCGAGAAAAATAATTATTACTATTTCGTGGCGAATGGAAAAGGCGGGCATGTTTTTGCACGGACTTTAAGCCAGCATTTGCGAAATGTGAGGAAATACAGAGAATGGCGAAGAAAACAAAGGATGTAAAAAAAATTCTCTTTCTGACTTTGTTGATTCTTTCGGGAGGATGCGCCAATCAATTGCCCCCTTCCGGCGGGGAGGTGGATAAAATTCCCCCCGAAATTATTAGTGTTTATCCGTCCGACGGAACTACGAATTTTAAAGATAATAGGATTGTTCTTACTTTTTCCGAATATGTGGACAAGCGTTCCGTTAAGGATGCATTTTTCATCTCTCCTACGGTGGAGGGGGAAAAAGAATTCGATTGGAGCGGAACGACCCTGGAAATAATTTTTAAAGATTCACTTAAACGGGATATTACTTACAGTGTAACTATTGGTACCGACGTAAAGGATATTAATCGTGGTAACAAAATGGCGCGGGCTTTTACCTTTGCTTTTTCTACCGGTAAAAAGATAGATAAAGGTATAATACGGGGGAAAGTCTTCGATAAAAAACCCCAGGGGATATTGATTTTTGCATACAAACGAAACGGGGAAGGGAAAAATCCCTTGAAAGATAAGCCCGATTATATTTCCCAAGTGGGTAACGACGGCATGTTTCGCCTAACCGGCTTGGCGGAGACGAGCTATAAGATTTTGGCTATTCGGGATAGATTTGGCGATTTCCTTTACAATGTGGGAGAAGATGAATACGGTACGCCATATAAGGAAATTTCACTTTCACAAAAGGATTCCGTGATTGAAGATGTGAATTTTTTGATGACTAAGGAAGATACCTCGGCGCCTCATTTGAACAATGTAACGATGACCGACAGAAATCATATTTTGGCGGAATTTAGCGAACCTTTGGATTCTTCGTCGTTTTCTTCGCATTCTTTTTATCTTTACGATTCCACTTCCGCTTCGGAAATACCGTTGCCCTTTATTTATAAGGGAAATTCTAAACCTACGGATTATTTCTTCGCTTTTTCGGATTCGTTGCGCCAAGGAAATAATTATTATTTTGTAGCCGAAAGCATTCGGGACAAATACGGAAATCTTAATTTACGAGAGGAATTGGGCGTGGCGGTAAATGAGAAAGCGGATACTTCCGTTGTAGCAATCAAAAGTGTGATTACCGATTATTCCAATAAAATCAATCCTTTCGACCCGAAGATTTTCGTTCGTCTTACAGATGCCGTGGATACCACCTTGGCAAAGAATGGAATTTATTTTTATGATAAAGACACGCTGGCACAAGATTTCAGCGTTAAATTTCAAGACCCTGCCAATTTTGTCCTTAAGCCTTTTAAGATTAAATCCGCCGCTAAGTATTTCGTTGCGATGAATCTTAAATACTTTCGTGATGTGGCGGGCAATGGCGCCGATACGGTGATTTTCAGAAAATTGGAGAGCATGAATAAATTGGATTTTACGGGGGCGGAGGGAAATGTTTTTTCGAAAGAGAAAGGTAAGATTTTTGTAATACTCCAGAATACAGCCGGAAAGAATTCTTACGTAACACAAGCGAATGCGGACGGAACTTTTGCTTTCCGTTCTGTCTTGCCCGGAAAATATATTTTGCATGCTTTTCTTGATAAGAACGGTAATAATAGGTATGATTACGGAAAAGTGGAACCGTATGTTTTAAGCGAGAAATTTGCTTATTATGCGGATACTTTGCGCTTGCGTGCTCGTTGGCCCGTAGGAAATATAGAGCTTAGAATCGCCGATTAAACGGGGGTTTATTTCCTTATCGAGTAAAATTGACTGAAAGTCGTTTCTCTATTTGGGAAGTGTAGTTTTCATAGTTCTCTTTTGTTTCTTCCAAAGAATCCCCTCCGAATTTAGCAAGGAAAAATTTAGCGATCGCCCATGCTAACATGGATTCGGCTATTACCGCGCAAGCCGGAACGGCGGTAAAGTCGCTTCTTTCCCGACGGGCAAAAACTTTTTTCATGTTTTTTAAATCGACAGTTGCGATTGGCGACATCAACGTGGCAATAGGCTTCATTGCTCCCCGCACCACAATCGGTAGCCCGTTGCTTATTCCTCCCTCGATTCCCCCTGCTCGATTTGTTTTTCGCGTGAGCTTCCCTTGTCTTTTGATAATTACATCGTGAACTTCCGAGCCTAAGAGATTTGCGAGAGAAAATCCTCCGCCTATTTCTACACCTTTGACCGCATTTATTGACATTATAGCCTGGGCGATTTCCGCATTTAATTTTTTATCGTAGTGGACAAAGCTTCCCAATCCTATGGGCACACCTGTGGCGATTACTACAAATGTTCCGCCCAAAGTGTCGCCTTTCGATTTTGCTTTGTCTATTTTGTCTAATATTTCCTTCTCCTTTTCTTTGTTGAGCACGCGTACGGGACTTTTATCCGCTTTGAGGGAAAGTTTCCATGCGTCGTTTATTTTCTTTTTCCCTTCGAGAATCTGACCGGTTGTATGTACGTCGGCGGCAATCCCGCCTAATGTTTCCACATAGCTCCCGATTTTAATGTTGAACTCTTCCAGAAAACGCCGTGCTAGAGCGCCTACCGCAACTCGTGCAGCGGTTTCCCTTGCACTGGAGCGTTCAATCGAATTTCGGATGTCGTCGAAGTTGTACTTTGTAACACCTGTTAAATCCGCATGCCCGGGGCGTGGTATGGTTATCTTTTCGATTTCGGTTGTCGGTGGGGAAACGGACATCTTTTCTTCCCAATTCGTCCAATCCTTGTTGCGGATAAAGAAAGTTACGGGGGAGCCTAATGTTTTCCCGAAGCGAACTCCCGAAAGAATTTCCGCATTGTCCTTTTCTATTTTCATCCTACCGCCTCGTCCGTAGCCCAATTGCCGACGAGCGAGATGGAAGTTTACATATTCGTTACTGAATGGAATATTCGAAGGGAAACCCTCGACAATTGCCGTTAATCCTTTCCCGTGTGATTCGCCTGCAGTTAAAAATCTAATCATTTTATCCTCGAAAATTTTAAACTCAAAAATAATGAACAATTAACAATGAAGGGGGAAAAATAATATCTTCCGAAAATTTTTCTCGTTATCTCCCTATTTGTCTAGTATCAAAATCTGCAATATATTTGGAACTTAAAA
>CAZSYM010000046.1:0-15202 GCA_964611145.1 uncultured Melioribacteraceae bacterium
TCCCCAAAACTTGTTGAATTTATTCTTATTTTTTGAAAGAAGAAAAAAAAATACGGAGAAAATTAATGAGCGACAAACTGTACACTTTATCGATTGAACAATTGCTGAAATGGGCTTTGAGTGAAATTGAAGAGGGAAAGATTTTTGGCGTTTATAGAGAGCTCTTTTTCGAGCCGAAAAAAGAACATCCTTATCGTTTGCGCCGATACGGGCATTTATTAGAAAATCCTTTGGGAGTTGCGGCGGGTCCCCAAACTCAAATGGCACAAAACATTGTGATTTCGTGGTTAATGGGCGCTCGGTACATTGAATTGAAAACCGTTCAGACTTTGGACGAAATAGAAGTTACCAAACCGTGCATTGATATGTACGACGAAGGATATAACTGTGAATGGTCTCAAGAGTTAAAAATAGATAATTCGTATGAGGAATATCTGAATGCTTGGATTGTAATTCGTGTGCTAAAGGAAATTTTGGGATTCGATGAAGAGGAGGATGGTTTCATCTTCAATATCAGCATCGGTTATGATTTGAAGGGTATTCTGGGGGAAAAAGTTCAGAGATTCTTGGATTTGGTAGCCGATGGTTCCGAGCGTATCGCGGAAAAGGTTCAAAAATTAAAATCCATTTATCCGCGCATAGGGGAGATAGAAATTCCTTCAAAACTTACCGATAGTGTAACTCTTTCCACAATGCACGGATGTCCCCCCGATGAAATCGAGAGCATCGCTTCTTATTTATTGGAGGAGAGGAAACTTAATACAACCGTGAAACTTAATCCCACACTTTTGGGTCCCGAAAAACTTCGGGAGATTCTCAATGTGAAACTCGGTTACGAAACCGAAATCCCCGACGAGGCTTTCGAACATGATTTGAAATTTGACGAGGCAAAGGGAATAATTGAAAGATTGACTAAGAAAGCCGAGGAAAATGGTGTGAGCTTCGGGTTGAAACTTACAAATACACTGGAATCCCTCAATGCCACAAAATCTTTGCCCGAAAAAGAGCAAACGGTTTACATGAGCGGACGGGCATTGCATCCTATTAGCATAAATCTTGCCTACGAATTACAGAAAGAGTTTAACGGCAATTTGGATATTTCTTTTTCCGCCGGTGTGGATGCTTTCAACATTGCGGAAGTTTTGAAGTGTAATCTTAAACCCGTTACCGTTTGTTCCGATTTGTTGAAGCCCGGCGGCTATACGCGCCTTGCACAATATTTCGAGGAATTGTCGGCTGCTTTCCAAAATGCGGGAGCGCACTCCATAGAGGAACTCGTTCTCGATGGCAGAAATGTTTCCGTAGAAGAAGCGGCTTTGGAGAACCTTGAGAAATACGCTGCAAAGGTTGTGAACGATTCGCGTTATGCGAAAAGAAGTTTTAAATATGACGGGATTAAAACGAAACGCGAGCTTACGGCGTTCGATTGTATCTATGCACCGTGTATGGAAACCTGTGCGATTTCCCAGGACGTCCCGGAATACATGTACTATGTTGCACGCGGGGAATTTGATAAAGCGTTCAATGTAATAGAAACGGCAAACCCCTTGCCGAATGTTACCGGTATGGTTTGCGACCATTTATGTCAAACTAAATGTACCAGACTAAATTATGACGACCCGTTATTAATACGGGAAATTAAGCGCTTTGTTGCCGAAAGGGAATCCGAAAATTTCGAGCCGATGCCTAAACCTTCCTTGGGAATAAAAGTGGCAATAATCGGAGCAGGACCTGCGGGGCTTTCCGCTTCCTATTTCCTTGCTCTCGAAGGTGCCGATGTGGAGGTGTTTGAGGAATCCCCGAAAGCGGGGGGAATGCCTGCCAATGCTATTCCTGTTTTTCGCTTGCAAGATGAGAAACTCGAAAGAGATGTGGAAAATATTAAGAAACTCGGCGTTCGGTTTCATTTCAACCGAAAAATCGACAGCGAAAAATTTGAAGAATTGAGGCAAGAGTTCGACTATGTGATTGTTGCCGTTGGCGCGCCTCAAGGTAAAAAACTCGGAATTCCGGGCGAGAATAGCCCCGGTGTGTTAGACCAATTGAATTTTCTTAAAAAAACGCGAAACGGAGGAAAGAAGGATTGGAACAGCGTTGCCGTGGTTGGCGGGGGACTCTCCGCTGTGGATGCCGCCCGAACGGCAAAAAGACTTGTTGGAAAGGAAGGAAATGTAACGGTTTTGTATCGTCGTACGAAAAGGGAAATGCCCTGTGGTTTCGAAGAAATAGAAGCGATGGAAGAGGAAGGAATCAATATCCTTGAACTTGTAAACCCCACTAAAATTGAGAAAAAAGATAAACTTATAGTTACTTGCGTTAGAATGGAATTGGGAGAGAAAGATTCATCGGGACGGAGGAAACCTTTGCCGATTCCAAATTCCGATTTCAAACTCGAATTCGATGCGCTGATTACCGCCATAGGACAAGATTTCGATTTGAGCTTTCTCGGAGCTGAAAAGTTGAGGGTGGATTCTGTTACGATGGAAACTCAATTCGAAAACGTCTTTGCTGCCGGTGACGTTCTCCGTGGTGCAGATTCTTTGATAAACGCTGTTGAGGATGGGAAAAAAGTTGCCAAAGCAATACTTGATAGACACGGTAAAACTTTCACAACGGAGGTAAGGGAAGTTTCACCTAAACTGAGCCCCAAAGAATTTCAAATGAAACTCTCCAAAAGAGTGCATGGAATTCAATTACCCGTGCTTGAACCGGAAGCGAGATTTTCTTTCGAATTGGTGCATCCGCTTTTGACGGAGGAAGAAGCAAGGAAAGAAGCGGAGCGTTGCCTCTTTTGTAACGATGTTTGCAATATTTGCGTTACGGTTTGCCCCAATTTGGCAAATTTGCCCGTTGATGTTGAACCTATCGAGATTAAGTATCCCGTAGTTTTTGCTTTTGATGAAAAAATGCAAAAAGTGGATTACAAAACCTTTAAAATTGAACAAAGACACCAAATAATTAACATAGGCGATTTCTGTAACGAGTGTGGTAATTGTGCCACTTTTTGTCCTACCAGCGGAGCGCCGTATAAAACAAAGCCGAAATTCTTTTTAACCCGTAAATCTTTTGATGCCGAGACAACGGGCTATTTCCTTTCCGAGGATAAGTTAATATTTAAGGATAACGGTAAAAAATTCATCTTGCGCGTCGAAGGGAACGGTGTGTTTTTTGAAAGCGATGTTGCAACTGCGGAATTTGATTCCGAGGCGTTTCGTTTGCAGAATGTTCGGTACAAGGATGAACAGCCGTCCGGGGTTTATGATTTTCGAAAAGCGGCGGAAATGTTCTTCCTTTGGAAAAGCCTCCGAAATAACCCTATTTTCGGCTAAAGAATGTGCGACCGTATCGGCTAACCTTCTTTTTTCTTGAATAGAAATATTAAGACTATAAGCAACACTATTCCCGCCAACCAATAAATCCAAGGGGGCGTTTCCGCAAGTTTAAAGGGTTTATACGTAGCGGAAAGAGTAAGCCCGTTTTTAACCTCGGACATTTTGAATTGCCACGTCAAGCGGTTTAAAGTTACGTCGTTAGCGTTGGAGGAATATATTTTACCCGGTAAGTAATAAACGTATTTTAACGTATAGTTTTCCGTATCGATACCCAAACCGTAAATTACGGGGGTTACCGTTTGCGTGAATTTTTTTAACCCGCCGGGGGCATCGGTTATGTGTATGTTGGAACTCTTGAATATTTCAAGTTTGTTTAAAGAGTCCAAATTCGAAAAGAAAAATTCGATTTTTATATGAACGGTGCTGTCTTCATTGTCCGTGTAAGCTTCGACGTTTTCCACGCGAATGAAATTTTTGCTGATTTTCTTTCTGATGGCGGAAGTGTCGAATAGTGCTACTTTCCGTAGAATTGTCGAGTCGGTGGGCAAAGTAATTTTAGTCCAATAATGAATGAACATTTTTCCCGACTTGTCCGCCTTTACGGTTGTGATTTGTTCGTAATTTAAACAGCCGTTTAATAAAAGCGGAATAACTGTTGAAATCAAGATTAGAAGCTTAATTCTTTTCATAAGAAGCGGTAGAATTTTAATTATAAAAGAATCTTTTAAATTAAAACAAATCTTTCTATTTTGCATAAATAATTTTGAAATATTTGGGAGAGAGCGATGCCTACGTATGATTATAAGTGTTTAAGTTGTGGCTACAGATTTGAATATTTTCAAAAGATAACGGACGAACCTCTTAAGACATGTCCGAAATGTGGCGGAGAAGTAAAACGTTTGATAGGCGCCGGTTTGAGTCCCATTTTCAAAGGGAGCGGTTTTTATCAGACGGATTACAAAAAGAACAATTCCAACGTAACTACGGATTCGAATAAAAAAGCCAACGGCGATAAGACGAATACGAATAAAGGGAATGCTAATACCGCTTCCGTATCTTCGACTGCGGAAGCTAAAAAGACGGCTTGATTACTCTACGGGAAATATTTCAGTCGAGCATTTCTGCCGTTACGCGCAAGTAGGTTTCGTAATCCGATTGACTGAAACAGACAAATATTACCTTTTCCGGCAAGTTGTTGACTTCCAAGAATTCCTTGACGGTTTTAACGGCTATGCGACATGCTCTTTCGAAAGGGAATCGGTAAACACCCGTGCTGATGGAAGGAAAAGCTATTGTCTTTACGTTGTTTTCTTTTGCCACTTCAAGGGAGCGACGGTAACAGCTTGCCAATAGCTCGTCCTCGTGGTATTTCCCTCCGTGCCAAACGGGACCAACCGTATGAATCACATATTTTGCGGGCAAGTTATAGCCGCCTGTTATTTTAGCGTCCCCGGTATCACAACCGTTAAGGAGTTTGCATTCTTCCAATAACTTGGGACCTGCCGCCCGGTGAATGGCTCCGTCGACTCCACCGCCGCCGAGTAGAGTTCTGTTTGCCGCATTTACTATGGCATCCACGTGAAAAGTAGTGATGTCTCCCAGTGCAACTTCTATTCTGTCTTTTATCATTTTAGTTTTGACATGTTAGTCGTTAAAGCGCATTAAAATTCTTTTCATTTTCTCGTGAACCGCCCCGTTGCTGGCGAGGATTTGTTCCGAGAAGATGTCGATTTCCTCTCCGATGAAATTGGTTACCTTTCCCCCGGCTTCCTCCACAATTAATTTCCCCGCGCAAATATCCCACGGATTTAATTTTACTTCCCAAAATCCGTCGAAGACTCCCGACGCCACATAGCAAAAATCTATGGCAGCCGAGCCGAGGCGACGCACGGCGCGAGATGCGTAAAGAAAAGCATTGAAACGTTCTATAACATGATGAGGATTGTTTTTCAAATCGTATGGAAAGCCTGTAACCAAAAGACTTTTTTCAAGGTCGTCGTTTTGACTTACGCGCAAACGTTTTTCGTTAGCATAGGCACCGCTACCTTTTTCTGCGGTATAGATTTCGTTCCGCATTACGTCGTAAACCGCACCGGCGATGATTTCTTTCCCTTTGACGATTCCTATCGAAACGGAAAAAATCGGTAGCCCGTGTGCAAAATTGGTTGTGCCGTCGAGTGGATCTATTACCCATGCGTAGTCGGAGGCACCTTCTTTGCTACTTCCTTCTTCCGCTATAATCCCGTGCGTGGGAAATTTTTTCGTAATATAGTCAACAATTAGCTTTTCGGATGCTTTATCTATATCGGTTACAAGATTTGACTTGTTGGTTTTATATTCTATGGAAAAATTTTTTCCGAAACCTTCCCGAACAACCTCTCCCGCTTCTTTTATTATTTCGAGTATGTTTTCAATCATTTTTTTACCGATTATTTAAATTCAAAAAACCCCCGAGGCATCGCCCCGGAGGTTTTAGAAATGAGGAAAAGAGGTGCTTATTGCTTACACAATACCTTGATCCAGCATTGCGTTTGCAACCTTGATAAATCCACCGATATTTGCACCGTTTACGTAATTACCCGGAGTGCCATAAGCCTCTGCGGAATCAACGCAAGTTTTATGTATGTTCTTCATGATTTGGCGAAGTTTTTCGTCAACTTCTTCTCTTGTCCAGCTTAAGCGTAAGCTGTTTTGGGACATTTCGAGACCGGAAACTGCAACACCGCCAGCGTTTGCGGCTTTTCCGGGTCCGTAAAGAATGCCAGCATCCAAGAAAATATTGATTCCTTCGATTGTGGTCGGCATGTTTGCGCCTTCCGTAACGGCAATAACACCGTTGTCAACCAAGTGCTGAGCGTCCTTGCCGTTGATTTCGTTTTGAGTTGCGCTCGGGAATGCGCAATCGGCTTTGTGATTCCAAAGAGGATTGTAATCCAAGTTAGGATCAACCGGCGTGTAAACGGCGTTCGGATATTTTTCAACGTATTCTTTGATTCTTCCGCGTCTGACGTTCTTAAGCTCCATTACGAAAGCTAATTTTTCGTTGTCAATACCTTCTTCGTCGTAGATGTAACCGCTGGAATCGGACAAAGTAACAACCTTGCCACCCAGCTGATTAATTTTTTCAACGGTGTATTGTGCTACGTTACCGCTACCGGAAACCAAGCATACCTTTCCTTCCAATGTTTCTCCGCGTGTAGCGAGCATTTCGCTTGCAAAGTAAACCGAGCCGTAACCGGTTGCTTCGGGACGAATTAAAGAACCGCCCCAACCGAGTCCCTTACCTGTAAGAACACCTGTGAACTCGTTACGTAGCTTCTTGTATTGCCCGAATAGATATCCTATTTCACGACCGCCAACTCCGATATCGCCAGCGGGTACGTCCGTGTTCGGACCGATATGACGGAACAATTCCGACATGAACGATTGGCAGAATCTCATTACTTCCGCATCGCTCTTGCCCTTCGGATCGAAGTCCGAACCGCCTTTACCGCCGCCCATTGGCAATGTGGTAAGGCTGTTTTTGAATACTTGCTCGAAAGCCAAGAATTTCAAAATTCCCAAGTTAACCGAGGGATGGAAACGCAAACCGCCTTTGTAAGGACCGATTGCGGAGTTCATCTCGATTCTGTAACCACGGTTAATTTGGACTTCGCCTTTGTCATCTACCCATGGAACTCTGAACATAATCACTCTTTCCGGTTCTACGATTCTTTCAACGATCTTGGCTTTGCGGTACTCGGGATGCTTCTCAAGCACTAATTCCAAAGACGTTAATACTTCATAAACCGCTTGATGAAATTCCGGTTGATTCGGATTCTTTGCCTTGATTTCCTGCATTAAGCTTTCTACGAATTCAGACATAGTAACTCCATTCTAATTTGTTTGACATCTGTTTTTTTAAGTTGTTCATCTTTTCCGATTTTGGAAAAATCAATTTGCAGGCGTTCTCTTCTGAAGAGGAAAAACAACCCTGCCCTCGAAAGGTGGAAAATTTATTTGAAATTGCGATATTATTGACTTCTTTTGTAACCAAGGCTCCGCCTTAGCTTTTGAAAAAAAATATTTTAGACGAATAAAAAGTACAATTTAAGTACGTCCAAAATATAAGCTTTGTACATTCAAAGCAAGCGAAAAAAAATTTTTTTTGTTCCTTTTTTCAAGATTGATTTTTCGAGTTAAAAAGCAAGCATCCAAAGCAGATAGTCGAGGACGAGAATCATAGCGGATGTCAGAACAAAAGAACGTATTGTCGAAAGCCCCACACCTTCCGCTCCTCCTTCCGTTTTGAATCCGATGTGACATCCCAAAAGCGAGGTAACGGCTCCGAAAACAAAGCCTTTTAACAGTCCGAAAGCGAAATCTCCGAAAAGGAAAAATCGTCTTACCGAATCGAAAAATACTTCGAAAGAAACGTTCAAAAAGTAATTTGAGATAAAATAAGCTCCCGCTATGGCTATAACATCGGCGAATACGATTAAAACGGGCATCATCAGGGAAGCCGCCAAGACGCGAGGCATAGCGAGGAAGCGAATCGGATCGATGCCCATGGTTTCAAGAGCATCTATTTGTTCCGTTACTTTCATGGAGCCAAGCTCTGCCGCAATGGAAGCTCCGACGCGTCCCGCGATAACGATGGCAGTTAAAACGGGTCCCAATTCGGTGATGATTGCGCGGCTGGTAGCTGTTCCCAGAAAGGAAAGAGGCGCTAAACCTTTCAATTGATAAGCCGCTTGCCACGCCGATACGGCACCGGTAAAAACGGCTATTATTGTTACCAAAGGGAGGGAATTCACCCCTATGTGTTCCATTTGCCGAAGTATCAGTTTCCTGTTTTTGAATATCTTGGGAGCGAATGAGAATATTTCACCCAACAGAATGGCTATTTCTCCGAACTCTTCCAGGAAATTTAGCGTTTTTTCTCCCACCGCGGATAGAATCTTTTTCATTTCCCGTTTAACCTTTTCCTTAATTTTTATTTCGTTTTACTAAAAATAAGCTACCAACGACAAATGTTTATGGAAAATATTTTTAGGAAGTAAAAATTCTCCAGAGTTGAGTAACCGTAAAGGTAACGATTATTCCGAGAGCAAGGGGCAAAAAAGTTGCTACCGCCGTCCATTTTCTACTACCGGTTTCTTTATAGATCGTATAAATTGTGGTAGAGCATGGATTATGCAGAAGACTGAACAACATTGTGTTAATAGCGGTAAGTGCCGTCCAACCGCCTATTTCCAAAATTTTTGCCGTTGTTATCAATGACCCCGCTTCGAACAGAACTCCCGCTTCCGCTCCCAAACCGTGAATTCCTTTTACCAGCACGGTTAACATTAGAACGGTTGGGATGACTATTTCGTTTGCGGGAATGGCAATTATAAAAGCCAAAATTATTATTCCGTTTAATCCGATAAAGGATGCAAACGGTTCAATCCATTCGATAAAATATGCCGCCAGGCTTATGTTGTCGATAGTTATATTCGATACAAGCCAAATTACCATACCTGCGGGGAATGCGAAAATTATTGCTCGCCAAAGAACGAAGGCGGTACGGTCGATGAGAGAGGTGTAGAGAGTTTGAAGAATTCTCGGCGGACGATACGGCGGAAGTTCCAGAGTGAATGCCGAAGCCTCGCCTTTTAGAATGGTTTTTGAAAGTCCCCAAGAAGTAATCAGACTAAACAACACGCCCAATAATGCTACGGAAATAACCGCTGTCGCCGTTATAATTCCCGCCAGGTAAGGTGGTGCGAGGCTTCCTAAAAATATGGTGGCAATTAGAATTTGCATTGGCCAGCGGCCGTTACAAAGGGAGAAGTTATTGGTAATTATAGCTATCAATCTTTCGCGGGGACTGTCGATTATTCTGGTGGCGATTACCCCCGCCGCGTTACATCCGAAGCCCATGGACATGGTAATAGCTTGTTTCCCATGCGCTCCCACTCTCTTGAAAAGCGAGTCCATGTTAAAAGCTACTCGGGGAAGATAACCGAAATCTTCCAGGATTGTAAATAAAGGGAAGAATATTGCCATTGGCGGTAACATAACGCTTATGACCCACGCCATTGCTAAGTAGGCGCCGTCAACAAAAAGTCCAACAATCCAATGCGGTGTATTTATGGAAAGCAGAGCGTCTTTCAACCATGGATGAATTGTATCCACGAGTACGCCCGATAGCAAATCGGAAGGGTAGTTCGAACCCACGACGGTAAGCCAGAATACAAAAGCCAGAAGTATAAGCATAATGGGAAAGCCCGTCCATTTGTTCGTTACTATTTTATCAATCCATTGATCAAATGCGAGTTTTTTATCCTCGCTTTTAATGACGGTTTCCCTGGCGATTTTCTCCGCTTGCTTATAAAGTGCTTCCGTAATGGAATCGTAAATATCACCTGAAATTTTCCAACGGTAATTTTCTACTTTTTTTAGAAGTTTTCCGGTTTCTTCTTTTAATTCAAGTCCGTTAGTTCCTTCTATATTCATTCCTGTAATACTCCCAATTCTCCGCTTTTAATGGCGTTTAATATGCTTTGGTCTCCTTCCAATAGACGCAACGCAACCCAGCGTAGATTCGGAAGGTTCGGATATAGATTTTTCAGGTCGTTTACAAGTTCGTTTACGATGTTGTCCACTTTTTTATCCAATTTTTCAAGGCGCAAGGGATTGCATTTATATTTACCGGTTGCCACTTCGTCAATCACGGCAATCAAATGTTCTATTCCCATATTTTGACGTGCAGCGGTTTTGACCACGGGAATACCGAGCCTTCGCGCAAGGGCTCTGTCGTCTATCTTTATACCGTGGCGCTCGGCTTCGTCAATTAAATTAAGGCAAAGAACGGCTCTGTCCGTTATTTCCAATATTTGCAAAGTCAGGTTCAAATTCCTTTCCAGCCGTGTAGCGTCGACTACAATTACCGTCACATCGGGTTTACCGAAAAGGAGGAAGTCCCGCGCTATTTCCTCGTCTGTACTGGTGGAAAGCAGGGAATATGTGCCGGGTAAATCAACAAGTTTGTAACGGTGTCCCGCATAAATGAATCCCCCTTCCGAGCGTGTAACGGTTTTCCCGGGCCAGTTTCCCGTATGTTGTTTTAAGCCCGTCAGGGAATTGAAAATCGTACTCTTGCCAGTGTTGGGATTTCCCGCAAGGGCAACAACAAAATCGAAGTCGGACATGTCTATGCCCAGTTTTATTAGATTTGCCTCGTTGTGAACGGGGCAGTTTTCGCAATCACGCCGCATCGGCTTGTACCTCCTTGGAAATAAAAATTTTCTTTGCTATGTCTTTCCGCAACGCAACGGTTGTGTCCCGTATTAAATATGCCGTGGGGTCTCCTCCCGTTCCCTCCAAAACGGCTTTTATTTTCGTGCCTCTTACGAATCCGAAATCCAATAGGCGTCTTCTTTGTTGCCCTATTAAAGATTTTGAAATGCCTATTATTGTTGCCTCTTCGTTTATTCCCAGTTTATCGAGAGTGTTGAACTTTTCTTTTACGACGTCCTCCGGTTTTAGGGGCACGACGTTGATATTTTTTGCGAAAGGTATTGCCAAGGTGCATTCTTCCCCTTCGGCATCAAAAATGATTCTCTTTTCGTCTTTTTTCAAAATTCTTACTTGAACGCCTGGGAGTATATTGTAAGCCGAGATTTGTTCGTAAACTTCTTTTGGTTCGTCTTCCACATGAATTACTCGCGCATACTCCCCTTCCTCCAACTCGTCGAGAGCTACGCCTTGTTTTTCGGGCATTTCACCTTTAGCGGTAGGAATGGGGTCCCCATGCGGGTCAATCATGGGATTGCCTAAACGAGCCGCTAAAAGCTCCGCTTCTTCCTCGCTTAATTCGTGTTCACGAAGTTCGGCTTCCTCGTGCCATTGTGTTTGCGGCACGCTGGTTTCGTACGCAAGATAGCGTTCCCACAGTCGGTGAATTCTGACAACTTTCAGCGCGTAAGCCCTGCCATCCCCTGTCAATTCTAAATTGCCCTTTCTGTATTTTATTAATCCCATTTCCGTGAGTTTGGTAATGAGATTTGCCGCTTTCTTTTTGGAGATGGATAACGCTCCTGCAATGCTTTCCACGGACGGGTTGATTCCCTTGTATTCGAAGTCATATAAATGTTTTAGGGCATCTTCGACTAATATTCTCTCACGTTTTCGATTAATTCTGTTCCATGCTCGCGCGAGAGGATTTCTAAAGACAACCAGCGCAAAGGCGAGCGCCGAGAGGATAAGCAACAATATTAACAAAAGAATTGGATTGTTCATTTCTCAGCCACAAAGATATTTTCTGCAATTTTTTTGCTTACGCCGAATGTTTTTTTCTTTCCGCTTTTAAGAATGAGCGTATCGTCGAAAGCGAGGCGACGGAGCACTTTTATTTTGGAGTAAAGCTTGATACCCATTTCGCTTAGAAAGCGAATTAATTCATCGTCTCTGTCGTTGACCTTAACCACGGAATAAGTGGCTCCGACGGTCGCTTTGGCTAAGGAAATGTTTTGCGGTTCTTTCGGGACTTTGCCGTTTTTATCCGGTATGGGAGCGCCGTGCGGGTCGAATTTCGGATGATTTAAATATTCGTCTATCTTGTTAATTAACTTTTCACTTGTTTGATGCTCCAACCTCTCCGCTTCTTTATGCACTTCGTCCCAATTCAATCCGAGAGCTTTTTGGAGAAACAATTCCCAAAGTCGGTGTCGTCTTAAAAGTTTTAGTGCCACTTTCTTACCCTTTGCCGTAAGTTTTACGCCTTTATATTTTACGTGGGAAACGTATCCTTGGGAGTTGAGTTTTTTAATCATGTCCGTTGCTGCCGCATTGGTGACGGATAAATACTTGGCGACAGCGGAAGTTGTTACGTTCGAACGTCCTCCCTCGGAAATGGCGTAAATGGATTTTAAATAGTCTTCTTTGGAAACGGTTTCCATTTTTTATTCTGTCTTTTTCTAATTCAAATTTAAGCAAGCTTAAATTTTTAATCAAGCAATCCTGAATATTTTTAAACATTGTTTTTAGGAAAGGAGGCTTAGTTATGCTGTCTTTTTAGTTCTTCTTTTAAATATTTTCCCGTGAAGGAACGGCGACAATTAATTATTTCTTCCGGAGTGCCGGTGAAAATTACTTCGCCTCCTTTTTCTCCCGCATCCGGTCCTAAGTCTATAATGTAATCGGCGTTTTTGATTACATCCAAGTTGTGCTCGATAATTATCAATGAGTTTTTATTGCGCAACAGCGCCTTAAAGGCCAAGAGCAATTTGTTGATGTCGTCGAAGTGGAGTCCGGTTGTCGGTTCGTCGAATATAAAAAGCGTGCGACGATTCGGGCGGTCGGAAAGAAGGTGAAGAGCGAGCTTTACTCTTTGCGCTTCTCCTCCCGAAAGAGTGTTGGAAGGTTGCCCCAGCTTGATATATCCCAATCCCACTTGTCGGAGCGCTTCGAGATACCTGACGATTTTGGGACTGTCGGAAAAAAGTTCGTATGCTTCGTTTACGGTCATATCGAGCACATCGACGATATTTTTCCCCTTGTATGTTATTTCTCTAACTTCTTTTTTATAGCGAGTGCCTTTGCAATCTTCGCAGCGCAAGTAAATATCGGCTAAAAATTGCATTTCGATTTTTACGAAACCTTCACCCTGGCATGTTTCACAGCGTCCGCCGGGAACATTGAAAGAGAAAAATCCCGGCTTGAAGCCGCGAGCGCGCGCTTGTGGAGTTTCGGCAAAAAGTTGGCGAATGGCATCAAAACCTTTTACATAACTAATGGGATTTGAGCGCGGGGATTTCCCTATGGGTGATTGGTCAACTATTTCCACCGCATCGAGGAATTGAAAACCTTCGATGTCTTCATGTTTTCCTATCGAATGCGGATGTTCGCCAAGCTTTTTCCGAAGTCCCTGATAAAGCACGTCGTTTACAAGCGTGCTTTTCCCGGAGCCACTTACGCCGGTTACCACTACGAATTTATTTAGGGGGAATTCAACGGTGATGTTTTTTAGATTATTTTCTTTTGCGCCTTTGACAATTAACGTAGCCGTTTTTTCGGTGCGTCTTTTGGGAGGAATGGGAATATTTTTTTTGCCCGATAAATATTGTCCCGTAAGGGAGTTCTCGTTGTTTGCAATTTCATCGAAGGTGCCGCTGGCAACTATTCGTCCGCCGTTTTCCCCTGCACCGGGTCCCATGTCGAAAATTAAATCGGCTTCCTTCATCATTTCTTTGTCATGCTCGACAACTATCACGGTGTTGCCCAAATCCCGCAGCGATTTTAAAATCTTGATAAGCCGGGAATTATCTCTGGGATGGAGACCTACGGTCGGTTCGTCAAGGACGTAAAGAGTTCCGATTAAGGAAGAACCTAAAGACGTTGCCAAGTTTATTCTTTGCATTTCTCCGCCCGAAAGCGTACTGCTCAAGCGATTTAAAGTTAAATATCCCAATCCGACATCGTTCAGAAATTTCAGCCTTTTGCGAATTTCTTTTAATATTCTTTCGCCGATTTTCAAATCGTATTCATTCAATTTTAGATTTTTAAAGAAGGCGTAAGCTTCTTCGATTGACATTTGGACGACATCCCAAATGGATTTACCGTCTATTTTAACTTGAAGAGCTTCGCGTCGCAATCTGGAACCTTTACATGCGGTACATGTGGTATAACCCCTGTATTTGCTCAGCAAAATCCGTATGTGCATTTTGTACGTTTTCTTTTCCAAGTCTTCGAAGAAACCGTCTATCCCGCGAAAGCCTTCGAATCCGTGGAAAATCAAGTTTTTTTGTTCTTCGGTTAGATTCTTAAACGGAATGTGGAGAGGAATATTATGGCTTTTTGCATTGAGCACCAGTTCCCGAAGATATTTCCCGTATTTTGCCGTACGCCATGGAGCTATTGCGCCTTCGCTTATGCTTAAATTTGGGTTTGGAATTATTAGGTTCTCGTCATATCCCATGATTCGTCCGAAACCTTGGCAGACGGGGCATGCGCCGTACGGATTATTGAACGAAAAGAATCTTGGTTCGGGTTCCACGTATTTAATCCCGCAACATTCGTAGAATTTGTTGAAATGTTTTATTTTTCCGTTTTCCGCATTAATCACCGCTAATCTGCCCTCGCCTTCTTTAAAAGCCGTTTCAAGTGAATCCGCAAGTTCCTCGCGTATCGCGCCTTTTTTAATTCGCAAGCGTTCCAACACCACAAAGACGTTTTCCTTTTTCCGCGGGAAGGATTTTATTTCGTCCGCTACGATCAATTTCCCGTTGAAAAAGAATCTGAAAAAGCCTCGGCGTTTGAGCAGAAGAATTTCCTCTTTGGCGGTGCGGTTTTCGTTTTTCGGCAGAGGGAAAGCAAGATAAAATTTTTCGCCTTCTCGTTGATTTTCCAGCCATTCGGTTACGGTTGAAACGCTATCCTTTTTGACGACGTTTCCGCAATTGAAACAAATTGTTTTACCTATGCGTGCAAAGAGCAGGCGGAGATAATCATAAATTTCCGTGCTGGTGCCCACGGTCGAGCGTGGATTTTTACTCGGCGCTTTTTGTTCGATTGCCACGGCGGGAGAAATTCCGTAAATGAAATCGACATCGGGCTTGTTCATTCTTTCGAGGAATTGTCTGGCGTATGAGGAAAGACTTTCCACATAACGGCGTTGCCCTTCGGCGTAAATTGTGTCGAAAACTAAGGAAGATTTTCCGCTACCGCTAACGCCCGTGAATACTACGAGTTTATTGCGAGGAATTTCGAGAGAGAGATTTTTCAGGTTGTGTTCCCTTGCGCCGCGGACAATTATTTTATCTTTTCTTGTTTCTTTCGTTCGCATTTTGTTTTTGTCGGATTTTAAACTTTAAATTTACGAAATGAGAAGCTTTGATGAGAAAAAA
>CAZSYM010000047.1:0-14356 GCA_964611145.1 uncultured Melioribacteraceae bacterium
TTAGATTTTTGAAAATTTTTCATTTACAAAATGTGTGGAATTATGCAGAAATTTTTCATTACATCATTCTTTACTTCCAAAGCATTTCCAAATACTATTCAACACAATTTTAAAACGGAGAAAAAGCCATGTTAGAGATAAGAGGTCATGCGCGAGGCGGACAAGGAATGGTAACGGCTTTTGAAATTTTAGCCAAGATTTTCGGTTCCGTTGGCGGATATTATGTTCAGGCTTTTCCGGCGTTTGGAGTGGAAAGAACCGGCGCACCCATTCAAGCTTTTCTGAGAGTTTCCAAAAAGCCTATTCTCAATAGAAGCCAAATTTACAACCCGGATTTAATCGTCGTATTCGACGAAAGCCTCCTGGAACAAGTACCGGTCTTCGAGGGATTAAATCCAAAAGGCGCTGTATTACTTAACACTCAAAAATCAATCGATACATTCAAAGACAAAGCCGAACATGTTTTTACTGTTCCCGCCACGAAAATATCTCTCGAAAAAGGTCTGGGAAGTAAATCGTTGCCCATTGTCAATTCGGCAATAATCGGCGCGATACTGAAATTACTCGATACGGACATCGATTTCGGCGTCAAGGTAATTGCGGAAAACGTTCCCGTCAAGCCGAAGGAAAACGGCGAAGCCGCAATAATCGCCAGCCAAAATATAGTGGGATTAAAAGATGATTATACTTTCTTAACCGATTTACTCAACGACACGGGGGCGGACGAAGAATCGGCGGAAATAGAAATAGAACTCGACAAAGGGATAAATCTCGACGAACTTCCCGAAATTCCTTATTGGTCGCAACCGATGTCAATTAACAAAACCGGAAACTGGCGTGTTCTTACTCCCTCGTATGTTACGAAGGAAGCGCCCTGCTCCGCCAATTGTCCCGCCGGTACTGACGTGCGGGGTTTTATACGTTTAAGCCACGAAGGGAAATTCCGAGAAGCGTACGAATTGATATTGGAACACAATCCCTTCCCCGCTATCTGCGGAAGGGTTTGTCCCCATTTCTGCGAACAGAATTGCAACCGCCAGGAATTGGACGAAAGCGTTAATATAGGTGCCGTGGAAAGATTCCTCGGCGATCGAGAAGGCGATACGAATTACAAGTCCCCCGAAATTTCGCGGAAAGAAAGAATTGCCGTAATCGGTTCGGGACCCGCGGGACTTACCGCCGCTTTGCGCCTCAGATTAAAAGGATACGATACAACCGTTTTCGAGGCTCTCCCCAAAGCCGGTGGAATGATGAGAACAGGTATCCCGAAATTCAGATTGCCCGACGACGTGTTGGACCGCGAAATTTCACGAATAGAAAAAGCGGGTGTAAAGATTATATTAAATAAAAAGGTAACCGTCAAGGAATTGGAAAACGATTACGATGCCGTCGTGGTTGCCGTGGGTTCGCACATCGGCGCTCAAATGGGTATCCCGAACGAGGATTTGGCTTTTGAAGGAATCGATTTCCTCCGCAACTTCAAACTTGACGGACAAAATTACGGAATAAGCAAGGGCGACGAAGTGGCGATAATAGGCGGTGGAAACACGGCGATAGATGTTTCCCGAACCGTGCTACGACTCGGTGCCAAACCAGTGATTTACTATCGCAGAACGCACAAGGAAATGCCCGCTATTGCGCACGAGGTGGAGGAAGCATTGGCGGAAGGGGTAAAAATAGAATTTCTCACCACTCCCGTTGCTTTCAATAAACTTTCGGAAAACGAAATTGAAATCACAATGATAAAAATGGAACTGGGCGAACCGGACGAAAGCGGCAGAAGGAGACCCATACCCATTCCAAATTCCGAATATAAAATCACAGTGAACAAAGTGATAGAAGCAATCGGGCAAAAATACGATGCTTCCGTTTTCGATGGCGAAAGAATTCCCGCCGCACAGGGCAAAACGGATTATCCGACAAAAATTCCCGTCTTCCTGGCGGGAGATATGGCATGGGGCGGAACCGTCGTGGAAGCAATAGGAAGCGGGAATAAAGTAGCGGAAGAAATAGATGCGTTCTTTAATAATCGTCCTTACAGCCACGAAGAAACGAAAGAACAAATTGTAATTCCCAAGGATTTGAACTTCGCTTATTACATGCCCACACCCCGTTACCATAATAAATTCAAGCATGAAGAAGACTTTTATCAAAACTTCGAAGAAGTGGTTCAAGGTTTAACGGAAGAAGAAATCATAAAAGAAACCGACCGTTGTATGCACTGTGGCGAATGCTTCAGTTGCGGAAATTGTTACAATTACTGTCCCGACGCCGCCATTCACATTGACGATGACGGACGGTTAAGAATAGATTATGACTATTGCAAAGGTTGTGGCATCTGTGTTCAGGAATGCCCGTGCTCCGCAATGGAATTCAAATTGAGCGAGGTGGAATATGAATAATACAACATTCAAAAACGAGACAGTCGAAGAAAAAGTTTATCCGCGGCACCATCAAAAAATTCTGAAGGGGAATTACGCCGCGGCGGAAGGAGCGAAACTTGCCCGCGTGGGATTTATTCCCGCGTATCCGATCACTCCTCAAACCACAATCGTCGAGGAACTCTCGAACAAGGTTGCGACAAAGGAGTTGGATGCGACTTACATCAATATGGACAGCGAACATTCCGTATTTGCAGCGGCAATGGGAGCCGCACTTGCAGGTGAGCGCGTCTTTACGGCAACAAGCGGACAGGGACTTTTTTACGCTCACGAAGTCCTTCACGCAATAGCACATTTTCGCTTGCCAATCGTAATTTGTAACGTGGGACGTCCTTCAATCCCATGGAATATTTGGTCGGACCAAACGGACTCCTTCGCTCAAAGAGATACCGGCTGGGTACAATTTTACGGGGAAAGCTCTCAGGAAGTATTGGACACTATCATTCAATCCTATATTATCTCCGAGGAACTCGACTTGCCCGTAATGGTTGTCCTGGACGCATTTTATCAAAGTCATACCAGCGAAAACGTTTGGGTACCGGAACAAAGCCTTGTGGATGAATTTCTCCCTCCCAAAAAATTAAAAGGTAGCGAAATCGATGCCGTGCATCCAAAAGCTTACGGCGGACTCGTTCCTCCCGAACATTACGGGACATTTAATTATCGGTATTGGCGCGATATAAACAAAGTGGAGGATTTGGCGAATAAGGTCGGAAAGGATTTCGGAGAACACTTTGGCCGTCACTATTCCGTAGTGGAAGCATACAATATCACTCCCGAAACGGAGATGGTTTTGGTTACGGTGTCCAGCATTACCTCCACCGTACGGGGCGTTTTACACAAGTATCCGAAAGTCGGCTTACTTAAACTCCGTCTTATAAAACCTTTCCCCAAGAAATCCGTTTTGGAAGCGTTATCACCCTTGAAAGATGAAACGAAAATAGTAACCGTCGAAAGGAACTTTTTGGGTGATAACGAAGGCGCCTTAATGCATGAAATGAAACGCGCTCTTTACGGAGAAAGAAATTTTAGAATGTTCGATGTTTATACCGGTCTGGGTGGGAAAGACGTTCCACCGTTAACAATCGAAAGAATTATCCTAAAAACGGAAAAAGCTCCCAAAGATGTAACTTGGATTGATTTGGAATAGAATTTAAAAATAAGACGAGGTAGAAAATGCAACCAGCAATGGAATTCTTAATAAAGGACGAAAAAGTTTACTCGGGCGGTTTAAGTTGCCGCGGATGCGGTTGGGCTTTATTGGTAAGACATTTAGCCAGCATTCTCGGCGAAAATACCGTTTACGTAGTTCCCGCTTCATGTTTTTCAATAATAGCCGGTCCTTACCCGCTCAACGAAATAAAAGGAAGCGTTGTGCATACCGTTTTTGCTGCGGCGCCCGCAACCGCTACGGGAATCCGCGCCGCATTGGATAGGAAAGGGAAAAAAGACGCAACGGTAGCGATACTCGCTGGCGACGGAGGAACTTTCGATATAGGTTTTCAGGCTCTTTCCGGTGCCGCCTCCCGTAACGAAAATCTCCTTTACATTTGCAACAATAACGGTGCATACATGAACACGGGAATACAAACAAGTACGGCGACTCCTTACGGTGCGGTAACCACTACGAACCCGCAGGCAAATTACAAAAAAACCTTCCCGAAAGATTTAATGGGAATCGTCGCCGCTCACAATATCCCCTATGCCGCAACATGCTCCTTGGCTTTTATAGAGGATTTCAGACGCAAAATCCAGAAAGCAAAAGAAACCGAAGGCTTCCGTTTGCTAATGATTGACGGACCTTGCCCGCCGGGACATAAAACCGACCCGGCACAATCAATCACAATTGCAAGACTTGCCGTGGAAACAAGACTTTTCCCCCTTTTCGAAGTTGAACATCAAAAGTTCAGAATCAATTACATCCCGAAAGAAAAAGTGCCCGTAGAACGCTGTCTTGAAAAACAAGGGCGCTTCCGACATTTGTTCAAAGACGACTCGGGAAAAGCATTGCAAGACATTCAGGACTATGTGGATGATTATTGGAACCGCTTGTTAAATCTTGAAAAATTAAGTTACGAAGAATAAACTCTTTCTCCCCGTATTGCAAATGCGGGGAGAATTTTTCCAAATTGTACTTTTAAACTTTATACGCGTTCCTTCCTTGCTCGGTAAAAACTCATCGCTATGCCGATAGCAATCATATTCGCCAGGAGCGAACTTCCTCCGTAGCTTAAAAACGGCAAGGGAATTCCGATAACGGGAGCAATACCGATATTCATCCCCACATTAATTGCAAAATGAACAAAAAACATCGTGAGTATGCCGATTGTTACCAAGCCGTCGAACTTGTTTTTGGAAGCAACGGCAATCTTTAACAGCCTAATGAAAAGAGTGGAAAAGAGAATAACAACAATAATGCTACCGATAAAACCGAATTCCTCGCCTATTACACAATAAATAAAATCCGTCCATTGCTCCGGTATGAACCGCAATTGAGTTTGATTGCCGTGCAAAAACCCCTTGCCAAAGAATCCGCCCGAGCCAATTGCAACTTTCGCTTGCAGGGCATTGTAGCCATATCCCAGAGGGTCCACGGAAGGATTAATAAAGGTTTTAATCCGCATCTGTTGATGAGGCTTCAAAAGGCGGAAGAAATAATCAAAGAAAAACGCCGAAGCAAGATTAAGAATGAAAACCGAAGCACTCGTGAAAAGATTCTTCTTGAAATAAAATAACCCCAAAAGCACCATTACCAATGCAAGCGCCAATGCGGAGAAACCGAACAGAGAGGAGAATATCACCACGGCGGGCGAAAGAACAACAAATAACTGAAACAAATCCATTCCAGCCCAAAAAATTATTGCAAGGGTCATAACTCCAAAAACGATAGCGGTTCCTAAGTCGGGTTGCAACATAATCAATAAAACAGGCAACAATCCTATCCCCAATGCAACGGAAATGCCTTTAAGAGAATTTACATCCGTCCCTTCCCTACTTAGCCAATTGGCAAGCATAAGAATGACAGCAAGTTTCGTAAACTCCGAGGGCTGAAAACCGAAGGGACCTATTATCAACCAGCTTTGAGCGCCGTAAATCTTTCTTCCCGCCACCACGACAAAAATCAACAATAACAATGCAAAAATATAGGCGGGAATAGACAAAAGTCTGAGAATACGAGGAGGAAGCAGATAAAAAATAAAAAAGAATATCAAAGAGACAAAAAGCCACGTCAATTGCTTTTGAAAATTCCCCGATGCCGTAGGATGGTTATACGTAGAGCTATAAATGGCGATAAGCCCTATTATCGCCAATAAAATCATGCTTCCGAAAAGGGTGAAATCGAATTTATCTTTAATATTATAATTAATTTTCACCGCTTTCACCTCCGTTTACAACTTCATGCGGTTTGTATCGCAAATAAGCCATAATCACTTTTTGTGCGATAGGTGCGGCATAAGTTGAGCCATAGCCAACATTTTCCACCAAAACCGAAACGGCTATTTGTGGATTTTCGTAGGGAGCAAAAGCAATAAAAATGGCATGGTCTTTCCCGTGCGGATTTTGAACCGTTCCGGTCTTACCGGCAATTTTCAAATCGGGCAGAGCGATATTTGTTGCCGTCCCTTCTCGATTGACAACATCGAACATGCCTTTCCGCACAAGAGCCATGTTCCTTTCGGAAACACTTACCCTCAGTGTATCGTACGTCAAAATTTTAATCGAAGAATCGGTAGGACTCTTTAATGCATACACAAAATGAGGTTTTACAGTCTCGCCTTTGTTTGCGAGGAGAGCGCAATACTGCGCAAGTTGCAAAGGCGTAACACTAATCTCTCCTTGTCCTATGGCAAGACTTAAAAGCACTCCCCTGCTCCATCTATGACGTCCGTAAATTCTGTCGTAATACTTTGTATCCGGTATCAATCCCGCGGCTTCCTCGTAAATATCTATTCCCGTTTTCTTACCAAAGCCGAACATTCTTGCATAACGCGCCAACCGTTCCAATCCGAGCCGTTGAATATAAGTATAAAAAAACGTGTTGCACGATTTTTCAATTGCCTCCTCTACGTTAACACGCCCATGCACATGAGTACACTTAAAAAATCTATTCCCGAACTGCAAACCGCCACCGCAATTAACAATATTATGACGATTTATTATTCCTTCCTGCAAAAAAGCCAGAGCCACAAGCATTTTAAAAGTGGAACCCGGCGAGTGCACAGACATGGAAGCACGATTAAACAAGGGTTTATTCTCATCATTATTTAATGAATCCAAAACATCGGACGGGGTAACCGAAGCGAATTTTGACAAATCGTATTCAGGCGAACTGACAAAAGCGATAACCCCGCCGGTTTTGGGATTCAACGCAACCACCGCTCCTCTCTTCCCACGCAGTAAGTTTTCCGCCACGTGTTGAGTTTTCTTGTCAATCGTTAGCAATAAATCGTAACCCTTTCGGGGAGGTAAATCCTCCTTGCCGTTTTTATAGGGACGAATCATTTTCCCTTTCGCGTCCACAACCACGTAGCGATAACCTTTTCGACCACGCAGGAATTTTTCATAAGAACGCTCCAATCCCACCACACCTATAAAATCCCCGGCTTCGTAAATGCCCTTGTATTTTTTTAAAAGTCGAAGGGAAATCTCGTTGGTATAGCCGAACATATGCGAACCCACAACTCCAAAGGAATAATCTCTCTGATATTCCACAGCGTAAGTTAATCCCGGAAGTGCGGTAACATTTTCCTCGTACCAAGCGATTACATTTAAGGGAACATCCTTTTTAATCCTAACGGGGAAATAGCGGGAATAATTTCTTTTTCTTTTTAATATTCTTTTAACATAGCCTTCGGGAACTCCTAAAACTTTTTCGACGAGAGGATTTTTGCTCCAATCATAATCATGAGGGATAATTTCCATCGTAAAGGAAGGCTTATTGCTAACCAGCAAGGAGCCTTCGGAATCAAAGAAAACACCGCGGGGAGCGGGCACTTCAATTTTTTTTATAAAGTTTCTTTCCGCTCTTTGACGGAATCGGGAAGGTTCCAGTACTTGCAAGGAGAAAAGTTTAAAAGAAACAAGCGCCACAAAGCCCATTATTATTGCGAAAAAAATTCTTCGCCGCGTGGAAATGTCGATTTCCTCTTTCATCTCAGCGTGTCCTTCGGTTTTAGAAAAAGAACAGGTAAGCCGAAAATCATCGTGTAAAAAGCGGGCAAAAGTCCGTTAACAAAAAACAGAGTGAGAAAATTGGAGCTTACATCGGAATAGACCAACAACGCATAAGCAAAAGAAGAGAAAGTACCCGCCAGCAAAAGGATAAAAAGGAAATTAAAAGAGTAAAGATTCGAATAATCGTCTTCCCTATAATAATATCCCGCTATGAAACCGCCCAGAGTAAAAGCAAACATGGAACTTCCGATTAATCCGCCGGAAAGAATATCGAAAAGGAATCCTAACAAAAAGCCCAGCAAAGCGCCGAAAATCTTTCCCTCTCGAACACCATAAAAGACAACAATGATAAGAATCAGGTTCGGATAAATATTCCCAAAAGAAATAAGAGGGATAAGGGCAACTTGCACAACTCCCAAAAAGAAAAACAACAAGACCGGCACAGTAAATTTTTTCATCTTTCCAAAAGCAAATTAAGTTTTAAAGAGTCCAATTGATTGTTCTTTCTTAATTTTATGACAAACAGATAATCTTCCTTTTCGACTTTGGCAAAAGGCTTTACGATCACATTTCCCAAAAGTCCGTAAACATCAATGGTTTTTCGCAGAACAATTCCAACCGGTATGGAAGGGGGAAATATTGTGCTGAAATCGGCGGTAATAATTCTATCTCCACGGCGCATATCCGCGGAAGCAGGTATGTTTTTAATAATCAGTTCCTCGCCGTTCCATGTTAAAATTCCATGTACCCGACTACGTTGATCCGTAACTGCAATTCTAAGTTTTGTATTTTTAATTGTTCGCACCAAGGCGAAATTTTCGCTGACGTCGGTTACGATGCCCGCCAATCCGAACTCATCCACAACGGGCATGGCTTTCAGCACGCCGTCACTTTTACCCTTGTTAATTATAAGATTGCCTTCGCTTTTCGAAATCAGGGGAGAAACCACTTTTGCCAAGACGAGCTTATATCTGGAAGTATCGTAGTACGCCAACATTTTTTTTAGTTGAAGATTTTCCAAGCCATATTCACGGAGAAGATTTACTTTCAACATTAAGTTTGCATTGTTCTTTTTAAGCTCCGTAAGCTCCTTATGCGGATAAAAAAAATCCTTTGCTCCGTTTACAAATTCCGTAACATAAGCAAAGGTCCCAAAGGCAAAAGTGCGAAGGTCTTTTATGCGGGGGTTATCATTTAAGGGCAATAACATCAAACTTATTGTCAGAAGAAACGCAAGAATTAAATATTCCTTATAACCCTTAAGATTATTGAACAAAAATATTCTCCGTTAATAAGTTCTTTTTCTAATAAACACTTTTGAATATTTGTTTATATTCTCAATACATTTGCCAGCACCGCGCACAACAGCCGTGAGTGGATCTTCCGCAACGTGAACGGGAAGATTTGTTTCCATTCTAATTCGTTCATCCAATCCTTTCAGAAGAGCGCCGCCGCCTGTAAGCATTACTCCCCTATCCAAAATATCGGCGGAGAGTTCGGGCGGGGTTCTTTCCAAGGTCTGCTTAACGGATTCGATTATTTGCACGATACTTTCGTTGAGCGCTTCCCGTATTTCCACTGAGCTTACTTCGGAGGTTTTCGGTATTCCGCCCACCAAATCTCTACCTTTCACTTGTATCGTAATTTCTTCCTTAAGCGGTACCGCCGAACCCACTTTACATTTAATATTTTCCGCCGTGCGTTCGCCAATCAACAGATTATAATTCTTTTTGAAGAATTGCATAATAGCGTTGTTCATTTCGTCCCCGGCTATTCGAATGGATTCCACATTCACGACACCGGCAAGAGCAATCACGGCAATTTCAGTTGTTCCTCCCCCTATATCGATAATCATATTGCCCACGGGCGCTTCGACGTCAATGCCCACACCGATAGCCGCTGCCATCGGTTCGGCAATAAGATGCACTTCCTTAGCTCCCGCGTGCTCCGCGCTATCCCTTACGGCGCGCTTTTCCACCTCGGTAACACCGCTAGGGACTGCCACAATTACGCGCCTACTCGAGAAAAAGCCGGTGGAAACTTTTTTTATGAAAGCGCGAATCATACCTTCTGCAATTTCGAAGTCGGCAATTACGCCGTCGCGCATAGGACGGGAGACTCGGATTTCCCGATGTTCCCTTCCCTGCATTTCCTTAGCCTTGTTTCCCAAAGCGATTATTCTTTTCGTGTTTCTATCGAACGCCACAATCGAAGGCTCGTTTAATACTATGCCTTTCCCTTTGATATAAATAAGCGTATTCGCCGTTCCCAAATCGATTGCAACATCCGTCGAAAGAAAATCCAAGAAACCCATATTCTATTCCCAATATTTAAGATTGCTAATTTTTCTAAACATCACAGAGATATTATGGTTTACAGCATACCATGAGATTTTATGCCAAATCGGAAAATTTACCAGTGCAACCCGCCTTTTGCTAAAAAAATGCGAAAGGTGTTTTTGGAAAACAAACTTTCTACACACAGTATCTATGTCTTCCCCTTTGAAAGTCGATATCAACCAACATATCCCTTTTATTATTGCCCTCAGACAAAATTCTTGCACGACTGTATAAAAAACATCAGCCTGTTCCTTCAAACATTTCAAATACTCGTAAAGAGTTTTGAAATTTGAACCCCGACCGGAAACAAATACGGAAATTCTGAACATAATTTATTTAAATTTGAATTTTGAAATTACCTAAATGAAAAGAAAGAATCAATCGGAAAAACACGATAACCGTAAGCGAAAGTTCCTTAACTTCCAATAAGTCCCTCTAAAAAAGTTTGTTACTCCAGTTCGAATTTCGCCGCTACGGGATAATGATCGCTATAGCCCGCCAAGTATTTCCTTCCTCCGAAAGTAGGCAAAATCGCACCTTTGTAACGTCCGTATTTTTGAACGACATAAAGGGGTTTTACCAGCTTGAAACTATCGCATACATAATTGAATTTGTTCTTCAACGCAACCGCCTTCGAAACGATTATTTGGTCCAACATGTTCCAAAACTGTCTGTATTTATAACTCCCCTTTCCTTCCTTCTTTATTTTATAAGCCAAGTTGTACAGAAAAGAATTGAATCGAGGATGCTGGCAATCATAGTAATCGGCGCCCAAAACTTTATGAATTGAAATGTTTTGAGGTTCGTCATTAAAATCTCCAAGAGCAATAATATAAGGCTGTTTTTCCTTTGCCTTTATTTTTTCGATTGCATTCTTAAGCCGCGTGGCGGCAACAATTCTGTTCGGTCTCGATTGCTCCAAACCGCCGCGACGCGAGGGCCAATGATTCACAAAGACATGAATTTTGAAATTCTCTCCTTTCACCTCGAGCGTTACATGAAGAATATAGCGCGTAGGTCTACGCGAGGGTAAATTTACTTCTATCGTCTCAAGGGAATTCAACTTAAAAATATCGGAATTATAAATGAGAGCGTTATCGATTCCTCGCGGGTCGGGACTTTCCGCATAAGCAATTTCGTAATGCTTCGACACCGCTACGTAATTTAACATTCTTTCCAACAACGCTTTATGTTCCACTTCCTCCGCACCAAGCAAATCGGGACCTTCGCCTTTATTCATAAAGGAAAACACCTTTGCCAAATGCTTGAGCTTTAACTCCAATTTTTCTTCCGTCCATTCTTTTCTTCCCAAAGGTGTAAATTCTTCGTCGCTTTTCTGCGGGTCGTCAACCGTATCGAACAAATTCTCCATATTCCAATTTGCCACGTAAATAATTCTCTTTCCGAAATTCGTCGAGCTACCGCAAGCAAGGAAAAGAAAAGTAAAACCGACTATAAAAATTTTGTTCTTCATTTTCGACTGATTATTTTTAGTTTGTAATTAAGTTAAATTTTAAGAGCAAAGAATTTAAGAATTACTCTTGCAAAGCACGAACGAAAATATTGTTAAAAAATTCCAAAAATAAAAATTCTATCCGGAGAAGTTTTAATGAAAGAAAAGAAAAAATTTGTGTTCATCGATGCATTATCCCTGGCTTACAAGGCTTACTTTGCGTTCATTTCGCATCCGTTAATAAATTCGAAAGGGGTTCCGACTTCCGCAATTTACGGTTTCGTAAATCAGCTCTTTAAGATTATAGAAGACACAAAACCCGACTACATAGCGGTTGCTTTCGATTCCCACGAAAAAACTTTCCGACATGAACGTTACGAGGCTTATAAATCCTCGCGCCAGGAAATGCCCGACGACATGATTCCGCAGATTGAAAAAATAAAAGAAGTAATAAACGCCTTTAACATTCCCATTTACATTTTACCGGGCTACGAAGCGGACGATTTGATAGGTACTGCGGTTAAAAAAGCCGAAGCAAAGGGTTTGGAAGCCATCGCCGTGACTCCCGATAAAGATTACGTACAACTGATCACGGATAATATCAAAATAGTAAAACCCGGTAAATCCACAAACGAAATTCAAATATTGGACAAGGAAAGAGTGCTGAAAGAATACGGCTTTGAGCCGGAAAGAATGATTGATTACCTGGCATTGGTCGGAGATGCATCCGATGATATCCCCGGCGTGAAAGGAATCGGACCCAAAACAGCTTTGCCTCTTATTCAACAATTCGGTACGATAGAAAACATTTATGCAAATCTAGACAAAATCGAAAAGGCGTCTGTAGTAAAAAAATTGGAAGCGGGCAGGGAGAACGCCTTTCTTTCAAAGGAACTCGCCACAATCAAATTGGACGTCCCTTTCGAAATGAACTTCGAGGAAGCAAAATTTACCCCGCCCGATTTTGAAAGAGTCAACAAACTTTTTGCCGAATTGGAATTCAAAAATTTCGGGGAAAAACTCCTTAAGCTTTTCCCCGCTCACGGAAAGGATTTTAATGTTTCCACAGAAAATCACGAAGAAAAATTTTTTGAATTTAAAAAATCCGAAACACATTATCACTTAATCACAAATGTGGACGAGGCACGGAAACTTGCGGAAGAACTAAAACATCAAGAGCTTTTCGTCTTTGATACGGAAACGGATAATTTAAACTATTTGAAAGCAAAACTCGCCGGAGTTTCCTTTGCCTTGCGCGAAGGCGAGGCGTATTTCGTGGCGATAAATCCATTTGAAATCAGAACGAGCCTTTTTGATAACGCTCTCAACGACAGACTTCCTCTGGAGGAATTTGTAAAAATTTTCAAAAGTGTTTTTGAGGACGAAAAAATCAAAAAGGTTTGTCAAAACGGCAAATACGACATAGGGGTTTTGCGAACAAACGGTATCGAAGTAAATAATTTTTACTTCGACACAATGTTAGCCAGTTACGTGCTCGACCCCGATCAAAAGCACGGAATGGACGAACTGGCACGCACTTATTTGCATTACTCCCCCATTCCGATTACGGAGATAATTGGGAACAAAAAGAATGCAAAAGCAATTTTCGACGTGGAGTTGGAAAAGTTAAAGGATTACGCCGCGGAGGATTCGGACATCACTTTCCGTCTTTACAAAATTCTAAAAAAAAGATTGCAAGAAGAGAAATTGGAAAAGGTGGCTTATGAAATAGAATTTCCCTTGGCGCCCGTTTTGGAACAAATGGAAAGAAACGGTATTCGTCTGGATGTGGAAAGTTTAAAAGCCTTCAGCAAAGAACTGGAAACAATGCTCGAAAATTTCTCGCGGCAAATTTATAATATGGCGGGCACGACCTTCAACATCAATTCCACGAAACAGTTGCAAGAAATTCTTTTCAACAAACTCGGCTTAAAACCGACCAAGAAAACGAAAACGGGATATTCCACCGATGCACGCTCTCTGGAATCTTTACGCGGACAGCACGACATCATAGAAGTATTGCTCAACTATCGCCAAGTCTCAAAACTCAAATCCACATATGCGGACGCATTACCGAAATTGATTGACCCCGAAACTCAAAGAGTACACACCACATACAATCAAACCGTAGCTTCCACCGGAAGGCTTTCCAGCTTGGATCCGAATCTTCAAAATATTCCCATCCGAACCGAATTGGGACGTGAAATCAGAAAAGCCTTTATTCCAACGGATGAGAATTACGTGATTCTCAGCGCCGATTATTCACAAATAGAATTACGTATAATGGCAAGCATTTGCGAAGATGAATATTTGATAGAAGCATTCAAACGGGGGGAGGATATTCATCGCCATACTGCGGCGCTCGTATTCGAAGTATCACCGGAGGAAGTTACACCCGAAATGAGAAGAAAAGCAAAGGAAGTAAATTTCGGGATTCTTTACGGTATAGGAGCATTCGGATTAAAAACAAGGCTGGGAATTTCTCAAACTCACGCGCAGGAAATTATTGACACTTATTTCAAAACATTCAAAAACGTAAAAGCCTTTATTGACGAGGCAATTCGAAAGGCACGGGAAAAAGGCTATGCGGAAACTCTATTGGGCAGAAGACGTTATCTCCGCAACATAAACAGCAAAAACAGAACGGTAAGACAATTCGAAGAAAGAGTGGCAATCAATATGCCCATTCAGGGAACGGCAGCGGATATGATTAAATTGGCAATGATTAAAATTCATGAGGAATTGAAAAAACGGAGAACGAAAACAAAAATGGTCTTGCAGGTCCACGACGAGTTGGTATTCGATGCGCACAAGGATGAACTCGAAGAATTAAAACCGCTGATAAAACAAATTATGGAAGAAGCGCTACCATTAAATGTTCCCGTCATAGCGGACCTGGGCATTGGGAAAAACTGGCTGGAAGCCCACTAGGGCAAAGAGCATGGAGC
>CAZSYM010000048.1:0-13363 GCA_964611145.1 uncultured Melioribacteraceae bacterium
TTCCGAAGCCCAAAAGGTTATAAATGGCGGAGGATAAAAAATAATTGTAATTTGCCGGAATATTTCCTGCACCCCCGTATTTTAAAGTTAATTTTAACCTCACTGTTTCCCTCGAAAATAACAAAAACAAAATAAGAAAATTTCTCAAAAAGTCAAACAGTTTTTTGGGTTTTTAAAAGGCGGTTATCTCGGTAAGGGTTTCTACTAAGATGAAGTAAAATAATTTTGTTATTTTTGAACTTAAAAAATCCCCTTAATATTTGGTGGGTCGGAATGAATAAAACTGTATTGATTACCGGTTGTTCCTCGGGTATCGGCAGGGAATTTGTCCGGGAATTTTTGCGTCGCGGTTTCCGTGTGGTCGCCACGGCAAGAAGACCCGAATCTTTGTCGGAATTCGAGGATAACGAAAACGTGATTGTAAAAAAACTCGATGTTACGAACGAGGATGATATACGTTCCCTCGTGGAGTTTTTCAAATCGGAAAAATCCTCTCCCGATATTTTGGTAAATAATGCGGGTTACGGATTGATGTCTCCCACGTTGGAGCTTCCCATCGAGGAGGTTAAAAAGCAATTCGATACGAATGTTTTCGGCGCTTTGCGTCTCGTTTCCGCCCTTGTGCCTTTAATGATAGAAAAAGGGAAGGGGCTGGTAGTCAATATTAGCAGTATTTCCGGCATTCTCACCACGCCTTTTGCCGGTGCTTATTGCGCTTCCAAGGCGGCGCTCACTTCCTTTTCCGATGCCTTGCGCCTTGAGCTTGCTCCTTTCGGAATTAATGTCGTGACCGTTGAACCCGGAGCGATAGAATCCGATTTCGGTAAAAATGCTTCGAAAACTACGGCGAACATTTTGCAGTATTTTAAGATTTATGCAAAGTATAAAGACGCGGTGATGGAACGCGCCGAAGCGTCGCAGAAAAATGCTACTCCCACGGGGAAATTCGTCAAAAAAGTGGTGAGGAAAATACTTTCGCCCAATCCTCCTGCTTATGTGCGGGGCGGAAAACTCAGTTTGTTGGTCCCGTTTTTGAAAAAATATTTCCCATGGAAATTGCGGGACAAAATATTACGAAAAATGTTCGGTTTAAATGAATAGTTGAAAAGGATATTCTTGAAATGGAAGCTAAAAAAATTACTGCCGATGCAAACTACCTTAAAATCGTATGGGATGACGGTACGCAGGACGAGCTTTTGCTTACCAATGTTCGTTGGAATTGCCCCTGTGCCCATTGCTCCAAAGCCCGTGCCGAAGAAGACGGACATCACTTTACTATTTTTCAAAAAGAGCAATTGACCATAAAAAAGATAAAACCCGTAGGTAATTATGCGGTTCAAATCGTTTGGGAAGACGGACACGATTCGGGTATTTATACCTATGAATTGTTAAAAAAATTGGCTGAAGACGGGTAAAATATGATTCTTCCCAATCAGCTTACGGTTCTTAGGATTATTTTAACGCCCGTTTTCTTTCTGCTGTTTATTTCGGGTGTGCCGTGGATGATGCAAGTTTCCGTAATCGTTTATTTGATTGCGGCTATTACGGATTGGTACGACGGCTGGTTGGCGCGCAAGTTCAATTACATTACCAATTGGGGGAAATTCCTTGACCCCTTGGCGGATAAGATTCTTACCTCCACGGCTTTCCTTGCTTTCGTCCTTGTGGGGCTTGTAAATCTTTGGCTCGCTCTTTTGATTATTCTGCGCGATATTCTTGTTACCTTGCTTCGTTTGTACGCGGATTCCAAAGGTTATTCCTTCACTACGAGCCTTACCGCCAAGGTGAAAACGTTTTTTCAAATGGTCTTTATTTATTATTTGCTCTTTGCTTATTCCCTTCGTTCCGTTGATTATATAGGAGAGAAATACTCGACGCTTTTCGATGCCCTTTTGAACAAGGAATTAATCTGGTATTTGATGATTGCCGTGACTTTATTGACATTGGGAACGGGAATTGGCTACGTGATTCGAAACAAGAATTTGATAAAAAAATTGTTTGAATTTGAAGCCGAGTAAATTGGAAATATTGCTGGGCACGGGTTTTTATTCCGGCTATTCGCCCTTTGCACCCGGGACGGCGGGAAGCCTTGTGGCGCTTGCCGTTTTCCTTTGCCCCGGCTTCAATTCCCCGCACGTCTTGATTCCCGCAATTGTTCTTGCGACTTTCGGCGGAGTGATTCTCGGTAACCGTTTCGAAAAATATTACGGCAAGGACCCTTCGATTTTTGTTCTGGACGAATTCGTCGGAACCTGGATTGCCCTCTTTGCTGTTCCAAAGTCGTTGATTATTGTTATTGTAAGTTTTATTTTATGGAGATTCTTAGATATTTTAAAGCCTTTTCCCGCGCGAAGATTGGAACAAGTAAATGGCGGTTGGGGAATTATGTTGGATGATATTGTTTCCGGGTTTTACTCTTTGGCAATAATGCACATCCTTTTGCAAATGAAGTTTTTTAATTTTTTAGGTCTGTGAGAAATGAAAGCTTATATTATTACAATCGGCGACGAAATATTAATCGGGCAAATTGTTAATACCAACGCCAGCTATATCGGTGAAAAATTGACCGCAATACAAATCGATGTTGTCGAAAGCGCTTCCGTAGGAGACGACGAGGAGGCAATTCTCGACGAATTCGCACGGGCTTTTGATAAAAGCGATTTGATTGTGGTAACCGGTGGCTTGGGTCCCACGCATGACGATGTTACCCGTAAATGTATCGTTAAATTCTTCGATACGGAACTGGTGTTCAACGAGGATGTCTTTGCCGATATCCAGAAATTTTTCGAACAACGCCACAGGGAAATTTCCGATATTAACAAAGACCAGGCTTACGTGCCTAAAATCGCCGAGGTTATTAGAAATTCCCGCGGCACGGCTCCCGGAACGTGGATTGAAAAAGACGGTAGAATTTTCATTTCCATGCCTGGCGTGCCTTTCGAAATGAAAGGAATGATGGAGGAATATGTATTGCCTAAACTTCTTGAACGTAAGAGCGACGAAGGCAAAGCGATTTTGATTGAAACTTTGTTGAGCACGGGAATTCCCGAATCCGTTCTTTATGAAAAATTGGGAAACTTGGATGAAATACTCGACGGCGCCAAGATGGCGTTTCTTCCGAGTCAATACGGCGTTAGGATGAGAATAACCGTCGAAGCCGAAGACGAGGAATCCGCCCGAAACAAGCTTTCCGAAATAGAACAAAGAATCCGTAATAAAGTCGGGCGTTATATTTATGGCAAAGGCGATGAATTGCTGGAGGAAGTTATTGGACGCTTGCTTTCGGATAGAGGCTTGACCCTTGCTACTGCGGAATCTTGCACGGGTGGCTTGATTGCCAGCCGCATTACGGATGTTTCCGGTAGCAGTAAATATTTCGAGCGCGGAATAATCTCTTACAGCAACGGCGCCAAGGTGGAATTGCTTCATGTTGACGAGGATGTAATAGCCGAGCATGGAGCCGTTAGCTACGAGGTTTGCAAGCAAATGGTCGAAGGCGTTCGCGCCGTTTCCGGTACGGATTTGGGACTTGCCGTTACCGGCATAATGGGTCCTACGGGCGCAACGGAAAATAAACCGATTGGCTTGGTTTACATAGGCGTGGCGGACGAAAACGGAACGGTGGTTAAGGAATACCATTTCGGCGAGCATCGGCTCTTGAACAAGCAGAGGACTTCTCAAGCGGCGTTGGAGCTTTTGAGACGGCATATTTTGGGAATCCCTTACGATGATTAGACTTTTTATTGCGGCTATTATCCCGCATTCAATATTGTCCGATATTATTGCCGTTCGGGATGCGGTGTTTACTCAAGAGGCGAAAATAAAATGGGAACCTCTTGATAAATTGCATTTGACAATTAAATTCCTTGGAGATACGGAAGAATCGTTGTTGCCGAATTTATATGAAACAATTTCCGAGACAGCAGGAAAATTTGCACCTATAGAGACTGCGTTTACACGTTTCGGACTGTTTTACAGAAATCATAAACCCGCAATACTTTGGGCGGGATTGGAAGCAACGGAGGATTTGCGAAGATTAAAAACCGAAACGGAAAAAGAATTTGCTCGCTTTGGTTTCGAGGAGGAAAAAAGAAAATTCAAACCTCATATTACTTTTGCTCGCTTGAAAGGTTATGAGAATGGCAACAAAATAAAAGAATTGTGCGAAAAGGAATTGCCGCACACAAGGTTTTTTATTGAAAAAATTGTGTTATTTAAAAGTCAATTGCGACCGAGCGGTTCCGTTTATACGGCTCTTAAAAGTTTTGAATTGAAAAATAAGGAGGAATAAATGGCAGACGAAAGAGACCAGAAAATGAAAATTCTGGAGGATACTATTTACAGTATCGAAAAAACATACGGCAAAGGCTCGATAATGAAATTGGGCGATGGAGTTATCAACAAAGTGGAAGCAATTTCCACGGGCTCCGTGTCGCTCGATTATGCCTTGGGAATAGGGGGAGTGCCGAGAGGAAGAATTGTTGAAATATACGGTCCCGAATCATCAGGTAAAACCACCTTGTGCCTTCACATAATTGCGGAAGCTCAGAAAGCGGGCGGTATTGCCGCTTTTATTGATGCCGAACATGCCTTGGACGTAAATTATGCCCGACGCCTGGGTGTGGACGTGAATAATCTTTTGCTCTCGCAGCCGGATTATGGCGAGCAAGCATTGGAAATAGTGGATACATTGATTCGTTCGAACGCTATAGACGTTATTGTTATCGATTCCGTCGCCGCATTGGTCCCTCGCTCCGAAATAGAAGGCGAAATGGGCGATGCTCAAATGGGAGTCCAAGCAAGGTTAATGTCCCAAGCCTTGCGGAAAATTACCGGTGCCGTAAGCCGTTCCAAAACATGCGTCATTTTTACAAATCAATTACGTAGCAAAATAGGTGTTATGTTCGGTAATCCCGAAACCACTACGGGCGGTAACGCTCTTAAGTTTTACGCCTCGGTTCGTTTGGATATACGCAGAATTGCGGCGATTAAGGACCGCGACGAGGTAATCGGTAATCGCACTAAGGTGAAAGTCGTTAAAAACAAAGTGGCTCCCCCGTTCAAACAAGTGGAGTTTGATATTATGTATAACGAAGGAATCAGCAAGGCGGGGGACTTGATCGACTTGGGCGTGCAGCATGGGATAATCAAAAAAAGCGGCTCGTGGTTCACTTATGGAGAGGAGCGTTATCAAGGACGCGAACAGTTCAGAACTTTCCTTAAGGAAAATCCCGATACATTGCTTAGTTTGGAAAATGACGTTAAGAAAAAACTCGGATTGATTCCCCAAGAGGATGACGAGGAATCTTCCCAAGAAAAAACGAAACAGAAAAAATAAACGATAAGTGCTCTTTGGGGCGGGCAATGTTCAGCCCGCCTTCGTTTTTTGCGGTTTGACGAAATTCCTTTATGAAAAAAATTTTAAGAATTCAGAAGAAAATAAAAAACGTCGTGATCTCTTTCGACGACGAAAGCTCGTTGAAAATTCGTTACGAAGTCGCTCTCAAGAACGGTTTGCGAAAAGGCGATGTGCTCTCGGATACCCGTATTGCCGATTTGTTTGCTCAGAACAATAGAAGAATGATTAAAGAAACCGCTTTTAATTACCTGGCGGGGAGAGATCATTCCGTATTCGAATTGAAAAATAAATTGCGCAGGAAATATCGGGAGAATGACGAAATAATACGGAAAGTTGTGGAGGAATTGATTGAAGAGGGATTTTTAAACGATGAAAAATTTGCAAGGGATTTTGTGGATTCCCAAATACGTTTGAAAAAATTCGGAGTTGCAAAATTGCGTGCCGAACTACTTAAAAAAGGTATCGACAGAGAAATCGTAAACGATGTCCTGAGCAAATATTCCGAAGAGGACTTTGAAAAATCGGCTTTGGAAATAGCACGGGCTCGACTTGATAAATTGATGCGTATGAACCTTGCGCCGGAGAAAATTAAAAGAAGACTTTACGGTTTTCTTAAAAGCCGTGGATACAACGACGCACTGATTTATTCCGTTTTTACCAAATTGAAATTGGACGAAGAATAAAAGCCTCTCCTTTCGTGTTCTTGAAATGTTACTTTTTGATTGTAGGGGTATTATTTTTAAGTTTGGCGATTAAAAAAAAGAGATTAATGTGAGCAAATTCAAAGGGATTGATTATTTTAAAATTGACGACCTTTTAAGCGAGGAAGAAAAACTGGTAAGGGATTCCGTACGGGAATTTACCGAAAAAGAGGTGTTGCCCGTAATAGAAAAGCATTACGAAGCGGGGACTTTCCCGAAGGATTTGATCCCTCGTATGGCGGAGCTTGGACTTTTCGGTATTACCGTTCCCGAAAAATACGGTGGTGCGGGAATGAATTATGTTACTTACGGCTTGGCTATGCAAGAATTGGAAAGGGGAGACAGCGGAATACGGAGTTTCGCCTCCGTGCAAAATAGTCTTGTGATGTATCCCATAAAAACTTTCGGAAGCGAGGAACAAAAACAAAAATGGTTGCCTTTGTTGGCTTCGGGGGAAAAAATCGGCTGCTTCGGACTTACCGAACCCGATTACGGTTCGAATCCCGGCGGAATGATAACCAGAGCCGAAAAAGTTGACGGCGGCTATGTTCTGAACGGCGCTAAAATGTGGATTACAAACGGTTCCATTGCCGATGTGGCAGTGGTTTGGGCTAAACTTGACGGTAGAGTGCATGGCTTTCTTGTAGAAAAGGGAACGAAAGGTTTTGACGCGCCGGAAATTAAGGGGAAACATTCTTTGCGGGCTTCCGTTACCTCCGAATTGATATTTCAAGATGTTTTTGTTCCCGAGGAAAATCTTTTGCCAAACACATCGGGATTGAAATCCCCGCTTATGTGCCTTACCCAGGCGCGCTATGGAATTGCATGGGGTGTCGTCGGTTCGATGATGACTTGCTACGAGACCGCCTTGGACTATTCCCTCTCGCGCGTTCAATTTTCCAAACCCATTGCAGGATATCAACTTATTCAGGATAAATTGGTTTATATGCTTACGGAGACAACAAAAGCGCAACTCTTAAACTATCGCCTGGGCAGATTGATGGACGAGGGAAAGGCTCGTTATACCCATGTCTCTATGGCAAAGAGAAATAATTGTGAAAAAGCGTTGGAAATTGCCGGTATGGCAAGGGAAGTTTTGGGAGCGAACGGAATTTCCAACGAGTATCCCGTGATGAGGCATTTGGCAAATTTGCATTCCGTTAAAACTTACGAAGGCACTCACGAAATGCATACTCTTATTTTGGGCGAGGATATCACGGGAATATCGGCGTTTGAATAATAATTATATGTTATTTTTGATTAAATAAATTGTGAATGAAAAATAGTTAAACGAGGAAGAATGTTTAAGGTATTGATTATAGCGTATTATTTCCCCCCTTTGGGACTCAGTGGTGTTCAACGAACTCTTAAATTTGCTAAATATCTATCCAAGTATAATTGGGAACCGACTGTAATTACCACAGGTGATGTTGGATATTTTGCACATGATTTTTCGCTTTTGAAAGAAGCTGAGAATGCACAAATAAAAATAATCCGCACTAGCGGACTTCATCCTAATGCTGTGGTCAATTCGTATAAAAAAAATAAAATGCCCAATGAACTGTTGCGAAAAGTATTGAATAGAATTAGCCAAACAATTTTTATTCCTGATAATAAAATATTTTGGGCAAAAGCGGCTTACATAAAAGCTCGTGAATTGTTGCGAAAGGAAAGATTCGATATAATTTTTGTTAGCATGCCTCCCTTCTCGCCGTTTAAAGAGGCTGTAAAGCTCAAGGAGGAATTTGGATTGCCCCTTGTTGTTGATTATCGCGATCTTTGGTTCGGAAATCAGTTTGCTTTCTATCCTACCCCTTTTCATAGAATAAAACATAAGGGAATGGAGGAAAGTTTATTGCGGGAAACGGATAGGGTAATTGTTGTGAACCGAAAAATTAAGGAAAAGCTTTTAATCCAATATCCGTTTTTGAAATTTGAGGATATTACAATTATTCCTCATGGATACGATTCAGAGGATTTTGCCGTAACCTCTCCCGAGCCGCGAGAATCCGATAAAGTAATTTTTACTTATGCTGGAGCTTTCTACGAAAAATTGACACCAAAATACTTATTGAAAGCTTTGGGAATACTTTGGAAAGAAAGTCCCGATGTGGCTTCTCAGATTAGATTTCAATTTATCGGACACTTTCGCAAACAGAATTTGAAGTATGTTCGAAAATATAAATTGGAAGATTCTGTTATTATTTATGATTATGTGGAGCATTTAGAGGTAATTAGGAAGATAGTTTCTTCCGATGTGCTCTGGACGATGCTCCCGCGGGAGCGAATGGAAAACGTTACTCCCGGAAAACTTTATGAGTATTTCGGAGCAAGGAAACCGATTTTTGCCAATATCCCAAACGGCGCGGCAAAAATGGATTTGGAACAATATGGCGCCGCTTTTATAACTCCCCCCGATGATGTGCAAATGATAAAAAATACATTAAAAAATATCGTTATCTTGTTTAATAACAATAAATTACCTTCCCCTAACGAGGAGTTTGTGAGAAAGTTGGATAGAAAGTTGTTGACAGGAATTTTGGCTAAGGAATTTCAACAATTTTTGCGGGCGGAAGTGTAAAAAAGCGGTATGGGAGCATGCTCCATATTTACGAAGCGAGAATTTCAAAAAGATATTTGAGTGCTTGTGAATTTTTCAACGATTTTATCGGGGGAAGGTTTAGATAATTTTTTCTTAGGAAGTTGATCTTTCTTTCCGTTTCTTCCGTCTCCAAATGTCCGTTGTAATAAATATGATATGTTACCGCCGTTTTTAAAGAAGACGCTCGCACACGAACCGTAAAAGGGGATTTGCGGGAAGGGTGAACGTGAATGTATTTTACGTCGTCTTCTCCCAATCGGAACGTCCACGCGGAGCCGTCACTTAAAATCTTTTCGAAATAGTCTTTCCCTGAAGCAACAATGAGTTTTTTAAAATCTTCTTTCGTTTTGCATGCGGAAATTTCCGGTAAGGAAAGAATTTCCGAAATTATCTGCGAGGGGGAAAGCCGCCCGATGTAAACATCCGTGTTTGAATGTCCTATTTTGTTAATGGCATGCAAGATTGAAGAAATCGTTTCCCCTTTGTTTTCGGAGATGAAGTTTTTGATAAAACCCAAATGATGTTTCAAAAGATTAAACTCTATATTTTCCCTTGTGGGTTTTTGCACATCGCTTTCGAAATTTTTTTGACATTTGATTCGAAAATATCGTGGCGCTCACCGGTTTATCCAATCTAATGGGGCGAGGATAACGACAAATTCACCTTTTCTTTGCTGTTTTCCGAGTTTCTCTCTCAATTCGGCGGGAGTGCCGCGTAAGAGTTCTTCGAATTTTTTTGTAAGCTCGCGCGCTAGAGCCGCGAAACGATTAGGACAAAATTCTTCCAATTCGTCCAAGAGTTTTTCTATTCTGTAAACGGATTCGTAAAGGACAACCGTTCTTTTTTCTTCGCAAATTTCTTTTAGCTTTTTCTTTCTTCCTTTCTTTTGGGGCAAAAATCCTTCGAATACGAAAGAGTCGGTGGGTATTCCCGCGATGCTAAGAGCGAGAATGGCAGCGTTTGGTCCCGGTATTCCCGTAACTTCAATTCCTTTTTGTAAGCATGAATTTACGAGTCGAACACCCGGATCGGAAATCGTGGGCGTTCCCGCATCGGAGATAAGGGCGACAATTGCTCCCGATTCTATTTGAGAAATGACCTCGGCAATTTTTCTTTCCTCATTTCTTGCGTTAAAGGGAACAAGTTTGGTTTCTATTTCGTAATGCTTCAGTAGTTTTCCGCTTACCCGCGTATCTTCGCAAAGGATAATATCCGCTTCCTTGAGGGTTCTTAAAGCTCGGAGAGAAATATCTTCCATGTTGCCGATGGGAGTAGCTACGACGAAAATTTTTCCCTTTGTTTTTGGAATCATAAAATTTTTTGTTGCTTCAAATGAAAAAAATAATTATTTAAGCAAAGTTAAAAAATAAAATTTTGCGCACAAATTATTTTTATGCAAAACGAACATACGGTTGCGCAAGGCGCAAAAAGATACTTTAGCCAACATAAGGAAAAAAGGGTTAAAGAAAAATTTACTTTCCCCGATAATAATCATGGAATATCAAATATAATATTGGAGAGAAAAAAATGAAAAAGGTACTCCTTTTGGGAGCGGGACTTGTAACCAAACCTTTGGTGGATTATCTACTCGCAAAACCCGAGGTGGAATTAACGGTTGCAACTCGCACGGTTAAAAAAGCTCAAACCTTAGTGGGCGAGCATCCCCGTGGTAAAGCGATTGAATTGAACGTAAAGAACGACGAAGAATTGGCAAAATTAGTCAAGGATGCGGATGTTGCTATTAGCCTTTTGCCCTATACGTATCATGTTCAGGTGGCAAAACATTGCTTGGAAGGCGGTACTCACTTGATTACGACTTCCTACGTTAGCCCTGCAATGAAAGAATTGGACGAAGCGGCGGAGGAAAAAGGCTTGCTATTTCTGAACGAAATTGGTTTGGATCCCGGTATTGACCATATGTCCGCTATGAAAATTATTGATGATGTTAAACGGCGGGGCGGAAAAATTGTTTCTTTCGAGTCTATTTGCGGCGGCTTACCTGCCCCGGAAGCTAACGACAATCCGTACGGTTATAAGTTCTCCTGGAGCCCTCGCGGTGTGGTAATGGCCGGGCGCAATAATGCCCGATATTTGAAAGATGGTGAAATCGTTGAAATAGATGGCAGCGAACTTTTCGAACATCATTGGTATAAAGAGGTTGACTCCCTGGGACAGCTCGAAGTCTATCCGAACAGAGATTCTCTTATTTATAAAGACCTTTATCATTTGGATGATGCAAAAACCATATTCCGCGGTACTTTCCGCAATGTGGGTTGGAGCGAAACTCTCGCGGCTATTTCTAAGATGGGCTTTTTAGATGATAAGGAAAGACCCGAATTAAAAGACAAATCGTTTGCCGAAGTTACGGCTTCCCTTGTAAATCACGGACATGAGAAAGATGTGAAAGAAAACACGGCGAAGTATTTGAATATAAAAGGGAATTCGAAAATAATCGAAAGGCTGGAGTGGTTGGGATTATTCTCCGACGAAAAGCCCAAAACCGACGAGATAACGTACTTGGATATTCTCGCTTCCCAGATGTTGGAGAAAATGCCTTATAAGGAAAACGAGAGAGATATGATTGTTTTGCAACATCAATTTGTAGCGGAATTTCCGGACGGCAGCAGGGAGGAAATAACTTCCTTGATGATAGATTACGGAATTCCCGGCGGGGATTCGGCAATGGCTCGCACGGTAAGTTTGCCCGCCGCTATTGCCACTCATCTTGTTCTGCAGAATAAAATTGGGTTGAAGGGCGTTAAGATTCCCGTTTACCCTGCGATTTATCAACCTGTTCTGGAAGAACTGGAACGGCTTGGAATTAAGATGCAGGACACCGTCAAGAAAATTGAACCTGTGGTTAAATAAATGGAAATCTTAAGTCCAATAAAAATAAGAGCCTAACTCCCGACGGGGTTAGGCTCGTTGATTTTAAACAACGAATGTATTAGAATGCTCATGAAAAAATTTTTTCAATAGTAAAAAAACAGAGGAAGTAAAATGGATTTCTTAAAAGAACTAGGTATCGAAGAGAAAAATTATGGTGGTTCGACGGGTCTTGAATGGATTAAGACCACAGATCAGGGGGAAATCAAAGTTAAATCTCCCGTTGACGGTAAAGTGATTGCCACAGTTTATCAGATTTCGGAAGAAGATTACGATAGAATTGTAACACAAGCTCATCAAGCTTTTTTGGAGTGGAGAAAAGTGCCTGCTCCGAAACGAGGAGAAATTGTTCGACAAATAGGACATGCCTTGCGGGCTAAAAAAGATGCTTTGGGGCATTTGGTTTCCTACGAAATGGGAAAATCGCTTCAAGAAGGCTTGGGCGAAGTCCAGGAAATGATTGATATTTGTGATTTTGCAGTAGGACAATCTCGTATGCTCTATGGATTTACGATGCATTCGGAACGTCCGAAACACAGAATGTACGAGCAATATCATCCTCTCGGAGTTGTGGGTATTATTACCGCTTTTAACTTTCCCGTTGCCGTATGGTCGTGGAATGCAATGATTGCGACGGTGGCTGGGGATACGAACCTTTGGAAACCTTCTTCCAAAGTGCCTTTGACCGCAATTGCCGTTCAGAAAATTCTTGCGGAAGTTATCAAGAAAAACAATTTGCCGGAAGGGCTTTTCTCGTTGGTTATCGGACGTGGCTCCACAATAGGGGAAAAGCTTTTGAACGACAAGCGTGTTCCTTTAATTTCCATTACGGGTTCGATTGGCGTGGGAAACCACGCGGCACAAGTGGTTTCGGGACGTTTCGGTAAAACCATTCTGGAACTTGGCGGTAATAATGCGATTATAGTTACTCCGAGTGCTGACCTGAAACTTGCTATCCCTGCTATCGTGTTTGGTGCGGTGGGAACCGCAGGACAGCGTTGCACCACTACACGCCGACTCATCATTCACGAGGATATTTATGATAAAGTGGTGGAATCTTTGATTAAGGCTTACAAGAGCTTGAAAATAGGTACGCCGATGGACGAAAGCAATCACGTAGGACCGCTTATCGACAAGGCTGCTGTTGCTATGTATAAAAGCGCTATCAAACAAGCTGAGGAGGAAGGTGGAAAAGTCATTTACGGTAATAAAGTCCTCGAAGGCGAAGGCTACGAGTCGGGTTGTTATGTTGTGCCTACGCTGATTGAAGCTGAAAATCATTACAAAATCGTTCAGGAAGAAACATTTGCTCCTATCCTTTATTTGATTAAATATTCGGGAGATGTCCAGAAAGCAATAGAAATACAAAACGACGTTGTGCAAGGGCTTTCTTCTTCCATATTCACGAATGATTTACGTGAAGCCGAAGAGTTCCTTTCCGCTTGGGGTTCGGATTGCGGTATAGCGAATGTGAATATCGGGACTTCCGGTGCGGAAATAGGCGGCGCTTTCGGTGGCGAAAAACAAACCGGTGGCGGACGCGAATCGGGTTCCGATGCATGGAAAGCATATATGCGCAGACAGACCAATACGATTAACTTCGGTACCGAAATGCCTTTGGCACAAGGAATCAAGTTCGAAATATAATTCTTATTTTGAAAGCAATGTAAAAAAGACCGGCGCAAGCCGGTCTTTTTTTTGATTCGAATATGAGAGAGAAGAATAAATTCTCTCCCGAAAAAAACAATTTCCCCGCTTGTCTTTCGGAAATTCAAATACATGAAAGTTACTTCGTTTTTCCCAAAATTATATCTT
>CAZSYM010000049.1:0-11995 GCA_964611145.1 uncultured Melioribacteraceae bacterium
CATAATTCGATTGTGACAAAGGGCATAAGGAAAAAAAACTTTTGTTTTTATATTTTTCTTATTCTTTAGAAAATTTTATGAGGAAAGAATGACGCGACGGTATTTTATAATTCTATTTTTTACCCTCACACTATCGCTATTCGCTCAATATAGAATAACATACTCGTTGCGCTATTATCAACCTGGCGATAATGAATGGACGGAAATCCAAAAAGGAACGGTATCCGAAGGCGACCAAATCGTTTTTCCTCCCTACACTCTTACTGGAGATGCTCAGAATTACCAAAATCTTTATGAAGTAGTTAAAGGTACGTCTTTCAAATTGGAAAACGGTTCTCTTAACGAAGATGTTTCCCTGGCGATATGTGTAATGGGCTTCGACAGAAACGCAGAAACTTACTATTTTAATCACGAGGTATTCTTTTTCATCGGTATTCAAGTGTTAGGAGCAAACAGCGGATTTCATGATTTCGATGATGTTTATGCCTTGAACAGCGGGCATTATGCTTACGTGCAAATTCCCAACGACCAAGACTTGCAAAACGAATTAAACCATTTAAGAATAGACATCGATGACGTGGACTTCGGTTATTATCAAAACAATGAATTTAATCAAAACGGCATTCACTATGAAAACAGAAGCTCTTATTTAGAAGTGCAACTTTCCCATTTTTCGAAATTCGGCGGAGGCAGACGCAGTATAATGCCCGTCGAGTTAACTTCTTTTTCCGCAAATGTAATGGGGAAAAACGTAAGGTTGGAATGGACGACCGCGACGGAGAAAAATAATTACGGTTTTGAAATCGAAAGACGCAACTTGGAAAATCCATGGCTGAAAATAGGTTTTGTCCCGGGCGCAGGGAACAGCAATTCCCCGAAAACATACTTCTTTCACGACAAAAACCTCTTCCCGGGCGAATTTTTCTACCGCTTGAAACAAATAGATTTGAACGGACAATTCGAATATTCTCCTTCTATCAAGGTCAATCTTTCTTCTGCCGACGAATTCGAGCTTTATCAAAACTATCCCAACCCGTTCAATCCTTCCACAAATATTTCTTTCTCCGTACCAACTGAATCCGAAGTAACGATAAAAATATTCGACGCTCTCGGGAAGGAGCTAATGACTTTTGTTAAGGGGAAATTTGCCGCCGGGACATACACGAAAAGACTTGATGCAAAAAATCTTCCGAGCGGAATTTACTTTTACACACTGGAAACCGAAAGTCCAAGCGGAACGAAACTCATAGCAACAAAGAAATTTATTCTCATAAAATAGAATCACATTGAATTAAAAAGCCGATTCCGGAAAGAATCGGCTTAACCGAACTGCGTTCTTAAAATCCGAAGGCAAGTCCCGCAAAGCCCATTAACAACCCGGCGATTATGTTTATAATTTTAAGAACGACAAAGCTTCTTCCCGATTCCGCAATCAAAGGCAGGGTACCGTGTCCATCCTGCACAATTGAGCTGGCAAGTAAAATGCTGAAGGGAAGACTGCCTTGGGCGAAAAGCGTTACGAAAATCATGTGAGGACCCGATTCGGGAATAATGCCGATTAAAACGGCAATGAATAGAACCGTTATGTAATTCGCTTGTATCCACGCCTGCACATCGAGAAACATTTCAAGAAAATATATCACTAACAACGAAGCGAACGTCCAGAGAAATACACGTAGCAAGTGCTTTTTCAAAACGTGTGCCCAGAGGTGTTCTTCCAAAAAGTGATCGGGAACGGTAAGAACCACAAAAAGGGAAAAAAGCAGAACCGCAAGCAAAGTTACTTTAATCCAATTCCATTCCCGAGGACCGATTGAGCCACCAATCAATAACAACAAGGTAAAAAGTATTATAGAAAGTAAAAGCACTCGTTCGAACGAAATATTTTTCAATTGCCACAATATTTTCCCCTTGGGAAAACAATTGCATGTTTCGACGGCGTGTATGGGAAGTTTTTTCTCCGAAAACTCTTCTGTAATAAATCGACGCTTTACCACTAAGTCCGTCAAAACCCCGAAAAGGAATCCCACGGCGGCTATTATAAGGGTAAGTAACAGAGCCTTTGCGGGAAAAAGTGAAAACATCACAAATGCCTCGTCTCCGCTGGTAGCAATCATTGTGGCAACCAATGCACCAAAGCTCACAATGTTATGGGCATAAAGCGTAACCATTGTATAAGCTCCAAGGCATCCCGGAATTGCTCCGAAAAATACCCCCAGTAAATATTGCCCTAATTTGCTCCCTTTCAATTTTTCTTGCCATGAACCATGCGTTTCCACATTGATATACTCTATCAAAAGCATCATTGCAAAAACAAAGGTGGTAATCAATGTGGCTTTTTTAAGTATTTCAGCCAATGCCTCCATCGCACACCCCTATTTTATTTACCGATTAGATTAAAATTGCAAAAAGGGGTTTCATTACAGCCTAAAAATTTCTTGGTTACACGCATTAATGTTCTTCGATACTCCTTTTCAACGTAGGTTTATCCAAGGGAAGAAGATTATTCTCGAGAAATTCTTGGAGCGCCTTGCGGGCCGGGAGTCCCCGCACCAAGAAAATATCCGCGCCTTCCTCCTTGAGCACTTCAAAGGCATAAGGACCGATATTACCCACGAAAAATTTTTTTACACCCTGCCGAACCAAATTTCTAAGCTCGGCATGATCATCGCTATGTCCTTTATTCCCGCGCACTTCCAAGTGCTTGCTTTCCGTATCATAAATTAAGTAATAGGGTGCATGTCCGAACCTTTTGGCAATTTTACTTTCGAGTGTTTCGCCTTCCGTTGCAAACAAAAGCTTCATCTTTCCTCCGTATCATAAGATTATTTTCGAACAATGGATTTCAAAAATCACAAACGAAAAATCAAACTTAATCAAAGGAAAGATAAAGCGAAAGCCCGCTCACAAGGGAACGGGCTTTCATCTATTTCGGGTTTCTTTTTGGGGGAGGGAACTTTCTAATCCAGCTCGTCAAGCAAATCCTCAATACGTTCCTTGCTCATATCATTCTTCGTCATAAACGATTGCAACAGAACGTCGACTTGTTGAATAATTTGTTTCTTCTTGTATTTCGGGGCATATATGGAACCGTCTAACATATAAAGTCTGTGGGTTTTCTCGTCATAAAAAGTATAATTAACAAAGGGACCTCCCATGCTCTTGTCGGTCATTCTCCATAATCCTTGCGTCATCAAAGCATAACGTCCTTTAAAATTAACTTCCGTAGTGGTGCGATATTCGTCGGCAATCTCGACATAATTAGTATCGTCCGAAGCTCGGTAATATTTCTTGGTAAGTCTGTTTCTCAACGCATAAACGGAGTCGGCGTTCAGATAAACCGGAGAGGCGTTATCCATCCAATAAACAAATACCCACCGTTCCACGTTCGTGTTTGGTGCCCGTCGCAACCAAACAAAGTGTGCCGCTGAATCGTCTTTTGCCAAAAGATAATCCGTTTGAACGTAGATAATCCATCCGTACTTCTTCAGGAATTTAGCTTCCGCTTTTCTGTTTTCATAAATTCTGGCGTATAATTTCTCATAAAGCCTTTGATTGGAAATCTTCTGAAAATATTTCACCAAATTATCATGATCAAAAAGTATATCCTTTTTAAGCTTTTCCATTGTTGGAGCGGTTAGAATCATCACCAGTTGATTTTTAGCCCATAAATCATACTTGTTAATAACATGTACGGAATCGCTCACTACAAGTCTTTTAACCGTGCTATCTAAAATTCCGCCGATATACTTGGACGTCTCGCTGCCCGAATTCAAAGGAGCAACAATAATAATGTTTTTCCGGTTTTTAAAATTGTAAAGCTGTTCCAGTGGGATACGTTTTAGTTTGAAGAGTTTTTCGGGTTGAGGAGTATAAATAATTTTAGCGAACACGTCCAAAAGGGTTCCCTCCAAATCATAATATTCGGAAGAATCCGCCACAACAATTATTTCATCCTCTAAGCCTGTCGCAGGTTTTTTAACGTTACACGAGTTTGCCAACGTTATAAAAAACACACCTACAAGCAACAACACTAATTTTTTCATAGCTCCAACCTATTTTTTAATTGCGTGGATTATACAGGGGGAAAGGAAAGTAAGTTTCAGACAAAAAACATTTTCCTCTATCAAAGCGGGACGTTTTTCAAAATCAAATCCAGGCTGGGGAAGAACCATGCATAAAGCCCCCATAAGGTGAAGCCGACGGAAAGCGGTATGACAAGATTATCGTCCGCCCAGCCGTAGGAAATGTTTTCTCCGATTGCTCCAACAGCAACGGCAACAACGGCTAACAAATATTCCTCCGGCGTTCCGAGGAGCTTGGGGGTAAACATAACCGCAATACTTCCAAACACAAAAAATGCCGTGGTTCCCTCCAAACTCTTAGCCAAAAATTTATGCTTACCGAAACGCCTACCAATTAAAGCCGCGGCAATATCTCCCACAATCAAAACGGTAAATGCCGTTACGAAAATCACCTTGGGGAAAATCAAAAGGCAAAGGAGAGCGGAAATCAAAACGTACGATGCCCCGTTGAGGTTTTTTTTCTTGGAGTCAACTTCGTGCTTACGCAACATAAATCCGAAAAGCGAATAAAACAATTTTGAAAGAGAGGGAAAGACATAACGCCCCAAATCTATTGCCACCGAAAGAATGGTCAGAGGAATAATAATATCCAGAGCGGTCTGTCTGGGAATATAATAATAAATTACGGGAATCGACAAGGATATAAGGTGAATCCCCTTTCTAATGAGTTCCACTTTGTAATCAATAGTAGCGACATCTGTATTATTCATTCTTCTTTATCAACACTCCCTTTTTGTGCAGATTTTTTCCTTTCTTCCAAAAGTTTCTTTACGTGTTCGGGCAAATCCTCCGCATCGCTTTGTTCTTTCTGGCTTTCTCCGTTCTCACGTTTCAAAGGAGGTAATTCTTCACCGCGAATAATCTTATCTATTTCTTCGCCGTCAAGTATTTCGCGCTCCAACAGTTCTTTGGACAAACGATGAAGAATTTCAATATTTTCTTTGAGAATGGTGAGCGCTCTATCCATCCCTTCCTTCACGATTCTTTTTATTTCTTCATCGATTTGCTCGGCTGTCTTTTCACTATAATTTTGCTGTTTGGTTATTTCGCGTCCCAAGAAAATCTCTTCCTCGTTCTTTCCGTATGCAAGCGGTCCCAGTTTCTCGCTCATTCCCCACTCGCAAACCATTTTGCGTGCAAGTTCCGTAGCTCTTTCTATATCGTTACCCGCGCCGGTCGTAAGCTTGTTAAATATCAAAAGCTCGGCAGCACGTCCTCCCAACAGGGTAGCTATTTTGGTTTCGATATATTCTTTTGAATAAGTATGTTTTTCATCCATAGGTAAGTAATGAGTAATTCCCAACGCACGTCCGCGAGGAATAATAGTAACCTTGTGAACCGGGTCGGATTCGGGAAGCATTTTAGCAACAAGTACATGCCCGATTTCATGGTAAGCGGTAGTTTTCTTTTCCTCTTCGGAAATAATCATGCTTTTGCGCTCCATGCCCATCATCACTTTATCTTTCGCTTCCTCGAAATCTTCCATCGAAACGGAGCGTTTGTTTTTTCTTGCCGCCAAGAGCGCCGCTTCGTTAACGAGATTTGCCAATTCCGCGCCTGCCAAGCCGGGAGTTCCCTTTGCGAGCACCTTCAAATCCACATCTTTATCGAGAGGAATTTTTCTGGTGTGAACTTTCAAAATTCCTTCCCGTCCTTTAACGTCCGGGCGGTCAACCACTATTTGTCTATCGAATCTTCCCGGTCGGAGCAATGCGGGATCCAGCACATCGGGGCGATTTGTTGCGGCGATAATAATAACCCCGTTGTTCTGTTCGAAGCCGTCCATTTCCACCAGCAAGGCATTCAAGGTTTGTTCGCGTTCGTCATGTCCGCCTCCAAGACCGGCTCCACGGTGGCGTCCGACAGCATCAATTTCATCGATAAAAATTATACACGGTGCATTCTTCTTGCCTTGGTCGAACAAATCTCTCACGCGGCTTGCACCAACGCCGACAAACATTTCCACGAAATCCGCGCCGCTAATTGTAAAAAACGGTACCCCGGCTTCTCCCGCCACGGCTCGTGCCAAAAGTGTTTTTCCCGTTCCCGGAGGTCCCAAGAGCAATACCCCTTTGGGAATCTTTCCGCCGAGACGTTGAAATTTCGTAGGCTCTTTTAGAAATTCGATTATCTCTTCCAATTCTTCTTTTGCCTCGTCCGCACCCGCAACATCTTTGAAGGTAACCTTCATCTGACTTTCGGAAAACATTTTGGCGCGGCTTTTACCGAAATTAAAAATTCCACGACTGCCCCCGGCACCCCCCTGCATGCGGCGCATAAAAAACACCCATACGCCTATAATCAAAATCCACGGCAAAAGTGTAAGGAGAATCGTCTCGAATTCATTGGACTCTTTAATAAACGTGTATTTGACCCCATGCTTTTCCCAGGCGTCCATTTCATCCTTAATTATGGGTTCCACAAGAGTTACGGTTATCTTGCGAACGGGAACGCCTTTTAGCATTTGCTTGTCTTTTAGTATTCCTTCCAGGCGATAATCGTTAACATCGGTTTTAAAAATTTTGGCGGAGACTATTTCATCCGAGTCCAGCAACTTCCGATAAGTCCCATAATCGACTTCCATTCCTCCGGCAGCATCTCCGCGCCAGAATTGCATTATAACCACCGCGGCTATGATAACCGCTCCCCAGCTAAAGACGGTTTTGATTATTTTGCCCCAATCGAAATCGCCGTCAGGTTTCCCGCTACCGCCCGGACCGAGAGGAGTTTTTTTATCTCCCGACGGATTGTTGTTATTTTCTTCCATGTAATTTTTATTTTTGTTATCCATTGTTCTTTCTCTTGATTATTCGCTTAAAACATAGATTGAGCGCAAATTTCTATACTTTTGCGCATAGTCCAAACCGTAACCTATCACAAATTTATTCGGTATTTCAAATCCAATATAGTCAATTTTTACGTCAAATTTAATAGCCTCTTTTTTGTAAAGAAGGCTAACTATTCGAAGACTTGCCGGTTCAAACTGTTCAATTAATTCTTCGATATACTTAATCGAAAGTCCGGAGTCCACAATATCCTCTACGACCACCACATGGCGGTCGTTGATATCCGCATTTAATTCCTTCAGTAGTCTTACCTTTCCGCTGGATATTTTCTCGTCGCCGTAACTGGAAAGTTTCAGAAAATCTATCTCGCATTTCAGATGAACTTCTCGTATCAAATCGGACAAAAATACAAACGAGCCGTTCAAAATTCCAATGAAAATAGGGAATTTCCCATGATAGTCCCTTGTCAATTCCTCGCCGAGCTCGGAAATCCTTTTCTTGATTTCCTCCTCTCTAATAAAAGGGACAAATTTTTCATTACCAACCCAAATAACATCCTCGCCATCTTTTCTTAGTTCAGACATAATTTCAACACCTTTTCAGTTGTTTTTTTAATTTTAAATCTTTCATCCAAACGCAGTCCCACCAACCAAACTATTCGTCCGCCGTTTGTGAGAACCAAATACCTGTCTTTCAAACCGGAAGGAACTTTTACGTCCGTCAAAAAATCGGAAATCTTTTTCCTTTTGCTCATTCCAAGCGGATAGAAAAAATCCCCATGCTTCCATTCCCGCAAAAAGAAAGATTTTTCCAACCCATCGGCATCAATAAATTCAACTGTTTTATCGTCCTTATACTTTTCAACCTCGGAAAGCTCGGCATTTCCAACACTCAATTCACCCAGCCACGTCGATACGGTTTCCCCCGTTCGAATTTCTTTTTCCCCCTGTTTCGCCTTTTCTTTGATAAAAATAATCTCATTTCCTCTTTCTTTGAAAGCGCTAACGCCACCGGGCAATACATTTACCTTTCCCGGCTGATTTTCCGCCAGGTCCAGCAGGGATTCCAAATTCTCGAAAGAAAGCTCTCCGCCGAAAAATTCCCTAAACGTCTTTTTCAAAACCTCCGCCAATGCTCCCGTGCCGAACTCTTTCGTAAAATCGAGTTTCACGCGAACGCCGACATAATCCTTGCGCACAAACGAATTGAAAAGATACTCGGTTGTTTTTCTTAAGAAATCAATCTGGGATTCCATCGACAGAGTGGATTTTAAAATCGTTTTTTCCAGCGAGGGATTCAATTTGTCCTTCAGCTTGGGAAGTATTTCGTTTCTCAAAAAATTTCTTTCAAAATCATTTTTAAGATTCGAGGAATCGGTACGGTAAGAAAGTTCTTGCTCCCTCAAATACTCGATGATTTCCTCTCGAGTAACGCACAGAAGCGGACGAACTATTTTCCCCCGTCGAACAGGTATTCCCGCCGTAGCCGAAATTCCTTTCCCTTTCAAGATGTTTAACAGAACCGTTTCCGCATTATCGTTTGCATTATGACCAGTAACAATGAGATTAATATCAAGTCGGGAAGCAATTTCTTCCAATTTAGAATAGCGCAATTCCCTTGCGGCTTCTTCGACGGAAAGATTTCTCTCCCTTGCAATTTTCTTAACATTTACCTCCGCTGCATAAAAGGGGATATTCCGTTTTTCACAAAAATTCTCGCAGAACTTTCCGTCTTCTCTACTTTCCTCGCCTCTCAAATTGTGTTCAACATAAGCGGCGGAAACTTCGATTCCGAAAAGTTTTTTGTTTTCCCATAAAAGATTAAGGAGGCAAAGCGAATCGGGACCGCCGCTAAATGCCACAAGCACTTTATCCCCGCTATCGAGCAGTTTTCTTTCTTTTATAAAGCGTATTACTTTCTTTTCAAATTCACGAGCCATTTCTAAAAATTTGTTTTGACAATGAATCGTTTAAGCATGATTCATTCGATTTCAAGAATCTCGAATTTAACAATGCCAGCGGGGACTTTTGCCTCGACGGTTTCGCCTTTTTTAGCGCCCATCAGAGCCTTACCCACGGGAGAGGAGAAAGAAATTTTTCCTTTTGATAAATCGGCTTCCTCCGGAGAGACAAGCGTATAGGTAAACGTCTTCTGATTTCCCAAATGTTTCACAGTAACGGTAGAAAGAATCGTAACTTCGTCCTTAGGAAGTTTCGATTTATCAATTACACGCGCGCGTGAAAGCAACTCCTCAAGCTTACTAATTTTAAGCTCGAGCAATCCCTGTGCATCCTTTGCGGCATCGTATTCGGCATTTTCCGAAAGGTCGCCATAAGAACGCGCCTCTGCTATTCTCGCGGCCATCTCCTTTCTACCGCGGGTTTTCAAATCTTTTAACTCTTTTTCAAGTTCAATTAAGCGCTCACGAGTTAAATAAACAAAATTTGTCACTTAAAGACACTCCTTAATTTTTTAGGGATGTTTTAAAAGAAAATGCCACCGCTTTTCCGCAGTGGCATACTCAAAAATAATCAATTCTTCGCTTGATTTCAAGATTTTAGCGGCAGAATCTTAATTTTTTCCCTTTTAAGAATTTTCCTTCTCGCGCCATTTTCCGTCGCTTTTTATCAAATCAATCAATTCATCCACGGCTTTTTCCGAGGGCACATTTCTTTTAACCACCTCCTTGCCCCGATACAGAGTGATTTTCCCAACGCCTGAGCCCACATAGCCATAATCCGCATCCGCCATTTCGCCAGGACCGTTTACGATGCACCCCATTATGCCGATTTTGATTCCCTTCAAATGTTCCGTTCTTTTACGAATCTTAGCCGTTACCTCCACCAAATCGAAGAGCGTTCTTCCGCACGAGGGACATGCTATGTATTCGGTGCGAGAAATTCGGGCTCGGGTAGCCTGCAAAATTCCAAAAGCAAGGGAATTGAAACGGCAGTTCCCATTTCCCGTAATCCAAATTCCATCTCCAAAGCCGTCCGCAAGCAATCCTCCAAAATCGGTAGAAGCATACAACTGTAATTTCTCGCAATCAAGAGAATCGTAATTTATTCTGATTATTACCGGATTCTCAATGCCTTTCAGCTTCAGCTCGAAAAAAAGTCGCCTCAATTCAATCATAGGATGCGCACCCTCGGCAAAGGCTACGAAAACCACATTTTTCTTATTTGCTATCTCCGAAAATTCTTGGGAAAAAAGGTCTTCGAGCTTTATTTGAATAAGAACCGTTCTTTGTTGAGAAAGGTCATGGTAATTACTAAGATTTACCAACGGTAACGCTCTTGAATCTTCAAGCGTTCCCAACTCCGCAACGATTCCCGCATCGGGGGGAATTTCCTCTGCGTGGCTTTTTTCCCGCACATAAAAATAATCCGCTCCCGCATCTCCGGGTTTCCACATGCTCTCTTTCGCCGAAAAAAAATACCCCGCTTCTTCAAGTTCTTTCTCCAACGAAGACTCCCCGTGCCTTCCCAGTTCATAAATCACTCTTGGGGGATTGCCTCCGCCGAAATTGCCAACTTCGAAAGTCCGTCTCTTTTCATAATTAAAGGGATTTATCGGTATAGTTTGAACATCGGGGATTTCTTTTTCCGTTCTATAAACCGAATATCGTTCGGCTATCATTTTAGCAACGGGAATTTCATTGACGGGGGGTTCGGTCAGCGAAACGCGAATGGTATCGCCGATGCCGTCTTCCAAAAGCGTTCCTATTCCCGCAGCGGATTTTATGCGACCATCCTCGCCTTCTCCCGCTTCGGTAACGCCAAGATGCAAAGGGTAATTCATTCCTTCGGCCATCATTCGATTGACAAGAAGGCGATACGCTTCTATCATAATTTTCAAATTACTCGCTTTCATCGAGAGGACAATATCGTGATAATTTTCCTCTTCGCAAATTCTAACAAACTCAAGTGCGGATTCCACCATTCCTTCGGGTGTATCTCCGAAGCGACTCATTATTCTATCCGAAAGGGAACCGTGATTCGTCCCGATGCGCATGGCGGTGCCGTATTCTTTGCAAACTTTAATCAAAGGAATGAATTTTTCTCTGATTCTTTCCAGCTCTTCTTCGTATTCTTTATCCGTATATTCAATAGTTTTGAATCTCTTTTTATCGGCAAAATTGCCCGGATTGATGCGGATTTTCTCCACAATTCTGGCGGCTATCTCCGCCGCGTGAGGCGTAAAATGAATATCCGCAATCAAAGGGATTTCATATCCCCGTCGTTTTATTTCCTTTTTTATTTCGGCAAGGTTCTGGGCATCACGAACACTCGGGGCGGTTATGCGCACATATTCACAGCCCGCTTCGGCAAGTTCGATCGCTTGCAACGCGGTGCCGAGCGTATCCATAGTATCGGTAGTTGTCATAGATTGAACACGAATAGGATTATTACCCCCCAGAGGCACATCGCCAATCCGCACCACGCGTGTAACAAATCTTTGCGGTTGCGTAATGCTAACGCAGTATTTTTTCTCTTCTGGAATCATTCCGCCCCTTGTTACTTTTCAAGTAAATAAAAAAGCGTTTCGATGAATTCCAACGCCGCATCGGGATCTTTGGCGGTGACAATGTTGTCGGCAACAACCACGGGGCTTTCCGTAAACACTCCTCCCTCGCTCTCTATTATTCCTCGGGCTTCTTTATAAGCAGTAGCGTTTTTCCCTTTCAGTACACCGGCTTTGGCTAAAACAGCAGGAGCATTACAAATGGCACCCACAGGTTTGGATTCGTCTACAAAATTTCTAATCACTTTTTTCAACTTGTTGTTCTCGGTATAGTTTAAAATACCATTTCCACCGATAATTGCCACCGCATCGAAATTGGCGGATTTCATATTAAAAAAAGAAACATCGTGTTTGATTTTACTTCCCTTATCACCAACACAAAGTCCGCTTGCGTCCGAAGCGATAAAAACTCTAACGCCGTTCCGCTCCAAGAAATCCTTCACGGTAAAAAATTCCGTTTCGTTAAAATCTCTCGCGGCAATTATTATTAAAACACTTTTCACTGTACTTTACCATCGACTTATTTCATCCTTGCAAATATAAAAAAACCGAAGCTTAACTCCGATTTTTTCATGCAACAAAAATTCAAAAGCACTTGCC
>CAZSYM010000050.1:0-10659 GCA_964611145.1 uncultured Melioribacteraceae bacterium
GCTCCATGCTCTTTGCTTCCCGCTCTTTTCCACTTGCTGTACTCAAAAATCCATTCCCCTTTATAAAAATCACCGTAAGAAGTTTTATATTTAAAAACTGATTTAATCATTTTAGGCAGAGGATAAGATGTTCGAAGAATTTTACAAACGGCACATCGGAATAAACGAAAAAGAAACCCGCGAAATGCTTGAAGTTATCGGAGAAAAAAACATCGACGAATTGATAGACAAAGTCATTCCTTCCCATATTCGATTGAAAACACCCTTGAAACTTGACGAGCCTTTAACAGAGCGGGAAATGTTTTTGCGCATGAAGGAACTCGCTTCACGAAATAAGCTCTATGAAAATTATATAGGACTTGGATATTATCCCACCGTTATGCCAGCTGTTATTAAGAGAAATATTTTGGAAAATCCCGGCTGGTACACGCAATACACTCCCTACCAAGCGGAAATTTCGCAAGGGAGATTGGAAGCTCTGATAAATTTCCAAACAATGATTTCCGATTTGACCGGTCTGCCTTTGGCAAACGCTTCTCTGTTGGACGAAGGTACCGCCGCGGGCGAGGCAATATTGATGCTTTATTCCGCTCGGAAAAGAAACAAAAAGACGGCTCGCAAGGTTTTTGTGGACGAAAATATTTTTCCTCATACGCTTGATGTTATTTATTCCAGAACCGAACCTCGTAACATCGAAGTAGTTCTGGGCAAGGTGGAAGACTTCAATTTTGCCGATGACTTTTTCGCCTTGATAGTTCAGAATCCCAATAATGACGGAGAGTTGAAAGATTATTCCGATATTTTTGCCACGGCAAAGGAAAAGCAAATAGGCACGGCGGTAATTGCGGATTTGATGAGCCTCGTATTGGTCAAATCTCCCGGCGAAATGGGTGCGGATGTTGCAGTCGGTAACACTCAACGATTCGGGCAACCGATGGGCTACGGCGGACCTCACGCCGCTTATTTTGCTACTCGCGAAGAATTCAAAAGACAAATGCCCGGAAGAATAATCGGTGTTTCGATTGACGCCAAAGGACGGAAGGCGTTTCGTATGGCTTTGCAAATGCGGGAGCAACACATCAAGCGTGAAAGAGCGACAAGCAATATTTGTACCGCTCAAGTTCTTTTGGCGATAATTGCCGGTATGTATGCCGTCTATCACGGCGCCGAAGGATTGAAAAGAATTGCCGAAAGAATAAACAAGCTTACCATAGCCTTGGATAAAGCTCTGCGGAGTTTGGGTTTTAATCAAGTAAATGTTTCTTATTTCGATACCTTGAAAATCGAAATGGACGAGGAACAAAAAGAGAGCCTTAAATCTCTTGCTCTCGAAATGGGAATGAATTTCAGATATGATATGCCGGGATTTGTCGGTATTTCCCTTAGCGAAGTTACGACGTTGGAGAATGTGAAAAAGATTACCGATATCTTTGCTCGCTTGATAAATTCGAACGTTCCTGAAATAGATGTGGATTTTCAAGCCGCTTCGTGGAATGGCAACATGAATCGTGAAAGCAAGATTTTAACGCATCCCGTTTTTTCTCTTTACAGAACGGAAACGGAAATGATGCGTTATATAAAAAAATTGGAACGTAAGGATTTGTCTCTTACTCAATCGATGATTTCCCTCGGTTCTTGTACCATGAAATTAAATGCCGCCGTGGAAATGTTCCCGCTCAGTTTTCCGGAGTTCGGAGAGATTCATCCGTTTGTGCCCGACGAGCAAGCCGCCGGTTATCTTGAGATGATTGAAGATTTGAAGAAAGACCTTTTGGAAATAACCGGTTTTGCCGATATTTCTTTTCAACCGAATTCGGGCGCTCAAGGCGAGTTGACGGGAATGCTAACTATAATGGCATATCACAAAGATCACGGAGAAGAGCAACGTAAGGTGGTGCTTATACCTTCCTCCGCCCACGGTACAAATCCTGCGAGTTCCGTCCTTGCGGGCGGCGAGGTGGTTGTGGTAAATTGCGACGAGAACGGCAACGTGGATTTGGATGACCTCCGTCGTAAAGCGGAAGAACATTCCGAAAGACTTGCCGCTTTGATGATTACTTATCCCTCCACGCACGGGATATTCGAGGAGAAAATAATTGAAATGGTGGATATAATCCATGCTAACGGTGGATTGGTTTATATGGACGGCGCTAATATGAATGCGCAAGTGGGATTAACAAGTCCTGCTAAAATAGGAGCGGATGTTTGCCATCTGAATTTGCATAAAACCTTTGCAATACCGCATGGCGGCGGCGGTCCCGGCGCGGGTCCCATAGCCGTTAACGAAAAATTGAAACCGTATCTGCCCGGGCATGTTTTTAGAAAATCTCCTTCCGCAAAAGCTATGCATGCTACCGTTTCGGCTCCTTTCGGTAGCGCAAGCATTTTGACGATTTCCTATGCTTATATCAAAATGATGGGAGCCGAAGGGCTTACACATGCTTCGAAAATAGCGATATTAAACGCAAATTATCTGCGAGCAAGACTTGCGCGGTACTATCGCGTGGTCTATACGAATCAAAAAGGCTACGTGGGACACGAGTTCATTTTGGATTTTCATCCGTTTAAGCAAAGTGCGGAAGTGAACGTTGAGGACGTGGCAAAGCGTTTAATGGATTACGGATTTCACGCTCCCACAGTTTCTTTCCCCGTCCACGAAACATTGATGATTGAACCTACCGAGAGCGAGTCCAAAGCGGAATTGGATAAATTTGTTGACGCCCTCGCTCGAATAAAGGACGAGTTGAACAAAATAGAAAAAGGTGAGTGGAGCAAAACGGATAATCCGTTGAAAAATTCCCCTCATACCGCCGAGGATATTGCCGTGCAAATATGGGCTCACGATTATACAAGAGAAGAAGCTGTTTTTCCGGTCAATTGGACACGCGAAAATAAGTTTTGGCCCCCCGTTAATAGAATCGATAACGCTTACGGCGATAGGAATCTTTTCTGCGTTTATCCTCCCGTGGAGGAATACGAACAATAGTGATGAAAAATCTTTGCGACATTTTGAGGGAGGCGAAAACAATTGCCGTTGTTGGAATTTCCCGAAATCGAATGAAGACAAGCACGCAAATAGCGGAATTTCTTGCATTGAAGGGCTATCGAGTGGTCGGCGTGAACCCTCGCTTCGAAAATCCGACGGAAATTCCCGTCTATTCCTCTCTGCGTCAAATACCTTTCGAAATAGATATTGTGGATGTTTTTCGCCCTTCGGAAGATATTCCTGAAATTATGAACGACGTAATTGCCATTAAACCTAAGACTCTTTGGCTTCAATTGGGCATAAGGAATGACGAAGCGGTGCGAAAAGCGGAAGAATCGGGAATTAACGTCATTCAGGATACTTGTATCGCTGTAACTTATAATCGGTGTTTTTGATGTTGAAAGATTTTATACATATTCGAGCCCTTCTCTTTTTCCTTGTGCTTTCGAGTTCTCTTTCGGGACAGAATAAACCCATCTGGACGCCGATTGCCGATAAAGCGGAAGCCTTTGTTGTGGATTCGATTGAAATACGAGGCAATTTTGTTACTAAGGATTTCGTCATTTTGCGAGAACTGAGTTTCGCGAAGGGAGATACCGTATCGAAAAAAGAGTTGGCGTTTAACAGGGAAAGAATTTTTAGTCTTGGCATTTTTAATCGTGTGGAATTTTTCCCCGCCAAGGTGAAAAATCCTAACACAGGAAAACCTTTCTTGAACGTTGTTGTAATTCTTGTGGAGGAAAGCTGGCGTATTTATCCTTTGCCGTTGTTCAATATAGAAAATAATAATTGGGATAAAATTTCTTACGGCGTCGGATTACTTTGGAAAAATTTTCGCGGTAGGAACGAGACACTTTCCTTTACGGCTCTTTTCGGTTATGACCCCGAATTTGCCGTCTCGTATTTCAATCCTATGATTTTTGATTTGCGGACAATTAGCTTGAACACCACGGTGTTTTATTCGAAAATCGAAAATAAGAGCCCTAAAGTTGCCAAGGAAATTGGGGAGGTGTTCAGTTACGAGAAATATTATTTGGAATTGGGTTTGGGAAAGCGACTGAATAATTATAACCTTTTCTATTTTGCGGGGGGATTTCAGTATATCGAGCAACCTTTTTCTACACTCGAGAAATTTACGGCAAGCGGGGGAAAAATCGATAGAACACCTTTCTTGATTTTGCGTTATACGTTGGACACGAGGGATTTGAAACAATTTTCCGAAAGTGGTTCCTATGCGGATTTGATTTTTAAGCACAACGGTTTCGGTTTGAAAGACGTTTCTTACAATTTATTCACGATTGATTTACGGCGTTATCAACCGCTTGAAAACCGATTGTTTTCAAGGTGGCGACTCTATGCCTCGCACGATTTCGGTAGGCGGGTACCGTTCTATTCTCGCCCTTTGTTCGGACTTAAGGAAATTATTCGGGGGCATAGTTTCGATTGGAGGGAAGGGGATAATGCACTTAAGTTTTCTTTTGAATTGAACTATCCCTTGATTCGCGAGTGGAATTTGAGATTAAATCTTCCGCCGCTTCCGGAAAAATTGACCTCGGCTCGAATAGGTGTTTACTTGACATCTTTCTTCGACTCGGGCGTAACTTTTGACAACGGGGAAAAATTGACGCGAAAAAAATTTGATAGCGGTTTCGGTTTCGGAATGGAAATACTTATTCTGCCTTACAATGCGGTAAGACTGGAATATGCTTTTAATGAAAAAGGTGAAGGAGAAATTTTAGTTGGGACGGGATTTTCTTTCTGATATTGAATTGTTCTATTCGGAGGAATTTAAGAACGAAGACGTTTTTTTGAAGGGCGAAGAATACCGGCATATCGTCAAAGTTTTACGCCACAAGCGAGGGGATAGAATTTTTGTTACGGACGGGAAAGGGAAAATTTTCGAGACGGAAATTGTCGAATTACACAACGATTTTTTGAGGGGAGAAATTATTTCCGAGCAAATCTTTCGCGAGGCTTTTCCTAATATTGTTTTTGTTTTGCCACGGTTGAGAAAACCGCAAAGATTCGAATTCGCCTTGGAAAAATCCGTCGAGCTTGGCATAACTAATTTCGTTGTTTACGATGCCGCTCGTAGCGTAGCGAAAGGGGATAAATCCGACCGCTGGCGCAAAATAGCTCTTTCCGCTATGAAACAATCGCTGGGAGCTTTCTTGCCTAAAATTGAATATTCCAAAAGCCTTGAAAATATTGACTTCGGCGAGGGGAACATTGTGATAACCCTTTCGCAGCAAGCCGAAACGAGTTTCTCCGATTTTATTGCAGAAAACAATTTTATATCGGGGAAAAAATACTTTTTTGTTTTCGGTCCCGAAGGAGATTTTTCTCCGCAAGAAAAAGAATTTCTGGAAAACTCGTTTAAATTGCGTTTGACGAATAATCGCTTGCGGACGGAAACGGCGGTAACTTCCGTGGCGGCTTTTCTGAGCCTTCTTAAATTAAAAGGGTAAGAGCGGATTTAGTTTTTCTTCAAATCGTTCAGGTAAATTTTAAGATAACTTAAATCTTCGCAGAGGGAGTTTAATTTATCCAGGCATTGGCGATTTAATTGCATGTATTTGGCTTCGAAAATGTTTTGCACAAACTTGTCTTCCTCGATTATTTCCGAAAGCAAATTGCGTACGGTTTTTATCGCCTCCAGAAATTCCTTTTCAATCTTCTGTAAATAATCTTCTTCCAAATCAAAAACACTGTCCCTTATTATTTTTACTAAACCCTTCGAGTATTTTGCATGGAAGGCAAGGCGAGAAAGAGTTTCGAATTTCCCGTTTTTGTTGGAGAGTTCTATTAACCTTTTGACGTCTTCTTTCGCCTTTATTTTGTCGCCATACTTTTCAAAAAAGACTTGCAAATCTATTTGTTCCATTTCAATCCGTTTATTTGATTAAAAGCATTTTTACGGTTTCGCTTGCGTATTCGGTGCGGAGTATTAAGAAATAGACGCCCGAAGCAAAATTCCGCAGTTGAATTTTTTGAGTGTAGTACCCGCTGTCCAAAAAGGAATTAAGTACATTAAGCACTTTACGTCCCAGTACGTCGTAAACTTCCAATTTCACATTTGTTTTTTTCGGAAGTTCGAATTGGACGGTTGTAGAGTAATCTTCTTTCGCTCCGAAAGGATTGGGGAAATTCTGTGAAAGCATCAGGTGTTTCGGAGGAAATTTATAGATGACATTGCCCGTCCAATGCGAAACGGATTCGTCCCCGTAATGATAGGAGAAAAAATCGTTTTCGGGATATCTTACTTTACCCGCTTTTGTGGTGGAATAAGAAAAGTAAAATTTGAGACTATCGTTTTCGAAAGAACTTGGCAAAGGAAATTCATATCGGTTGTTTCCTTTCTCCCTTCCCTCTATGTCCGTTTGTGGCGATATAATTATCATTTCCGGGGTATCTGTAAGGGAGTCGTTGGGAAGGAGAAAATATTTAACCACGAATAGCGAGTCGGAAGAAAATTTTATATTGGGATAATTCAAAGCCTTCAAGGCGGAGAATTTGCCGTAGCCTATTGTATTATCGGGTGTTCGGGAATTACTTGCGGTTTCCAGAAGGATTTTGCGCATTTGTCTGTTGTTCAAGTAAGGAAAGGCGGACATAACCAGAGCGGCACCGCCTGCAACGATGGGAGTCGAAGCCGAAGTGCCGGAGACGTTTCGGTATCCTTCTCGCATGGGGTCGAATGCACGCACGCCTGTTCCCAAAGCGCATAAATCGGGTTTTATGCGTCCGTCGGCGGTAGGACCTCGGCTGCTGAAGGAGGCAATTGTACCGTCGGAGTTCATGGCGCCTACGGCTATTGTATTGAAGCCGTCCGCCGGGGCGATTATATAATGCCACGGCATTGACGCTTCGTTGCCCGCCGCTGTGATGACCAATAGCCCTTTCTGAAATGCGATTTCCGCAGCACGTGTTACTATCGTGGTTTTTCCGTTCATGTCCGCGTAAGTATATGACCCCTCGCCCTTGTCGAAGAGATTGTATCCGAGCGAGGAGGACGAGATATCCGCACCTAAATTTTCGAACCATTGCAACGCTGCGGCGTAATTGTCCTCCTCCGCATGTGTCTCGCTGGCAATGTTTTCGGTCTTTGCCAGAACAAATTCCGCTCCGAACGCCGCACCGATTAAATTTCCCTCGTCCCAACCTCCGATTATGGATAGTATCTCCGTGCCGTGTTGGTCCTGTCCGTAAGTGTCGTCCGATTGGTCTTCAGTTACGTCGTCGTTGTGAACAAAATCATGTTCCGCAACCACTTTCAGTTTTTTGAAAACTTTGTATTCTTTCCATTCGAAACCCGAGTCCATCAATCCGATTCTGATTCCCTTTCCCGTAATTCCCTTTTCGTGAAGGGGAGGTATGTCGGAGAAATTTAACTGTGCGAAAGATTGTCCGTAGTCAAGGCTTGAACTGCTAACGCTTTTCTCCATTTCTTCGAATTGATTTTCAATTTTCTTGAAGATAAAGATTTTGACGGGACGAATTTTTTTTACGAAATCGAGCCGACCTATTTCCTCCTTTTGTTTTTCCGAAAGGTAAGCGGAAACGGCGTTGAACCAATTCAATTTATGCACAATTTTAATTCCGTGTTTCTTCAATTCGTTTATGTAAAGGGGGGAAACGGGAATATCTTTTAAATCCAGAATTTCTTTTGTTTCGCTTTTGAGTCTTCTTTCGAGGCAACGTTCGGATAGAGATGATTTCGCTTTCTCGTAAAACTTTGTCAGCTCCTTTTCCGTAACGTTTTTCCCGAAGCCTTTATCGGTGAAGAAAATCAGATATTTGCTTTGTCCCCAAACCGTTCCCGAAAGTACGGAGATTGAAAATATTAAAAGTAAAAAAACAAACGAGACGTTATTTTTTGCGGACGAAATCATTAGTGAACGAGTTTCATTATTCTGTTGACTCTGACCGTGCTGAGGAGTCGGAAAAAGTCCGTCCATGGAATATTCGGGTTCCATGACCAATAAATCATAAATGCTTGTCCGACTACTTTGTCGCGAGGTACGAAACCCCAATACCGACTGTCGAGGCTGTCGTCGCGATTGTCGCCCATCATGAAATAATAATCTTTTTTTAGTACGTAAATGTTTGTCTTTTTCCCGTCGATATAAATATCTCCGCCGCGCACTTGCACCACGCGTCGTCCGAATTCGCGGTCTATAATCGTTCTCCAATCCTCAATGTTTTCGAGCGAAAGATGTAACGTATCTCCCTTTTTAGGTACGTAAAGAGGTCCGTACCAATCGTTGTTCCACGGTTTCCCCTTGGGAAATATTCGCGGGTCGGCTAAGCCTTTCGGTTGGGTTACAAGGGAATATTGAATGTGTACCGGAATATGCGCTCGTTTACCGTTGACAAAAACAACTTTATTGCGAACCTCGACCGTATCGCCCGGGATAGCAATACAGCGTTTTACGTAATTTACTATTTCTGGATTTATGAGTACGTCCTGGGGACCCGGCCATTCGAACACGACTATATCTCCGCGTTTTGGATCGCGGATTTTCGGCAATTGAAAATAAGGAAGCGGGATATTGGTAAAAGGAATATTACGGGGCGAAGTGGCTCCGTAAATAAATTTGTTTACAAAAAGAAAATCTCCCACCAAGATGGTTTTTTCCATAGATCCCGTGGGAACCCGCGAGGTCTCGATAAAAAACGTTTTGATTAAAAGGGCAATTAGCAGAGCGTAGAGCAGATTTTTTGTAAACTCCCATGCCTTGCGAGAAATATTTTTGACTTCTTTCTTTTCTTTTTCCATACTTTTTATCCGTTAAATTTAATCTTCGATTTGTAAAACCGCCAGAAATGCTTCCTGTGGAATTTCCACATTCCCGACTTGTTTCATTCTTTTTTTACCTTCCTTCTGCTTTTCGAGAAGCTTTCTTTTTCGACTTACGTCACCGCCGTAACATTTGGCAAGTACGTTTTTACGCAAAGCTTTTATGTTCGTGCGTGCGATTACTTTGTTGCCGATAGCCGCCTGCACCGCTATTTCGAAAAGTTGCCTGGGAATGAGTTCTTTTAGCTTCGATGTTACTTTTCTTCCCCAATCGTAGGCTTTATCCCTATGTACGATTATCGAAAGGGCGTCCACTTTTTCACCGTTGAGCATTATATCGAGTTTTATAAGATCGGATTTTTTATAACCGATTAGCTCGTAATCGAAAGAAGCGTAACCGCGTGAAATGGATTTGAGCTTATCGTAGAAATCGAAAATGATTTCCGCCAGAGGGAACTCGTATTGCAAATCCGCTCGTGTCGGGTCGATATAATTTGTATTTTTATAAATTCCCCGCTTTTCGGTTGCGAGTTTCATAATGCTACCGATATACTCGCTGGGGGTAACAATTTGGGCTTTGATATACGGTTCTTCAATATGTTCTATTTCCCCCAGTTCGGGCATTTCCGCCGGGTTATCCACGACTATTTTTTCGCCGTTTCTTTTGAAAACGATATATTCGACATTCGGAAGTGTGGTAACGATATTCTGATTGTACTCGCGTTCAAGTCTTTCTTGTACTATTTCCATGTGAAGCATACCGAGGAAACCGCAACGAAAGCCGAAGCCCAAGGCGGCGGAGGTTTCCGGTACATATACCAACGAAGAATCGTTTAATTTGAGTTTGTCCAATGCATCTCGCAAATCCTCGTAATCATCCGAATTTGCGGGATAAAGTCCGCTGTAAACCATCGGTTTTATTTCCCGATAACCCGGTAGCGGTTCTTTTGCTCCGTGGCGAGCATGGGTGATTGTATCTCCGACCTTTGTATCGTGTACGTCCTTCACACCGGCTATCAGATATCCTACGTTCCCGGCGCGGAGCTCCTTGGTGCGAATTCTTTTCAGACCGAGTACCCCGACTTCCTCGGCTAAGAATTTTTTATTGTTAGCGAAGAAAATAATCTCGTCGTTTTCTTTCAGAACGCCGTTAAATAGGCGTATGTATGCTATCGCTCCGCGGTAGGGGTCGAAAAAAGAGTCGAATATCAATGCTTGCAGAGGTTTGTCATCTTTCCCTTGAGGCGGGGGAATGCGCTTTACGATTGCTTCGAGAATTTCCTTGTAGCCTATTCTCTCTTTTGCACTGGCTAAGATTATTTCCGATTCGTCACATCCCAGCAAATCTATTATTTGTTGTTTTACCGTGTCCACTCGGGCGCTTGGCAAATCTATTTTGTTTATTACGGGAATTATCTCGAGGTCGGCTTCTATTGCCAGATAAAGATTACTGATTGTTTGAGCCTCGGCACCTTGTGCGGCATCCACGACCAGGATTGCGCCTTCGCATGCGGCGAGGGAGCGGGAAACTTCATAAGTGAAATCCACATGCCCGGGTGTATCGATAAGGTTCAATGTGTAGTTTTTTCCGTCCTCCGCCGTGTAATGCATTTGTATGGCGTGGGATTTTATAGTAATGCCCCGTTCCCGTTCCAGATCCATGTCGTCCAACAATTGATTTTTCGCTTCCCGTTCGGAAATCGAACCGGTTTTTTCGAGAAGCATATCGGCAATTGTGGACTTCCCGTGGTCTATGTGTGCAATTATGCTGAAATTTCTGATGTTTTCCATACTAAAAAAATATTTAAGCTAACAAAAATAAGCATAGGCTTAGGGAATAGCAATTTGCGAGGAAATGGAATGCGAATTAAAG
>CAZSYM010000051.1:0-10455 GCA_964611145.1 uncultured Melioribacteraceae bacterium
TCGCAATCACGGTGGCAACAGAAAACTTGTCCTTACGCTTTTCGGGGAGGAAATGTAAAAGAGAACACTTTCTGAAAAAAGGAAAATTAATGTTCTTTTTACGGTTGTTTTTCTTTCTACTTTTATTTAGTATTTTTCTTTTTAATAAGAATAGTTTTGTTGAAATTGTCGGAACTGAAATTCGGAGAAAAGATGAAGATTTATAACACGCTTACCAAGAAGAAAGAAGATTTCATCCCTTTGCATCCGCCGAAAGTTGGAATGTATGTTTGCGGTCCCACTGTGTACGATTATTTTCACATAGGCAATGCCCGTTCCTTCGTAATGGCGGATATGATTCGCCGTTATCTTATTTATAAAGGTTATGATGTGAAATTTGTAATGAATCTGACCGATGTGGACGATAAAATAATCCGTAAGGCAAACGAGGAGGGCGTGGAAGCCTCCGTAATTGCGGAAAGATTTGCAAAGGCTTTTTTTGAGGATATTGAGAAATTGAAAATCAAAAAAGCGGATGTTTATCCGAAGGCAACGGAACATATTCATGAAATACAGAATTTAATCGGGAAATTGGAGGAAAAGGGAATTGCGTACAATATTGACGGCGATGTCTTTTATGATGTGATTAAATTCAAAGACTATGGGAAATTAAGCGGGAAGAAAATAGACGAGCTGGAAAGCGGCGCCAGAATAGAGATTAACGAAAATAAAAAGAACCCTTTGGATTTTTCCCTTTGGAAGAAAGCCAAACCGGGCGAACCCGAATGGGAAAGTCCCTGGGGGAAAGGACGCCCCGGCTGGCATATTGAATGCTCCGCAATGAGTATGAAACATCTTGGCGAAAGTTTTGATATCCATGCCGGTGGGCACGATTTGATTTTCCCGCATCACGAAAACGAAATTGCGCAATCGGAAGGAGCAACCGGAAAGCCTTTCGTTAAATATTGGATCCACTTCGGGTTTCTCAATTTCCAAAACGAGAAAATGTCCAAATCCTTAGGAAATTTCTTCACGGCAAGGGATATTCTCAAGAAATATTCGGCGGAATCGGTGCGACTTTTTTTCGGACAAACGCATTACGCCAGCCCGCTTAGTTTTAGCGAGGAACTTTTGGCTTCCGCCGAAAAGGCATTGAGTAAGATTAAAAATTTCGTTGAAACTTTGGAGGAAAATTTATCCGAAGCTCCGGAAGATGGAACTTATCCCGAGTTTTCGATTCAAGATTTCTACGATAAATTCGAAGAGGCAATGGACGACGATTTCAATACTCCCAAAGCCATTGCCGTGATTTTCGATTTGATAAAGGAAGTCAATAGAATTATTGCAACGGAAAAAAATTTAGGCGCAACCTTTTTTGAAGATGTAAAAGAGTTTCTCGATAAAACGGCGGAGGAGGTTTTGGGCATTGTTCCCGCGCGGCAATCCCGAACGGAATCCTCCGAAGGCGAAGCGGAAAAACTCTTGCAAATCCTCGTTGATATTCGCCTGAAGGCGAAACGGATGAAAAATTACGATTTGGCGGACGAAATAAGAAGCCGTCTTGCGGAACTTGGTTATGTGCTTTTGGATAGCAAGGACGGAACCAAAGTGCGAAAGGAAAAGTAGTGAAACTTGTAACCTTTGCGATTGTTGCGGTCTTTGTTGGCGTTGCCGCTTTTTGGATATGGTATTTGTTCTTTAATATTTTTGCCGTGGATTTCAAAGTGGAACCGGAAGGTCCTAAAGTTTCTGTAAACGGTACGATAGAAATAAAAGCCGTCCCTCTCAATGCTTTGGGCAAGCGTGCCGTTAATCGCATGATTCCCTTCGAAGTGAAAATTTTGGAGGGAAAAGAAATCATTTACGGGGAAGAAAAAGAACGAGGCGGAATTGTTTTGAAATTGAAGGACATAAAAGGTAAGTTGAAATTTGAAGTTTCTTCCCCTTATTCGCAAGCGCCTTCTGTGTTCGTCTTTCGTGTAGAATAATTTTCGAGGTGGAAATGTTTAGAAAAATTTTAATGTTTTTGTTTGTAACACTTGTTTCCCTTTATGCTCAGGGAAGTTTCGGTACGGACGCTAAGTATGAATACCGTGCGTTAATCGATATGCCGACCGCAGGAATTTTGCAAAAAGGTTTCGTCGGCGTAACGCTCGATGTCTTACCTCAGGGAGGAGTGGTTTCAAAAATTGAAGTAGGCGCTTTCGAAAACTTTAGCTTCGGGATTTCTTTCGGCGGGACAAATGTGATAGGAACGGGAAGCGTGCAATGGTATCAATTGCCCGGTGTGAACGTCCGAGCAAGAATTTTGGACGAAACAGAGGGATTACCCGCTCTTACACTTGGATTCGATTCGCAAGGGAAAGGGGAATATTTCAAGGATTTACATCGCTACGAAATTAAATCTCCCGGTTTTTATGTCGCCGCGGCTAAAAACTTCGATTTTTTCGGGTATCTTAGCGTGCATGGTGTTTTGAATTATTCCTTGGAAAGAAAAGACGGCGATAAAGATTTGGATTTTTGGGTAGGTGTTGAAAAAACCGTAGGAAAAAAAATTTCCCTGATTGCCGAATATGATTTTGCTACCAATGATAATACCGGCAATGCAATTGGAAATGGGAACGGATATTTGAATTTCGGAGTAAGATGGTCTGTCGGCGAAGGCTTTACCGTGGGTCTGAACCTGCGGAATATGTTGGATAATCGGAAAGTAAACAGCGGTAAAGCGGACAGAGGAATCTTTGTGGAATATGTGAAATCCATTTTTTGATGTAGCTTTTTTAGTACAAACGGTAACTTTTTTAGACATTTTGTAATACCGACCGTTCGATTTTCAGCAAGAAACAAGCAGTTTTTGCGGTACGGTTTTTGCACATCGAAAGTGAAGAACATGTGAGGTTGAAGATGAAATATTTAAAATATTTGATAATGTTTGCGGTTTTTTATTCCCTTTCGGGATGTTATACGCAATTGGCAATAAACGGAAGAGCTTATGGAGACGATGATTATTCGGTTTATCAAGAACCGGAATATAACGAAGACAGTACGGAAGTTGCCTATTCCGATTCCACCGAATATGATGATTTTAACGATTGGGACGAGAATTATTATCGCGATAGGGACAATGTAACGGTAATTTACGGTTCGCCTTTTGTTTATCGGGGGTTTTATACTTATTATTATCCGCGCATAATTGTCGATTACGATCCGTATTATTACGATTGGTATTGGGTAGGCTACAGATGCGGTTATTTCTGGGACCCATGGCTTTGTGACCCTTATTATTCTTATTATTACGACCCTTATTTTTATAATCCTTATTGGAATTGGAGCTATTATAATTACGGATACGGAGGCGGTTGGTGGGGCGGTGTTAATCCCGTCAAGTATAGACGCTCCCGTTCCTTGTCGCATTTGCGCAATTCTCATGGAGGAAGAGGCGGCTTGGTATTCCGATTACCGGGCAAAAGCAGAGGCGGGCGAGCTTCCGACGTTCGGGATAGGCACAACGGTCGGTCGGGTGTTTCCCGGCAGGTCGAGATTGATAAAAAATTGAACCGCCCTTCCGTTAATGCTATGGGAGATTTGGGTAAACCTTCGGTTAATAAAAATCGGGGCGAAGCGCGGGTTTCCAAAAGACGTGCGAAGAAAAACGCCTCCATTTACAAAGCACGCGGGGAAAAGAGAACGATAAAGCACAAGAGTATTCGCAACTATGCGCCTCCGAAGAAAAGCAAACCGAGAAAACGTTCGTACGAAGTCCGAAAACGAAAAGAACGTTCGCATCCTGTCCGGAGCTATGAACCGACCGAAAGAAGAAGCCGTGGTGAAAGCCGCAGTTACTCCGCTCCTCGTCGAAGTTATACACCGCCGAGCTATAATTCGGGCGGTTCTTCACGCAGTAGCTCCTCCCGGAGTTCTTCGGGAAGAAGTTCCTCGCGTAGAAGAAGATAAGGTTCTCCTTTGACTTTTGTTTTTAATATTCTTTCGGAGAGATAAAATGAACATAAGAAAAGTTTCTTTATTTGTAGTAGCGTTGTTTTTTGTCCTCTTTGTAAATTTTAATGCTCAGAATTTCAATGATGTTTTGAGGCTTTCCACAATAAATTTTTCTCCCTCCGCCAGCTCTTTGGGAATGGGAGATGCAACCATTTCCCTCGGTGGCGATTGGAACGCTTCCTTTACAAATCCCGCTGGATTGGCTTTGATGAAACATACCGAAATAAGCGGAGGAATTTATTATTCCAATTATGACAATAATGTTTCTTTCTTTGGCTCCAGAACGGATTTTAATCAAAGTAGCACAAAATTGAACCAATTCGGTTTCGCATATGTTTTTCCCACTTACAGAGGGAGCTTTGTAATTGGAATGGGTTTTAATCAACAGAAGGATTTCAATGCCGTTACGAAGTTTAGCGGTTTTAATTCCGCCAATAATTCTATGATTCAGGATTTGGTGGCATTGAACGACGATATGATTTACAATTTGGGATTGAGTTATCCCACCTATGACGCAAAAGGGAATTATGAAAAGGATGCAACGAAAATCAACGGAAGATTGAATCAAAGCGGGAAATTGACCGACGAAGGGAGCAACGATACGTGGAGCTTTGCGGGCGGAATTGAGATAGCAAAAAATGTCTTTTTCGGAATTGCACTCAATCTTTTCGACGGTGAATATAACAGCTCGCGCGATTATTACGAGGATGATACTAAAGATATTTACACGGCAAATATACTCTTGGACGATTCCGACAGCCGAACAGCGGATTTCGAGAGGTTTTATTTGAACGATGTTCTGGATTGGAAAATCTCCGGTTGGAATTTACATTTCGGAATGCTTTATAAGGCGGATTTCTTTAATATCGGTATGGGAATAAAATTCCCTTCGCTTTTTACTATCAAGGAAAGATACTCGGTTTACGGGGAAAGTTATTTCGGTACGGGAAATACTTTTCGCACCGACCCGGATGTTTCCGAGATAGAATACGACCTTTCCACACCGTTCGAGTTTTCCGCTGGAGCTTCCTTTCAGCTTGCCTTGTTGACATTCTCGGGAGATGTGAGATTTGTGGATTTTACCCAAATGAAATTTACCGATGGTTTGTCGGATAATGAAATGAGCGCAAACAATAGCGAAATAAAAGAGCTTTTTAGAACAACTCTGAATTATTCTTTAGGCGCGGAAGTGTTTGTCCCGGGTGTGGAAGTAAAATTAAGGGCTGGCTATGTTTTGCGTCCTTCTCCCTTCAAGGATGACCCGCAAGATTTCGATAAAAAATTCTATACTTTCGGTGCGGGCTTTTCTCCCGTGGAAAATATTGATGTGGACTTTGCATACGTGACGGGAAAATGGAAAGATTACACGGATAATTACGGAAACGGAGAATCGAGAGTTTTCGAAGATATTAAGTACTCGAAGGCTGTTTTGACAATTCGATACAGGTATTAAGCGCATCGGGAATTTTCTCTTTTCTATCCGCATGGCAAAATTTATTTGGGTTATATTTCCTTATCTCAGATTTGTCGGAAGGAGGGCTTTCCAATGAATTGTTATTCGCTTGCATTTTTTTCTCTAATGTCGGAACATTATGTTAATTTTCAGAATAAAAATTTGTAGTTTTACCCATTAAAACTGACGGAGGAAAATAATTATCGAAGGAAGAGTAGTAAGAATAGAAAGCAAAGATTATTATGTCTTGCTCGAAGGGGATAAAATTGTCCGTTGCACTTTGAGAGGCAAACTCAAAAAAGCATTGCGATTAAAAAAAGATAAACTTTATTTACTTGACCCCGTAGCGGTGGGGGATTATGTTGAGATTTCCCTTGAAAAAGATGATTTCGGGGCTATTGAGGGAATAAAGGAAAGACGAAATTATCTTTCCCGAAAGGCGCCAAAAATCAAGGGCGCGGGTTTCCGCGGCGAAAGATTGGAGCAGATAATCGCTTCTAATGTGGATGTTTTATTTGTGGTAATGAGCTTTAAAACTCCGAGTTTTAACAATAGAGTTTTGGATAGAATTCTCGTAGCGGCTGAAAGTGGCGGTATAGAAACAAAAATTGTTTTCAATAAAATCGATCTTGCCGATAAGGAGGAATTAAAAGATTGGGCGGAATTGTATTCGGGATTGGGATATGAGATTTTCAAAACCAGTGCCGTAACGGGTGAAGGGACGAAAGATTTGCAAGAGATATTGCACGGCAAGACGTCGGTTTTTTGGGGCGCTTCGGGCGTAGGGAAATCTTCTTTGCTTAACGTTCTTTTTCCCCATTTGAATTTGAAGGTGGGAGCCGTGAGCGATAAAACTTCCAAGGGAAGGCACACGACGGTTACGGTTAATATGATAAAAATCGATTCGGAAACTTTTGTTATAGATACTCCCGGTATTCGCGAGATTGACCCCTATGGAATTCGCAAGGAAGATTTGGGGCTTTTTTTCAGGGATTTCAAGCCTTACATTCCCGAATGCAAATTTAACTCGTGTACGCACAATCATGAACCCGGCTGTGCCGTAATAAAAGCCGTGGAAAAAGGAGAAATCGATAAAAGACGTTATATTAGTTATTTGAATATTCTTGCTACATTGGAGGACGGATTAACGTTTTGAAGCGGAAAAATAAAAAGATAAGAAACGGATTGCTTTTGCTCTCGATGTTGTTTGTAATTGCTTTGAATGCATGCGGTACGGTTATTAAAAAGCAAGGCGAGGAGAGGAAGACTTTTCCCGAGATAAATCGGAAAAAGGCAATGGAGCTTTTTATTGCTGGCAATGTGAAAGAGGCGAAAGGCGCCGTTGCCGCCGCTATACTCGATTATCAGGACGCCTTGCGTTTCGATACTTCCGCTGGAATTTATTATTCGTTGGCAAAAGCATACTTGAAACTCAACAAGCTTTTCTCCGCAATGGAGAATATTCGGAAAGCCCTTCGGCAGGATTCTTTGAACACGGAATATTTGAACTTGCTCGGTGAAATATATTCCTACGGCAGATTCCCCGATTCCGCCGCGGCTGTCTACGAAAAAATTATTCGACTGGATTCTACCAATTACCGCGCATATTATTTGTTGGGTGAACTTTATGAATACGATAAACCATTAAAAGCTTTGGGAATTTTCGAACGGCTTTTGAAAATAACGGGACCCGATTGGAACGTCCTTTTGAAAATAGCGGAGATAAACGAACGCTTGGGAAGAGTTGAAAAAACGATAGAAACAATTGAAAAATTACGGCAGGTTAACCCTACCGACTTGAAAATTCAGAAAATTCTTATCGATGCTTATGTTAAACATGGAGATTTGGATAAAGCGCTTCGTATAACCGATGATGCTCTCGTGAGTTTCCCTCGGGATTTGGCGCTTATCGAATTCAAGGCGAATATCTTGTTCAGAGAGAAAAAATTCAAAGAAGCCGCCCAAGAATATGCAAAACTTATCCGTAGCAAGAAAATTTCCTACGAAGCAAAATTGCGCATTGCGTCCATGTTTCTTGAAGGGAAAGAGCAAGCTCCCGATTTGAAGCTTGCGGAAGAATTGTTCGAGGAAATTGCGCGGGATTCCACCGGTTGGGAGGTGAACGCTTATCTGGCGGAGATAAAACTCCAGGAAAAGGAAGATTCGCTCGCAATCGAGTATTTCGAGAAAGCCGCAAAGCAGGCGGAGTGGAATACTCAAATTTGGGACAGACTCGCAAATGTTTTATTTGTGCAACAGCAATACGAAAAGATAATCGAGAAAATCGCTCCCGCAGCGGAAAATTTTCCCGAGGACTTTTTCTTGAATTTGATTGTGGGACTTGCTTATTCTCAGCAGGGAAACGACAAGGAAGCTAAAAAATATTTGATGCGCGCCGTGGAATTGAATCCGAACGATGCCGTCGCTCTTACTTCCCTCGGATTTACACTCAATCGTTTGAAGGAAACCGATGCCGCGGTTGTTTACCTGGAACGCTCCCTTAAAATTCAACCCGACGACGTCCAAACTTTGGGTGTTCTCGGCTTGATTTATGACGACAAAAAGGAATATGAAAAATGCGATAAGGTTTACCGAAAAGCATTGCAAATAGATTCCACAAATGCCTTGCTCTTGAATAATTATGCGTATTCTTTGGCTGAACGGGGAATAAAACTCGCCGAGGCTTTGCAAATGAGCAAAAAGGCTTTAACCTCCGAACCGGAAAACCCTTCTTATCTCGATACTTACGGTTGGATTTTGTTCCGACTTGGTAAATATGATTCCGCCAAAGTTTATATTCAAAAAGCCTTGGATAAAGAAAAAAGTAACGAAGTGATATTGGAGCACCTGGGCGATGTTTATCTCAAGCTTGGTAATAAGAAAAGAGCCTTGTTTTATTGGGAAAAAGCATTGAAGAGAAATCCGAAGAACGAAGCGCTGAAAAAGAAAATAAAGGAAGGAAAGATTTGAAAAAATTATTTCTGTTCGGTTTTGTGGTGTTAATTTTGGGGAGCTGTGCTACACCGGAAAGCACCGTTAGGAAAAAAGAACAATTGCCCGTCGAAAGAATTCTGAAAAGGCTGGAAGCGAAAAGGAGGAAAATCAGAACGTTCGAAGCAACGGGCGTAGTGAAAATTCAAAGCCCTAAATTTGACGGCAAAGCCAATGTGCAAATTTTAATCAAGCGTCCCGATTCTTTGAGAGTTTCCCTTTTCGGACCTTTCGGGATGGAAATAGCGGAAGGCTTGATTACCCGCAAAGGATTTCTATTTTACGATGCTTTGAAGAATAAAGTGTTTTATGGCAAGAACAATCGGAAGATTTTAAAAAGGATTTTTAAACTGGATGTTTCTTTGGAAACCTTGACCGACGCACTCATCGGTAGTAAGAATTTAACCGACGTTCTTTACAATAAACCCGCCGAGCTTTCCCTCGAAAAGGGGAAATTGCGTTTGACGTTCGAAAATAAGAACAACAAAGAAGTGTTTGTAATTGATAAAAACAACCCGAAATTGTTGGGTTATAAACTTTTTGCCGACAAGAAGAAAATTCTGGAAGAATACTTCGACAATTTTCGTAAAATCAAGGGAACGAGCATTCCGCAGAATATCGGACTTGTTTATAAAACCGAGACTCGCTTAAATTTGGATTACAGAAATATTCGCTTGAACGAAAAAATCGAATCCTTGAAAATTCGTGTCCCAACCGATGCCAAACGTTTGAGATGGTAAAAAAAACCGTTCATATTACTTTTATTTTATTGCTTGTGAGCTTGCCTCTCTTTGCGCAGAGCAATAAAGTCGCCTCTCAAAATTTAAAGTTAAAAAAAATCAAATCCGAGATAGAGAAACTCCAGAAAAAACTTGACACAAAGAAAAAGCTGGAAAAGCAAAGTCTTAATTACTTGGAGGGAATCGAAAAGAAAATCCTTTTGCTGAACAAATATGTTAACGAGCTGAAGCGGGAGGAGCGGAAAACGGCAAAGGAAATTAAAAGAATTGACGCACAAATCGGAGAGATAGAAAACCACATCGCCAAGTTGCGGAATATGTATTCGGCATATTTGGTTTGGTATTATAAATACGGCAGAACCTCGCGGCTTAATCTTTTGTTAAGCTCCGGCTCCATAAACGATGCCGTTGTGAAATTAAAGTATTTCAAAATAATTGCCGATAGAGTTAAAAAGCTTTACGAAGATTTAAGCGCCAGCGACGAGCGTTTAACCGCGATGCGCCAGAATAAATCGCTCGAATTGAAAAAGCAGAGGCGACTTATTGCGGAAAAACAAAGGGAACAGCGAAAGTTTATCCTTGCCAAAAAACAGAAAAAAAGACTTTTGGCGAAATTGCGGAAAGACCAAAGCGCATTGTTGGCTTCTCTGCATAAAAAACGTATTGCCGAAAAAGAGATAGAAAAGCAAATTGCGGAATTGATTCGTTTGGAAAACGAGAGAATCGCCAAGAGGAAAGAGGGGCGAGGCAAATCTTCCGCCGCCGCTTATGATTATTCCAATTTCGAAAATTTCAGCGGATTGCGCGGGCGACTTGTTTGGCCCGTCTCTGGCGGTAAAATTTCCCGCCCGTTTGGTAAGAACTACAATAAAAAGCTTAAGACCGTTACTTTGAATTACGGAATCGATATTAAGACTAAAAAATCGGTGCCGGTTAAAGCCGTTGCCGGTGGTGTGGTTTCTAAAATCGATTGGATTCCCGGATACGGCACGGTTTTGATTCTTACGCATAAGAACAATTTCAGAACCGTTTACGGGCATTTGACGGATATAAGAGTTGACGAGGGAGATAGAGTAAATGCGGGAATGGTCTTGGGCTACGTGGATGATTCCTTGGAAGGCTACGTCCTGCATTTCGAGATTTGGAAAGCTCGGAAAAATCAAAATCCTCAAAAATGGCTCGCAAGGAGATAGTTGATTTTGCAAGACCTTTCTAAGAAGAATAGAATTTTGTTATCTAATTTTTCCGCATTGACCGTGTTGCAAATCGGGAATTATCTTTTCCCGCTTGTAA
>CAZSYM010000052.1:0-9857 GCA_964611145.1 uncultured Melioribacteraceae bacterium
GGAAAGTTTAAAGCGTTCATCTTCGATTGCGATTAAATTTATATTAGCGTATCATTTTCTTAGGGGTTCTTAGAAACTTACAAATATTTTCTTGAACCCTTTCTAAGAAAGGTTTAAATTTCAGTTAAAAAATCGGGAGAGTGATGAATACAATCAAAACCTTTCTATTAATGTCTGCAATGATGATTCTGTTTCTTCTTGTGGGGGACTTACTCGGCGGAAGAAGCGGGTTAATGTTTGCTTTCATTTTCTCCTTGGCAATGAATTTCGGCTCTTATTGGTTTTCGGATAAAATTGTTCTGACTATGTATCGCGCGCGGGAAGTTAACCGCGAGGAGTATCCGCGATTGCATGCAATAGTGGAAAGACTTGCTCAAAGGGCGAATCTCCCGAAACCGAAAATTTACGTAATGAACAATCCCACGCCAAACGCTTTTGCTACGGGACGGAATCCCCGACATGCGGCAGTTGCCGTAACGACGGGAATAATGGAAATGCTTGACGAAGAAGAATTGGAAGGCGTGCTCTCCCACGAATTAACGCATATTAAACATCGCGATATTTTAATAGGCACCATTGCCGCGACGCTCGTGGGAACCATTACGTTTATAGCCCGCATGGCCGGTTGGGCAATGATTTTTGGCGGACGCGATGATGAGGATGGAAACGGAATTGCAAATTTAATACTGATTATCCTTGCGCCAGTTATCGCTTTGCTTTTGCAATTAGCCGTTTCCCGTTCGAGAGAATTTGCTGCAGATGCGGGAGGTGCGGAAATAAGCGGAAAACCTTTGGCGCTTGCCTCCGCACTTGAAAAACTCGAATATGCAAATAAAAGAATTCCCATGCGCAATGCAGGTCCCTCTTCCGCCCACATGTTTATAGTTAACCCTCTGCGGGCGGGAACAATCGCAAAACTTTTTTCCACACATCCGCCAACGGAGGAAAGAATTTTTAGACTTCGTGAAATTGCAGCGGGGAGAAGGTAATTTGCGAGCGCCGAGCTTTTTTATAACGTTATTAATTCTCCTTTCGACGGAAATTTTTCCGCAAGAAAAATCCAATTTGGAAGTATTGTTCTCTCTAAGCGATAAAGCGGCTAATGAATTGGCAACTTCGATACAAGACACAGCCTCTTTCTCTTTCGATTTCCAAGCTCCGCCCGATTTTCGAATCTTGCGCCCCAGAATCCTCGCCGATTTGTCCCGCGCTAAGATTCACATCGTAGAGAAAGATAAAAATTATCCGAACAGAATCGATTTTGCAATTCAATCCGCAGACGTAAGCTACGGAAAAGTTTTCTCCGACGGCATATTCGGAACTCTCAAAGTCGTTAGAAAAATTCGCCTTTCGGCAGCTTACTCCGTTTTCAAAGACGGGAAACTTTCCAAGGCAAACGTTTTTAGCGGTGCTTATGCCGATACCGTTGCCTATGACGACATTCCGAAACTGGAAAGCGCTTCCGACCGAATTGCAAAGGGAGTAATGCCGGAGCCCCCTTATTATTCCTCTCTTTTTGAACCCGTGCTTGCGATTGTCTCCGTTGTTATTTCCATTTATCTCCTTTTTAGCGTGAGGACCAAATAAATCCCTTTTCATTTTCAATGCGCAACTATTTTGGTTATTTTTGAAATCTGAATTTCAACATTTCCGGAGAATGAATATTAAATGAAAAAAATCAATCTCTTCTTGTTACTGGGATTATTAGCCGTGGGATGTGCCACACAGGTGGACACGACCACAATGACATCGGAACAACATTTTAAGTATGCGAAATCACTTTACGACGATGAGGACTACGAGAAAGCCATCAATGAGTTTCAAGCTATACTGTTGCAGTTTCCGGGTAGTCCGATAACGGACGATGCGGAGTATTATCTCGGCATGTCATATTTCAAAAGCGGACAATATCTTTTAGGCGCTTATCAGTTCAGCAAATTAATAAAAGATATTCCCAACAGTCAGTATGTGGCGGACGCCCAATTCATGCTTGCGGAGTCGTATTATAAACTCTCTCCTCCATATCAGTTAGACCAAACTTACACTAAAAAGGCAATTGAGGAATTCCAAGCATTTATCGATTTCTTTCCCACAAACAAAAAAGTGAATGAAGCCGAAAAGAAAATCAAAGAGCTTAATGACAAGTTAGCGGAAAAAGAATACATGTCGGCGGTCATTTATGAAAAGATGGAATATTATAACGCCGCAATTATTTATTACAAGAAAGTAATTGAGAAATTCCACGATACCAAATATGCACCGTTGGCAATGTACCACGAGATAAAGCTTTTAGCAATGAAACACAGAGATGCGGAAGCCTTACAAGCCGCGAGTGAATTCTTGGCGAAATATCCGCATGACCCCAATGCGAAAGAGGTTCTCGGAATTCAAAAAAATCTAAAGAAGGAAGAAAATGCAGACGTCTCGAAAGAAAACGGTTAAGCATTCTCAAATAGTAATGACGGAGCTGGTGCTTCCCCATCACACGAATCAATTGGGGAATTTGCTGGGCGGACAATTGATGCATTGGTTGGATATTTGCGCGGCGTTGGCGGCGTCCAAACATGCAAATCGCGTTTGCGTAACGGCTTCCGTAGATAAAATAGATTTCCGTCATCCAATCAAATTGGGCGAGGTGGTTTATCTCTACGCCTCGATTAATCGCGCATTCTCGACCTCTATGGAAGTGGGAGTCAAAGTGTTCTCCGAAAGTCATTTAAAAGGAGAGAGAAAACATACAAATTCCGCTTACTTTACCTTCGTTGCGGTGGACGACGACGGAAACCCGGTAAAGGTGCCGGAGATAATTCCCGAGACCGAAGATGAAAAAAGACGTTACAGACAAGCATTGGAAAGAAGGGAAAGGAGACTTGCCGATAGGCAAAGGAAAACTTAATGTTTTTTTATTTCTGTTCCTTTTTTCTCAAAGCCTTGCGCAAGTTTGGTTGGGTGGATTCGGACGCACCCAGGAAATCGCTTCGATTAAAGGTTTCAAGCGCCTTGCCGTATGCGATTTTAACGAGGACGGTAATTCCGATTTCATCCTTTATGGAGTGAACAAAAAGGAAATTATAATTCATCGCAGCAAAGAGGACGGTTCGCTGCGGAGGCCAAAGAAAAAGTTTTTCTTCTATCCGATTACGGAAATTAAAAAACTGAACAAGAGAAAAGACTTCGGTTCTTTCTATGTGGTTTTATCCAAACCCGAAAAACGCGCCGCCCTTGTTACGTTTACCAAATACGGGACTCTCCAATTGCTGAACATCAAAAAATTCCATTCCTATCCTTCGTATTTGGAAACGGGGGATACAGACGGAGACGGTAAAAACGAAGCCCTCGTATGCGGCGGGAACTTCGACGGGCTTTCCCTTCTGCGCGAAAAAGACTTTGTGCTAAAGGAAACCAAAATAGTTTCCGGAGTTTCCTTTGTAAAAGCCAAAATTATTGACTTTAATTACGACGGTTATCCCGATATTGTCGCTTATTCGAAATTAAACGGTGAAATGTTTTTTCTAAAAAACGATGCGGATGGCAATTTCATAAAAACAAGAAACTTCCCCTTGTTTGCGGAGGCTCGTGATTTCGATTTCTACGACTTCGACAAGGACGGTTTCCAGGATATGATCATTTTTCGCAAAAATTCTTTCGTTGTGTTTAAAGGCGATTCGGTATCGAGCTTCGGAGAAAGGCGGAACTACGATTTCAACTTTTCGGTCGGAATTTGGAAATTGACAGACGTCAACGATGACGGCGAAACGGACATATTAATGGGAGCGGATTCGAACAGAACGCTTTTTTGCTCCCTCGGTAAAAAAGGACATTTCTCCTCTCCCTTTCAAATTGACGGCAACGTTTCCGTGCAGGATATTTTCATACGGTCGCCTCAATCCGATTCTTCTCAAATTTTCGTTTACGGAAAGGACGGTGTTATTTACAAATATCTAAACTCAAAAGAAATGCCGAGTGATTTTTTCCTGGTTTCTCCTTTCAAAATTTCCGCTTTTGATATTTGTGCGGATAAGCATTTCTTTTTGAAAGCCCTCGATACCGCTCGAGGCAAAGAGGCATTGTTCTACGGAAAAAATCCGAGGGAATTATTTCTAAAAACGCGCTTCGAAACGGTTCACAATCATGCCTTCCGTTGCTTCGAGTCTTCGGTTTCCACCGTAACAATCAATTTTGCGCTTTCAAATAGTGTCGTTGCCGTCTCTTCCTTCAACGTGCTGAACGGCAAGGAAACTTCTTCGTTTTCTCTTTTCGACGGAAAGATAATGGACTTACAAGTTTTCAATTGGAGAAAAAAACTTGCCCACCTGGTAGCCGTGCTGATTGCGGATTCAACAGATTCCTTGCATCTGAAAGGTTTTTACATAAAGAAAGGAAAAATTTTCGAGCCGAATCTGAATCTTAAAGCGAATATAGTTCCTCCACGATTGAACAACGCTCGAATGCCGAAAATAATTGTTTGGCGTGATTCTCTGACGGATAAAATTATCAAGGAAAAAACGGGAGTTGATTACTCCGAAAGTAAGGCGGATATTACGGTTACCCTGCCTTCCGCATTTCAAATACCGGAGGAAAAACAAAAGCCGCCCTTTATGAAAAACGGCAAAATTTATTTCGAAGGGAAAGACAATAAAGTTAGGATCTTTTATTTTCGAAAGACTTCGAGATTGAAGGAGACGAACAATTTCCGAACGTCCTATTTGTTCGACAAATACAAGCAATTCTTTTTTGTCTCTTCGGAAAATTCTCGCACGCTACACATTGTCGCCTTTGACGAAAAAAAGGGGAAATTCAAACACTCGACTTTAATTGAATCATTTCCAATCAATCGCTATTTTATCGCTCGATTTGAAGAAAATATTTACGCCGTTTTATTTGACGCTAAAAAAGGAAAAATTAAATTTGAGAAAATTGAAAATTAAAATACTCTTACCGATTCTGCTGACCGCTTCTTTTGTTTACTCCCAAAACTTGGACTCTTTGTTCGGAGCATTTGTGAGGATGAAAACTTCAGGACATCCCAATCTTAAAGGATTCCGAACGGCTTCTTTGAATTATCATTATGAAAAATGCGGCTTGGGGTTAATCATAAAGATTCGGGAAAACATCGATAAATTCACTCCGCAGCAGCGGGACATTATAGAAAAAGCGATGCTTAGGCCGAGTTTGCAAACGAGCATAGTTTCGCCTTCGGGGAAATACAGAATTCATTACGATACGGTGGGCGTGAACAAGCCCGGCTTTTCCGTTCGGTGGTTCGCAAACATTTTGGATTCCGTGTACAGATTCGAAGTTTTGAAATTGGGCTATCCTTTCCCTCCGGCGGACGGAAAACGAGGAGGCGACGGGAAATATGATTTCTATATCGAAAACCTACCCGCGGGACTTTATGGTGCCACCACGCCCGATAGCTCCCTCGGCGGAGGAAAATTTACGGCTTACACGGAAATAGATAATAATTTCCTCGCATCCGAAGGTTACTATAGCACCGGAAAAGCGGGAGCGGAAGTAACCGCGGCACACGAGTTTCATCACGCTATTCAAATCGGTGATTATATCAATCGTTATTCACAAGACGGATTCTATTACGAAATAACTTCCACGGCTATGGAAGAATTCACCTTCGACGATGTGAACGACTATTATTATTATATGAAATCATATTTTAATCGTCCCGATTTGACTCTCTCTCAAAATGACGGTTATAATCTTGCAATTCTGAACATCTTTCTGCAAAAACGTTTCGATTTCTCGCTGCTCAAAAGAATTTGGGAATTGATGATTAACAATCGCGCTATCGAAGCGATTGCCCTTGCCGTTGCCGAGCGCGGTTCTTCCTTCGCCAATGAATTCAATGAATTCGGAGTTTGGTGCTTTTTCACTTCTTACAGGGCTAATCCCGCAACGGATTTATTTTTCGATTACGACGAAGCGAAAAATTATCCGATAATCAGGCCATCTACCACGATTGAATTCCGCCCGCCTAAGAAGACGGTGAACCTTAACACGAATCCTGTGGCGAATATGTATCTTTGCTTTCCCGATTTTTCCCGAGGCGTAAGCGATACGCTTTTCGCAATTGTAACAAATGCCGATGTGGAAAGCGGAGTTTACGATAAAAAGAAAATAATCAATCTGAAATATTCTCTCCTCTCTTCTTCCGAGGCGGGAGCAAAAAGATTGAACAATTTTTATTATTACTCGATTGAAAGCGCCGAAAAAAGTCTGTTGAAAATTTCGCACATATTCAATCAAACGCCCGTGGCGGACAGTCTGAACGTTACGGAAATGGATTACGCTTATCCTCAGCCGTTCCATTATTCCAAAAACGATTTTATTTTTCTCCCCGCTCCGAGCGGTTCGGGAAACGAAGCGGAGCTTTCCGTTTTCTCGGCATCTATGACAAACATTTTCCACGGGCAAGTCCGCGTTTACTCGATTGATAAAACCGTAGTGCGTTGGAAACCGCTCGATAGAAAAGGGAAGAAACTTCCTTCCGGCATTTACCTTTTCGTCCTTTCGAGCAACGGAAAAACAAAGAAAGGCAAGTTGGTGATTTGGAATGATTGACTACTCGATAAAAATAAAAGAATTAACCAAACTTTTCGGGCGACGTCTTGTTTTTCGCAATATCGACGGGGAATTCCGCGCGGGAAATATTTACGGTATAGCGGGAAAGAACGGCGCGGGGAAATCGACTTTCGTGAAAATTCTTGCCGGTGTTCTTTCCCCGACGAGCGGGTCGGCTGTTCATTACAAAAACGATAAGAAAATATCCCACGAGAAAATTTTCGAACATCTCGGCTTCGTATCTCCTTATCTGATTCTCTACGACGAATTTACCGCCGAAGAAAATCTCATCCATTTTTCCCGAATACGAGGAGAAGAATACGATACCGATTACGCAAACGCTTTGTTGAAACGCTTCGGGCTATACAAACGAAGAAAGGACTTGCTTAAAAATTACTCCTCCGGAATGAAGCAAAGAATGAAATTCGTCTTTGCGCTTTTGCATAAACCCTTTCTTCTGATTTTGGACGAGCCGACATCGAACCTTGACGAAAACGGCAAGGAGACGGTTTACGAAATAATTCGTGAGCAAGGGAAGGAAAGACTTGTCATAGTTGCAAGCAATGAAGAACGGGATTTATCCCTTTGTGCGGAAATTCTGAACTTGGAAGATTATAAGAAAAGGGAGGCGGAAAATTGAAAGCCTTCGCCTTGTTCAAAAAGGATTGGCAGTCGGAACTGCGAACCCGCTATGCTCTGAACTCTCTGGCGATGTTCGTTCTGGTTACAATCAGCGTCATGCTTTTTTCCATAGGCTACGAAAGCGTTTCGCCTTTTCTGACGGCGGGACTCTTTTGGGTGGCGGTTTTCTTTTCAGCAATGTCGGGGCTTTCGAGGGTTTTTGTTTCCGAGGAGGAACGGGGAACTACATTGGCATTGCAAATCACGGCTTTGCCTTCGACGATTTTCACCGGCAAATTGCTTTTCAATCTGGTTCTCGTTTTCTTGATGAACACGGCAATTACTTTTTTGTTTCTGATTTTTTTCCCCTCCTTTACGATTGCAAATTGGGCTATGTTCGGAATAGCCTTTGTTTTCGGGGGTGGCGGCATTGCCATTTCCTCCACGCTAATAGCGGCAATCATTTCCAAGGCGAACGCAAAAGGCACTCTTTATCCCGTCCTATCCTTCCCTATTTTGTTGCCTCTTATTCTTACTCTCCTGGAAATCACAAAATCCGCGATGGAAGGCGCTCCTATTTTAGAAGCGTGGACGGAAATCGCTTCTCTGATAAGCTACGACGTTATTATAATTACGGCGGGTTACTTGCTTTTCGATTTTATTTGGAAAGATTAAGATTTAAGAATCGAACCCCTTTCGCGAAAGCACTCCTTTCGTGTAATAATGCTTTACCTCTTTCATTTCGGTTACCAAATCCGCCGCGCCGACCAATCTTTCGGAACAGTAACGTCCCGTTAAAATCAACTCGGTATTTGCGGGCTTGTTTTTAAGCATTTCCAACACTTCGGTTTCATTCACCAAACCGAAATAAATCGCCACGCAAATTTCGTCAAAGATCACAAGGTCATATTTCCCGCTTTGCATTTCGGATTCGACCTTGCGGAGCGCATCTTTTACACTTTGCTTTTCCGAACGTGTGGGCTTTCTTTTTTCCAGGACGAAATCGTCGTTGCCTACTTGTCTCGTTTCAATTTTTTCTTCGAGTTTTTTCAAAGCGGAAAGCTCGGAATAAGGGTAGTTTTTCATTATTTGCATAAAAAGAACTTTCAAACCGTTTCCCGCCGCGCGCACCGCCAGCCCCACCGCCGCGCTGGTTTTACCTCGCCCGTTACCGGTATAAATCTGAACGAATCTTTTTGCGTTTTTCATTTTTTGTTCCGAATTTCGAATTTTTCCTTTTGCTAAAATAAGGAGAGTTTTCTTTTTCAAGGAATAAGGTTTTGCTTATGGATTACACGACTTTGTTATTTGTGGGTTTAATATTGTTATTTGCTTCGACTACGCAGGGACTTTCGGGTTTCGGTTTTCAATTGATTTCCGTCCCCCTTCTGGTTCTTGTCATAGGGATTAAAGATGCGGTTGTCTTGGCGGCGCTCTGCGGATACGTGGTAAATATTTATTTGATAATCGCTTTGCGTCAACACTTGAAATTTTTCACATTGAAAAGATTAATCCTCGGAGCGCTTTTCGGCGTGCCTTTAGGCGCATATTTCTTAGCGAAAGCAAATTCCCTTTTGTTGGAACATATATTGGGAATAGTGATTTTTCTTTTTGTCTTCTTCTCTTTCGTAAAAATAATAAAGCCGACGGGGATAAGCGACAATTGGGGTTATCTTTTCGGTTTGATTTCGGGATTGCTCGGCGGCGCTTTCAATACGAACGGTCCGCCGGTGGTTATCTATTTTTACTTACAAGGAATTGAAAAAGAAAGATTAAAGGCTTCCATTGCGGGATATTTTCTCTTTACGCTCAGCTTAATCGTTATATCTCACTTTGTGGCGGGGATAGGTTCCAAGCATGTTTACGTTATGTTCTTGGAGGCATTCCCCATAGTTCTTTTAGGTGCTTTTCTGGGCAATAAATTGTTTAAGCGAATCCCCACAGAGCTTTATAACAAGGTGATTTTGTTTCTTCTGGGTTTGATTTCAATTTCATTAATTTTAAGATAATCCAAAAGGAGGTTCAAATGGCTAAGATAATCGTTTATCAAAAACCGACATGCACCACAAGCAGAAAAGCTATTAAATACTTAAACGAAAAGGGTATTGAATTCGAAAAGGTGAACTATTACGAGAAAAGGTTCACGAAAAACAAATTAAAAACTTTGCTTAAAAAAATGGGATTGAAAGCGGAAGATATTCTGCGCAAACGGGATAAGGCTTATAAAGAATTGGATTTGAAAAACAAAAAATATTCCCAAGCCGAGTTAATAGCCTTAATGGCGGAAAATCCCGATTTGATTGAACGCCCAATTGTAGAAAAGGGAGAAAAAGCCGTACTCGCCCGACCGGTAGAAAAGATTGACGAATTGCTGAAATAAGACTTCTTTCGAATTTTTCCGTAATACGGGGAAAACCCAAAAGGCTAAAAATTTAAATTCGACCCACTTGCTATTTTGTTATAATCGTTTTATATTTTAAATATAATTATGGTAACACAATAAAAATGTGAGTCAACGAAAATTTTGTTTTTGAACTTTTGTTGAAAAAATTCAATTAATATGCTAATTTTTTCATCGGAAATGTGGAAAAAAATTATAGCTAATAAATAACATTTCAATGGGAGGAAATATGAAACTCTTTACAAAATTTGTTGTAGTG
>CAZSYM010000053.1:0-8181 GCA_964611145.1 uncultured Melioribacteraceae bacterium
TAAAAGGAGGCTTTAGAGGGCTTGCATTGTGATTTTCTCCTTCCATTTTTTAATTTTGTACTTCCGTTAACTTTATTTAGTCAAAAAGATTGAATGTTTAGAATTCCCGTAATATTATTTTTCTTTACCCTCCTCATGCCAAAAGGGCTATGGGGTTTGCCCGTTTACTTCGCTTCGGAAAGGGATACAATTAAACATTCGTCAAGAGTATTCATAAACGATTCCTTGAGCTTAAAGGATAGTTTGGCGTCCGATTCCACAAAGAAAAAATCGGGTATGCGGGATATTAAAGCCGTTGTTTTTAGCTCCGCATCGGATTCCTTGATTTTTGATGTGAAGGAAAAAAAGATGTACCTTTTCGGCGACGGCAATATTAAATATCAGCAAAGCAAACTCCACAGCGGGAAAATAGATGTGGACTTTCGGAAAAACGAGTTGCTCGCTTTCGGAATTCCCGACCCGAAAGATTCCACGGGTAAAAAAATGATTCAATTCCCCCAATTAACCGATAATGGGGAGAACTACGAAGGGGCGGGATTGAAATACAATTTTAAAACAAAACGCGGTTTCATTTTCCTGGCGAAGAATAAGGAAGCAAAACAATACTACAAGGGCGAGGCGGTTAAAAAGGTAAGTAAGGACGTTTATTATATCAAGGACGGAATGTACACCACTTGTATGTCCGATACTCCTGTTACTTATTTTACGGCTAAGCAAATGAAAGTTATTCAGAAAGATAGAGTAATTGCCAAGTGGATTTTGATGTACGTAGGCGGCGTGCCTTTGCCTTTACCCATTCCCTTTGCGGTTTTCCCGAACAAAGGGGGAAGACGTTCGGGAATAATTGCCCCCGGCTACGGCTTGGATGCCAGACGAGGACAGTATTTTCATAACTTCGGCTATTTCTGGGCTATTAATGATTATATGGACCTGGCTTTAACGGGGGATTATTATACGAAAGGAGGTTGGGGAGCAAGAACGCGTTTTCGCTACGCTAAAAGATACAATTTTAGCGGCAATATCAACGCTGGCATTTCGAAAATAATAATAGGTGAACCGGAAGACCCGAGCCGCCAACTTCAAACGGATTGGAATTTTTCGCTCTTTCATAATCAAAGATTTAATCCTACTACACGTCTCGACGTCAACTTGAGATTTCAAACTTCGAATTTTTATAGAAATAACAGTATTGATTACAATACTATTCTGCAGAGAAATATTATTTCCAATGCCACGTTTAGTAAGCGTTGGGAGGAATCCCGCACGAGCTTAACCATAAATTATAACCGTAGTCAAAATTTGGAGAACGGCAATATTACGGAGCTTTTGCCGAGTGTTTCTTTTAACAAAGCTCAAGCTTATCCTTTTAGAAAAAAGGGGAGCGGACGCGGTTCTAAAATGAAATGGTATGAATATATCGGTTATCGCTATTCGGCAAGATTTCTTAACAGAAGGAATAAAACCAACGGACAGCTTTCCATTCGCGGCGGGCTACATCATACTCTTAACATCTCCGCTTCTCCTAAAATCGGGTATTTTAACGTTGCTCCCTATTTTAACTACGATGAAAAGTGGTATAATAAAAGGACAAAGAAAGTGCTGGTGCCCCTGCAAGTGAACGATTCGACGGTTTCTTATAGAGTGGAAGACGAGGACTTGCACGAGATAAACATGGTAAGAACCTTCTCGTTGGGAGTGAGTGTATCCACTAAGATTTACGGCATTGCTCAACCGGAGGCTTTTGGGATTAAAGCGTTTAGACACACGCTTTCCCCCAGCATTTCTTACCGTTATTCCCCCGATTTTTCTACGGATAAATGGGGATATTACGATGTATATTATGATAAAAATGGCAAGGAAGTTCGTTACGATAAATTCGGTCGGGAGGTCTTCGGCGGCGTTTCTTCTCGGGAAAGTCAAATGCTATCCCTTTCTGTCGGGAACCTCTTTGAAATGAAAACGATGAAAGATCCCACCGATACGACTTCCCGCGAGGAAAAAATAAGACTTCTGAATTTGAGCGCAAATATGAGCTACAATTTTGCGGCGGACAGTCTGAATCTCTCCGATGTGAGTCTCAGTTACAGAACACAGATTGGGAAGTATTTGAATTTTTATGGTTCCTCGGGCTACACGTTTTACGATTATCAAGGCGGGCGGAGAGTAAATCGCTTTTTAGTCTCGGAAGGTAAGGGGCTTTTGCGCTTCACACGTTTTAGCCTTTCGGTTTCCACTTCCCTTTCCGCATCAAAATTAAAAGGCAAGAAGAAAAAGGAGAAAATTTCCGAAAAAGAAGAAGGCGAATATGCCGCTTTCAGGAAAAAGGATTATATCTCCATTTATGAACAGGAAAAAGAACCGAATTTTGAAATACCGTGGAATCTTAGTCTGAGTTTGAATTATAATATTTCCAAACCTACCCCTGATTACGTAACCAAGACCGCAAATCTCGGGGTTAATCTGGGTTTTAATCTTACGAAAAAATGGAAATTTTCTTTTCGCGGTAATTATGATTTTATCCGCAAGGAAATTTCCGCACCTTCGGTCTCCATTTACAGGGATTTGGATTGTTGGGAAATGCGCTTCAATTGGAATCCTTTGGGACGTTACAGAGGCTTCCATTTCGAACTTAGGATGAAAGCTCCCGAATTGCGCGATGTGAAAATCACCAAGACCAAAGGACTTTTTAGCGGGAGGCGGTAGCTTGATTCGGAAATATATTATTGACGGGAATAATTTGATCGGCAAAATTGCGGAATTGAAAAAATTGCAGAAAAGCAATCCCCAAGCCAGCCGAGAGAAACTTGTCTTTCTTTTGCGTCGCTATTTCGATAAACATAAATTCGAAGTCAGCCTTTATTTCGACGGATTCCCGAAGGAAATTATTGCGGGCGGGAAAATCCGAATAAAATATTCTTACGAGGATGCGGCGGATTTTTTTATTAAAAGGGAAATAGACGCTTCCGAAAATCCCCGAACCCTTGCGGTTGTTTCCTCGGATTCCGAAATTTTTGATTATGCCAAAATCAATGCTTGCAAAGCCATGAAGGCGGAGGAGTTTTTGCGACAAATAGAACCGAAGGAAATCGAAGACGAAAAGGAAAGAGCAAAAAAGGAATTAAGCGACGATGAAATATTGAGAATGTTTGAAGAAAGAGAAGGTGAGGAGTAACGGAACATTGTGAAAAATTGCCTCGCAGTCGGATAGTCATAACTGTTTGACTTGAAAAAGGTGCCTTTCTTGATTAAATTGCTTCAAACAAAAATAGGAATTACTTATCGGAATAAGGTTTAGGTTTTTTAGTGAAATTTTTTGGAGCTCCAATGAGTTTTATTCCGTGCGGTAATTCCGGCGCCTCAAAAGTTCAACCACAGAGAGAACCCCGGAATGATTAAAAAGAAGAAAATATTTTTAGCGGCTATTGTTGTAATTATCGGATTTTCGGGATGTGAAAAAATCCCCGATACGATTATCGATCCGCAAGGCGGCAGTGTGATAGATTTTAAAGTGGAGTATGTTTCCGCACCGGATACATTGGTGTTTTCGGAAGAAGATTCGTCCGTGAATGTCTCCGCAAAGGTTTATAGTTCGGCGGGCATAGAAAATGTTTATTTGGATTTGATTGACCCCGCCGGAGAATTTTTGACGAGAATAAAAATGCTTGACGACGGTTCTACTGCCGGGGACGTTAAAGCCGGGGATTCCGTTTATTCCGCAACGGTGTTTTTCAGTAAAAATTATCCCACCGGCGATTATGAGCTTCGTTTCAAATTGAAAAATTACGGCGATGCATTGCAAAATTTCGCTTTGAAAACGCTCTATTATTTTAACGGTCGGGAAAATGTGCCTCCGGTTCTGTCGGATTTGCAAATACCGGATACGGTGAATTTCGGTGAGGAATTTAAATTCACGGTGAAAGCAACGGACTTGAACGGTCAGAGCGACATAAAACAAGTTTACTATGAACTTTTTGATCCCAGCGGTAAAAAGATTGTGAATAAAAATGGGATATCGAAATTCCCTCTTTCCGATATTGGTGATACCCAAGCCTCGGGAGATGAAAAAGCTGGTGACGGTATTTATACGAACAAATTGACTTTCCCGAACGGACAACCTTCCGGAAAGTGGAGGTTCGATTTTACGGCTGTGGATAAGAGCGATTCCGCCAGCGCAACTTTGAGCGGTTTCGTCGTGGTTAAATGATTGGAAATAACATTAAAATTTTGGGAAAATTTTGAAGCGGATGAAAAAGATATTATTGACGTTTTTCGTTTTCTTTCTTGGATTGACAAATGCACAAGTCCTTCCGACTCGTTTTCGATTGGGCGAAGAAGCATTGCGGAAAATTTCCGCAACCACTCCCATGAGCAATTCGATTTTGGATATTGTCGTAAAAGGCGATACCGTGTGGCTGGGCACCTCGAAGGGCTTGAGCCTTTCGACGGATAACGGTAGGACGTGGAAGAATTTTTATGACGACGGAACATTTAAAAAGGACGAAAGCGTAACCGCTCTCGCCATAGGAAACGGAATGGTGTGGGCGGCGACGGGCAAAAGTCGGGAGATTGACGGACAAAATATGCCTGTTGGGACGGGACTGAAATTTACGACCGACGGAGGTGACACTTGGTTTACCGTTCCCCAGCCTATTGACCCTCCGGGCGATTCGATTGTATATTACGGAAATAATCGTTTGCGGGCGCTTCCCATTACGACGGAGATTAACAATATTGTTTATGACATTGCCATTTCCAAACATAAAGTTTTTATTGCCACGTTCGCCGGTGGCTTGCGTGCTACTGCGGATTCGGGACAAACGTGGCAAAGAGTGGTTTTACCACCGGATTATCTGGATTCGATTAAACCCGAGGATACGCTTTCTTTTTCTCTTCAACCTGTTTCGGGCGCTTTTGGACCGGAGAATAATTTGAATCATCGTGTCTTTTCCGTGGTGAGCAATGGCGATTCGCTTTTGTATGTGGGTACCGCCGGGGGCATAAACAAATCTACGGATGAAGGGCTAAGTTGGGTTAAGTTCAATCATTTGAATCAAAAGAATTCTATTAGTGGAAATTTTGTGGTGGCGCTTGCTTTGAACGGGAAAAACGGTTCGGTGTGGGCGGCGACCTGGAAAGCGACGGGACAAACGGAATTTAATGCGGTTAGCGCTTCCTTTGACGGAGGTGAAAATTGGCGCATCTTTTTGCGGGACGAACAGGCGCACAATTTCGGGTTTAAATATTATACATCGGGTTCGGACGTTTTCGCCGCAACCGACGACGGAATGTATCGTAGCTCCGATAACGGTATGGATTGGCTTTTGCCGGGAACAATCAAGGACGATTCCACCGGATTGGAACTGCGCACGCAAGTTTTCTATTCCGCCGCTGCAAAACTCAATAACGACGGCACGGCGGATATTTGGCTTGGCTCGGATAACGGATTGGCAAGGCTGAAAGAGAAAAACGGAATGTGGCAAGGCGAATGGAAAGTTTTTATCGCGGTTAACGAGCGCGAGAAATCCGTAACTTATGCCTATCCGAATCCTTTCGCTCCCGGACTCGAAAATGCAACGATTGTTTATAAAATTCCTACACGAGAGGCAAAAGTAACGATTCGAATTTTTGATTTCGGTATGCATTTGGTAAAAACATTGCTTCAAAATGCCTTGCGGACGGGAGGGAAATCGGAGGTGGTTTATTGGGACGGCTCGGACGAGTACGGAAATATTGTTCCCAACGGAGTTTATTTTTATCGAGTGGATTTCGGGACGGATTCCCGACAGTACGGAAAAATAATGGTTTTAAGATAGGAGTTCGAATTGCTTAGGAAATTTTTAATTGTTCTTCTGTTTGTGCCCCTTTTTGTGAAGGCACAAAATTTAGGTCCCGGCGCCTTTGCCAGAATGGGATTTTATGCGCGTGGTATGGGTATGGGAAACGCAATGACCGCCGTTATAGAAGGGGATTTAGTGGGATTTTATAATCCCGCCGCCGCTCTTTTTCAAAAGAAAAACTCCATAAATGTCGGTTATTCCTTTCTTGCTTTGGATAGGAGTTTGAATTTTGCCTCCTTTACCAAACGCTTTGAGCTGGGCAAAAAGTTTGTTGATTCCAAACCTCGCTCCATTGCGGGTTTGAGTTTCGGTGTTGTTAATTCGGGCGTTTCGGGAATAGAGGAAAGGGACGCACAGGGAATTAAAACCGGTGATATTTCCACCAGCGAAAATTTGTTCTTCCTTTCCCTCTCGAAAACATTTTTTGAGGATTTCGCAGCGGGGCTTACAATCAAGTTTTATGATTATCAACTTTACAAGGATGTTAAGGCGAATGCCTTGGGTTTTGATTTCGGACTGATTTATAAATTGGGCGAGAACTTTACTCTCGCTTTTAATCTGACAGATTTGAACGCTAAATATCGCTGGGATACGAATCAACTTTACGGGCTTCAAGGAAGGAATACCGAGGATTCCTTTCCCCTGGGCAAGACTGTTGGCGCGGCTTATGTAGTGCAAAAAGTAAATGTTTTGCTCTCGGGCGAGTTTGCTTCCTATTCTTCCGATTATAATATTTTTCGCTTCGGTTGCGAGTGGGGAGCATACGAAAATTTATATCTCCGTGTGGGGATTGACGAATTTAACGTTTCAAACTTTGACGAGCCGGTTAAACCTTCCTTTGGCTTTTCCTATGCACGCATCGTAAAAGGTTGGTTTGTCGGATTTGATTATGCTTATGTATTGGAACCATATTCTCCTTCCGGCATTCATGTGATAGGTTTGAATATTAAAATTTAGCGTAATTTCAAAAGGATTTTGGTGTGGAAATGAAAAAAGTGCTTGCTTTGTTATTGATTTTTGTTTTGCCGATTTTTGCACAGGATGGTGGAAAAACCGGTTTGACCTTTTTGAAATTGGGAGCGGATGCGGCTGAATTGGCTACGAGCGATTTGGGAGTTGTTTCCGCCGAGGGAACCGCCGCACTTTTTTATAATCCCGCTTTTTTGAACGATTCCCTTGCTTTCGTTTCTTTTTCCCATGATAATTATTTGCAGGATGTTTCGGCGGAAAATCTTGGGGTAACCTTTAACCTTTGGGGAATGCCGTTGGGATTGGCTTTTAGCACGACTTCAATCAACGGCATCGAGGTTCGGACTCGTCCCGGCGCCCCTCAGGGCGATTTTAGCGTTCACTATTTCACCGCTTCTGTTTCTACGGCGTTAGATTTGTTTTCCGCTGTCCGTTTCGGAATTACCGGTAAGTATCTTTATGAAGGCATGCTTGCCGACGAGGCTTCCGGTTATGCTTTCGATGCGGGGTTGAAAATAAAATCGCCTTTTAAAAATGTTTTATTCGGTATGGCAATTCGTAATGTCGGAAAAATGGACAATCTGAGAAGCAAGCCGACGGAAGTGCCGACGGTTGCGGATGTCGGCGCTTCTTACAAAATTAGTTTTGATAGGATTCAAACCGCATTTCTTTTTGATGGGGGAGTAAGAAAGTATTTGAAAGAATCACCCGTGCATTTGCATTTCGGAGTGGAAACGATTTATCGCAAAATGTTTGCCATTCGTCTCGGTTATGCTACGGGCTACGATTCTAAAAGCCTCTCGGCGGGGTTAGGAATAAAATGGCGCTCTTTCTCTTTCGATTATGCTTTCGTTCCTTACGATTATAACTTGGGAACGGCACATCTTATTACCGTGGGTGCCGATATTTCGGGATTGTTTTAGAAACTTATTTTATTTCTTTGTTATTGAGAAATCCTAAGCATGCGTTAAGGATTTTCTCCTCGTCGCTATCGGGCAAAATGGGAAAGTTGAATTTGTATTCCTCCACGTTCGAATTAACGTTGTAATTAAAGGAACGAAGCACATTTCCCATTTTATCGTAATAGATAATGGAGACAATCCCGTATTTCTTTAGCTTTTTGTTGAAGATGTAATAAGTTCGGTATTTGTAAATCTTACCCGGAACGGATTCGATTAACATAGGCGGATCGACCTCTTCTTCCGCCCATACGTAGAACACGTCCCCCTTGAAGCTGTTCAATTTTGAAATGTCAATCGAGAGCTTGGAAACCGGTCCTTCGTAAATGCGTATCCAATTGTCGCTTTGGGCGTTCGTCCCGAGAGCTAAAAAAGCTAACGATATAATTATTTTGATGAGCATTGTTTTAATACTT
>CAZSYM010000054.1:0-8079 GCA_964611145.1 uncultured Melioribacteraceae bacterium
CCCTATGCCCTTTGCTCCATGCCCTATGCCAAGTTACCCCAATTTAAAATTAATCAACTTAATCGTCTTGCCGTCTTTCAAGTGTTGTTCTTCATACTTTGTTTTTATCGCCTCCTCGAAGGGAACAAATTCCTCCGCATAGAGATTGTCCGTAACTTTCAAAATTTCGGCGTCGTATTCCTTTAGAGTTTCCAGGGCGTATTCAAAAAGTCCTTCGTCGTCCGTTTTCAAATGAATAACGGCATCGGGAGAAGTAATTTTTTTGAATCGTTCCAGAAAACTGGGGGAAACGAGTCTTCGGTTAACACTTCTCTTTCGGGGGAACGGGTCGGGAAAAGGAATCCATATCTCGGAAAATTTGGTTTCGACAAATATTTCGGGAAGGAATTCCGCGCGGGCAATTACAAACGCGACATTGGAAAGCTCCAGTTCCGTTGCCGTCTTGGAACCGTTCCAAACCCTCGCTCCTCTTATATCCATTCCCACAAAATTCTTACGGGGATATTTCTTCGCGAGTGTAATGGAATAATCCCCTCTGCCGCATCCCAATTCCAAGACGTATTCTTCCGCATCGGGCAAATAATCCAACATGCGCTTTTCGATGTTTCCCAATCGATGGGAAAAAACATTCGGCAAATAATCCACTTCCGCCAGTTTCAGACTTTTCTTTCTTCCCATATCAAAAATATTTTTTTGAGTTGCAAAGATATCCGTAAATTCGGAAAAGTGCTCGGAAAATCAATTTAGCTCCTCAATTAAAACTGGATGAATTGCGGAAGAAGAAGCAATAACGGAGTTTTCTTCGAGGGGGTCTCCGCCGTTGTAACCGGTAATCGTTCCACCGGCGCCGCGTACAACGGGAACAAGAGCCATTGTATCCCAAACCGACATAATCGGATCCAGCATTGCATCCGCTCCGCCCGTGGCTAAAAGATAATAACCGTAACAGTTTCCCCATGTTCTGTAAAGTCTCACTCTGCGAATAAGTTTCTCGAACTTTTCCCCGTTCTGATATTTATGAACATTGAAATGGTCGGTGGTTAAAAGCACGGCTTCGGAAATATCCGAACAAGCCCTTACTTTCACGGTTTCTCCGTTCAATTCCGCGTTCCTATTATCTCCTATTAAAAATTCCTTCAATATCGGATGATTTATAACACCCAAAAGAGGAACGCCGTTTTTAACAAGTGCAATCAAGGTGCCAAACGAAATCGCCCCGGCGACAAAGCTTTTCGTTCCGTCGATAGGGTCTATCACCCACGAGTATTCCGAAGCGCTTTTCTTCTCTCCGAATTCCTCGCCTAAAATTCCATGTTCCGGGAATTCCTTTTCGATTAATTCCCGCATCTTTTCCTCGGCAAGTTTATCCGCTATCGTTACGGGTGTTTCGTCTTCTTTCCTTTCAACAGATATGCCCGCTCGGAAAAATCCGCGAATTATCTCGGCGCTTGCATCCGCCAAAAGCCTTGCAAATTCTTTGAATTCGTCTAACTCGCTCATGTTTTGAATTTATTTATTCCTATGAAAGACAAAGTTAAAAACGAATAAGTATATTTGCCAATAAAAAAAAAGTTTAAATGAAAATACTAAAAGCGAACGATGCAAACATACGGATTGCGGCGGAGATAATTCGCAAAGGAGGATTGGTCGCCTTTCCGACCGAAACCGTTTACGGATTGGGAGGCGACGGATTAAATCCCATCGCCGTTGCGAAAATATTCGAAGCAAAAAATCGTCCGAGTTTTAATCCTTTAATTCTTCACATCGCCGAAAAGGAAGATATAGAACGCATAGCGGAGGTGGAAAACGAAATAGTTGGGCAATTGATAGATAAATTCTGGCCGGGACCTTTAACTCTTGTTTTGAAAAAGAAAGACATAGTTCCCGAGATAATAACGGCGGGGCACAAAACCGTTGCGGTGCGAATGCCTGCGAACGAAATAGCAAGAAAGCTAATCCGCTTTTCGGAATGCTTTATAGCCGCGCCCAGCGCCAATGCCTTCGGTTTTTTAAGTCCCACTCGCGCCGAGCATGTGGCAAAGCAGTTGGGCGACAAAATAGATTTAATCCTCGACGGAGGCAGTACGAACGTGGGGATAGAATCCACCATTCTGGAAATAACGGAGAATGCCGTTTTTCTATTACGCCCAGGAGGTTTGGCAACGGAAGAAATTGAAAGCATAACGGGAAAGCTCGAGCGCAAGCAAAACGAGGCGGCGCCGAATTCCCCGGGACAATTGCCTTATCATTACTCCCCGAAAGTTCCCCTCCGATTTTTCGACGAGGTCTCGGAAAAAGAAATAGCGGGGAAAAAAATCGGAGCGCTGTTTTTTTCCCGTAAACATGAAGAGATAAAAACGGACGTTGCAAAGATACTTTCGCCGCAAGGGGATTTACGGGAAGCGGCGGCAAATCTTTTCGCAATGCTTCATGAATTGGAAAACGCCGGTGTGGAAATAATTCTCGCCGAAAAAGTTCCCATGCGCGGCTTGGGAATCGCCATAATGGACAGACTTAAAAAAGCATCCAAAAGATTTTAATCGGGTTGTCATTTAACAAATCCGAGAGCCCGCAATATTTCCATAGGAGTCGTATTGTTGCTTTCGGCTATGGTTTTCAGCTTTTCATCCTTCGTAACAACAATTCCTTTTTCCTTCAGTGCGGCGATTCCCTTTTCCCAAGACATACCGTTTTCATTTAAGATTTCGGAAAGCAACTTGCGTCCCATGCCGGAACCCGGTGCATAGCGGGAGCTTACAGGCGACGTTTTTGAATTTTTTGCCTTCAGTGTCTCATAAATCTTATTCGGAGAAACGCCGTTTAACTCCGCCAAATCTTTCATCTTAATCGTCGTGTCGGGCACTTCGAAACCGTTCTTCTTAAGCACGGTTAGAATTTTTTCAATAGGAATATTAACCGTTCGAGAAAACTCGTTCAAGGTAAGTAGCTCCGCGTGCGGAATGGGCGGTTCGGTATTTTCATCGGACCATGATTCCGTCAAGTATTCACCAAAGTCCATCACCGTTTGGAAGGGAGGAATTTTCAGATACGTTCCCGCAAAGACAACTGCGGTCAAAACGGTAGCGTAAGCAAATTCTTTTCTCAACTTTGCGCCTTCTTTGGCTTTTCTTCTGATATAATTAAGGAAAGGCTTCCAATTATAAATCAAATGATAAATTGTGAATCCGACCCAAACAAAGGAAAATAAAGTATGAAGAGCTTCCCATTCTCCTTTTGTAAAACCCAGAAACGTCCAATTCGACCAGTGAGCCACACGTCCCGGCGGAGCGAAATAAAGCACGATTCCGGTGATGCTCATCAGCAGAAACGAATATCCCATGTAAATACTTACGAAAGAACGCCAATTTGTTTTTTTCATTTTTCTTCCTTTTTTAATTTTGAAACAATTTGACAAGCGTCGGGAAGCAAAAGTTTAATGGAATTCTTGATTTTTGATATGGTAAACCGTGGAGGGAAAATTTAAACTCTCACCGGCTCGAAGAAAAAGTTCTCCGAACCGGTAGAGTTTTTCACGACTGAAAAAATCAATTGGCGATTACGGCTGTAACCTTTTCCGCCGCTTCTTTAAGTGTGCTTGCAACTTCAAAGTTCAAGCCGGATTTTTCAAGCAAAGCTCTTCCTTCTTCGGCATTTGTTCCGTCCAAGCGCACGACTATCGGAACTTCAACTTTAACTTCTTTAACTGCGTCGATTACGCCTTGTGCGACTCTATCGCAGCGAACGATTCCGCCGAATATATTGATAAGAATCGCCTTTACGTTCGGGTCCGAAAGAATAATTTTGAAACCGTTAGCCACCGTATCTTTATTGGCGGAACCGCCCACATCGAGGAAGTTTGCGGGTTCACCGCCAGCGAGTTTAATAATATCCATCGTCGCCATTGCCAAACCGGCGCCGTTAACCATACACCCGACGTTTCCGTCCAATTTGATATAGTTCAAATTATACTTGGAAGCCTCGATTTCCAAAGGTTCTTCCTCGTGAAGGTCGCGATACTTAACAATCTCGGGATGTCTATAAAGGGCATTATCGTCGAAATTCATTTTGGCGTCCAAAGCCAGAACGTCGCCTTCTTTTGTTACCACAAGCGGATTTATTTCCGCAAGGGAGGCGTCCGTAGCTTCGTAAGCTTTATAAAGCGCCAGCAAAAACTTAACGGCATTTTTGAATTGCACGCCTTCCAAACCGAGTCCGAAAGCCAACTTGCGTGCTTGGTATGCTTGTAAACCGATAGCGGGTTCCACCGTTTCCTTCAGGATTTTTTCGGGAGTTTCGGCAGCAACCTTCTCAATCTCAACTCCTCCCTCCGTGGAAACCATTACAACATTTTTCGATTGAGCTCTATCCAGTGTAATTCCCACATAAAGTTCGCGCTCAATATTAACGCCCTGTTCTATCAAGAGTTTTCTTACTTTCTTACCTTGCGGTCCCGTTTGATGAGTAACGAGAGTCATTCCCAACATTTTTTTTGCAAGATCTTCGACTTGTTTTTTACTCTTAGCGATTTTAACACCGCCACCTTTTCCTCTACCGCCTGCGTGGATTTGCGCTTTGACCACCCAAACTTTTCCACCTAATTTTTCAGCCGCCTTGAGCGCTTGCTTGACGGTTGTCGCGGGATAACCCTGCGGTACGGCAACTCCGTACTTTCTCAAAATCTCCTTTGCCTGATACTCATGAATCTTCATTTTCCTTCCTTCAATTTAATTTCAATACGTATTGTAAATTTATTAAGAAATTGTATTTTATTAAAATTTTTGTCGTACAAAATAACACATTTGAAAATATATTTTGAAGTGAACGGGAAATCAGAACCCACGAAAGCTTTTTATGTCTCTCAATATTTCGGGCAATACTTCTCCCGCTTTGCCGGGCAGAAACAAATCGGCGGTGGGAGTAAGTTCGGTGGGATTTAAATTTATTTCCACCAGGAATGCTCCCGAGCGCTTTGCCTCGTAAGGGACATAAGCCGCCGGGTAAACAACGGCGGAGGTTCCCACGACGAAACAGACGTCCGATTCCCGCGCGGATTGCAGAGCCGATTTATAAACATCTTGCGGGAGAGCCTCCCCGAACCAGACAACATCGGGACGAATTAATCCGCCGCATTCTCTACAATGCGGAACCTCGTTAAGGTCGTCAAATTCCTCGGCGGAATAAGTCTTGCCGCAACGAATACAATAATTTCTTTCCAGGTTTCCGTGGAGTTCATAAACTTCCTTGCTACCGGCACGAATGTGAAGATTATCCACGTTTTGAGTAACAACGATAACGCTTTGGAAATATTCCTGCATTTCCGCAATGGCAAGGTGTGCGGGATTGGGCGCGGCTTTTCGAATTATTCCCCTTCGATATTGATACCATTCCCACACTTCGTCGGGATGCGAAAGAAAGGCTTGAAGATTTGCAAGTTCCTCGGGTTTGTAATTTTTCCACAGTCCGTCTTTACCACGGAAAGTGGGCACACCGCTTTCGGCGGATATGCCCGCTCCCGTAAAAAACAAAATATTTCTCGCCTCTTTTAATCTATCGAAAAGCTCGGCTTTTTCGGACATCTTAAAGTTCGTCGTTGACTTCTTTCAGAAGCGCCCTTGCTTCTTTCAATCTCTCGGGGTCGTCGCGCTCGGTAATTTTAAGAGTTAAAGCTTTTTCGAGTAATTTTTTCGCCTTACGATACTGGTCATCTCTGTAAAGCGCCTTTGCATAATCGACATAGAAAATTATATGCTGCGGCGCCAAATCCAGAGCCTTTTGATAATGAACCAACGCCGTATCAAGGCTTGCCCAGCCCAAACCCAATACCGTCAAAGCGGGGTGCCATTTCTGGCTAAGTTTGGCATGCGTACGGGCAAGTATATAATGCGTAAGTGCTTTCGTGTAAACGTTTCCGTTGTTGAGTTTCAGAGATTTCAAGCAATCGTCTCGGACTTTTGTAACCACTCCGGCCACGGAGAACACCCCTTTAAACAAAGCTATTCTTCCGTTTACGATGGCGCGGCGCACATAAGCGTGGGATTGATTCGGCGCCAACTTAACCGCCTTGTTCGCATGTTTTAAAGCCGTTTGATAAACCTTGTACTGCTCGTCTTTCTTATCCTTCGGCATGTGTGCCGCTATGTTGGAATAAGCGCGACTAAGTCGCCACTCGATTTCCCAATTGTTGGGTTCCATTTTCTCCGCTTGCAAAAGGACTTTCAGAGCGGCGTCATCGTCAAACGCTTTTGTGGTTAAGGAATCGGCTTTTGCTATCAATTCCTGAACGGTTTGTGCCGAAGAAATCCCGAACATTAGCACAAGAATAAAAAGAGAAATTCCCAGAACTTTTTTCATTTTCTTCTCCCGATTTGTTATTGTTTATTTAAAGTTAACTTTCTTCCTCGTCGTCGAATTTTCTCTTTTTGTATATTTGCGTCTCCGCCAAAGGAACAAATTTTGTCCAATTACCCTCGGAAACGTCGGCATTGATCATGTTTTTATATGCGTTTGTCTTTGCGCTTAATTCATCCGCATAGTAAAGAATAACCGCCTCCAGGGTTTTAGGAACAACGGGGGAGGCGTATTCCAATTTACCTTGATGACTTAGAATCAAATGGAGAAGTTGATTTTTAAGCTCTTCGGGGAACCATTCGATTTTCTTGGCGGCTTTTTCCACCTCCAGCGCAGCGATAACAATATGTCCCAGAAGTCGCCCTTTGTCCGTATAATCGAATTTTATGTCGGAGGTCAATTCCTCCGTCTTTCCGAAATCGTGCAGTATAGCGCCTGTAATCAATAAATCTCTGTTCACTTCGGGGTGAATATCGCTCATCAAATCACAAATTCGCACTATCTCGAGAGTGTGTTCCAAAAGTCCGTGCAAATAAGAATGATGCCATGACTTGCCAGCGGGCACGCGAATGAATTTTTCGTAGCGCCTACCGGTTAAAATGATTTTAAGAAGTCTTTTAAGATACTCGTTATCAATTCTTTCAATACGCTCGTTAAGCTCCTTTGTCATCTCGGCAAGAGGTCTTTGGGACTTGCGCATAAAATCGTCGACGGAAATGCCGTCCTGTGCTCCTGCCGGTTCGGCGGATTCTATCTTGATTTGCGTCGTTCCGTTGAACTCCACAACGTCGCCTCTTACGTGCAAAAGCATTCCCTCGCGAGCAACGTCTTTGAAGTCCGAGAAATTCTCCCAAAATTTTCCGTTAATACTTCCCGACTTATCGGCAAGCTCCATATCGAGATACTCCTTGCCTTGACGCGTAATTTTCGTTTCCATTTTTTTCAACAGAACGAAATGGTCAACTTTATTGCCCGCGCGCAAGCTTTTCAAATCGGGTTGCATTTTCCTCGGCAGATTGTTTTAACTTAAACTTCAATTTAATAAAAACAGTTTTATTAAAAAAGACTTATTCTTCCTCTTTTATTTCCACGACGTTCTCGGCAGGGAGGCGCACCACGACCGAGCGTTTCAGAAGTTCGATTGTAACCGCCAAGTAACGCTCGTTGTTCTCGCCTTCGAAAACGGTTCCAATCACTCCTTTGAAAGGACCGTCCACAACCTTTACCCTGCTGCCGACTTTCGGTTTGTCGGAAAGCTCGAATTCCTTGGTCCGCTCCAAGGTTTTCTTCAAGCTCTCTATTTCCCAATCGGGAATTACGGAAGGACGCCCCAAGAAAGAAACCGTTTTGACGATGGATTTCTTCTGTACAATCAGCATGCGTTCTTTTTCGTTGCAAAGCACGAATATGTAACTTCTGAAAAGCGGTTCGATTATTTTCTTTTTTCTGTCGCTCCACTGGCGGATAACCTCAACCGTAGGCAAATAATATTCCACTCCTTCGGATGCTATTTCCCGCGCCGCCGCAAATTCACTGCGCGGTTTCGTGTACATGGCATACCAAAATCTTTTTCCTTTGTCTCCGCTCATATTAAGTTTCCGTTTTTTAAGGGTGTAAAAATAAGAATTTATATCTCAATACGCCGAAGCAAAAATAATGAAGAATTTCTAATTATCTTGCTCCGTCGATTCTTTATTTTTCTTCTCTGATTGGATACCATCTTATGAGAGC
>CAZSYM010000055.1:0-7094 GCA_964611145.1 uncultured Melioribacteraceae bacterium
CCGGATTGATAAAATTTGAGCTTCTTTTTACAAGGCGGGGAGATTCGGCTCCGCTTTTATTTCTTTAAACCGGATACCTTCTTCCGGCATTTTACATGTGCAAATGTTCGTTTCTTGACTCTGAAAACAAGTGGCAGTATATTTCGAAGATTTATTTCAGGTTCTTTGCAATGTTTATCAAACATACAAATTACGAGATAGGGGTTCACGAGATTTCGCTATCGGGAAAGGCTGCCGCCATAGATTTGGAAGAGCCTTTTTTCGGCGATGTGTCCGTCGTTTGCAAGATGAACAAGACCTCGTCCCAAATTGTACTCGAATGCTCCTCGTCGGTCAAAGCGCGTTTGATATGCGACCGGTGTAACGAGGAATACGAGACGGAAATCAAGAGCAATTTTACTGCTCTTTATTTTTTTGATAGGGAAAAGGTTCTCGAGGACGATGACGATGTTTTTTATCTTGCAAGGGATACGGATAAAATCGACATCTCGAAAATCGTGCGGGATTATTCTTACTTGGCAATCCCGATGAAAAAACTGTGCAGGGAGGATTGCAAGGGACTTTGTCCCCATTGCGGCGCGAATTTGAATTATGAGACTTGTTCCTGTGAGAAAGAAATTGTGAATCCCGTATGGGAAAAGTTAAAACAATTGAATTTTGATAATTAAAAAAGGTTAAGAAGTAATGGCACATCCTAAGAGAAAAATATCAAAGAGCAGAAGAGACAAAAGGCGAACGCATTACAAGGCAACGGCGCCCACTTTGAGTCGTTGTCCGAATTGCGGAGAGCTGAAGCTTAGCCATAGAGCTTGTCCCAACTGCGGATATTATGCCGGTAGGTCTATGTTTATTCCGGAATAATTTCATTCGTTGAATGGAAAAAAGCGATAATAACAAGGTTATTAAAATTGCCGTTGATGCCATGGGGGGCGACAACGCCCCTCGTGTTGAAATTGAAGGCGCTATAGCGGCTTTGAAGGAAAAGAAATCGAATCTTTTCCTTTTCCTCGTCGGCAAGGAAAATCTCATTCGTAAGGAATTGGAAAAATATAATTACGAAGGGGATGATTACGAAATAGTTCACGCCGAGGAAGTAATCACAATGCACGATTCCCCGGCGAGGGCGGTAAAAACCAAGAAGAATTCCTCGCTTGTTGTCGCGGCTAATTTGGTAAAAGAAGGGCGGGCAAATGCTTTGGTTAGTGCCGGTAACACCGGCGCGGTAGCAATGGCTTCTATTCTCATAATGGGTAGGATTCCCGGAGTTTCTCGTCCCACAATCGCTTCTCCTATTCCCACCGAAAAAGGCACCCTTTCGAGAATTACGGATGCTGGCGCTTTTGTGGATTCCAGAGCCGAACATCTTTTGGAATTCGCAAAATTGACGGACATCTATTTGCGCGAGGTTCACAAGGTCGAAAATCCTACTGTCGGCCTTCTGAACGTCGGGGAGGAAGAATCGAAAGGTCACCCTCTTACTTACGACGCTTTTGAACTCTTGAAAAATTCCTATTTGAACTTCAAGGGGAACGTCGAAGGAAAAGATGTTTTTAAAGGAACGGTTGATATTGTCGTTTGCGACGGTTTCGTAGGAAACATAATATTGAAATTTGCCGAATCCGTTCTTCCCTTTCTTAAAACAAAATTAAAACAATATGCGGATAAAGGTTTGATTCCTAAACTGCAAATCGGTATTGCAAAATCCGCAATTAAAAAAGCATTGGTGGATACGGACCCCAATTACTACGGCGGTATTCCTCTGTTGGGAATAAACGGCGTGGCCATTATCGGGCACGGCTCCAGCAATGCTATAGGGATTAAGAACATGATTTTCGAAGCGGCGCGTTCCCTGGAAGTCGACCTTGTGAATAAAATCAAGGAAAAAATTAACGCTTAAAAAGCGCGTGAGTCAATCCAATTCTTAAAATAATTTAAAGGAGTCTTTTTAATGGCGGACAAGAAAAGGTATTTTAACGCACAAATTACAGGCGTTGGAATGTACGTCCCGGACAAAGTTCTGGATAACAAATATTTCGAATCCATTGTGGATACCAATGACGAGTGGATTCGTACTCGAACGGGAATTGTGGAAAGAAGAATTTTAGAAAACGGCGCTACAAGCGATATGGCGACGAAAGCCGTGGAAGATTTAATGGCTACTTCCGGCTTGAAGCCCGAGGAAATAGATGCCATTATTGTTGCCACCGTTACACCGGATTATTTTTTCCCCGCAACGGCTTGCCTTGTGCAGGATAATATCGGTGCGAAAAACGCCTGGGGATTCGACCTTTCGGCGGCTTGTTCGGGCTTCCTTTTCGCATTGCAAACCGGCGCCAGCTTGATAGAAGGAGGAGCATATAAAAAAGTCGTGGTAATTGGTGCCGATAAAATGAGCGCCATTGTTGATTATACAGATAGAAATACTTGCATACTCTTTGGGGATGCCGCCTCGGCGGTGTTGCTGGAACCGACGGAAGATTTGAGCCTGGGACTTCAGGACTCGCTTTTCCATTGCGACGGAAGCGGTAAGGATGCTTTGATTATGAAAGGTGGCGGTAGCGCTTTCCCGCCCACTCGTGAGACAGTGGATAATAAAATGCATTATATTTATCAGGACGGACGCGCCGTTTTTAAAGTTGCGGTTAAAGGTATGGCGGATATTTCCGTAGAGATAATGGAAAAGCACGGATTGAAGGGCGAGGATATAGCATATCTGGTGCCACACCAGGCAAATATGAGAATTATCGATGCTACCGCTCAAAGAATGGGGATTAATAGAGACAAGGTAATGATTAATATTCAAAAATATGGAAATACCACCGGCGCCACTATTCCTCTTTGTTTAACCGAATGGTATCGCGACGGAAAACTTAAGAAGGGAGATAAACTTATCCTTGCGGCGTTCGGCGGCGGTTATACGTGGGGTTCTTCGTATTTGGTATGGAGTATGGACTAATGGGTAAGCGAGCGTTTGTTTTTCCCGGACAGGGTTCGCAATACGTCGGAATGGCAAAGGATATTTACGACAATTCCCCCGAAGCGCGGGAAATGTTTCTGATGGCTGAAGATGCTACGAATGCGCCTCTTTCGGAAATTATGTTTAACGGACCCGAGGAAAAATTAAAGCAAACCGAGTATACCCAACCTGCGATTTTTCTCCATAGCGTAACTATTGCCCTCTTGCTTAGACGTTTAAATGCCGATATGACGGCGGGACATTCGTTGGGAGAATATTCCGCGCTTGTCGCAAGCGGTGCGTTGGAATTCTACGAGGCAATCAAGCTCGTTCGACTTAGGGGGGAAGCAATGCAAAAAGCCGGAAGCGAAAATCCGGGTACAATGGCTGCGGTTATTGGAATGCTGCCGGAAAAAGTCGAGGAAATTTGTGAGATGGCTTCCGCAAAAGGAATTGTACAATGCGCCAATTTTAATTCCCCCGGGCAAATAGTGATTTCCGGAAGTGTGGAAGGCGTGCGTGAAGCAATGACAATTGCCAAGCGGGAGGGAGCGAAATTGGTTAAGGAACTCGTGGTCTCCGGAGCTTTCCATTCCCCCTTGATGAAGTCCGCCGAAAAACGCCTTGAGGAAAAGCTTTCGAATACGGATTTTTATGACGCTCGCATTCCGGTCTATTCGAATGTTACGGCAAAACCGGTTACCGCAGCGGAGGATTTGAAAAATAATTTATTGCTTCAACTTACCTCCCCCGTTCGTTGGGAGGAAACAATCAAAAATATGATTGCCGACGGAGCGGACGAATTCGTGGAAATAGGTCCCGGTAAAGTTTTGCAGGGACTAATTAAACGAATAGACCGCAACGTAAAGATTTATGGAATTGAAAAATATTCCGACTTGGAAAATTATCTTTAATGAATATTTTATTTCCTTTTTCATTTTCGGTTAGTCTCTGGAAATAAAATTACTTAAATTGCGCATTGAAATTTTTGTAAAAAAGAAATTTCGGAAAGCAATCCGAAAATAGAGTATTAGAGGTAAATTTTGGCTGAAAGAAAAAAAGCTTTGATTACCGGAGGCACGCGGGGAATTGGCAAAGGTATTCTCGATGAATTCCTTACCAGCGGTTTTGCGGACGTGGCTTTTGTTTACCGAAGCTCCGAAAATGCGGCACGGGAGATAGAAGAAAAATATTCCTCCCTCGGAATGAAAGTCGTTGGAATAAAAGCGGATGTTTCTTCCACCGAGGAAGCGACGGAAGCCGTTAAACGTGCCGAGGAGTTTTTGGGCGGTATAGACGTTTTGGTCAATAATGCCGGTATCACCAAAGACAATCTTCTCTTGAGAATGAGCCCGGAGGAATTTGATGCCGTTGTCGATGCGAATCTCAAAAGTGTTTTTAATTTTACGAAAGCCGTTTTAAGAACAATGCTAAGACAACGAGCGGGTTCCATTATCAATATTACTTCCATTGTGGGATTGATTGGCAATGCGGGACAATCGAATTATGCCGCTTCGAAGGCTGGGATAATAGGCTTTACGAAATCCATCGCCAAGGAAATAGCTTCGCGCAATATTCGTGTGAATGCCGTTGCTCCCGGTTTTATTCAGACCGATATGACCGAGGTTCTTACCGAGGAGCAAAAAAGCGCTTTGCTAAATTCCATTCCTTTGGGAAGAATGGGAACCCCGGAGGATATTGCAAAAGTTGTGAAATTCCTTGCTTCGGACGATTCCGCTTATATTACGGGGCAAGTGATTACCGTGGACGGTGGAATGGTAATGTGATTTTTTATTATAATTAACTAATTCAAAATTAATTTAAGGAGTTACAAATGGATATTGAAGCAAAAGTAAAAGAAATAATCGTTGACAAACTTGGTGTTGATGAATCTCAAATTACTCCCGAAGCTTCTTTTACGAACGATTTGGGTGCGGATTCTTTGGATATCGTAGAATTGGTAATGGGCTTTGAATCCGAGTTCAACATTTCCATTCCCGACGAGGACGCGGAAAAAATAGCTACCGTGGGGGATGCAATTAAATATTTGAAAGAAAAGGTAGAAGGCTAATAAACTTTTAAAGGGATTGCGGCAATTCTTGTCGTAATCCCTTCCTCTTTACCACGTAAAAAGAAAGGAGAATCCATGAGCAAGCGTAGAGTCGTGATTACCGGAATAGGCGCAGTAACGCCCATCGGAAATAATATTGAGGAATTTTGGAACGGATTGTTGGAAGGTAAAAGCGGTGCCAATTTAATAACGCATTTCGACGCTTCTGGATTTGCTACCCAATTTGCATGCGAAGTGAAAAACTTCGACGTTTCGCAGTATCTGGACAGAAAAGAAGCGCGGCGTATGGATTTGTTCACGCATTATGCTATTGCCACCGCTCAAATGGCTATGGACGATTCGGGTTTGGAGCTCGATAAAGAAGATAGAAATATGATTGGCGTGGTTTACGGTAGCGGTATAGGCGGTATGAACACATGGGAAGAGCAACATACTGCATTTATGAACGGCGGAACGCGGCGCGTTAGTCCTTTCTTCGTTCCGATGATGATACCCGACATCGCCGCGGGACACATTTCAATTCGCTGGAAACTTACCGGTCCCAACTATGCGACCATTTCGGCGTGTGCGACCTCTGCTCATGCGATTGCGGATGCTTTTATCTTGATTCAGCGCGGTTCTGCGGACGTAATGGTTACGGGCGGTGCCGAGGCTTCCATTACTCCCATGGGAGTTTCCGGCTTCAACGCTGCGCGGGCTATTTCCACATGGAACGACCGCTACAAGGAGGCATCCCGTCCTTTCGATAAAGATAGAAACGGCTTCGTAATGGGCGAAGGCTCCGGAACATTGATATTGGAAGAGTTGGAACATGCGAAGAAAAGAGGAGCTAAGATTTATGGCGAGATAATCGGCGTCGGATTAAGCGGGGATGCGTATCATGTTACCGCTCCGGCTCCCGAAGGCGCGGGCGCTGCCCGCTCGATGAGCGAGGCTTTGCGCGACGGCGGTCTCTCCCCCGAGCAAGTGGATTATATAAATGCTCATGGAACTTCTACCGAACTGAACGATAAAAACGAGTCGCTCGCAATTAAAAAAGTCTTTGGCGACCATGCTTATAAATTGTCCGTAAGCTCCACTAAATCCATGACGGGACATTTACTCGGCGCGGCGGGAGCCATAGAGGCAATCGCAACAATCTTGGCCGTTAAAAACGGAATTATACCTCCCACAATAAATTTGGACGAACCTTGTCCCGAATGCGATCTGGATTATACCCCGAAAGTGCCGAAGGAAAGGGAAATTAAATATGCTTTGAGCAATACCTTCGGTTTCGGCGGACATAATGCCACGTTGTTGTTCAAAAAATTTGAAGATTAAGATGTAACATGTTCCTCGCAAAGTTATTCGGCTTTTTCTCCAAGGATTCTTTCAAGAAAAGGCAAGAGAGAAAACTTAGAAAGCTCGAGAAGAAGTTAAACATCAAAATACACAACTCGGAACTCTTTTTGAAAGCTCTTACGCATAGTTCCTTTGTGGACGAGGAACGGGGGCTTACGGAATCGAACGAGAGATTGGAATTTTTGGGCGATGCCGTCTTGGGTTTGGTCGTGGCTGAATTTCTCTTCAATAAATTTCCCGAGGAAGAAGAAGGATTTCTGACGAAAATTCGTTCGAGATTGGTTTATAAAGATGCTCTTGCCGAAGCGGCTAAATCCATTGATTTGGAAAGTTATGTTTTGTTCAACAAAAAATTTGTTGGAAATTCGAAAGAAGGGCGAAAAACAATAATTGCCGACGCTATGGAAGCTTTAATCGGGGCGATTTATCTCGATAGCGGACTTTATGTAGCCAAGCAATTTATATATGAACGGATTGTAAAACCGAATTTTGAAAGCGGTAAATTCAAAGAGGATAAAAATTATAAGGGGCGACTTTTGGAATTTACGCATGCTAAAAAATTGGGAACGCCTCGCTATGAAACCGTTCGTGAAGATGGTCCCGAGCATGATAAAACCTTTACCGTTGAAGTCTTAATAAACGATTTTCCTTTCGGCATGGGAACGGGCAAAAGCAAGAAATCCGCCGAGCAGGAAGCCGCCAAAGAAGCCTTGAAAAAATTGGAAG
>CAZSYM010000056.1:0-6859 GCA_964611145.1 uncultured Melioribacteraceae bacterium
TGTTTTAATATTTTCAAAGTTTCCAGTTCTTTTGGGAAAGTTCAAAGAAATGTGCTCTTTCCTCTTCCGTCATTTCGGCAAGATTCACGCCCAGTTTTTTAGCCTTCCCTTTTAAAGCCGTGCTGATTGAGTTCAATATCATATCCCGAATTTGCACCGGTATTCCCATCATCGGTAGTACAAGCGTGAATTTCACCACGCCCGTTTCTTCCTCGAAAGTTACGTCTCTAATCATTCCGAGCTCGCCCAAAGTATTTGCAATTTCGGGATGTTCCACGTTTTTAATTGTTTGCTCGATTACTTCCAAAGTTATTTTTTCCATTTTTTACTCCCTTTAGATTTCTTAAAAAATAAACTTTTCCGTTGTATTCTTTTTTGAGGACGATTCCGCTGCGGAGCAGATTCTCCACCGTCTCGAATCTTTCGCCCGTTTTGTTCAAAAGATTATAAACCGCATCTTCGCGCATAGGGTGTACGGAAATAATCCCGAGAAAATCGTTCCGAAAGTCGCCCGTGGAGGCGAAATTTCCACCTTCGTAATTTATGTTTAGCTCCACATTTTTTATCCTTTCGGAAAATATTTCATATGCTTTTAATATTTTGGCTTCCTCCGGTGGCAGAACGAAATTTTCCGCGGGCGGTCGAGTGGGCACCGAAATGTACGCCGCGTCGGTGTTCAATCTACCTATGAATCTTGCAATTGCTCGCAGTTCCTCGTCCGTATCGTTAAACCCGCGCACGAGCATGGTTTCCGTTGCAAGGAATCCTTTGTAATCCTTGGCAAAATTCTCGATTCCCTCCAATACCTTTTTCAACTCCAATTTCCCGTACGGGCGGTCTATTCGTTTCCAGAGTTTTTCGGAGACGGAATCCACTTTCAGGGAAACCCAATCGAAAAGTCCGAGAGCCTTGCGGACGTTTTCCTCCCATATCAAAGAGGAATTGGAAATAATTGCCAGAGGTATGCCCAATGTTTTTAAGTTTTTAGCCAGTTCTTCCAGATTCAAATCGAGCGTCGGCTCGCCGTCCGGTACGAGAGTGATATAATCGATTTTCTCTCCCTTTGCAAAAGTTTTTTCCGCCAAATTTTTAACGGCTTGGAATATCTCCTCCGGCTCGTAAAATTTTTGCCGTGCTTCGGTCAACCGAATGGTATTGCCCAATTGGCAATAAATGCATGCGAAGGAGCAGTATTTGGGCGGAATATTATTGACGCCCAAACTCCTGCCCAATCTTCGCGAAGGGACGGGACCGAAAGCAAAGTAATTATCGTTCAATTTACAACTCCGAAATTGCGGGAATTACTCTGCTTCGGCTGTGATCCGCAACTTTTTTCACGTGGCTCAGGGATTTCGGGTCAATCGGCACTTGGATTTCTTCGTCGGAGAAAGGAACGCCTTTCATTCGCAATATTTTCATGTAAAGGCGGAAAGGCTCTTTTTCGCTACGTGTGGTAATCAGATTATCCGCCATTGCTTCGAGCTTGGCGATTTCTTCCGCCTTTGCCGTGGTGCTAACGGAGAAAATGTAAGTGTGAGTTTTCTCTTCCGCCACAGTTTTCTTTATTTTTTCCAATATGGCGTCTCCGTATGTGGGGGAAAAGAGCAATAAATTCAGAGCCGAGCCGAAGTATAATATACCGGGACCGGAGTCTTCCAAGTTTTCCTCGGCGGTCTTGAGCGTCTTTTCCCAAAGTTGAGGCAGAACCAAGTTTACCTTGTATTCTCTGTCGTTGACTTTGATTATATTATCTGCGGAGACGTCCAAATGAAAGAACAGAATTTTATCCTCGTATTCGGAAAGGTCAATGCCCGTAACGGTTTTAAGGCTTTCGGAGATGAAATCCTTGCTGGGGTATTGCAAAGAAAGGAAAGCGGCGCTACCGCCATTGCGCAACCATGCCGAAAGGAACGATTCCCCTATTAACGGTTTCCCGCTCCCTCCGGGACCGGTGATTATCGTAGAGGTCTTGATGGGAAAGCCTTCCGGTAACAATTTGTCCATCCATTCGATTTCCGTCTTCATTGTCTTCATAATTCACCTCGCTCTTTTCCTTGACACAAAAAACTTTTATTTGATTATTTAAATATAATCTAAATAAAAAATTTTACACATTAAAAAATTCTGAATTCTCCCGCACGAGCTTTTTTGAAAACCTCCCTCCGATTGAATATGTTTGAAAATAAAAAAAAGGAAAAAGCGTGAAAATAGTAGCCGACGAAAAAATACTCTACGTAAAGGAGGCTTTTTCGAATTTCGGTGAGGTGTTGCTCCTGCCCGGAAGAAAAATTTCCAAGAGGGAATTGAAAGATGCGGATGTTTTGCTCGTTCGTTCGATTACGAAAGTTACGAGTGAACTTTTGGAAGGCACTCCGGTTAAATTCGTGGCGACTGCAACGATAGGGGAAGACCATGTGGACAAGGAATTTTTGAAATCCGCTGGTATTCTTTTTGCAAGCGCCAAGGGTTGCAATTCTCAAGCGGTGGCGGAGTATTTCCTCGCTGCCCTCTCTACAGCCTCGCACCGTTTGAATTTCCGGTTTTCCGAAAAGAGAATCGGAATTGTGGGAGTGGGAAACATAGGCGGAAAAGTCGAACGCCTTGCAAAGGCTCTGAAAATGCATGTGGTTAAGAACGACCCGCCCTTGCAAAGAGAAACGGGAAGCGACGAATTCCATTCACTCGAAGAAGCTCTGGAAGCGGATATAATTACTTTGCACGTTCCTTTGAACAAAGGAGGCGGAGATAACACGTTTCACCTTCTCGACGAAAAAAAACTTGCCCGATTGAAAGACGGCGCCGTTCTCATCAATACCTCCCGCGGGGAAGTTGTGGATAATTCCGCCTTGCTGAATTTGTTAAAGAAAGGAAAAGAGCTTTTTGTCGTCCTGGATGTTTGGGAAAACGAACCGATGATAAATGCGGAATTGTTGAGAAATGTTTTTATCGGGACTCCCCACATTGCGGGCTATTCCTACGAGGGAAAAGTAAACGCAACTTCCATGATTTACAATGCTTTTCTCGATTGTGCGGCGCAATGCGGTTTTGAAATCCCGACGGACAAATGGACGCCTCCGAAAATGGAGCTGAAAAACAACATTATAACCGTTGCGGAAAGGGAGACGGAAAAAATATTGAGCGAAATTTTTGAGAGGGTTTATCCCATAGTCGAGGACGACAAGCGCTTGAGAAAGCTTTTGAATTTGCCCTCTTCCGAACGTGCCGAGTATTTTGATAGTCTGAGAAATACGTATGCTTTCCGTAGAGAACTCAAGAATTATTTTGTGCGGGGAGATTTAACTCCGGAGGCGGAGAAAGCGATTGCATTGTGCGGTGGAATTGTAAACCAGCAAAAGGAAAAATGAAATGTTTTCGAAACTCTTTTGGGAATTCGCTTCGACAAAGATAGAAGAAAAAGGGAAAATCGCCTTGCTGATTGTGGCGCAAACGTCCGAATCTTCCCCGGGACGCGAGGGATTCAAAATGATTGTAACTCCCGACGGTGCTACGTTCGGAACGATTGGCGGCGGAATAATGGAAAAGAATTTAATCGATTTCGCACGGAAATTTATTGACGGAAAGAAAACCTCGGCGGTGAAAACCTTGCGCCATTCGAAGAAAGGCGGGGAGGAAGCCTCGGGATTGATTTGCGGCGGAACGGAAACCGTCGTCTTTAAAAAATTAACATCTCAAGAATTGAAAACCATTAAGAGAATAATTTTAAATCTGGAAAAGAGTATTCCCGGAAAACTTTCCCTTGGCAACGAGGAATTTTCTTATAGAAAAGTAAGCCGTATTTTCGAACCTCGATTCACAATGAAAGGGGAAAAGTGGCAATACATGGAGCAAGTGGGTTTCCCGCTCACGGCTTACGTGGTAGGCGGAGGACATGTGGGATTGGCGGTTTCCAGAATTTTAAAAACGCTCGACTTCCGCGTGATTGTATTCGACGAGCGGAAGAATGTTTTTACCCTTAAGCAAAACAAATTTGCCGACGAGATAATAATTACGAAATATTCCGAAGTCGGAAATTTTGTGCGGGAGGGAAAGCTTTCTTATGTAATAATAGTAACCCCGAAGCACACCGGCGATGCTCAAGCCCTTTATTCATTGAGGAATAAAAAGCTTGCTTATATCGGTTCTATGGGGAGTAAAAAGAAAATAGAAACCATTTTCCGGAACCTAAAAAAACAAGGCGTAAGCGGGAATTTTCTGAACAGCGTTCATGCCCCGATAGGCGTTAGAATAAAAGCGGAAACCCCCGAGGAAATAGCGGTTAGCATTGCGGGGGAAATAATTAAAATCAAAAATACAAAGAGCGGTTAGCCCTTTTCGGTAATAGTTCGTTTGAGTTTTCTTTTCCATAGACATTTAAGCTTAAAAGGAATATTTTTACATATCGAAGTGAATTCTTTGTTGTGATTTTATTTAATAAGAGCGGAGACGAAAATGGCAGTTATCAGACCTTTCAAAGCTTTGAGACCCCGAAAAGAAGTTGCGCATTTGGTTGCCAGTGTGCCTTACGATGTTGTCAATAGAGAAGAAGCGGCGGAATTGGCTAAGGATAATCCCCTCAGCTTCTTGAGAGTTACTCGTTCGGAGATAGAATTGCCACCCGATGTTGACCCTTACGATAAAATCGTCTATGAAAAAGCTCGTGAGAATCTCGAAAGATTGAAAAACGAGGCTCCCTTGATTCAAGACGAAACGCCGAAGTTTTATGTTTACAAGTTGACAATGGGAGAACAGACCCAAGTGGGAATTGCGGCGACTTTCTCCGTGGAGGATTATGACAAGAATGTTATTTTGAAGCATGAAAAAACCAGAAAAGTGAAGGAGGACGACAGAACGAATCACATTATTACCACTCGGGCGCAAACGGGCGCCGTCTTTCTTACTTATAAAGGCGTTCACGAAGTGGACGAAGCTGTGGAAAAAACGATGAAAAACGAACCTCTTTATAGCTTTACCGCTTCGGACGGTATTGAACATGTGATTTGGGAAATGCCGGAAGACTACAACGATATTGTGATTTTCGAAATAGAGAAGGTTAAAAATCTTTACATTGCGGACGGGCACCATCGCGCGGCAAGCGCCAGCAGAGCGCAAAAAATGCTGAAAGAACAATCCGTAACTCACACGGGCGAGGAGGAGTATAATTATTTCCTTGCCGTCCTCTTTCCCGCCGAGCAGTTGAAAATACTTCCCTATAACCGCGTGATTTTCGACTTGAAAGGATTAAGCGAAAATGAATTTTTGGAAAAAGTGAAAGAGAATTTCAGCGTGGAGGAAACCGATAATCCGAATCCTCCCGCACGCAAAAATATTTGTATGTATCTGTCCGGGAAATGGTATTTGTTGAAACCGAACGAAAACGTGAAGGAAACGGAAGGAAGCATCGGAGAAAATCTCGATGTGAGCATTTTGCAAAAATATTTGCTTACGCCGATTTTAGGGATAAAAGACCCGCGCACGGATAATAATATCGATTTTATAGGCGGAATCCGCGGAACGACCGAATTGGAAAAATTGGTCAATAGCGGAAAGGCGAAGGTCGCTTTTTCCATGTTCCCCGTTTCCGTCGATGACTTGATGAACATTGCCGATGCGGGGGAAATTATGCCCCCAAAATCAACATGGTTCGAACCCAAATTGCGGGACGGACTTTTGATTCACACTATTTAAGAAAAAGATAAGGAATTGAGAAATGGAAAATCGAGTTTATAATTTTTATGCAGGACCGGCGGTATTGCCGGAAGAAGTGCTTTTGGAAGCGAAGGAAGATTTGCTTTCCTACAAAGGCACCGGAATGTCCGTGATGGAGATGAGCCACCGCTCCAAGACGTTCGACGAGATTATCAAAAATGCCGAAAGCGATTTGAGAAAGCTTTTGAATATTCCGGAAAATTATTCCGTCCTCTTTCTTCAAGGCGGAGCGACTCTTCAATTCTCGATGGTAGCGATGAATCTTATGCCTCCGAAGAATAAAGCCGATTATATCAACACCGGCTCGTGGTCTAAGAAAGCTATCAAGGAAGCTAAAAGAGTCGGCGAGGTCAACATCGCTGCCTCCACGGAGGAAGAGAACTTTACACGCCTACCGCGCCAGGACGAGTTGAAACTCGACCCCGAAGCTTCCTATGTTCATTTTACGTCCAACAACACCATTTTCGGAACGGAGTGGAAAAAAGAACCGGAAGTGGGCGACGTGCCGTTGGTTTGCGACGCTTCCTCCGATATTCTTAGCAGAAAAATTGACGTTTCGAAATACGCACTCATCTATGCTGGCGCTCAGAAAAATATGGGACCTGCCGGTGCTTCCCTCGTGATTATTCGCAACGATATGTTGGAACGGAGTAGCGATTCCCTCCATACGTATTTGAATTATAAAACTCATGCGGAGAAAAACTCGCTTTATAACACTCCCCCGACGTTTACCGTTTATATCATCGGTCTGGTTTACAAGTGGTTGCTTAAAAACGGCGGATTGGAGGCAATGGAAAAATTAAATCGCGAAAAAGCCGATATGCTTTATAATTTTATTGACGAAAGCGATGGCTATTATAAAGGAACGGTTACGGTTAAGGAAGACCGCTCCTTGATGAATGTTACTTTTAGAATGCTGAACGAGGATCTCGAAAAGAAATTCGTTGCCGAAGCCACGGAAAAAGGATTTGTGGGATTGAAAGGGCACCGTTCCGTCGGCGGCTTGCGAGCCTCCATTTATAATGCTTTCCCCAAGAAAGGCGTTGAGGATTTGGTGGAATTCATGAAGGACTTTAAGAAAAATAATTAAGTTGTTTATACTCTCTTTTAGGGGCGCTTTAGCGCCCTTTTTTTGTGCAGGAAACGAATAGGC
>CAZSYM010000057.1:0-6774 GCA_964611145.1 uncultured Melioribacteraceae bacterium
ACTTGTCCCTCGATAATTGGCTTAAATATTTATTATTTTTAAAGTTAAAACTATTTGAAAAAAGAATGAGTGTTCACACAAGGAAAAACGAACATATAGAAATCGCACTTGAAGGGAAGTCTCAATTTTCTGCCAAGACTACGGGTTTTGAGCAATATGAATTTTTGCATTTTGCGTCTTCCGAGGTTTTGGCGGAAGAAATAAATTTGGAGCTTTCTTTTTTGAGCAAGAGGATTTCTTCCCCTTTTCTTATATCTTCTATGACAGGCGGAACAGAGGAAGCATTGCGTATAAATTCGGTCTTGGCGGAAGCGGCGGAAGAGCTGAAAATTCCTATTGGAGTGGGAAGCCAACGAGCTATGTTGGAAAATCCCGAACGCTCCGAGAGCTTTGAAATAGTGAGGGAAAAAGCGCCGAGCGTACCCGTGTTGGCTAATATTGGAGCGGCGGAATTCGTGAAAATGAATAGTAACGCGATTGAACAAATAATGAAGCCGCTTAACGCCGATGCTTTGTTCGTGCATTTGAATTTGCCTCAGGAAATGATTCAACGCGAAGGGAAAGCGGATTTTAAGGGACTGCTTGAGGCTATAGAAAAGTATAAGAGAAATTTTCACCAACCTTTGATAATTAAAGAAGTCGGATTCGGTATTTCTAAGATTGCGGCGGAGACCCTCCTTTCCGCCGGTGCTGACGGAATAGATGTTGCCGGTGCGGGAGGAACGAGCTGGAGTAAAATTGAGTATATACGCAGTGGCAAAGAAGCTGGCGGGGAATTTGCGGAATGGGGTTTGCCGACGGCTTTTTGCATCAGAACGGTAAAGGAATTGAAAAATAAATTCGACTTTATTCTGATTGGTTCGGGAGGAATTACCGATGCTTTCGCTTATGCCAAGGCTCTTGCATTGGGGGCTGATATTGTCGCTTCGGCACGAACTGTTTTATTAGAAGCAAAGAAAAACGGCGTCGAGGGAGTAATAAAAATGCTTTTGAAATGGAACGATGTATTGAAAAAAATTATGGCGCTTACCAATAGCCCCACCCTAAAGGAGTTTAATACGGAAAAGTTAATATTAAAAAGGGAATTGTATTAAATGGAAGATAAAGAGATAAGAAAAATTTATGAGAAGGAAATAAAAAAAGTTGAATCTCGCATAGCGCGGATATTTAAAAAGAGAAATCCGAGGTCTCTCTATTTACCTGCGGAATATATTTTAGCAAGCGGGGGTAAAAGAATAAGACCTTTTCTGGTTCTTGCTTCCGCAAAGGCTGTCGGGGCGGATTTCTCGCGAGTTTATAACGCGGCGGTCGCTGTTGAACTGTTGCATAATTTTACTTTGGTGCACGATGATATAATGGACAATGCGGATAAACGTCGCAACATGATGACTTTGCATAAAAAATTCGACTTGGGAACTGCGATTCTTACGGGCGATAGCCTTACCGCGTATGCTTATAAATATTTGATTAAAGATGCAAAGGATAAAATAGCGGAAGTTATTTCTTTATTTACCGATGGCGTGATAGAAGTATGCGAGGGGCAAAGCTTCGACGGAGAATTTGAACATCGCAATGATGTTGCAATTGATGAGTATATGAATATGATTAAGAAAAAAACCGCCGCGCTTTTGGAAATGTGTTGCGCCATAGGTGGAGTGCTCGGCGGTGGAAGCGAAGAAGAAATTCGACATCTTAGGAATTACGGGAAAAACCTTGGAATTGCCTTCCAATTGCGGGATGACCTTTTGGATATTGCCGCCGACGAAAAGGAATTCGGCAAGAAAATAGGTGGAGATTTGGTCGAGGGAAAGAAAACGTTTTTATTGTTGAAAAGTCTTGAATTAGCTAAAGGCAAGGAGAAAAAATTGCTTATGCAAGTTATTAGAAAAAATGGAATAGAACGTGAGAAGGTCTTGGAATATAAAGCTCTCTATGAGCGATTAGGAGTTTTTGAAATTGTAGAAAAGGAAATTTCTAAATACACGAAACGCGCCTTGAAATCGTTGGAAGCTCTAAAAAACGATGAAGGGAAAGAACTTTTGGATTGGATTGCAAGGGAATTATTGGAAAGAAAAAAATGATAGAGAAGGAAGTAACCATAGTTAATAATGCCGGTTTGCACACTCGCCCGGCTGCCACTCTGGTTAAAATGGCTTCGAAATACAAAAGCGATTTTTTTATTCACAAGGATGGTATGGAAATTAACGGTAAAAGTATTATTGGAGTTATGACATTGGCGGCGGCGAAAGGGAGTAAGTTGACTTTGACTTTTGACGGCGAGGACGAGGAAGAAGCGGCAAAAGAAATAGTGGAATATTTTGAAAGGGGATTCGATGAAGAATAAAACTCACGGAAATATTTTGCGCGGAATAGCCGCGGCACCGGGAATAGCAATAGGCCATGCACATCTTTATCATCGTATTTCCGAAGAGGTGGAGGAAGCCAAAATTGAGAATATTGAGGAGGCGAAAAAATCTCTTGAGGATGCCTTCGCAAAATCCAAAAAAGAACTTACGAAAATTTTTCGCATGGCTATGGATAAAATCGGCGAGAAACGCGCCGCTATTTTCGAAGCACAATTGATGATACTGGACGACCCTATCTTAAAGCAAAATATTTTGAACAGAATAGAAGAGGAAAGGAAAAGCCCCGAATTCATTGTGAACGACGAGATAACAAAATATCAGCAGATAATGCGCGAGTCCGAAATAGAATATTTGCAAGAACGTTCCTATGATATAGAAGATATTAAGAACAGAATTATCCGAAATTTGCGACAAAAAAAGTGGACATCGAGAATCAAAGAAGACGTTATCGTCGTCTCGCAAAATTTGACGCCCGCCGATACGATTCTTTTTAATCGTGTTAATTCTCGCGGTTATATTACCGATTTTGGCGGACTGACCTCCCACGCTGCAATTGTTGCAAGGTCGCTGAACATTCCCGCTGTGGTCGGCGTGCACGATGCTTCCTCGAAAATAAAAGAAGGCGATTTGTTAATTGTTGACGGATTTCATGGCGAGGTTATTATCAATCCCACTCCCGAACAGCTTGAATATTATCGCAAAAAGATTGACGAGTTGGAACAATACGACGAGGAATTGGAGAAACTGCGAACCTTGCCTACCGTTACCAAGGATGGGAGGAAAATCAAGATTACAGCCAACTTGGATTTGATGAAGGAAATAGAGCTTGCAGTGATAAATCGTGCCGATGGCGTCGGCTTGGTGCGTACGGAGCAAATTTTCGACCTCTTTGATGCTTTCCCCGACGAGGAAGAGCAGTTTGAAGTTTATAAAAGACTTGCGGAAAAAATTTATCCCGAGAGTGTTATAATCCGTGCTTTTGACATCGGCGGGGATAAAGTCTTGCCTATTGATCTGAAAGAACCGAACCCGTTTCTCGGATGGCGAGGAATTCGCTTCCTTTTGGACAACGAGGAGCTGTTTAAATCTCAAATAAAGGCTATCCTGCGCGCAAATGTTCATCATAATCTTCGATTTATGATTCCAATGGTTTCTTCTCCGAAAGAAGTTGAGAAAACAAGAGCCTTGATTGATAAGTCAATAGAAGAATTGAAATCGGAAGGCAAAAAATTTAACTCGGAAATAAAGCTCGGTATAATGGTTGAAATTCCCTCCGCTGCCGTAACCGTCCCCCTTTACGCCGAACGCGTGGACTTTTTGAGTATCGGGACGAATGATTTAATACAATATTTATTGGCGGTCGATAGGGGGAACGAAATAGTTTCCGAGCTGTATCAAGAATTCCATCCCGCGGTCGTTCGGACTTTGAAGTATATTATTAAAAGCGGTAAAGAAGCCGGGCTGAAAACCACAATCTGTGGCGAGATGGCAGCCGACCCATTGGCAATTCCTCTCCTGATAGGTTTGGGATTGGAATCCATTAGTGTTTCCCCCGCTGCGATTCTGACTGCAAGGAAAATAATACGAAACATTTCTTATTCCGAAGTGGAAAAACTCGCGGACAGATGTTTGGAATTAAATTCCGAAGAAGCCATTAGAAAAGAGCTGGAGGAATTTTATGACGGTATTGTGGATGATGAATTGAAAAAACTTATTTAGGAGGCAAGATGACAATAAAAGATTTTATCGAAAAGTATGATGTGCAAAATCAATTCGAGGTGTTGAGAAATTCTTATAAGCAAATCGAATATGTTAGAGATTTTGAAGGATTAAATATTTCTTTTAATTCCGATGAGATAAAATCTATTGTGGTAGCGGGACTTGGCGGTTCGGCCATTGGCGCTGATTTGTTTTACAATTTGTACTTAGGGGAAATTCGAATCCCTTATTTTGTGAATCGCAATTACGGGCTTCCACCTTTCGTGGGGAACGATACCCTTGTTGTTCTTTCTTCTTACTCGGGAAATACGGAAGAAACATTAAGCGCCGCCGAGGAGGCTTGGGCGAAAAATGCTAAAATCGTTTGCATCACTTCCGGTGGAAAGTTGCAAGAATTTGCCGAGGCGAAGAACATACCGTACGTAAAATTGCAAACCGGTTTCCAACCTCGTTACGCTCTTTACCTCAATCTTTTTGCGTTGATTAAAATTTTCGCTTCAATCGGGATTATTTCTTCGCCGACGGAATTTGTGGAAAAAGCCATCGAATTGCTGAACGATAAGGGAAAAGACTTTGCGGAATATGAAAATGCCGAAGGTTCGAATGCTCCGCTTGAATTTGCAAAGAGCCTTATAGGATTTATCCCCGTGATTTATTCCGTTGATAATGTTACATCAGCCGTCGGTGTACGATTGAAGGGACAATTTAACGAGAACGGAAAAACTCATGCTTTTCACAATGTTTTGCCGGAATTTAATCACAATGAAATAATAGGGTGGGAGACTTTCAGCGAGAAACAATTTCGCGCCAAGGCTGTTTTTATTAAGGATGTTGCATATCATCCTCAAATCAAAAAGCGTATTGATATTACGGCTGACTTGATTAAAAACGCCGGTGCGGGGGTTTTGCACATTGAAAGCTCGCAAGAAGATTTTAAACTCCGTCTGTTGGAAAATGTTTTCTTCGGTGATTGGGTAACTTATTATTTTGCCGTTTTGCGGGGGAAAGATCCCTCCGAAATAGATTACATTCATTACTTGAAAAATAAATTGGCGGAGAACTGAGGAATTATATTTGTGTTCTTTCTTGTTTTGTTTTTTCGTTACGTAGCTTGTAAAATCTTGCTATCGGCAAATATTGACCAAGCTAAATAAATTTTAGCGACTAAAAGATTGCTATTCAAAAAGTATTAAGTTAATTTTCTTTGTCTCGTAGAAAAATTAAAAGGAGAACAAAAATGGAATACAGAATTGAAACTGACTCGATGGGCGAGGTTAAAGTACCGGCGGATAAGTATTATGGAGCTCAAACCGCAAGATCTTTGATGAATTTTAAAATAGGTGGAGAGCGCTTTCCGCGTGAGTTGATTCGAGCATTGGGAATTCTTAAAAAAGCCGCCGCTATGGCGAATAAAGAATTAGGTGTTCTGCCTGCCGAAAAGGCGGATTTGATTATCAAAGCGGCGGATGAAGTCATCGAGGGAAAATTGGATGAGCATTTCCCCTTGGTGGTTTGGCAAACAGGTAGTGGCACACAGACCAATATGAATGCGAACGAAGTGATAGCCAACCGCGCTATAGAAATGGCTGGCGGTGTTTTGGGAAGCAAAAAACCAATTCATCCCAACGACGATGTAAACAAGGCTCAGTCTTCTAATGATACTTTTCCTACCGCAATGCATATTGCTGCTGTGGAAGAAATTCATCGCCGTTTGATCCCCATGGTTAAAAAATTGCGGGATGCTCTCGCGGAAAAGGCGGAAGAGTTCAAAGACATTATTAAAATCGGAAGAACTCATTTAATGGATGCCGTACCCTTGACCTTGGGACAGGAGTTTTCCGGTTATGTTCAGCAGTTGGATAACGGACTTGAAAGAATATACGGCTGCCTTCCGCGTCTTTCCCAATTGGCTTTGGGTGGCACGGCTGTAGGAACGGGATTAAACACCCATAAAGGATTTGCCGAGCTTGCGGCAAAGAAAATTTCCGAAATAACGGGGAAGGAATTTACATCCGCTCCCAATAAATTCGAAGCCCTTGCCGCTCATGATGCAATTGTAGAAGCAAGCGGTGTAATGAAAACTTTAGCCGCTTCGTTGATGAAAATTGCCAACGATATTCGTTGGTTGGGATCGGGACCCCGCTGCGGAATAGGCGAATTGTCTCTCCCCGCCAATGAACCGGGAAGTTCCATTATGCCCGGAAAAGTTAATCCCACTCAAGCCGAGGCAATGACAATGGTTTGTGTGCAAGTAATGGGCAACGATGCTACGATTAACTTTGCCGGTGCCAGCGGAAACTTTGAGTTGAACGTTTTCAAACCCGTGATGATTTATAATCTTTTGCAATCCATTCGTCTTTTGGCGGATGCTTGCGAAAGCTTCACGGATAAAATGGTCGTGGGTATTAAGCCGAATAAGGAAAAAATCGATTATTACGTCAATAATTCCTTAATGCTGGTTACGGCGCTTAATCCTTATATCGGCTATGATAACGCCGCAAAGGTGGCAAAGAAAGCCTTTGCCGAAAATAAAACTCTGAAGGAAGCCGCCGTCGAATTGGGCTTGCTTACCCCTGAACAATTTGATGAATATGTACGACCGGAAAAAATGATCGGTCCTAAAGAATAAAAATCTTTCCCTTCGTTTTGAAAGCGGTTCGACGTTGCTTTTTGTCGAACCGCTTTTTTT
>CAZSYM010000058.1:0-6222 GCA_964611145.1 uncultured Melioribacteraceae bacterium
GAGAAGGCGCCCATCTTTCATTCGGTTCGAGAATTTCAAACGGATTGGGAGGTATCATTTTTTCCTCATGCTTTTAAGAATGTTATCCTTTTCCCTAAATTCTTTAATAGAAAATTACCTTTCTTCTATGTGATTTTATCTTTTTTCACTTGCCCTAGCCTCACATAGAAAAAATTTATATAAATGTAAAATAAGAAACAACTCCTCAATTTCAAAAAAATTTTAAGCATACAAGACAGGTTAATTTTCAAGCGGTTTTTCTTAAATTTGTTCGAAGAATTTCAAAGAATAATGAAAATAAAACTTAAAAAGAAACAAAAGAAACAGCTTGAAGTTGCAATATTACTTGCGCTGGCAATTTTTGTGATATTGCTGTGGGATACTTATTTGATTTATCCCATAAAGATGCTTGTGATTATATTGCATGAAATAAGCCACGGTATTGTTGCGGTTTTGTCGGGGCATACGGTTAAAAGTATTGAAATCACTCGGGAACTTGGCGGACGGACGATAATTACAGGCGGCAATAGTTTTGCAGTGGCGTTTGCGGGTTATATCGGAAGTACAATATTAGGAGCGTTGTTCTTCTTTTCGGCATACAATATAAGATTGTTAAGAATTTTCTCGCTTTCTCTCGGTGTTGTAATTTTGCTTTTTACCGTAAATGTTTTTTCCGGTACATACGCTTTGCTTTTCGGTTTGATTTTTGCAATCGTCCTTTTCCTTCTTCCCTTTTTAAAATATGAAAGAGTTGTGGGGTATATATACAAGTTTATCGGACTTACGAGCGTGCTTTATATTTTAACCGATATAAAAGAGGACTTGTTCGTTTCCGGCTTGCGTCAAACGGATGCGCAATTATTGGCGGAATTAACCGGTACTTCGCCTCTGCTTTGGGCATTTGTTTATTTGGGGATAAGTCTTTTTGTGCTTCTATTTCTTTTTCGATATGCTTTTAAAAAGGGAATGGCATAAATTTTTATACCGCGCTTTCCGGTTCCTTCACGAAAGAAAAAATAGTAAGTCCCACAATAAAAAATACGTTAATCGTTAGAATGGCAAATTTTTGCTGTCCGGTTAAATAGCTGACAGCACCGAATACGAGTGGTCCCAAAATGGCGGAGCTTTTGCCGAAGAGGGAGTAAAACCCGAAGAATTCCGTTTTCCGTTCAGGTGGAGTGAGTTTGGACATAAGGCTTCTGCTGGTGGATTGCGTAGCGCCCATGACCATTCCCGCAAGCAAGCCTATCAGATAAAAGGAGTATTTCTGCATTACGGTTATATCGATATTTAATTGTCGAGCAAAAAGTAGATTGAGGAAACTATCCGTTGAGCTTGTAAAGAATGCCAAAGTAATCGTGAAAATCCAAATCAAAAGGGAAATTATGACGGTCTTTTTCTGCCCGATGGAATCCGCTAAAATTCCGAAGAAAACCGAGCCGAGGATTGCCGTGGATTGTACGATTAAAAAAAACATCATGAGGGATTGCATCGAAAATTGGAGGGTCGTTTTTGCATAATTCCCCGCAAAGAAGATTACCGTATTTACTCCCTCGATATAAAAGAAAAAGGAGAGAAGAAAAACGGCAAGATTTTTATGTTCTCTCAAATGGCTCAATGTGAATGCCACTCGTTCGAAACCAACCTTAAAATATGATATCCCCTCGTTCTTTTTCCTTCTCGAATCGTGTAGAAAAAGGAAAATAGGCAAGGCAAATACCAAAAAGAAAAGAGCGGAAAGGGGTAGAGTTTCTTTAATTAAATTTTTCTGAATAAAAGGATAAATCAAAGCGAGAGAAGCCAAGGAACCCAAATACCCCATTGCAAAACCGTAACCACTGACCCGACCGTAATTTTTAGGGACTGTTATTTCGGGTAGAAATGCATCATAAAAAACCAAGGCGGATTCGAAGCCGATATTGGCAAGAATAAAAAGCAACAATGCCGCGGTTATCGTGCCGGGACCCGTAAAATAAAGTAATGCTGTTGAAAAAATACAAAGAAGCGAAAAGAACAGCAGGAAACGTTTTTTGCCCGCTGAATAATCCGCAATGGCACCCAAAACGGGGGAAATACCGGCGGTTATGAACATCGATATGCTTACGCCCAAACTCCAATATAAATCACCGATGGGATTCGAATTAGCTATTACCTCTTTGAAATAAACGGCGAAGATAAAGGTTACTACAATAATCGAATAAGAAGTATTCGCAAAATCGTAAAGTGTCCAAACGAAAATCTTGGCTTTATTTTCTTTGGATTTTTTTTGGTAAAGATTCTTCAATAAGTCCTCTTCCGGATTTATTCAACTTACCGGATTGTTTCAAGTCGGTGAGAATGGCATCTAAGACGCCATTTATAAATTTTCCCGATTTTGCCGTGCTATATTCTTTTGCAATTTCAATCGCTTCGTTTATGGAAACCTTAGGAGGAATATCGGGAAAATAAAGAAGCTCGGCAATTGCAATCCGCAGGAGTATTCTATCGATAAGAGCAATCCTTTCCATTTCCCAATTGTTGACTTTCTCTCTAATCATTTCATCCAAATCCTTGCGATTTGCAATCACCTTGGCAATAAGACTTTTACCGAAAGATTTATCGTTTTCGTTTTTAACTTCGACAAACATTCCTTCAATCAGTTCATCCAAACCATCGCCGTTCATCTCAAATGCATACAAAGCCAATAGCGCTTTCTCGCGAATTACTCTCCTGTTGAATTTTTTTTCTGACATCTAATTCTTTCTTCCGAAATACTTTTTATTATTTAACACCGTTCGAATAAATATTTTTCATGCTTGCAATCTTGTTCAATCTCTCTTCCGCTATGTGATTGGATGCCGCCATTGTGGAAATATTTTGCTCTTTGGCAATTGCATAGATGTTTTGCAATATGTCGTAAATCCCTTCCGCTTGTTTTATCGCTCTGTCCTGGCGGTATCCCTCAATTTCGTTTGCCACATTGATTAAACCTCCCGCATTTATAACATAGTCGGGAGCGAAAAGTATCTCGCGTTCTTTCAATACCACACTGTGTTTATCGTCATCTTCCAATTGACTATTGGCACCGCCAGCAATAATTTCGCATTTCAAGCGAGGAATGGTTTCATCGTTAATCACGGAACCTATCGCGTTCGGTGAGAAAATATCGCAATCCACATCGTAGATTTCTTCCGGTTTTACCACATGAGCTTTTACCGTGTGCAAAGCGGTTCTTATTTTCTCCTCGTCAATATCCGTAATGAAAAGCTCCGCCCCTTCGTGATAGAGATGTTCGCATAAATATCTTCCGACGGAGCCGACTCCTTGAATAGCAATCTTTTTACCTTTGAGGGAGTCGCTACCCCATTTCTCCTTTGCGCTTGCTTTCATTCCTACGAAAACACCGTAGGCGGTAACTGTCGAGGGATTTCCCGAACCGCCGAGTGCCTTCGAGATGCCGACTACATGCTTGGTTTCCATTCGCACATATTCCATGTCTTTTACATCCGTGCCCATATCCTCGGAGGTTATGTAACGTCCCCCCAATCCGTTAACAAATTTTCCGAAAGTCCGAAAGAGCAACTCACTTTTATCTTTCTTGGGATTGCCCATTATTATTGCTTTCCCTCCGCCTAAATTAAGTCCCGTAACAGCGGCTTTATATGTCATTCCTCTTGAAAGGCGCAAAGCGTCTTCCAAGGCATCCTCTTCGGATTCGTAATTCCACATCCGTGCGCCGCCTATGGCGGGTCCTAAAGTGGTATCGTGAATCGCAATAATAGCACGCAAGCCGGAATTTTTATCCGACAAAAAAAGTACTTCTTCGTGATTGTGCTTTTCTATTTTTTCAAACATGTCCATCCTTACCTCGTGCTTTAAATTACTTAAATGGCAAAGAACCAAAATAACACCAGAGCGATGCTATCCCGCAAAGCAAAATAAAATGACTTTCGCCAATTTAACCTATATTCAGATGAAATTCCATTAACCTTTATGCCGAAAAAGTCGCACATCTCAAAAATGCGTCGGAGATGAAAAGCATCGGAGATAACTAATATCCTTTTTCGTCCTTTGGTAATCAGTTGTTCCTTTATGAAACGTATTTGTTCGATTGTCGATTTTGTTTTGTATTCGGGTAATATATCTTTCATGGGAATGCCGTTTTTCAACAGCACTATTTTTGCTGCGCGTCCTTCGGCAATCTCGCCCGGAGATTTTCCACCGGTTACTTGTATTTTATTTATAAGATGTTCGCGGTATAATTGAACGGCTTTCATGATTCGCCCTCGGAAAATGGGGCTCGGTTCCGTTCTGCGCCATACCGCCGCTCCCATTATTACTCCCACATCGAATTTTTCGCGGTAGTGTTTGCTACTTTCCGCTTCTTTTTGAGTCTTTATATTTAAAGTTATTGCATATCCCAACAATAACAGAATTGCAAAGAATACTCTTGCCCAACTCTTTCCAAACGTTGGCTTGCTGGAAATCAAATAAAAGGATTTAAAAGAATATAATGCAAAAGAAAACAATAAGAAAAGAAGTGTGAGGATTCTTGAATAGGAATAAGTAACCAGAAAGATTTTTGAGAGATAATTTTCTTGCGAGAGGGGAAAAGCCAACGAGAGTAAGAGTATTTCCAACACCGAAATCACAAGCATAAATTTTAATTCGGCTATGGCAAATTTTCCCATTCGATTTTTTACAATCAGTCCCCATACAATTAACAAAAAGGGCAGGATGTTCAAAAGATTGCCGAAATAAAAGAAAGAGTAATCGCTCAAGGAAAGCCCGTTATGATAATACTTGAAAAAAAACAGTTCGAGTATGTAGAAAGTGGAAAGGGATAGAATCAAAATTTTGAGTTTGGATTGCATTGTTTCGTCCACATTTTGGTTAAGGTCTAATCAAAACATCGATTAAATTTTCTCTTTCGATAATTTCCGTTTTCACACCGAACACGTATTCGATATTTTGTGTATTCAAAACTTCTTTTACTCCACCGTCCCGCACTATTTTGCCTTCTTTCAACAATATTACCCGCTGGGAAAAATGAGCGGGCAGATTCAAATCGTGGGATACGAAAACCACTGTAAGTCCTTTTTCCCCGTTCAATTTTTTTAGAATTTCATAAATAGCTATTTGATGTTTTACGTCCAAATGCGCATTTGCTTCGTCGAGCAGAAGGATGTCCGGTTCTTGCGCCAGTGCACGCGCTATAAAAGCTCGTTGTGCTTCGCCTCCGGAGACGTGAAAAATCGGTTTCCTTTCATATCGCTTTATGTCCAGCAACTCCATTGCGTTATCAACCACCGCTCTATCTTCTTCGGTTTCATAGCCGAAATAATTCAGATAAGGATTTCTACCCATTGTTACTATTTCACGAATTGTAAAGGGATATGCCACGGTGTTGTTTTGAGGGACGTATGCTATTGTTTTTGCTCGTTCTTTCGGCGGGAGCGTGTTTATCTCCTTTGAATTCAGTAACACATGCCCTTTTCGGGGAATAATATTTCCTGCCATGATTTTAAGAAGTGTAGATTTTCCCGAGCCGTTTGGTCCCAATAAAGCAAGAAATTCCCCTTTGGCAATTTTCATAGTGATATCCGAAATACGGAAACTTTCCTTTTCACTGTAAAAATGCGTTATGTTTTTGAGCTCAAGCATGCATTTGGTTAATCATGTGAAAGAATTCGTGTTAGCAAAATTATGATAACAAGATGTTTAAAAATAAAAAAGCCTCGCAAAAACGAGGCTTAAGAAGAGTGACCCCAACGGGATTCGAACCCGTATTTCAGCCGTGAAAGGGCTGTATCCTAACCATTAGATGATGGGGCCAAAACTCGGGTGAGTAAAGGGACTTGAACCCTTGACCTTCTGGGCCACAACCAGACGCTCTAACCAACTGAGCTATACCCACCATAAAATTAAAAGTACGCCAGGGAGGACTCGAACCTCCAACCTACGGCTTAGAAGGCCGTTGCTCTATCCTGTTGAGCTACTGGCGCATTTAATTTCGAGCGTTTTCACTCTAACTGGGAGCTCAGTAATTTTAATCAACTTCTAAAGAACACGCAATTTTGTCGTGGACTAATTACACTACGTAATCTGTAAATTTTCATGCTTCGGGGCGGTCCCGATTTATCGGGAAACCTGCGACCTTCCCGACTGGAAGTCGGGACGCGCTAACCGGACTACGATACGCAACCGGTGAATCTTTTCCCGCCTACTTCTGGGTCGGGGCGG
>CAZSYM010000059.1:0-6161 GCA_964611145.1 uncultured Melioribacteraceae bacterium
CTCCTTTGCTTTTCCTCCTTATCTTAAATATATTTGCAAACTAAAATTTGCCCCGTGGTGTAATGGTAGCACAGCAGACTCTGGATCTGTATGTCCGGGTTCGAATCCTGGCGGGGCAGCAAAAAGAAAGCCTCTTTAAGAGGCTTTTTTAGTATTTATCGTAAGTCGAATTTTACTTTTCAACAATCTCGGCATTTTTAATGTAATCTAATTTGGGGAATTTTCTGTTCAGGTATTCATTTCCTTTTGCTTGAATTGAATCTTGATTTGGTTTTTCTCTATACCCAGCGTATATTTTCTCGACATTTTCCATTCCATTAATTACTACGCCGAAGGCGGGAAAGCCTTTAACTCCCAAATATGTTACGGTATCCAGTTTTAGATTATCTCGTAGATTTATGTAAAGCTGATTCGAGCGTGTAGCGGGTCCACCACGAGCAAAAGCTATAGTCCCTTTTTTATTGCTTAATTTAACGGGTTCGTCCGGTATACCGAAGTTTTCCCAGACTTTGTTTATTTCGGGATTACCGTTTATTCCCCATTGCACTACGAAATTGGGAACCACGCGAAAGAAACGATTGCCGTCGTAATAACCGTTGTTTACAAGATAATAAAATCTATCCACGCCCAGAGGGGAATAATCTCTTTTAACCGAAATCACAAAGTCTCCCGCCGTGGTTTCAAAGCGCACAAGAAAGCTATCCGGTGCGGGGCGTGTGAGTTCTTCTCGTGTGGGTTTCAAAAGCGCTCTGCTGGAAGAACATTTGTAAATAGTAAGTCCCAAAACGATTAAAATCAAAAGCTCTTGTGTTTTTATTTTTCTAATCATTTAGCCTTCCAAATGTTTTATTCAAAAATAATAAAAATGTCCGACTCTTTTACCCGAAGTTTTAATTTGTTTTGGGTGGTGTCGATTTGAGTCGCAAGATTTTTAAGATTAAATTTGTGAAAAATGTTTGGAAAAATGTGATTCGATGGAAGACAAATTAAAAACCAAATTGGAAAGCGTTCCCGCTCTTTCGGGGGTATATCTTTTCAAAGATGCTCAGGGTAAGGTGCTTTACGTAGGAAAGGCTAAGAATTTACGCAATCGTGTGCGGTCTTATTTCCAAAAGCGTTTGGATAATCCCAAAACCCGTGCTCTGGTGAAAAAAATAGAGGATTTGGAGCTGATACTTACCGATAACGAAATGGAGGCTTTTATTCTCGAAAATAACTTGATTAAACAATACAAACCGCGTTATAATGTTAATCTGAAGGACGATAAATCGTATCCCTATATTCGCGTTACAAACGAACCCTATCCGCGCATTTTTCATACGCGTCAAATCGTAAGGGACGGTTCCAAATATTTCGGACCTTACACGGATGTTAAAAATATGAAGCGTTCCTTGCGGTTGATAAATAAAATCTTTCGTATTCGTAGCTGTAAATATCATATTGACGAAGAAGTTATTCGAAAGAAGAAAATTAAAATTTGCTTGGATTACCATATCAAACGTTGCGATGCTCCTTGTGCGGGACTTATTTCCCAAGAAGAATACGGGAAGCTTGTAAATCAGGCTGTGCAGGTAATACGAGGTAAGACGGATGCCATAATTTCGGAATTGAAAAAAGAAATGGAGAAAGCGGCAAGGGAGTTGCAATTTGAAAAAGCGGCGGATTTGCGGGACAGAATAAAGCAATTGGACGTCTATGCCGCGCGGCAGAAAATCGTAAGCGGAGATTTCGGCGACCGGGATATTATCGCCGTTGCTTACGAGGGGAAGGACGCGGCTTGTACGGTATTGAACATTCGCGACGGTAAGCTTGTGGGAAAACGCCAATTTCACCTTTTGCTCGTGGGCGGCGAGGAGGAATCGGAAATCATTTCCTCCGTGCTTAAATTTTATTACGGGGAGTTCGTGGAGGTGCCGAAGGAAATCCTTTTGGAAAAAGAACCTTCCGAAAAGGAATTTTTGATTGAATGGCTTAATTCCAAGGCGGAAAGAAAGGTCAAGTTTGTAATTCCGCAAAGGGCAAGCGAGGCAAAGTCCTTGATCGCCATGTGTAAACAAAATGCAATTTTACATTTGAAAGAAATTCAGTTGCAAAGGATGAAAAAGGAAGGGAATTTGCCCTATGTTCTTTCCGCTCTGAAACGGGATTTGAACCTGCCGTCGCTTCCCCGAAAAATCGAATGCTTTGATATTTCAAATTTGCAAGGTACTGATTCCGTTGCGAGCATGGTAGTGTTCGTGGACGGAAAGCCGAAGAAGAGTCTGTATCGAAAATTTATTATTCGAAATGTAGAGGGACCGGATGATTTTGCCAGTATGCGAGAGGTTTTCGAGAGACGTTATTCGAAACTTCTTGAATCGGGAGAGCCGTTGCCCGATTTGATAATGGTGGACGGCGGGAAAGGGCAGCTTTCCGCCGCCGTGGAGAGCCTTGAAAAATTGGGCTTCAAGAGTTTTAATATTATCGGATTGGCAAAAAGATTGGAGGAGATTTTTAAACCCGGACTTTCCGAAGCTCAAACCATTCCGAAAACCTCTTCTTCTCTTAAATTATTACAGCAAGTGCGGGACGAGGCGCATCGCTTTGCAATAACTTTTCACAGATTGCGACGTAGCAAAAGAACTTTAACGACGGAGTTGAAGGAAATTAAAGGGATAGGGGAAAAGACGGCAGAAAAATTGTTGAGGGATTTTAAAAGCATCAAGCAAATCAAGGAAGCATCGGAAGAAGAACTTGGCAAATCTGTGGGCAAAGCAAAAGCCAAACTCATACGTAAATATTTTGACGAGCAATAGTTTTTCCCACTACGTCCGTTTTTCCGCGAATTCGAACGCAAGCAACAAAAAGGGAAATGAAAAAATCAGATAGGAAAACTCCATTTTGTCATGAACCAATGCGGTGTAAAATCCTACTTTGAAAATTGTGGGTAAATAGGAAACAAGCGAAATGAACAAAAGCAAAACTCCGATGGAAAGGAACGCTTCCCGCCAAGAGCTGACCGCCCATCCGATATAGAACGAGATAACGATGAGAGAAAGAGAAACCCAGAAGGGAAGAGGAAACAGTTTGAGTTGAATTGCAAAAGGACCGTGAAGCCAAAAGTTTCTTTCATCCCAAAAATAGAAAGGCAGAAGGAAGAAAAGAAAAGTCATAGCGGAGATTCCCCAGAAGACGAGAAGCTTTTTCAAGTCTTCCCTGAATATGAAAAGGGAAAATACAATAAAGGGAACAATCAGAATTGAACGAGTGGCAAGTGTCCAACCGGCAAGAAAAGACAGAGAGTAGAAAGCCGTTCCGTTTTGTTTTTTCCCCAACAAATAAAAAATCAAAATGAGCAATACCGTATTGAAGAACAATTCGGAACGGACGGCAAGTGAATAGAAAAAGAAAGGAGAGGAAAGAAATAGCGATGAGGAAAAAACATTCGGTTTTTCGTGCGTGTAAAATCGATAGAGAAGAAAAAGAAAAATTGCAATTCCGATGACAGGTAATAAATCCAACAAATTTAATTTATAAAGCGGATAAAGCATGAAAAAAAGCCCGGGGAAAGAAGAAGGAGCCAGACGAGAATTGTAGGGGAAAAGACCGTTTTCAAAAAGTCTCCACCAGTCTTCAATTGCGGGCAAACGATTTATTTGACCGTAACGGGGGAAAAATAGAACGTAAAACAAAGAAAGAATTGTAACGGCAATGTAAAAATAAAACACACCTTTGTATGAAAGATGACATTTCTGTTGGCGCACTATCATTGCTTGATGTCCTATCACCAGAATCAAATAGAGAAAGGTAATTAAGAAAGGATAACTTAAATAAGCGTAAGAATATTTTAAGACGAGCAAGAGATTTATAAAAAGAATCAGAATAAAAGCTGTGAAATTTCCTATAGAATTTTTAAAGGACATAATTACACTTGTTTGTAAAGGAAAAATGTTTTTCCCATTTGCCGTTGGAGGAAAAATTCATGTGCGAATTTCTTGAAAATTGGCTTGTTACTTTCCCATCTCGGCTTCAACTTCGGCTTTTGCCGATAGCATATCCTTTTGTAATAGATTCAAACTGCTACTGATTTTTCTGATTAAATAATCCTCAAAAGGATGTAGTTCGTCGTCAACCAGAATGAGCCGCCAAAGATTTTTTACTATTTCGTATTTTTCCTCTTTGGAGCTTGTAGCGTTAATTTCCGAGGTAAATTCGTAGAGGCTAAGACTTTCTTCCACTTGGCGCTGGGAGAGTTCTAATAATTCCTCCACGTAATCGTCTTCGAGGGAAAATTGTTCCTTCATTAAATTAATAAGTTTTTCCTTTTCTACGTTAAGGAATTTTTCATCGGCGTTGGCAATTTCGATAAACAAAGCGCATGTGGCTATTTGGAGACGTTTTTGAGGGTCAACTTCTCGCAGCCAATCGTAATCCTCATTTTTGTCTTTTTTCTTAAAAACATGTCTGAGTTTCTTAATCATTTCTCCCCTTCTTTGATTGATTATGAATATTTTTTTTCGTCATGTTCATCTTTCATAAAGAATTGTTAGTTCCTTGTAAAGTTGAGTCAAATCGTCGTTTAGCTGCTGCCATTCGAATCGCCAAGTCCAATTGCCGCCTAAACGTCCGGGAAAATTCATTCTGGCTTCGCTTCCCAAGTTAAGAACATCTTGCATCGGAATAATTGCGGTATCTGCCACGGATGAATAAGAAGCAACAATAGTTGCAAATCTAATGTCGTCGCCGTAGTAATTCAAGTACCTTTGCGCAAAATCACACACATCGGAACCCTTTGCTTTTTCGCTTTCAAAGAAACCGCGCGTGGTATCGTTGTCATGCGTGCCTGTATAGACCACACAATTGTTTACGAAATTATGGGGAAGGAAATTTTTGTCCCCGTCTTTTCCGAAGGCAAATTGCAATATTTTCATGCCGGGAAATTCGAAATAATCTCGGAGTTCTTCGACCTCTTTCGTGATTACTCCCAAATCTTCCGCAATAATGGGCGCTTTTCCGAATTCTTTAATTATTTCGGTGAACAATTCTTTGCCGGGGGCTTTAACCCATTTCCCCGTTTCCGCTGTGGGAGCATCACCTGGAATTTCCCAATAAGCCTCGAAGCCGCGGAAGTGGTCTATGCGGACAATATCGACCAGTTCGAACATTTTGGCGAAACGTTTTTTCCACCATGCGAAATTATTTTCCCGCATTTTGTCCCAGCGATAAAGCGGATTGCCCCAAAGTTGTCCCGTAGGCGAAAAATAATCCGGTGGAACGCCCGCCACCGTTTCCAAGCGCCCTTCGTCGTTGACCGTGAAAAGCTCCTTGTTTGCCCACAAATCCGCGCTGTCGTAAGCAATAAAAATAGGCAAGTCGCCGATTATTTCTATTCCTTTGGAATTCGCGTAATTTTTTATTTCTTTCCATTGTTTGGAAAAAATAAATTGAGAGAATTTTTGAAATTCTATTCTATCGGAAAGCGCGTTACTCCATTTTTTTAGTGCCTCCTCTTTGCGGAAAGCAATATCGTGGTCCCATTCCCGCCAGAGTATTCCTCCGTGTGCTTCTTTGACCGCCATAAAAAGTGCGAAATCGTCCAACCATTCCTTTTCCTGTTGACAGAATTTTTCGAAATCGTTTCGAAAACGGCTGTTGTCTTTCTTAAAATTGTCAAACGCTTTGTTTAGCAAGTTGGATTTATAATTTATCACCTTTCCGTAATCTACCTTTTGCGGTGTCATGTCCTCGTACGGTTCGATTTCCTTTGCGTTCAGTAATCCGTCTTCTATGAGTTTATCGGGGGAGATAAGCAAAGGGTTGCCTGCGAAAGCGGAAAAGCTTTGAAAGGGAGAATCTCCATAACCCGTAGGTCCCAGAGGGAAGATTTGCCATAGTTTTTGTCCCGCATCGGCAAGGAAATCCACGAAACGGAAGGCATCTTTCCCGAAATCGCCAATTCCGTATTTACTTGGCAAAGAAGTGGGATGTAGCAATATACCGGCTCTCCTTTTGAATCTCATTTCAGTGCTCCGTAAAGTTTAGAAAAAATCGAAAACCTTTTTTTCAAAATACGAACAAAATAAACAATCGGCAAAGAGGAAACATATTTTGATGAACAAAAAAAATTAACGGTTTAATTGCGCATAAACGACAATAGTTTTAAGTTTTAATGATGTAAAATA
>CAZSYM010000060.1:0-5716 GCA_964611145.1 uncultured Melioribacteraceae bacterium
TTTTCCCAAACTGGATACTATATTCTGAAACTTTACACTTTCCCGGCTTAATACATTGCAAACCTTGAAAGGCTTTGTTAAATTTAATGATTAAAATTTTTGAAATGAACGGAAACCTAAAAATGAAAATTTGCGATTTATTGAAGAAAGGGAATGTGTTTTCTTCGCTAAAAGGGGAAAGCAAGGAAGAAATAATAAACGAGTTAATTGATTCCTTCAAGGGCGACGAGGATGTTAAAGACGTTGAAGCGGTGCGCAAGGCGGTCTTAGAGAGAGAAAAAATAATGTCCACCGGAGTGGGGAAAAGTTTTGCTATTCCACACGCCAAAACCAATGCTGTTAAAGAGATAATAGCCGCTTTCGGAAAGACAAAAGAGCCGGTGAATTTCGAGGCGTTGGACGGGCAACCGGTGCGACTTGTTTTTCTGCTCGTTGCAAGGGAAGATTTGGTGGGACCTCATATTCGTTTGCTTTCGAGAATTTCACGTATGATGAACAAGGACGAATTCCGAGAAGCTCTCATTTCCGCCGATAGCGAGGAAGAAATTCTGAAAATATTTTGTGACGAAGAAGAAAAGCTTGGGACGGTTTGATTAATGATTAAAGCAATCAAGGGAACGAAAGATTTACTTTTCGATGACTTACTCCGCTTCCGTGAATTGGAAAGGGTGGTAAAAGAGACGCTGGAAAATTTCAATTACTCCGAAATTCGAACTCCCGTCTTCGAGGAAACCCGCCTTTTTTCCCGAAGCATAGGGGAAGAGACGGATATAGTTTCGAAAGAGATGTACACTTTTACTGATAAGGGGGGCAATAGCCTCACGCTCAAACCGGAAATGACTGCCTCGGTTGTGCGTGCGTTCATAGAACACTCGCTTGGCAAACAATTTCCTTTGAGCAAGTTTTATTACATCGCACCCATGTTCCGCCAGGAGAGGCCACAGGCGGGACGGTTGCGCCAGTTTCATCAGTTCGGTGCCGAAGCGCTGGGAAGCAAAGACCCGCGCCTGGATGCGGAAATGATAATCATGGCTTACGATATTCTCCGTAAACTCGGGCTAAAACAATTACAGTTGAAAATCAATTCCCTCGGCACTCCCGAAGCGCGAGAGAAATATAAAAAACTCCTAAGAGATTATTTGCGTCCCCGTCTGAACGAGTTGACCGAAGAAAGTCGAAAGCGCTTCGAAAAAAACGTGTTGAGAATTTTCGACAGTAAAGCCGAAAACGATAGAAATATAATGACGAACGCTCCTCGCTTGCTTGAATATCTTGACGGGGGAAGTTTGCAACATTTTGAAAAGGTTAAAAGTATTTTGGACTCGGCGAATATTCCTTACGAGACGGATACGACTTTGGTTCGCGGTTTGGACTATTACACCGACACTACCTTCGAAATAGTAAGCAATGTGATAGGTGCGCAAAGTGCCCTTTGTGGCGGCGGACGTTATGATTTGTTGGCGGAGCAATTGGGAGGAGCGGCCACTCCGGGCGTAGGTTTTGCCGCCGGAATGGAAAGAATTCTTTTGGCATGCGAAAAGGAAAGCATAGAGCTTGTGAATAAAGTGCCGGTTGTCCTTTATGTGGCGCGTATCGAAAAAGAACTGTCGGAAAAGGCTTACGAAATGGCGCTTTACTTCCGTCGGAAAGGGATTCGCACGGAAACGGATTATTTGAATCGAAGCATGAAAGCCCAATTGCGCGAAGCTAATAAACTCAACGCTAAAAACGTTCTGATTCTTGGCGGGGAGGAATATTCCCGTGGAAAGGTTGTGTTGAAAAACATGGAAACCGGTACTCAGGAAGAATACCCGCTTGACACTCCTGAAACAATTCTGAGTGCGCTCGCCAAATGAAAACCGTTTTTTTCGTACGGCATGCGGAATCGGAAGGGAATTTCGGAGAGCTAACGGATTTCGAACGTCCTTTAACTTCGAAAGGGAAGGCGGAAGCTTCGAAGATGGCAAATATTTTGCTCGAACGCCATATCAAACCCGACGCCATGTTTTCAAGCCCCGCTCTTCGTACATATTACACGGCAAGAATTTTCGCAAACGTATTAAATTTTCCGAAAGCAAATTTGGTGTGTAAGGAAAATCTTTACGATGCCTCACCCTCGGATTATATTGATATTGTTGAGGATTTGCCGGAAAGGTTCTCGAACGTATTTATTTTCGGGCATAATCCCGTGATAACTTCCGTGTGTACTTTGCTGGGCGATAAAAGAATAAACAACATTCCCACGGCGGGAGTTGTAGCTATTGAATTTCCACACGATTCGTGGGAAGAAATAGATTTGAACTCGGGTAAAATAAAGTTTTTTGAATTTCCGAAAAGTACAAACCAAACAGGAGTTTAAAATGGCGGAAAAGAGAAAGCGCCCCAGTTGGGACGAATATTTCTTGAAGATGGCAATGTTAGTATCGGAACGTGCCACGTGTCCCAGAATGCACGTCGGTTGCGTATTGGTACGCGATAAAAGGGTCCTAGCGACGGGATACAACGGTTCTATCCCCGGCCAGCCGCATTGCGACGATGTGGGTTGCCTGATTGTGGATAATCATTGCGTTCGAACCATTCATGCGGAGATGAACGCAATTATACAATGCGCACTGCACGGCGTAAGCACAAAGGGTGCAACGGCTTACATCACAAATATGCCGTGTACCACATGCGCAAAGGCTTTGATTGCCGCCGGTATAAAAGAGATTGTTATTTTTTCCGATTATCACGATACGCTTGCGGAGGAATTTTTCGCCGCCGCCAATGTGCCCATTCGACGCATGAAGCAACCTCCGAAGGAAATTGACTACGATTTGGATAGTTTCACCTCGGCACGTAGAATTGAACCGCAAGAGGACGAATAAGCGCCTCCAACTCCGACTGTGTGCGGTAAATCAAAAACACTTTCCCGTGTGAGGACTATCGGGGTTTTTTAACATAGTTTTTTTTATCTTGTTTTTGAGAAAATAATATTTGACAATAATAAAGGAAAAGCTATGTCAAAGAAACCCCTGTTAATTTGGGCGCTTTTTTATTTTCTGTTTATAGAAGTACATTCTCAAATTCCCGTGGAGATTGTCGAGTCGGTAGGGAATAATTTTTTCTCGGAGGATTCGTTAATAAGCATCTCCGCTACTTCCGCCGATGAGCGAGCGCCGTTCATAATTTCTTCCCGTGATTTCCTTTATTCGATAATAGAATTTAAAGACACAACGGAGTTTACTCGGTTGAGGATATTCGTATCGACAAACGGCGGGAAAAAATGGAATTATCGAAAAACTTTAGCCGTTTCGCAAGGGAGTCTTTCCAATCCTCAAGCTTTTGTATATAAAAGCGGTTTTTATGCTACCTTTCAAATGGAGGCGGGAAGCAAACATGCGATTTACGTCTATGAAAACGATGATCCCGAATTAAAGGAAACGGGAGTAATCAAAGAGATAATAGAGTCCGAAGACCGATTGGAACATCCTTCTTTATTGGTTATTCCCGACCGAGACGCCACTCCTATTATTCATATTGCTTATTTCGACTTTACGCGGCTTACTTTCTCGATTAGTTCAGGCGAGATAAACGGGGAGTTCTTCGAAGCTTTCACTCATTCTTTCGGATACCCTGACGGCTTTTTGAGAATCGACAGGGTCGCAGGCTCGGGGCGTAACATGTTCGTATTCAATGCAAAAGTGGACTCGCTAAACCAAATTGTCGTTCTTGGCTTCACTCCGGCGGACGGTTGGCATGTTAAGTTTTTGACCCAAAGCGTAGAGCCGAAATACAATCCCACAATTTCCGCCTTGGGTAAAAATTGGATGGTTGTTTATCAAACTCCTACCGCGGTTAAATATTTCGGGCGTTTCGAAGGATACGGATTGGTTAAGAACCATGTTCTTGTTTACGGCGCTTCTTTCCCAACGGTGCGAATGACAGATTCTCCTAACGGGAAAATAGTTTGTGCTTACGTTAAGAATAAAAGGATATTCAGAAAAGAAAGCTCGGTGGAAAATCCTTTTGAGTGGAGCGACGAAAAACCTTTTTACGACAGGAATTTCCCGCCCAGCAAGGACGATTTTATTTCTCTTGCCGCGAATTTCTTAAACGGTGGCGTCGCTTTTTCTACTCTCAATCCCCACGGTGACCATGACGTTTATTTTGCCAAGGTAGCTCCCGGCTTTAAAGCGTTGAAAGGACCTTCGCATCTTAGTGCTTCTTTGGCGGAACCATTGGGAGTAAAGCTAACGTGGGATGACAATTCCGATTCCGAGGAAGGATATAAAATATTTCGCAAAGAAAAAATCATGGGGATTTGGGAAATTATTGACAGCGTGGAAGCGAATGTTACCAATTATACCGATACCAACGCTTTGGGCGGAAGGACTTACGATTATTTTGTCCGTGCCTTTGCCGATTCCGGGCTTTCGAAAATTTCCAATGCGGCGGAAATAACTCTCCCTCATACGGATGTTCCTAATGTTTTCTATTATCGCCTTCATGTATTGCTTAAGAATACCGTCCTGGGCGATATTCGCGTACCAATTAAAGAAGGTTCGCTTTTGGAACATCAAAAATATTTTTTACCGACGTTTAACTTTAGCTCGGTTTATCAAGGCGTGGGGACACCTTACAAAGCGATATCAAAGAGTTATTTTAGCATTGGGGATATAGGTGACGAGGATCTTTTCTTTGATATGTTTCTCGTTTACGACTACAATTCGAACGAACCACCGCAAGCCTTTAATGAGAAATTGTTTTTCTACTTCATCGTTAAAGTTTTCAAGCTTCCAAATTTCACTCCTGTGGACGAAAGCTATGTTTTCCGGGAAGGGGAGTTTTTCACTTTTCACATAGAAAAGGAGGACAGCTTCTTGACTCACGTTCGGAAGTTACGGCTTAACCCGGATAGCTTAAAGGTGTTTTATATTACGGATAAAGGATTCGATAGTACGGGAGTTTTTACTATCAATAGAAAAGATTTTTTGGAATTCCGAGCAACTCACTTTTCGAAATTCGGCGGGGGACGGCGCGGGATTACAAGCGTAACAGAAGTTGAAAAAACGGACGAACTGCCGGAGAAATTCGGGCTAAATCAAAATTATCCGAATCCGTTCAATCCTACCACGACAATTTCGTATTCGATTCCGAATTGTCGAGGGGAACAATCCGTTAATGTAACGCTCAATATTTATAACACTCTCGGGCAGAAAATTGCAACACTTGTTGAGAAAGAGCAAAAGCCGGGAAAATATTCCGTAAAGTTCAATGCGGGAGCTCTCCCGAGCGGAATTTATTTTTATCGCTTACGTGCGGGTAGTTTCATCGCTACGAAGAAAATGATTTTGTTAAAGTAAATCCGAAAGGACGCTGATTAAAAGGCGTAGTAATTTTCGACTGTGATTGGCGTCCTTTTTTTCAAATATAGAAATACAACAAATGTATTTCAAAAAGTAAGTGTTTTTAACATTAAAAAAACGGGAGGTGCCATGAAAAAGTTTGTCGTAACAATTTTATTTTTTGTTTTGGCGGTGCAACTGGGGGCGCAAAACGCTTCCGATTTTTTCCCAGCGTCGCCCGGTTATGTCTGGTTTTACAAGGCTAACGAGCTTGATTCCAACAACGTGCCAATCGAGGAAAATTCCGTTTGGACGCGGGATTCATTGGCGGATATGAGCGTATGCGTCGATTGTGTGGGCGCGATTGTTTTTAATGCTTATGGGAATGA
>CAZSYM010000061.1:0-5587 GCA_964611145.1 uncultured Melioribacteraceae bacterium
TATTTTACTTTCCTTCCCGATTGTTTTAAATTGCCGTAGCAAAAAATAATGGAAATCCAAAATGCGAAAGTTTTTGTTGCTTGTTGTTATGATTTTCGGTGCGGTGGAAATAAACGCTCAGGTGAAAGTTGTTAATGCCAAAGTCGGTCTTGGTTTGGGTAGTATTGCCAGCATTTCGCCTTCCGTTACCACTTTGGATTTTGAAGCTTCGGCGGATTTGATTACCGACTTTTGGAACAATCAAAATTTCAGACTCCTTTATTTTTATTCCCGCAAGTTTGAATATTTTGTCCCTCAAAACAGAACGGGGCGATATTATCCTTATCTTTACGGCTTTGCTGCCGAATATCTTTTGGTGCAACCGATTCACGGATTGATAATTAAAGAAGGATTGGGACCGCTTGCGGTAAACGATTGCATTTTTTCGGAAGAAAACGATTGGGTGGGAGGAATAATATTCTCGGTTTCCGCCGTTTATGTGTTCGAAAATTCGAAATTCGGAGTGGGCGGCTCCGTTAATTACGGAATCACTTTCGGCGGAATGAATCCCCGCTATCTCTCCGCCGATATTTCCCTTGTGCTGGAATTGTGAACAGATTTTTTCTGCAAACTTTTCAACACCGGGTTTTCCACTCACGCGTTCGCGAGGAGATTTTATTCCTTTTCTTTTCCTAACAATTCTCTCATCAGTTCTTCGTATTGAGAGAAATATAAGGATTGGGGACCGTCGGACAGAGCCTTTTCCGGTTCGGGATGAATTTCAATCATTATCCCATGAGCGCCAGCGGTTTTTGCGGCTTTTGCCATCGGCGGAATCAAATCTCTTATTCCTACGGCGTGGGAAGGGTCAACGATAATCGGCAGATGAGTAAGTTCCTTTAAAACCGGCACGGCGCTTAAATCCAAAGTGTTTCTCGTTGCCGTTTCGAACGTGCGAATTCCCCGCTCGCAAAGTATTACCTGTCGGTTGCCTTGCGCCAAAATGTATTCGGCGGCGTTGAGCCATTCTTCGATGGAGGACATCATCCCGCGTTTTAGCATTACGGGTTTGTGAGTCTTTCCCACTTCCTTCAGCAGGGCGAAGTTTTGCATGTTCCGTGCGCCTATTTGAATAATGTCCGTTTGTCGGGCAACGGCTTGAACGTCTTCCGCCGTAAGCACTTCCGTGATTATGGGCAAGCCGTAAGTTTCTCCCGCACGCTTCAGATATTCCAGTCCCTCGAAGCCTAAGCCCTGAAAGCTATAAGGAGAAGTGCGCGGTTTGAAACATCCGCCGCGTAAAATCACACCGCCGTATTCGGCAACCTCCGCCGCGGTAATCATTATTTGCTCTTCGGATTCTACGGAGCAGGGACCTGCTATTACGATGAAATTGTCCCCGCCTATTTCGACGTCGCCAACCTTGATAATCGTGTCTTCTTTCTTGTATTCCCTGCTCGCCAATTTATAGCTTTTCTTCACTTTTATTGCCGGTGCCGCTTTTTCTTTTTTCTCTTCCGGTTTCGTTTCCGATTTTAATGATGCCAAATCGGGTTTGGGACGTATTGAATCGTTGGAAGGATAACAACCGAGAATTTTGAAAAATCGGGTGTAACGCCCCAATTCGTCGAGAGCGGCTTGGACGTTCTCGTCGCTTAAATTTCCTTCGAAATCGAGATAAAACATTTCTTCGAAGGGGTTATCCAGAATGGGGCGGGATTCGAGCTTTGTCAAGTTCAACTCTCGATTTTTGAACACGCTCAAGGCTTCTACCAACGAGCCGGGAGCGTGAGCGGTAGCCATTACCAGCGAGGTTTTCGCAGGTATGCGCGGGTCGACTTCTATTTTGTTCCTCGCGGTAATCAGAAAGCGGGTGAAATTGTTCTTTTGATTCGCTATGTTTTTCCTGAGAATCTTTACTCCGAAAAGACTTGCCGCTTCCTCGGAAGCAATCGCTGCGATGCGAGGATTCCCCAATTCCTTTATTTCCAGCACGGACATTGCCGTGTCGTCGAAATGCTTTACTTTCGCATGTGGAAGCGAATCTAAAAATTTACTGCATTGCAGAGCCGCCTGGTAGTGAGCATAAATGTGTTCTATTTGTCCCAACGGAATTTCTTCTATTCCTACCAAGCAATGATTGACCGTATAAATTTCCTCGCCCACAATCGAAAGCGTGGTGTGTAAAAGCAAGTCGTAAACCTCGTTTATTCCGCCGGAGGTTGTGTTTTCCACGGGTAGGACCGCATATTCCGCTTCGCCGTCCTCGACGGCTTGAACGACTTCGTCAAATCGATTCTTGCTGATTATTTTTATCTCCTTTCCGCTGTTGGCAAAGAATTTCCTTGCCGCCAGCGAACTGTATGAACCTTCCACTCCTTGAATGGCTACGAAAACACATTTCTTTTCGGATTCGTCCTTGTTTAGCTCGCTTTGAATAATGGATTGCTGAAGTCGAACGGAATCCTCGATTATCACTTGAAAAACCGAAGTGATGTAATGAGCGTCCAAGCCGAGTTTTTTGCCCTTTACAATCAATTCGTTCAGCAATTCCGTTTCCCGCTTTTCGTCCCGAATGGGAATGTTCTCACGATTCTTTGCGTCTATTACCTCGCGGCTGAGTTTACGCCTTTCGGCTAAGTATTCGATTATTTTTTCGTCTATTTCACCTATGAGTTTTCTGATGGCTTTCAGATTTCTTTTTTGTCCCATCTCGGAGTATCCTTTTCTTAAAATTCGAACTTCAAAAATAAAAAATAATTTGTTATTTGCCTGAGTTTTAAGAATGCAATTATCCTTTTGAAAAAATAGTATGTCGGAATAAATTTTATTAAATTGCCGTGTAAAAATTATTTCGAAGAAAGGATTTTTATCTATGAATACGTCGTTTAGCAAAAATCAGATTCGTATAGGGCGCATTTTGGGAATTCCTTTAACGTTCGATTTTTCGTGGTTTTTGGTTCTACTGTTTTTAACTTGGATTCTTGCGGACAGCTATTTCCCGCATCAATACAAGGGCTGGCCCTCCTATTGGTATTGGATAATCGGTGCCGTTACCTCTCTATTGTTTTTTGCCAGTGTAATGCTTCACGAAATAGGGCATTCCTATGTGGCTAAAAAATATAATTACAAGGTGCGACAAATAAAGCTTTTTATTTTCGGGGGTATTTCGGAGATTACGGAAGAGCCTAAAAGTGCAACGGAGGAATTTTGGATTTCCGCCGCAGGTCCAATCGTTACTTTTGTGCTGGCGGGAATTTTTTATCTTCTGGCTTCGATTTCGAAAGGGAACATCTATCTTTTCGCTCTTTTTCATTACTTGAGTGTTATCAATTTCTTGCTGGGGATGTTCAATTTGATTCCCGGTTTTCCTTTGGACGGCGGGAGAATTTTTCGCGCGATTGTTTGGAAAATCAAAAAGGATTTTCAGAAAGCCACTCACACCGCTGCAACCGTGGGGCGTGCTTTTGGATTTATTCTGATTTCGATAGGATTTTTGGAAGCCATGGCGGGCTTTTGGGTTGACGGACTTTGGGTGGCTTTCATAGGCTGGTTTTTGGAAAGCGCCGCATTTTCCCAAGTGCAACGCCAGGAAATTACAAAATTGCTCGCCGGGCATAAGGTCGGCGATGCGGTCAGTAAAGCTTACGGATTGGTGCCAGACGATACCACAATAACCGAGTTTATAGAAAACGAACTCCTCGTCCGACACAGACGCTTTTTTATTGTCGAACACATGGGGACTTACGTCGGCTTGCTTACCATTCATGATGTTAATAAAGTGCCTAAGGAAAAATGGGATGAAACTACGGTCGCCGAAATAATGAAACCCATTGAGCAAGTGAAAACCGTTGACGTTAATTTGCCGCTTGTGGATGCCTTGAAAGAAATGGACATGGAAGGAGTGAACCAATTGCCCGTTACGGAAAACGGTGAGATTGTCGGCGTGCTAACCCGCGAGAGTTTGATTTCCCTCCTGACCACTAAATTTTTGCGGGGTTGAGAGATGTTTCCTATCTAATTTCTAACAATATAATTAGGAGGGGAAATGAAAAAAAAGGAATTTTTGGCTGTCTTGTCGGTTCTGTTCGTCATGTTAATGGGAAGGCATTCTTCCGTGGGGCAAAATGTTTTTCCAGTTCTCAAAAACCTTCCTCTGGAACACATTTTATTCGATAGTTTGCAAATAAACAACTGCATGGTTTGGTTTTCGAATACCGGTTATGATTCCTTCGATCCCCGGACGGAAAACGGCGGATTTTATTGGCCCAATCCGCCTCAGATGGGGCAAACACTGGTATTTTTGGAAGGTTTACAATGGGGAGGAAAAATTAACGACAGTATTTACGTAGGAGGGACTTTCTACACAAACTTTACCGTTCCTTTGATATTGGAAGAAACAGACACGGGCAAGGTTTATTCCCGTATTTGGAAAATAAGAAAGGATTGGGAAACTTTTCCGGAAGGGGAATACAAAACGAGATTGGAGAAAGATTATGCCGAGTGGCCCGTGGAACTCGGTGCTCCGTGGAAAGACGTGAACGGCGACGGCATTTTTACCAGAGGGATTGACAAACCTAAATTTTTTGGCGATGAGCAACTGTATATGATCTATCACCCAGCGGATTCTTCCCATTACGCAAAAATCTTCCGCAATATTGAGATTCACGAACTCGTTTACGCATTCGACAGCACGAATTTTTTAAGCAACGTAATTTTCAAACGCTATGAAATAATCAATAAAACTGGAGACACGTTAAAAGACTTCTATGCCACTTATTGGGCGGATAATGATTTGGGAAATGCGGAAAATGATTACATTGGCTGCGATTCTTCTTTATTTATGGGTTTTTCCTTCAATTCCGATACCGCTGATGCCTTTTACTCCCCGGTTGCTCCGTCGATAGGACATATTGTTCTGAAGGGGCTCAATCAGGACGGGAAAAATCTGATGATGACCGCATTCGGACCTAACTTTAAAGGCGCGGGGTTCTCTCACGATCCTGCCGACAGCGTACAATTTTATAATTTAATCCGTGGTTTTATGAACGACGGCGGTCGATTTATTGACCCTTTTACTGGTATGGACACGAAATTTCCCTTGAGTGGAGATCCGTTTCGTCATTCGGGCTGGTACGAAGGCGAAAACTGGCCTCCTATAGAGCTATATTACAATACTACTCCCCCACCCGGCGATAGGAGATATTATCTGGTTTCGGGACCAGTTGATTTCCTTCCAAACGATACTCAAACCGTTGTGATTGCTGCTGCCGTTGGATTGGGAAATGATAATCTCGAAAGTGTGGAAGAATTGAAAAAAACGGCGCTGAAACTTCATAAATTTTTCGGTAACGATATTAAAGTGGGCACGCCGTCCAACATAACTTCCGAAACTTTTTCTTTTTCCCTCGCACAGAATTATCCTAATCCGTTCAATCCTATAACAACAATCTCATACTCAATTCCAAGTTCTAACGTCATTGCGACCCCGCTTAGTCGGAGGAAGCAATCTTCTAATGTAACCCTTAGTATTTATAACTTACTTGGACAGAGAATAGCAACTCTTATAAATAAAGCGCAGGTGCCCGGGAATTATTCCGTGCAGTTT
>CAZSYM010000062.1:0-5477 GCA_964611145.1 uncultured Melioribacteraceae bacterium
GCCTTATTATCTTGTGCTTTCTTGAAATTTTAACTAAATTTCGTCTCTTTGCAAAAAATATTTAGGTAAGGATTCGATGAAAAGAACGTATCAACCGAGCAATCGGAAAAGGAAGAACAAGCACGGATTCCGTGCGAGAATGGCCGACAAAAACGGTCGAAAGGTTCTTGCGCGCAGGAGAGCAAAAGGCAGGAAAAAATTAACCGTCAGCGACGAATTTTAAGAGTTGAAAAAATTCGGTCTTTCAAAAGACGAAAGAATTAAAAAGAAAAAGGATTTCAGCGCCATTTTTTCCACGGGCGCTTTCTTCTTAACCAAAAGTCGAAAATTTAAGGCAACGTTTTTAATCCGTAAAGACAGTGGGGAAACAGGGGTTAAAGTTGCCTTTGCTGTTTCAAGAAAGGCCGGTAATGCTGTTTGGAGAAATCGCGTTAAAAGATTGTTGCGCGAGGCTTATAGATTAAATAAATTGGAAGTTGTGGAGAAAGCTCGCGAATGCGGTTGCCTACTTTTGCTCGTTTTTTCTCCTAATAGTATCAATAAAAAAAACTTTAAGAAAATTTATCTGAAAGACGTAGAACCGGAAGTGAAGGAAATATTAAACAAAATGATAAAAGAATTAAAATGAGATATTTGTTTATTTACTTAATCAAACTTTACCAGAAGCTTATTTCCCCTATGTTTCCCCCCTCGTGCCGTTTTTACCCCACGTGTTCCGAATATTCAATTCAGGCTTTTAAAAAATACGGGGTAATCAAAGGCGGAGCGAAAGCTACTTGGCGAGTTCTGCGTTGCAATCCGTTCAATAAAGGCGGATACGACCCACTCGATTAAAACGGAAGGAAAGGTATGGATAAGCAAACCACTATTGCATTTGTGTTAATCGGAATGATTTTAATTGTATGGCTCTATTTTAATTCTCCCACTCCTCCCCCCGCCCCTCCAAAATCACAGCACGATTCGACGCTGGTAAAAAAGGATTCTTCCCGACTTGCTTCGCGAAAGCCCGTAGCGGAGGTGCAAAAGAAGGCGGAAAAGGTGATTAAAAAGCAAGAGGAGAAAACGGTTGCGGAGAAATCCCCGAACGTTCCGAAAAAGCCCGAAAGAATCATTACCGTAGAAACGGACTTGGCAAAAATAGAGCTTACTACTCGCGGTGCAAGGATAAAGAAATATTTTCTCAAAAAGTATGATACATGGTATGCTCATAAAATCAAAGATACGTCGGACTTCTATAAAACTCATGTTCAGTTAATTAACTATTCGAAGGAAGGCGGGGATTTTAATTTACTTTTCGTTTCCAAAGCGGGGCAATTGGTAAATACGAAAGATTTCGATTTCGAAACGGACGCCTCGAATTATTATTATCGTGTGAAACAAGGCGATTCTTTGATAATAGCTTATACCGTATCCTTGGGCGACAAGCGAGAGGTCAGAAAAGTTTACAAGTTTTACGGCGATAAATATGCTCTCAAAGCGGACGTCGAGCTGGTAAATTTGGACGATTATATCAGTGGCTTCAGATACGATGTGATGTGGTCGGACGGAATAAATTTCGTGGAAGAAAATTCCGTTGACGAGGCTCGTTATGCGCTTGCCGCGGCGTATTCGGGCGGCGAGGAAGTTACCGTAAATGCGGACAAAGGCGAGAAGGTTAAAAAAGAACTCAACGGACTGGTGGATTGGGTCGGAGTTAAAAATAAATACTTCACCGTTCTCGTGGCTCCGGAGAATCCGAGCGAGGACGGAGGAGCGTATTTCGAAGGTTACGCTACGGAAATTCCGCATGTGGGCGAGCGCGAATATTACAGTGCAAGCCTTAAAGTGCCTTTCAACAACAGTAGATTCCAAAAGGATTCCTACACGCTTTATATCGGTCCCATAGATTACGATATATTAAAAGCATATCATAAGCATTTCGAAGCGATTTTCGATTGGGGAAGTTTTCTGGGGCTTACGTTCTTGATTCAACCCATTTCGGAATACATTCTTTTGCCCTCTATGAAATTCATCCACACCTTCGTTCCCAATTACGGTGTGGTTCTTATAATTATTTCCATTCTCATTAAAATTTTTCTTTATCCTCTTACGCATCAGAGTTATATGTCGATGCGCAAAATGCAACAGCTGCAGCCTAAGATTGCCGAGATAAAAGAGAAATACAAAGGCGACCAGCAGAGAATTCAAAAGGAAACGATGAAGCTTTATCAAACATACGGCATAAATCCGGCTGGGGGATGTTTGCCCGTGCTGTTGCAAATGCCTATTCTCGTTGCGCTTTGGAGCCTTTTCAACGTGGCAATAGAATTGCGCCATCAGCCGTTTATTTGGTGGATTACAAATCTTTCCTCCCCCGATGTGATTTATGACCTCGGGTTCAGAATTCCCATTTTCGGCGTGGATAAAATTTCCGGCTTGGCGGTATTGCTGGGAATTACGATGTTCTTCCAGCAAAAGATGAGCGTCAAGGACCCCAGCCAAAAGGCGATGGTTTACGTAATGCCCGTTATGTTTACCTTTATGTTTATGGGCTTCCCCGCGGGTTTGAATTTGTATTATTTGATGTTCAACGTCCTTTCTATAGGACAGCAGTATTACATCAACCACATGAAAAGCGGTGGGGAGCTTGTGCCGGTTAAGAATCCCAAGAAGGGAGGCTTTATGCAAAGAATGATGCAAGCCGCCGAGGAACAGGCGAAAGCGCAAAAACAAAGCGGGAAAGCTCGTAAGAAAAAGAGAAAATAATGTTTCCTTTCCTCGAAAAGGAATATTCTATGCGTTCGGCTATGACAAAAATATTTGTCCTGCTCATGCTCTCCGCTTTCCCTCTCTTTGCACAGGATACGCTGGAGATTACCCCTCGATTTAGAAATTATGATTTACTCTTCGGACTTAAAGGGAAGGAATTGGAAGATTTCCCCCGTGTGGGACTTGCCTTGAGCGGGGGCGGAGCGCGGGGACTTTCGCAAATAGGCGTGCTCGCCGCTTTGGAAGAAGCAAAAATTCCTATTTGCGGCATTGCCGGTACAAGCATGGGTAGCATCGTGGGCGGACTTTATGCTTCCGGTTATTCCGTTAATCAAATAAAAAGAATGTTGTTCGGAACGAATTGGAACGATTTCGTTAAACGCAAGGAAGTAAATCGCTCCGACCTTTTCGTGGAGCAAAAGCTCACCGAGGAAAGAGCCGTCCTTTCTTTTAGAATCAAAAATTTTAATCTGGAAGTTCCCACAAGTATTAACACCGGGCAAAAGATTGCTAACTTCCTCAACACTTTGGCTATTAACGCTCCTTTGCGCACGGAAAAGAATTTCGATAACCTGCTTGTGAAATACTCCGCCGTGGCGACAGACTTATTGACGGGCGAAAAGATAGTTTTCCGTAAAGGGGAATTGAACAAAGCCATGCGTGCAAGTTCCAGCGTCTCTTTCCTCTTGCCACCCGTGGAGGTGGATTCGCAATTGGCGGTCGACGGCGGCTTGGTGGAAAATCTCCCCGTTAAAACTCTTCGGGAAATGGGATGCGATGTGGCCGTGGGTGTGGACGTGGAAAGCCCCTTGCGTAAGAGGGACGAGCTGAAATATCCGTGGCAAATAGGCGACCAAATAGTAAGTATCCCGATGCACATTCTGACAAAACAGGAGAGAAAACTCGCCGACTTGGTGATTATTCCCAAGCTGGGTGCAAGGAGCAATATGGATTTTTCGAATCCGCAAGAGTTGTTTCAAATTGGCTACGAAGCGGGCAAAAAGGCTATTCCTTATGTTCAAAAGAAAATCCGAATGGAATTCGAGCGGAATTTTCTTCCGCAAGATTCCCTCGCATATCTTATCCGTATGCCGAAAAATCCCAATGCTTTGGAGAAAAAAATCTTTGACGTCCTGCCCAAGAGAAGGGTAAAAAGATTCGAGATAATCCTTGCGTTGAAAGAAATTTGCGATTTCAACGAGTACAAACATTTATCTCTATTTTTGATTGGAGATTCCTTGCGGGATTTCCGTACATTAAAAATCGAGTATGAGGAAAACCCGGTTATCAAGCTTGTTTCCCTTACGGGTGCCGATGCCCGGGATTATGCCGCGCTGGATTCATTATTGCGTCCTTTGGAAGGCAAGCCTTATGCTTCCGATAAAATTTCCCAAGCTCTTTTGAATATTCTCAGATATTATCGCGAAAAAGGGAAAACGCTTGCAAGTATTAATCGGGTTGATTTCCGAAACGGAACGCTTACGATTGCGGTTTCGGAAGGGGTAATAGATTCAATCAAGATAATCGGTAATAAAAGAACTCATCCCGAAGTTATTCTGCGGGAAATTCCTATGAAACCGGGGCAACCGTTTAATATTAAAAAATTGGAAAGAGCCTTGAAAAATCTGCGAAGCACAAATTTGTTCGAGGCTTTGGAAGCGGAAATTGTGGAGGAGAAAGGGAAAAACATTCTGCTTTTCCGCGTGAAGGAAAAAATTCCGGGCGTGTTGCGTTTCGGAGTGCGGGCGGATAATGAAAATTACGTGCAATTGCTTGCCGACCTACGGAACGAAAACCTTTTCGGCACGGGAACGGAACTCGGAATGGTCTTTATCGGAGGACCGCGGAGGCGAGCCTTGACCTTGGAACATAAGGCAAATAGAATTTTCGATACTTATCTGACGTATAAGATTTCCCTCTATCATAAATTCAACGATGTCAATTTCTATAAGGATGACAAAAAAAGCGGGGAAAGAAACATACATCGCTTCAAAACGGGCGAATATCGGCAAGTGTTTACGGGCGTTTCTATAGGTTTCGGAGTGCAAACGAGGAAATTCGGAAATTTGATTCTTCAAGGAAAATTTGAAAAGGATTTGGTGAAAAACAAAGTTAACACTCCGATAAAAGGTTATAAAATCAATATTTCTTCTCTTCAAATAAAGCTTTTTATCGATTCGCGCGATAAATATCCTTTCCCTAAAAACGGTTTCCTCGTGAACGCTTATTATGAATTCGCACAGAAAAAATTCGGGGGCGATGTGGGATATACGAAATTTTTCTTCGATTACAAAAGTTTTTACGCCCCTTCCGATGCCAGCGTAGTGGAAACCGCTTTGCGATTCGGCTTTGGAGATGCAACTTTACCTCTCGGTCAACAATTTTCCATAGGGGGTAAGGATTCTTTCTTCGGAATGCGGGAGGATGAATACCGCGGCAGACAAATTTTTACCGGCTCGCTGGGCTACAGGGCAAAATTGCCGTTGAAAATATTCTTCGATACCTATCTTAAAATACGCTACGATGTCGGTTCAATCTGGGAAAAACGGGAAGCGATGAGATTTAAGGATTTCCGCCACGGAATCGGCTTAACACTCTCTTTCGATACCCCCATCGGCGCGGCGGATTTTTCACTGGGACGCAGTTTTATCTTTCGCAATACCCTCAAGAAGAATTATATCAGCTGGAGCGATTTCTTCTTCTATTTTTCAATCGGGTATAAGTATTGA
>CAZSYM010000063.1:0-4773 GCA_964611145.1 uncultured Melioribacteraceae bacterium
TCTTGTTTAAATTGACTTTCAAGCTTTTTTTAGATAATTTTCGCAAAATAAATAAAGATAGATTTCAAGTGTGGAATAATATGCTGAACGACTACATTCCTATTTTTCTTGTGCTGGTTGTTGCGCTCATAGTTGCGGGCGCAATTATTTTATCCTCTTCAATTTTCGGTCCCCACAGACCTACGAAAGTCAAAAAAATGCCCTATGAAAGCGGTAAAAACCCCATTGGTAGCACTAAGGAGAGAGTTTCCATTAAATATTACGTAGTTGCAATGATTTTCATCGTCTTCGATATCGAAGTGATTTTTGTTTATCCTTGGGCGGTGGAGTTCAAAAAAATATTGGGTGAAAAAGGCGCTTTCGCATTCTGGCCGATGTTTATTTTCTTAGTGGTCTTGGAACTCGGCTTTCTTTATATTTACAAAAAAGGAGGTCTGAAGTGGGATTAGAGGCATATCTTAAATCGGATGGCTTCGTGGCTACTCGCTTGGATGCCGTTCTGCAATGGGCGCGTAAGAATTCCATTTGGCCCATGCCTTTGGGAATTTCCTGTTGCGCAATAGAAATGATGTCCGCCGTTGACCCTAAGTATGATATGGCACGCTTCGGTGCGGAGGTTATGCGCTTTACTCCCCGCCAATGCGATTTGCTAATTGTAGCCGGGACGGTTACTTATAAAATGGCGCAGGTGGTCAGAAGAATTTATGACCAAATGCCAGACCCGAAATGGGTAATTGCTATGGGAGCTTGCACTTCCACCGGTGGAATTTATCGCACCTATAGCGTGGTTCAAGGAATAGATCAGTTTTTACCGGTTGACGTCTATGCCGCCGGTTGTCCGCCGAGACCCGAAAATTTGATAAATGCTTTGATGGCTATACAAGAAAAAATCGGGAAAACACGTAGCAGACAATTTACCGATATTCCTATGGAAGAAATTGAAATTGTCAAGGAATAACATGGAAATAAAAGAGAAAATCGTTGACGTACTTAAGAAAGAAAATCCCGATTGGATTCTGGAAGTTTCCGAATTCCGAGGTGATTTCGCCATAACCGTGCCTTCTTCCGAGATACTCCGAATAGCGGAGGTTCTCAAGACGAATGATGACCTTGCTTTCGATTTATTGGAAGATGTTACGGCAATAGATTGGGCTACAAGGAAAAATCGTTTTACCGTTGTATATCACGTTTATTCTTTGAAAAACAATTTCCGTTTGAGAATAAAGGCGAACCTCGAAGGCGAGGAAGTTGATTCCGTTACGGAAATTTGGCCCGCGGCAAATTGGTACGAAAGAGAAACATACGATATGTACGGAATAGATTTCAAAGGGCACCCTGATTTACGTAGAATGTACATGCCCGAATCTTTTGAATATTTCCCGTTGAGAAAAGAATTTCCCACTCAGGGAATTCCGGGGTCTTTACCATTACCGAAGAAGAGTAAGCAAGATGACCAAAGATATTGATATTACAAGGGACGAGAAGCTTTTAAAGGCGCTGATTAATCAAAGACCTGATATTACGGTAGAGGACGCACTCGAAAACGAAATGATTTTGAATATAGGTCCGCAACACCCCGCAACGCACGGTGTATTGCGTGTATTGGTGCGTCTCGACGGCGAAACAATCGTTGCTGCCGTGCCGGAACTCGGCTATCTGCATCGTGGTTACGAAAAACTCGCCGAGGAAATGACTTATTATAATTTTATTCCCCACACCGACCGTTTGGATTACACTTCCAATCTTGCTAACAACGTGGCTTACGTCCTTGCCGTAGAAAAATTGGCGGGTATCGAGGCGCCTCCCAGAGCACAATATATAAGAATGGTTGTGGCGGAATTGGCAAGGATAATGGGACATCTCGTAGCTGTGGGAACTTTCGTATTGGATGTGGGCGCCATTACTCCTTTTATGTGGACTTTCCGCGAAAGGGAGAACATTCAAAATATTTTTGATATACTTTGCGGAGCGCGGTTTACGACAAGCTATACAAGAATCGGCGGCGTGGCTTCGGATATGACCGACGAGGTCAAAAAAATGATTCTGGATTTCCTCGATAAATTCGAAGGCGCACTGGACGATTTCGAAAAACTTTTGAACACGAACAGAATCTTTATTGACCGGTTGGACGGCATAGGTGTCCTGCCGAAAGAAGACGCAATAGCTTTGGGAGTTACCGGTCCCAATCTTCGTGGCTCGGGAGTTGAATTTGATGTCCGTCGTGCACAACCGTATCTGTATTACAACGAGATGGATTTCAAAGTGCCTGTTTATACCGAAGGGGACGCTTTGGCTCGCTATTTCGTACGCTTGGACGAATTGCGGGAGAGCGGAAAAATAATTCGACAGGCTTTGGATAAAATGCCTGAAGGCGAGGTGCTGGCTAACGAGCCCAAATTTGCAATGCCGCGCAAGACGGAAATTTATACCAAAATGGAAGAACTGATTCACGATTTTATGCTCGTCAACAAAGGTATAAATCCTCCCGAAGGCGATGTTTATTTTTCGGTGGAAAATCCGAAGGGTGAACTGGGATTTTATTTTGTAAGTAACGGCGAGGGGCATCCGTGGAAATTGAAAATTCGTTCCCCCTCGTTCTGTAATCTTCAAGCGTTACCCATTGTTTGTAAAGACCAAATGATTTCCGATTTGGTGGCTATTATCGGTAGCTTGGACCCTGTAATGGGCGAAGCGGATAAATAAAATTAAGGATTGATGAAAATGTCTTTTCATTTTACGGAAGAAAATCTTAAGAGAATAGAAGAAGCAAGGAAAAAATATCCCACTTCCTTGGCGGCTGTAATGGACGCATGTTATATAGGGCAAGAACAAAACGGTTATATCAGCGAAGAAGTGATGGAGGAAATTGCCCGAGTGTTGGACGTTCCCAAAACCGATGTGCTCGGTGTGGTTACGTTCTACACAATGTACCATCAGAAACCGATGGGTAAATATCATATTCAGGTTTGCACGAATGTTTCCTGTATGCTTCGCGGCGGTAAGGAAATTTTCGAGGCTGTCAAGGAGAAATTGGGAATAGAAAACATGGAAGTTACTTCCGACGGCATGTTCTCAATCGAGGAAGTGGAATGCATGGGTGCCTGCGGCGGCGCTCCTATGATTGCCATTAATAATGAATATTACGAGAACATGACAAAAGAAAAGGTTTTGGAAATTTTGGATTCGTTAAAGTGATGGAAAAAATAGTTTTACCCGACATACCGAATTTGCATGAGATAGATGTCTATCTCGCCAACGGTGGATTCGAGGCGGCGAAAAAGGCGTTTAAAATGTCCCGCGAGGATGTTATCGAGGAAGTTAAAAAATCGGGACTTCGCGGACGAGGCGGAGCGGGGTTCTTCACCGGTTTGAAATGGAGCTTCATGCCTCGGAACAAAACCAAACCGCATTACTTGGCGGTTAACGGAGACGAAAGCGAACCCGGGTCGTTCAAAGATAGGCAAATTTTTGAATACAATCCTCATCAATTGATTGAAGGAGCGATTATCGCCGCTTATGCAATTCAAGCCGAAACGGTTTATATATACATTCGCGGCGAATATTACAAATGGATTCAACTTTTGCAAAAGGCTATCGATACGGATTACGAGCGGGGTTTCCTTGGCGAGAAAATGAAGGAGACTTTCGATACCGATTTCTCGTGTAATATTTATATTCATAGAGGTGCCGGAGCTTATATTTGTGGCGAAGAATCCGCTCTGATGAATTCCATAGAAGGAAAACGGGGTTATCCTCGTGTTAAGCCTCCTTTCCCCGCGCAAAACGGATTGTGGGGAAATCCCACGACTATTAACAATGTGGAGACCATAACGAACGTGCCGAAAATTATAGCCAACGGCGCGGAATGGTTCGCTTCAATCGGCGCTCCCAAGCATCCCGGAACTTTACTCTTCGGAGTGAGCGGACACGTCAATAAACCGGGTGTTTACGAGTTGCCTACCGGTACGCTTCTAACCGATATTATTTATAAATATGCCGGTGGAGTGCCCGGGAATAAAAAAATCAAATGCGTGATTCCCGGCGGTTCTTCCATGCCTCCCTTGAGAGGCGATAGCATCGAAGGTGTTAAAATGGATGCGGATTCGTTGCGGGAAGCGGGCTCGATGATTGGCACCGGCGGTATAATGGTAATGGACGAGGATACGAATCTTCTCGACGTCCTGCTCCGCATAGCTCATTTTTATCATCATGAAAGTTGCGGACAATGTACGCCGTGCCGCGAAGGTACCGGTTGGATGGAGAAAATTTTGCAGAGAATAAAACGGGGCGAAGGTACTTCGCGGGATTTGGATTTGCTCGTTGACGTTGCAAGTAATATAGAAGGACGTACGGTTTGTGCACTCGGGGACGCGGCGGCTTGGCCAGTTAAGTTCTTTATTCAACGCTTCCGGGATGAATTTGAAAAATATGTTAAGAAAGAAGTGGTTATCCCTGTCCCGAATAAAATTCATTCAATGAGGCACAGCAAGTTTACAATCGAGATGATTAAAATAGGCTAAAGCACGCTATACATGAGCGCAGTAAAACTTCTGTTTCTCTCGTTTAGGCATGGTGGAAGAATATAATTTTAAAAATATTTTTTTACAAATTGACATTAAAAGTTAATTGCCATAATTTAGTAAGCCTTATTTGAAATTACTTTGCAAATGAGTTTTTTGACATGCTGTTCATACGGGGCGTAGCGTAGTCCGGTTAGCGCGCCTGCTTTGGGAGCAGGAGGTCGCAGGTTCAAATCCTGCCGCCCCGACCCAG
>CAZSYM010000064.1:0-4773 GCA_964611145.1 uncultured Melioribacteraceae bacterium
ACTTTCATTAATGAACTTAATTTCGGGTCCGAAATTCGCCACCATCATGCCGATTTTCAATCCTTCCAAAATCCCTTTCAAGCCTGTATCGTATTGAATTCCCATATCCGCAGTCCAACCGCCTTTGCTGAATAATCCGCTTACCATATTCAAATAGAGATAGCGAAATGTAAAACCTATTTTTAATTCGTAAGTGAAATTGTGCGCATAGTGAATTCCGAAAGCGTAATCGGCAACGTGAAAATATTGTCCCGTTCCCAAAGGCTGCAAAACCGTGCGAATTTTTATGTCGTCTGTGCGGAGTGAAATTACGGACACGGCAATCACATCGTCCACCCCGAGGCGTCGTGCATAACCGAGGAATGAAAGTCCCACTCCTGCCGGCATCACCGTATATGATGCCATAAAATCGTTATCCCCAACAATGTTCATCAGACCGGAGGGATTGTAGTATGTGGCGCTTACATCACTAACCGACGAAGCTACCGCCTGTCCCATTGATTCGCTGCGCGGCGAAACTCCGAGTTTGAGAAATTGCACGGATGTTACGCCCGGCTTAGTAAACGTTTGAGCAAAAACAAAATCGCAGACGCCTAATAGAATTAATAGTAATAATATGTAATTTATTCGTTTCATCTTTTTATTTAACAATAACAAATTTTCCCACTTGTGTTTTTCCGTTCGATTCTTTTACAACGAAATAATAAAGGCCGCTTGCCACCGTATGGTTGTTTTTGTTTAACAAATTCCAATATGTAATCGGTGAACCGTTACCTTGTTTAAAATCAATTTGTTTAACAAGATATCCGGCAAGTGTATAAATGTAAATAGTACACTCAGGCGGTAAATTCATAAACGCAATTCGTCTGTCAACTTCCATCCAAACGTCGCGTCCCGGTTGTGTCGGATATTCCCACGCCGGGTCGTGCGTATAATCTATATCGCCTCGATAAGGATTGGGAACAACAAAAACACCTTCTTCGTTCGTTTCATCCGGTGATATTGCGGGAATTACCGGTTGAGTGGAAAGAGTTTTGGGACTTTCCAAAGAAGGAATTGTCAATTCGTTGCTAACCACTTCGGGAATATCGAAACTTGTAACGGCATACCAATATTTAATTCCGTTAACAAGTCCTTCATCTTTGTATTCGTACTTCAAACCCGTGTCGTAACCGAATCCGTTAAGCGAATCGTATTGCGCTATTAATTGCCACGGTCCGTCGGGACTTTTCGAACTTCTATAAATTTTATATCCATCGAAATCTTTCAAAATCCCGTCTCTCCTCGAATGATCCTCAAATTCTTCGGGATTAATTCCGCTGTATTCATCTTTCCATTTCCAATTAATAATTACGGCGCCGTTTTTCGGGGTTAATGTAAACTTTGGCGGCGAAGGTGAAACCGGGACGTAAAAGCCAGCCTCAGCAAGATTTTTGGCAGCGTCAACGTTTTTCAGCAAATCTTGTTTACCGTCGCCGACTGAAAAAGAGTATATAAAATGAATAGTATCGCCCGGATTAACGCTTTCGAACGGTCCTATCGCAAGTAATCCTCTGACGCTTTGTCCCGCCTGCAAATCCGGGCTCATATCGGGCAATCTTTCGCCTGACGACATCAATTTATATGCGTTGTTATCGCCGACAGGGTCATCGTTATTCACCCAATGGGCAAACGTGTATTTCAAAGTGGCATCGTTCAAATCCTTTGGCGTTTTTACGAAACGGCAACCTGTCAAAGCATCGTTAATAGTAGAGCCGTCCGGCCCGCCCGCCATATCTGCGAAAATCAGGGTTTTGCGTGTATCGTCGAACTGAACGTAATCGTCCACCATTCGATTATAATTTTGGCTTCGTCCCATATGGGCATCGTTGTAATAAGCGAACCATACGTTGTGCCAAATATCGTTGCTCTCGTTAATGATTAGATATTCGTAAAAAATCACTTTGTCGTAAAGGAAAAAACTCCAAGCGAAAGTGCGTTGAATTACGTGCGCATGTAAGGGAATGTGATACTCCAAGATATTAGGTGCTTGATTAATTCCATAAATAATTTTATCGTCCCAATATTCGCTGATATAATCTTGTTCCGATTTCGGCTTATAGAACGGGCTAAGTGTTCCATCATCCTCAAAAAAAACATTTTCTCGCGCGTTATCGGAAATTTCTTCATAAATGGACTTTGAGTAAATCGTATCTTTATTATTGAACCGCGGGAAAAATTCGTAAAGATAAGACAATCCCGAAGCACCGTCGTAATTGCAACCGGTACTGACGAGCGTATCGCCGTTGACAATTGCCCCGAGCCAAAAACCTTCTTCCTGAGTCAGATCTTGCGGTGTGCCGGGAGGATAATTCAAAAGTAAGCCCCATGGACGGTCGTTATAAAGCGGCATGCAAGAACCGTAATTTGTTACCGTCATTCTGTTCAAATTTACGTTATGCTTTTTATATTGCAAATTCGAAGGAGGAAAACGAAGTTCTTGCGCGAAAATATTCAGCGTGCTAAGCAGAACAATTAATACTATGGCAATTCGTAGAAATATTTTTTTCATAATATCTATTTCGATTTCCTTTTTATCTCAAATAAAGTTTAATGCCGAACCTAATTAATCTTCCTGGTGAAAACGCCATGTTATTGCGCATTATCTCAACTTCATGAAACGTGTAATAACGGTTAGAACCTCCCGCCAGATCTCCGAGATTGACAATGCGTCCCGTTCTGCGATTGAAAGCCGACCCAAGATTTACGTTGCGGTAATTGAACAAATTTTTAATCTCCGAGTAAAAAACAAACCGCGTATGTCCCAAACGAAACCCTTTATACAATGTGGCGTCGAGATAAAATTCGCCGGGGGCATTTGAAGAATTAGGCTCAATGTAAATCGAGCCGGGAATTATAGGTGTGTAGGGGCGTCCCAAGTTCGCTGTCATCAAAAAGTAAAAGCCGAAATCACTTAATGCCAATCTCCAGATATTTAATTTGTCGTGTTCGAGAATTTCAAAATTGAACATCAACTTGAAATTGTGATTAACGTCCCACGCTACGCGTTGCTCTCTTACAGACGGCGGGACGGTGCTGCCTGTTTCGTAATCGTGAAGCGCTGTCAAATCAAAACCGCGAGCCATCAAATAAGTATAGTTAGTCGTAAACGAAAAGAAATTGCTGTAAACTTTTCTGAACTCAATTTCGAATCCGCGAGCCGAACCGAAACCGATATTGTCGTAAATCAATCGCACGGGGTTAGTGTCGGTTTCTCGATAACCGATATCGCCGGCGTAATCTCGTCCGTAAAGTTTTATGTTGAGTATGTAATTTTTGATAAATTCCGTTTCCATTCCCACTTCGTAATTGATTGATTTTCTCGGGTTAAGATTAGGATTACCGACAACGGAAGTCAAAAACGGATCGCGATAAAGTTCCGTGAAACCGGGCTGTTGAATAAAATAACCGTAATTGAAAAATAATTTTGTACTCTTATTTGCGGGAATAGATAGTCCGAGACGCGGGCTCCACACGATTTTTACTTTATCGAATTTCTTTATGTTTTCGCCGCTTGCAAGATTAAATTGACGAATAAAATACGGATCGTTAATCAAATCTCCGTGTCCGTAATAATCTGCTCTTGTTCCAACGTTCAAAAACATTCCGGCGTAATTTATTCTATCCTGCAGGTAAAAACTTCCATTCCAGATTTTATCATTAAAATACCATCTGCTACCGCCGTATTCCGGCCATTCTCCCGGAATTGTATCGCGATGCGGATAATATTGTCCGTAATCCCAAATGTCGAAATGATTAATGTCGTTCAATGTGAATGAAAATCCGCCTTTCATTTTATGAGCGCCGAGAAAATAAGTCAAATCGAAATCGGCAGAGTAAGTACAATATTGATTTTTATGATAATCGGAAAATTCTCCTTTATCGATAAAGCCGTCATAATCGCTGTCTTTGGCAATCGGCGGACGCTGATAATTTACCTGAGTTCGCGAGAAGTCGATTGCTGAGGGATTGTGTTCGAGTAAATACAGCGCCGTTTCGTAATCAATCGGGTTGCCGTCATGGTCGTAGTATTGCACACTGTAAGTAAATCTTTCAAGAGGCGAACTTAAACCGAGTAATGAGTTTTTATCTTTGCCTTGCGTAAATCCGAAATTTAAATTATAAAAAGCGTTTTTGGATAGCGTATGATTTATCAACACCGTTATTCTGTCGGTTCGATAAAAATCAATAGGTAAATTTTCGGGAAGATATTTCCAAGCGTAATTGAAATATTTTTTCTCCCCTCTGTCGAATTGTCCTTGAATTTTAATTCTGAAAGAGGAAATAGGTTCATAATTTAATTGTGCACTCAACGAATAATTTGTGAATTGTCTGTTCGGCAAATCCCAGAAAAGAAAACGCGTTGTTCCGTAGCCTCCGCCGATTTTGTAATACGAATCATCCATATCCGTTTTTGCCGAAATAGTAAAACCTGAAGTGCCGGGCATTCCCATCCAGCTGAAAGGCTCGAACGGACCGCTCAAGCCAAAATATCCGTATGAATAATTTGTAGATAATCGGTTCGGCATCATAACGTCGGAACGATAAACCATATCCGCGGTATAACGGTTACGTCCCGATTTAGTGATGATATTTATTACGCCGCTGTTTGCATTTCCGTATTCCGCATCGAAACCGCCTGTAATGATTTCAACTTGCTCGATTTGATTAATGTCGATATCAATGGCGTTGATACCTGTTACAGGATTGCGCGCGGGTACGCCGTCAATAAGA
>CAZSYM010000065.1:0-4350 GCA_964611145.1 uncultured Melioribacteraceae bacterium
AAACTACTGTCATTCCGAACGAAGTGAAGGAATCTATCACACTACACTCTCTTTCATGAGATTGTTCGCCGGTTGCCGGATTTCACCCCTCGCAAATTTCGGCGGTATTTGGCAATACTCATAAGGGAAAAATTCTTTTTAATTCTCAATTTGTTACGAGCTACTTGTTACACAATACGTGTTTTGCATTTTCATCTTGAACGGCTTTGATATAAAATAAATTATACTTGCAAAACTCCGGTGTTTCTTATCTTCAATTCGGTTATCGCATTCTCCCCGAATATTTTTCCGATAAAAATTTTATAACGTTCAACAAGCTCACGGGGTAAAAATACTTGGATTGTTCCCGCAAAACCGCCTCCGTGAACTCTCACTACTCCATTTTTGTCCCCTAAAAATTGTTCACTCAAAACAATAGCAAGCAAAAGCGATTGCTCACCTGGCATTGCTGGCGGAAATAGGTTTTGTAATTTTTTTATTGATGAATTTCCCGATTCGGAAACCAAGTGAAGGAAATTCAAAAATTCGCCGTTCTTCAATGCTTCAGCTTGTTTTACAACACGGCGATTTTCTTCGAAAAAATGTATGCTGCGCAAAATAGAGCGTTCCGATACTTTTTTTCGTAATTCGGCTATCGATTTCCAAAAATCATTTTCGTTTACTTCTCTCAGATATTTTTTCCCGAAAAACCCCGCGATTTCTTTCATTTCTCTCGGAATGGCAGCATAATCGTCGGTTAAATCTGCATGATTTTCTCCGGTATTTACGACAAGCAAAGCGTAATTGGTATTGTCGAAAACGAAATCGATTTTTTCAATTTCCGCTCCTTTTTCAAAATCGATCTTAACAATTCCGCCGTAAGCACACGCAAGTTGGTCCATTAATCCGCACGGTTTTCCGAAATAATCGTTTTCGGCAAATTGTCCGGCACGTGCAATTTCTGTTTTTGAAATTTTTCCTTCGTTAAATAAAACATTAAAAATTTCACCTATTAAAACCTCAACGGAAGCCGAGGAACTTAATCCCGCACCAAAGGGAATATTACTCGTTATTACTGCGTTTAATCCGCCAATATCCCAACGATTGTTGCTTAAATATTTTGCGATTCCGCGAACGAACGAGGCGAGAGTTCCCTGCTCTTTTTTCTTCATCTCCAGATCGTTTAAATCTACAGTAAACGGCTCGTCTCCGCATTGGTCGGAATAAACGACGACTTTGTTGCTGTCGTTTAGGGAAACTGCCGCCAAAGTATCGAGGTTAACGCCAGCGGCAAGAACAACGCCATTGTTGTGGTCGGTGTGGTTACCGCCGAGTTCCGTACGCCCGGGTGCGCTGAAAAATATGATTTCGTTTCTTCCGAAAAGAGAAAGAAATCTGTTTCGAAGATTTTCGTAGCGATAAACATTCTCGGTAATTTTATTCTGTGAGTACAATATTTTCAACTTTTCGATTAAACTTTTTTCTGTAGTATTTAACATATTCAATCCATAAAATTCTATTCCGGAATAACCTTAATCATTATTACATCGTGGCTCTTAACATTTGCCGAAAAACTACCTGTAAAGTTACCGATATCTTTGTGTTTCCACAAATCTCTGACTTTTGCGTTTAGATTGTTCGGATAACCGATATCCGTCCACGAAAAAGAAATTTCCGCTGTATCTTTACCGCGATTAAAAAGAACAACGGCGCGACTTCCGTCGTGAAGTTGTCGTGACCAAACTTCCAAATCACCCAGCTTTTTAACACGTGTCCCTTGTTTTCCGAGCGGGTCTTGGTCAATAGCGATTACTTCCTTGTTTGTTAAAATATCGCGGATTTCATTGTTCATTTTAATAATATCGTTACCGGCGATAAGCGGTGCGGCAAGAATTGTCCATAAACTGAAATGTGCGCGGCTTTCTGAAACGGTCAACCCGCTATTTCCAACTTCGAGCATATCGGGATCGTTCCAATGTCCCGGTCCGGCGTAACATTCCAAACCAACCTGCAAGTCAAGTATATGAACAAACCCCATTCCGCCCCAATCTGTGCGGCAATCCCAACAATTCAAAATATCTTCCGTAGTCCGCCACAAGTTTCCGCCGATTTGCTTTCCCCAAAGCCAAGGTTTGTTTGTTCCCCATTCGCAGATACTGAACACAATAGGATGGTCTGACGCTTTCAAAGCGTTTGCCATTAATTTGTAAGACGCTTGCGCATTTTGTGTACCGTGATGGCACCAATCATATTTTAAATAATCGACACCCCATTCGGCGTAAGTTCTCGCATCTTGAAATTCGTAACCGCGACTGCCGGGTCTGCCCTGACAAGTTTTTGTTCCCGCATCGGAATAAATTCCGAACTTTAAGCCTTTAGAATGAACGTAATCTGCGAGGGCTTTTATTCCGGAAGGAAATTTTTCGGGATCGGGTAAAATGTTCCCGTTTTCGTCCCTTGCAATTTGCCAGCAATCATCGATTATCAAATATTCGTATCCAGCCCGGAGCATTCCTTTTTCAACCATTGCATCGGCGGTTTTCTTTATCAAATCTTCGTTAATATCGCACTGATATAAATTCCATGAGTTCCATCCCATTGGCGGTGTTAATGCCAATTGATTATTATTATCATTTTGAGCGAAATTTATCGAACTCATTATTATCACTCCTAAAAAAATTAAGAATATGCCAATTTTCATTACCGTTTCCCTTTATTATTTTAATAAAATCATTTTTCGCGTTCGAATAAAATTGCCTGCACGCAAAGTATAAAAATATATTCCGCTAGGCAATTTGTTTGCATCAAATTGTACGGAATAATTGCCGGGTATTTGTTCTTTGTTTACGAGTGTCGCGATTTTTTGTCCTAATGAATTAAACACTTGTAGAGACACAGCATGCTGTGTCTCTACTCCGTTTTTCGCGGGTAGAGAATACATAATCGTAGTTGTGGGATTAAACGGATTCGGATAATTTTGTGAAAGAATAAATTTGTCCAACGTAGTTTCGTTATTTTCGACATTATTCGGGCGATTTGGAGTAAAAAGATTGAACTCCGACATTGTTGTCCAATTGTTGCCGTTAACTTCGGAAAGGGCAACGAACCTAACATATTTTCCTCGTTTCGCAGTATCGAAAAAAATGCGGCGAACTCGCGGAGTATTACAAAATGCACCCGAATAAATCGGTGTTCCCCAGTTGTTCGGGTCTTCACTTACGTAAATTTCAAAATCTTTTATTCTCCCGTGCGCATCTTTACCCCCGTTTTCTCTCGGCAGATATTCAAAGCCTGAAACAACATACGAACTATCAAGTTTGAACTGGATTTCGTGCGGTAGCGGGTCTTCGTATTTAGTATGCCAAATTGTATTCGGGTATCCGTCTAAAACGTTTGTGGCGCGTCCGTTTTCGCGAGTTGTTTCCTGGCTATCCACATAATAAACGGAAAGTTTGTGCTGATTAATAAATACATTTTCCGGCGAAATAAAACCTGCTATCGCGGGGATTTTAATCGGGAAATAATACACCTTTCCGTCATCTAAAAATGGGTTCGAGATTTCAGCTTGAATTTCGTTTCCGTTCGGGTTTGTGTAATATTCAACTCCACCCAGATGCATAATTTCTCCTTCTCCGCCCGTGCGCAAGGTTATTATTTGAAGAAAAACCTTAAAAGGACGCGATAAATCAAAACCGTAGGTCAAGTCTGTTAAATCGAGTTCAAATTTCATCGGCTCGTCGTGAATTTGTCCATCCGCCCACCTTCCGAGCATCGGCAACGCACCCCGTCCTTGGTTGATAAAATGGTGGGCGTACGCAATTCGTTCGGGCCTCAAAGCTGAAGTATCGCGAGCTATTCCAATTATTAATTTAAGAGCGTTCCGTTTGGAAAATTTCATTTCAATTTTAAAAATCAGTTTCGGTTCGTAATTTTTTTTAATGTGGTAAAATTCCGCAGATTGTCTATGTATTTTTAAAACGCGGTACGGAATATAAACCATTCCGTTATTTTCCCAACCGTCCCCCCACGAATTTAAGGTAACCATAGCTCCGCGTTCCCAATCTGCCATATCGACAACGCCGTCTCCGGTTATGTCGATGTTGTTCGTAATTTGTCCGTCGTCGTTAAAATCGAACGCAACGCTGTCATCCCAACCTACAAAAGTCATCGCGTGATCAAAATTGGGACCCCAGTCTCTCATAATATATTGATTTTCGGCATACATTCCTTGCGGAATTCTTACAATATCCGCACCGCTTATCGCCAAACCTGTCCCGGCAACTCCGCCTTCATGAAAATCGAGTGTATCGCCGTTATGATCGAAAATCCAACCTTTTAGATATTCTAAATCTTCGGGTGTTTCGATAAAAA
>CAZSYM010000066.1:0-4062 GCA_964611145.1 uncultured Melioribacteraceae bacterium
GCACCGAGTAATTCCCCTGTGCTTGAGCTTTGTTTACAAGCGTTGCTACTTTTTGACCGAGAGTGTTGTAAACATTAAGTGTTACGTTCAGAGATTGTTTTCCGTTGAAAGTCGGTATTGAATACGAAATTGTCGTGCTCGGATTAAACGGGTTCGGGTAGTTTTGCAAGAGTGCAAATTTGGAGGGAGCTAAATTCTTTTCTTCAACTGCCGTCAAATGTTTTTGAATTTCGAGATTATCGATAGCCCAGCCCCAACCGTTTTCCTCGGCATCAGCAAAAAGGCGAAAGCGTATCAGCACCGTATCACCGGCATTGAACGTATCCAGCATATTCAATTTATGTTCGACGTAAAGGTCAAAAACTCGCCCGCCATTGTTATAGACATCCAACCAAGCCGAGTCATAACGAGCATCGTAACCATCGGCAAAAGGTTTCCAATTCACGCCGTCCTTGCTTCCTTCCACTATCACGTAATCGTAAAACGTGGGGTCGCCGAATTCGGAGCCTGCTTCGCCCGGCTCCACAATTGCAATGTCTTTGTAATTTAGGAAAGCATTCGAATCGGCAATTATTATCGGGCGAATGAGTGTGTAGGTAATGGTTTTGTTATTTTCATAAGGATGCTTGGAATGTATTGCTATATCCCCTCTAAAGCCGAATTCGCGTTTAATTGAGAATCCGTCGCCAATGAAAAGCCCGTCGTCTTCGGAGAAGTCCGAAGCATAAGAGGTAATCGGGTCTTTAATCACATAAACGGTAATCGGGAAAGATTCCGTTCGTATTTCTCTTTCGCCGTCAAAGGAAACGACGGAGAAATTAACCTTTCCGGATTCATCGGGTTTGAAGGGGACGGTAACAACGGTGTCGGTGGGCGAGGAATTAAATATCGTGCCCAGCACAATGCTGTCGGCTAAAACATGAGTGGAATCATAAACATCTCTGAGCGAAATTCTGTATGTTACTCCCGTCAATGAGTAATTAACTTCGGAAAGGACGGGAGCCAGTTTTACGGGCTTGGGTTCGTAACCGGCAAGTTCGGGCATCGTAAGCGACCACACTCCGCGCCCATGAGTGGCGATCACAACTTGGTCATTGACTATCTTCATTTGATAAACCGCCACGGCGGGCAGGTTGCTATCGAGGAAATGCCACTTGGCTCCGCCGTCGGTGGTTTCGAAAATTCCTATTTCCGTTCCCGCCCAAATTACGTTACGGTCGTAAGGCATAATCAAGGCATCGTAAACGGCGACGTCCGGGAAACCTGCGGAGCTGGAGTCGTTTTCTCCAAAACCGGAAATATCCGTCCATGTTTTACCCAAGTCCGTCGTTTTCAAAATTTTTGGGAGTTTGGCATAGGAAAAAGTAACGAGAGCGGTCTTGGAATCTATGGGGTCGGTGGTAAAGCCGGTAATACGTTGCAAGTTTCGTAATTCATAGCCGTTTGTCTTTTCGAAGTTGAAACCCCCATTTCGGGATACGAACATACCGCCACCTTTACGCAAATTATTTCCCACCCAGATAATTTGCGGGTCGGCAAGGGAAATTTCCAATTGTCCGAAACTACTCGTACCGCCGTAATCTCCGCCTGTCAATTTTATCAGACGCCAGGTGGAGCCGAAATCCGACGAGCGCCAGACGCCGGAGGAACCGACGATGAAAATCAAGTCGGGGTCCTGGTTGGATTTTGCAATCTTAGTGAAAAAAGGCGCTCTATCGCTCCCAACGTCTCTAACAGTGCCGCTAATATATTGATAAGTTTTCCCGCCGTCCAACGATCTTCCGATTGAATTAAATTGAGAGGATGCTAAGATTTTATTCGGGTCCTTGTAATGCCATGCGACTTGAAAGCCGTCCCCGCCCCATTGAAAAGACCAGTGCGAGAGGGAATCCGCCGAAATGCCGGAAGGGGAACGCCAACAGCTGTTATCCTGCATGCCTCCAATGTATTCGTCGGCACCGTTTCTTTTATCTACTCCGTAAAATTGTGTGGTATTATATCCGTTATGCGGCTGAACGAAACTTTTTCCTTTGTCGTCGGAGTAAGAAACCCCGCCGTCGTTTGCATTGACAAGTCGGAACATATGCGCGGAGGTATCTGTTTTTACAAGCACAATATTATGATGATCGACATGAACGCCTTTGTCCCATCCGCCGTACTGCCCGTAGCCGTCGGTAATAACCTCTTGCTGAATTGAATTATCACCGGTCAGGGTTATTCTCCACAAGTTTATGCCTCCTACGTAACAAACGTTGATATCGTAAGGGTCGGCGGCTATTGTGTTGTCGTACCAGCCTTGTCCGCCTAACCAATTATATTTGGGATTTATTCCCGTCCAATTTTCACCGCCGTCTTTGGAATAATAAAACGTAGCGCCTTTTATTCCGCCCTCTGCGGAGATGTACACTCTTTGCGGGTCAACGGGAGAGACTGCTAATTCCATTCTTCCTACGTGGGTTAGCCCGTTCGACTTTTTATACCAAGTTTTTCCGCCGTTAAAGGATTTATAAACTCCCACGGCGGTAATTGTGGCGTAAAGAACATTAAAATTCGAAGGGGCGGGGACTATTTGAGTAATCGTATTCGAACCGGCATTCAAAACGGTAGCCCAAGTTTCGCCTCCGTCGGTAGAACGAAGGATTTGCGAGGCATCAGTTCCGCCGTTAAAACTTATTCCGGAAGCCACCAGGACGAGATTCTCGTCGTTGGGGTCCACGACGATTCTCATGATGTTTCTAAACTTATTTCTGTCGAGTGTAGCGGGCAATTGGCGCCATGTCTTCCCTCTGTCCGTAGTTTTCCAAATTCCGGTGCCGTCTATTTCATCCACGTTGTAATATCCCTCGCCCGTGCCGACATACATTACGTCGTGATTCGAAGCCGCCATGGCAATTGTGCTTGTAGCAAGATTCGGGAGTTCGGGAGTAAGATTTATCCAGCTATTGCCCGCATCGGTTGTTTTCCACACGCCACCGCCTACGGAGCCGACATACCACGTGCTTGCGGTGGGGTCGTCCGGGTCAACGACTATCCCGCGCGTTCTTCCCGAAACATTCCCGGGTCCTCGCTCTATCCAGTGCCGATTACCTACTTTTATGAAAGCTTTTTTCAGCGTGAGTGTACTACGAACACCTTTTGCTTTCATGAGTTCTTTTATTTGATAGTTAACCGGATATTCAGGGTGAGCTTTCCCCTCGGGTGTGCGAATATCGTGCTCGTATTGTGCGAACAAATCGGGGTGGTCTTGTCCTTCCGCTTCGCCGATTTCCTCTTTCTTGCCTTCCAGGAATTCGAGTCGCTCTCCGGCTTCGTGCAATTTTTCAAGCGCCATTTTTAATTCCTTCGGGGAAGAATACTTCCGACTTAAATCAAACTTGCCTGTCATCGTGCTTAAGACAAATGACGTAAACACAACAGCAGAGACAAAAGTCAATTTGAAAAGCTTTTGCATTTATTTCTCCTTTTTGTTTTTTATTTTCTCTCCGGTAAAGACATTAACAATGTAAGACTGCGCTCGATTTCCACCTTCGCGAACAATTTCGGGGAAGAAGGTAATTCTTAATTTGTTATGCTTAATCCATTCAAAAGCGGCGCCAGAAACCGAATCCGAATATATTAGAGAATCCTTGTCGGTGTCGAACACCAGAAATTTGCCGTATTTCATGAAACGATTCGGCTTTCTTTCGGCGACACAAAGAACCAAAGAGGAATCGGCGTTGAAATCGAAAGAGATATTTTTACCTAAAATTTCTTCCGCTTTCTCTTTGTAATTCTTCTTGCCAGGAGCAACTTCCTTTCGAAAAGGACCGGCGCAGGAAGCGAGGATTAATACAAGAAGTGTAAAAATAAATAATCGTCCGACTTTTAAAAAATTTTCCAAAATCATTTTACGATATTAAAGAAAAAAAACGAAATACAGAATTCGATGTGATGTGCTTCGCATATAAAAAACGGCGCTCCGTGGCGCCGCCTTGTGGTAATATAATAAAAGTCCTTACATCGTAAGAGCCATTATCGCCTTTGCCGTATGGAGACGATTTTCTGCTTCGTCGTAAACAATTG
>CAZSYM010000067.1:0-3517 GCA_964611145.1 uncultured Melioribacteraceae bacterium
CGTTATTAACGGAACTCGGAATCGAATATGAAATCGTCGTTGTCGGATTAAACGGATTCGGGTAATTTTGCTCTAAGATAAATGAACTTGGCGTAGAAGTATCCTTTTTGACTTTTGAGGGGGTATCGCTTAAGACCATACCCGATATTGGAGGTAAGCTTATTTGTCCGCTTATCTTTTCATAATTCAATTTTCCCTCGCATTTCCCTTCCGTATTTATAAATCCTCCGCCTTCGGCAGTAATTAAATAATATTCTTTTTCGAGCTCAAACGTTTTTGTTGATGTGGTCGTTGGATTAACAATAACCAATCCATGTTCGAATTTTCTGAAAAACAATGTATCTACGTTCATAGTTATGCTTTGCAAAGGATTTCCCAAATCAATTTCAAATTCGGGGTAGTATTGTGGAAAAGTGTGATAAGCGTAGTCCGAGAGTGTTAGAAATATGTTTGGTTGGGAGATAAGCAAATAACTTGCCGTGGAAAACATTCTTGTTTGGAAATCTTCCGATAAACCCCATTTTTTAACGGTCAGAACCAGCGAGCCTTTCTCTTTGTTTTTTTCCATACACTCGATAGCGCTGTACCAGGACGCCACTCCTTTATAGGTACCCGCCGAATCCGGTACAAAAGCGAAGTCTTCCCACATCCCGCCGTCGGTAAGTGTTATGCTGGAATCGGATCCGAAATCGGAATGTAGCCCGTTGAATATGACTAATTTATCCGGTAAATAGGATTTTATAAAAGCCAAGCCTTTGTATCGTCCTTCCCGCCAACTTTCGGCTGTGTAATTCCATGGCAGTTCATCGTGTAACCAGCTTTTTTTCAACAGATGACTTGCCGAATCTATGAACAATCCGTCATAATTATAAAGATATACTTGTGTGGAGGCGGTAACGGCGTAATAATTAACCCAATGATTTAAAGCGTCTGGCGCTGTTTTTTCTACTAAATCTCTTCCTTCCATCAATTGAGAATCCCATTCCGTTATGATGCGTGTTGATGAATCCTGAAGGGAGCTATCGGAATGGCAGAACATGTTTTCGCAGGAATCGATATGTGCCCAATCGAATTGTGTGAAATGTTCCCATGTGCCTTGGATTGAGCGGTATAGCAACAGCCTTGCTTTTTTGAAGGTGGAGCGCATCTCTGCACTCAAAGAAGGTGTCATTACAAAGTCGAAATGCTCGTCAATAAAACGGTTTTGGGCTTCGGTTAAATTGAAATGAATACGTATGCCTCGGGGAATGCCGCTTGCAAAAAGTGTAGTATTCATAAGCAAAAATATTACCAGTATCGTGCGCATTTTCTCCTCCTCGTCTTTTATTTAATTATCAATATTTTTCTGATTTTTGTGTAAGAGTTCATCTCTGCAATGGCGAAGTAGAGCCCGGCGGCAACGGATTTGCCGAGTGAATTCCGCGCATTCCAAAGAATGGTTTTTGTTTGTGAGGCGTGTATGTTTTCCGTTATTGTACGTATTTGTTGTCCCAATATGTTGTATATGTGAATCTTTACAATACCGGCATGAGGGGAATAAACTATAAAGCTGGTATTCCCTTTTGTGGGGTTCGGGAAAAGTTCAAACGAGAAGGAATTGGGTATTTGATTGTTTTCCACTTTAGATTCGGGAGTGTATTCGCATGCGCCGATGTCATATCCGTTTCCTTGCGGGCGTTGTGTGCCGAAATAGTCCTGCGCTGGAGCTAAAAGTTCGGAGCCTTTGTCGATAGCAGGGCTTGTGGGCTTTAGGGAAAAGCCTCCGGTCCTTGGATTCTTGAGTTGGGGCTGGGCAACGAGCGATTGATATCCCCAGTTTAATACAATATCGCCTGTATCTGTAGGAAAACGAACGTTCTGGAATTCGGGCAGAGAAAGATGAAATGACCTTTGTTCTCCGCCACCCCATATTTCCAATTCGAAAAGGAGGGAGTTCGTGTCGGCTTCGGGAGCAAAATAGAGATTATGGTCGAACAAAACTTCCTGCGGAGGCTGATTATAAGTGTATTGAATTTTCAAAACGGGCGTTGATGGATTACGCCCCAGGAAAATATTGTTTCTAAAAACAAGGGTATCGCTCGGATGTTCCGGAGTACTTCCTACGTGGCATTCGTGCACAAAGGAATTTTTTAATCCGTTATTGAAGGAAGTGTTATTGATAAAATATCCATTGGATGCTTGAAAAACTCCGAAGCCACTTCCCATGTTGCGATAAGCTACGTTGTTAACGAATACGGCGCCTCCTTGTGGCGGGCATGTATCAAGAATGAAGCCGGAGCCATCCGTTCCGCAATGCCGAGGGTCTGCTCCGTCGTAATTGTCATGCGAAATATTGTTCTTAAAATAAATTTCCTTGCCGAAAACTCCGTAAGCCGTGAACCCTTGGGAAAAGCCTATGCCTTTGCAATTTTCATAGGCTTCGTTGTCTTCAACAAGTACATGATTACAGAAAACAATTTCAACTCCGCCTCGCCCGTTCCAACGAGAGGTATTATTTAATATTTTAACATGATCCAGCGCGACGCTTATTCCTGCCAAGCCGAAGTTTTGTGTTATAAATCCGTCTATCACTACGAATTTTTTTCGTGCAATTTCGTCTTTAGGGAAAAGCCAAATTCCGCTTTTGAGTGATATTTCCCATTTATGCCCTTTGGGTACAGAGTCATCGGGTAGCCACACGTGGAGGATGGCGGAAGAATCTATGAAACTCATCCCTGTGGAAAATTCCAGAGTGTCGCATGGGTAGGGGAATGGGGAAGGCATGCGGTGGTCATCTATCCATGCTTCCTGAAAGGCGGAATGGATAAGTTTAATTAACCAGACATTGTCCGTTACGCTTGAATCTTTATGCCACTCACAATTTTTTTCTATAACACTGTCGAGAGGTACTAAGCCGTCCAGAATTACTTCCTGAGGCGGGGAAGCTTTGTAAACTATCCATGCATCTTTAGTGCCGGAAGCTTCCGGGCGAATCCATTCATGGTAAATTCCCGCTTTTACAATCACCGTATCGCCTGCTTTTACCGTAAAATTTGCCTTGCGAATGGTTCTCCAAGGTGTGTCTTTTCCCCCTTTGTTCGCATCGCTGGCATTGTCGCCATTGCAATTTACATAATAAGTTTCCGCATGAAGGAGAAGGGGAAGAAGGCTCCATAACAGTAAGAAGAGTAATCTCTTGTGCTTTATTAAAAATGCTTGCATACCGACCTCCGTGTTTTTTGTCGAGACTAAATTTTATTTATTAAAATGATATACTTTTTTAACCGTACACGGAAATCGGTGAATTTTATCTGCAAGAAAAATAAGAGCTTACAATATCAAAACTGTTTATTAGACAATTTATTCAGAAAACAGGTTTAATATAACGAAAAAGTTAATGCGATTAACATCGTGGTGCAATTTGTGTTCTATAAATAAAGGTTCAGAGGTACAGAGGCGCAAAGGCACAAAGGCAAAGGGCAGAGAGCATAGGGCATGGGGAAATTACTCTTTGCTCTTAGCTCCATGCTCTTTGCCA
>CAZSYM010000068.1:0-3428 GCA_964611145.1 uncultured Melioribacteraceae bacterium
TATCACTTTTGCGGTGCTGGCAACTTCCAAATCCACGGCTGGACGTTTGGCTTGTACGACAACTTCGCGGCTTACTTTCAAAGTTTTCTGCGGAAGCTCGAAATCGATTCGGGTAATTCTGTTTATTAGAACCTGTACATTTTCAAATCTTACATCGTCATAACCCTAAAATTTTGCAACGATGGTGTAAGTACCGGGGGGAATTTGCGAAATTCTGTAATTACCGTTTTCGTCGGTTGCCGCCCCGTAATTTATTCCCAAGATAATTATATTGGCAAATGGCAAAGGCTCGTCGGTTGCTTTGTCCGTAACGCGTCCCGTAATTTCTCCGCCCCCTGCAAAAATAACGGATTGCGATAATAGAATTATCGTAAATATCATTTGTAATATTTTAATACAATTTTTTCTCATGCGTCAAAAAGGGAAATCTTTTTCAATATATTCTTTAGCTCGCAAAAAAATCACTTTGCCGTCGGTTTCTATCAAGTAATAAAGGGGGAAGCCAAGTACGACAAGTTGGTATTCTCTGTTATGATATCCGAAACCTATTACTGCGTCGATATAGTTTTCACCCGCAACTGAATCGGCCGGGTGATAAAGAAAAATTCTGTTAGTAAATGCACCAAGCGAGTAAAACCAATTAACGTAAAATAAACCGTTACGGAAAGACCAAATTTTTGAAGTATCAACCGCCGTAATGTTAGTATGCAAATACTCATCATCCAAAACCAAAATGCTGTCGAGTAAGGCTTCCGTAATCGTATATTGATTTTCAATGTGCAAATAATCTTTCAGAAAATTCCCGAAAAATTTTATGCTGTCGCGCCAAACGCCCGTTTGCGAAAAAGTGTCGTAAAAATCCCAACCCGAAATCATCAATCGTCCGCCTGTGTTCAGAAAATCGGTTAATAGTCCGACAGACTCCGAAAGACTACTGTTAGCCTTTGCATCGCAATGCCACAAAACATATTTATATTTACCGAGTTCGTATTTGGGAATCGCACCATCCGAGGCGATATCCCAAACGTCATGGCTAATTTCTTCAAAAAGCGTTTCGTAATAATTATCGACTTGTTCGTCTGAAGGATGTTCTCTTGAGCCGTTCTGATCTTTCGTATCGTCTATTATCAGCCAATCTTTTTCGTGTGTGGGAAAAATCAAATTAACATAAACGGACGGCGGCGTTTTATCTTCAACGTATGCGTTGTTCCGTGATTTTACAGTTATTTTGTGTAATCCTGCAGTTAAATTTGGTATTGTTAGCGGATTAAGATAAAACACTGTATCTTTCTGCCACGGCTCCCAATCTCTTTCGTCAATCTTTACGGTAAATCCGTCTATTTCTCCTTGTGTGTTTTCAGCGGTAAAAGCTATTTTTACCCCTTGCCAGGTCGGTGTAACTTCGTTTCCGACATAAAACGACATTGTATCAGCAGGGAAAATTATTTCGGTTTCGGGCGGAAAAGTTTTTGAGGTGAAATAAATTTTCGTTGCTCCTTGCGGATCGATATTTCCGTAATTATCAACCGCTTGGAGAGTAAAAATCTGTTTATTTATACTATCGGCGGAAGGGAAAGCAATTAATTGCGAAGTTTCTGACACAAAATAGGGTGCGGTAATTACGGAATCGTCTCTTTCAAGAAAACGACTTTTGTAAGAGACATAAAAACCTTTGATAATGCCCCCTTCGGAAATTCCTTTAAACGAAATTCTCATTATCGGTGAATACGGATTATCGACCGTATTTTCCGGCGGAACGTTAATTATTTCGGTTGACGGGGGATTAATGGGGGTTCTAGTTCCCACAAGTTCGTCGTCACAAGCGAACAACATAATTATTAAAACCGCAGTAATTATGTTGATTACGATTTTCTGACTTAACTTTCCGTATGTTTTTTGAGTTCTCAAATTTTTACTTATTTAGTTTTTAAACGAAACAGTTCCTTTTCTTTATTATTGAATGAAAAAAGTATCGACAACAGCAGAGTAAATAAATTGATCCAAATATCTAAAAACATTTTCCTCAGCGATAAAACGAATAATCAACGTTGTTGTTTTGTTTTCTTCAATCTTAATTTTATCCTTGATTTTAACTACGGTAGAAAAATCGGCATTACCGCCGAGCGACGAATAATTCGTAGAAACGGGAAACGCGTTACCGCCGAGTGTCATTGTTTCGCCCGGTGCCGTAAGAAATTTCAAACTGTCAAATTCCAAAGGAGGAACCGAACCGTAAGCGACTTGAATAAGAGTATCTTTCCGCGAGGCTTCAAGCATATTAAAACTTACAATACTATCTTCGTAAGCAAGAAATTGCTTCGGATTTTGAAACACGTCCGCAAAATTTGTGTCCTTGTAAATTTTAAAATCACGTGCTTGTAAGTACAAAGAATCGCCGGGCAACAATTGATAATCGTTCGTTTTGAAATCGAGCAATATTTTCAGTCGTCCGGGATTACTCAACCTTTCCACATCGTTAATTCCGCAACTCTCTAAAAACAAAAGCGCTAAAACAATTAGGGAAGAAAGGAACAATATTTTTATGCTATTAGTCATTGACGCATTTCCAAACTGAACGGCAGTTCAATTATTTCAAGTTTAATTGCAGATTTATTTAATTCAAACGTATGTGATGCGGGATTTCCGTTAACTACGCCGAAGTTATTATTCTCTATTACCGCGAGATGATTTTTATCGATTATTTCAATTCCTTGCGGATAATAAAATCCGTAATCATCGAAATTCAATATTAATATTTTCTTTAAAGGATGAAGTCCGTTTGCCGTCCATTCTTCTTCGCTCAATGTTTCGAAGCTTTTTCCCGCAATACCTTCAAGTCCTTCTTGCACGCGCGACGAAGAATCGGTAACAATGGTCTCAAACAATAATGCGTGCGTTTCGCCGCCGATTCTTGAGATTTCCGTTACCAGATACGTCGTGTCGTTTACAAACTCAATATCTCCCAATTCCGTAAAACGTATATCGTCCGGGTTATCGGTCGTTTCGACGAAATAAAACATCGACAGATCCGTGCGCGTATCAGGATGGTAAATTCCAATTCTTCGTAAGGAATAATTTATTGAGCGTGTTTGGTCGGGGTCGTTAATATTTCTGTTATGTTCAAGCGAACGTGCGAGGGCAACAAGAAAATCGCCTTCGGGTGTAATGTCGATGCCGGCAATTCCGCCGTTACAAGTTTGATTTGAATACGCTTGCCTAAAACCTTCACCTGCCGAAACGCGCATGTACCAATTACCGTACGGTGTAACTTGCAAAACAGAAGGGGAAAACTGCTCGGAAACGTAAATCAAATTAGCGTTGATATCATAATAAATTCCTGAAGGATAAAATCCCCATTCGTCAGTTATTTGCTCATCGATAGTAACAACTACATCTTCACACCAAGCGGTTGGAGATAAACGTCCCGA
>CAZSYM010000069.1:0-3147 GCA_964611145.1 uncultured Melioribacteraceae bacterium
TTGAAGTTTTGGTTAATAGAGCTTCTATGAATGAAAAAACAATTTGGAAAGAATTGTTTGAAGGGAAAAAATTGTCCGAAGAATTTCGGAAATACTTTTGGGAAACATCAGTTTTAGATGTATTTATTACGGAAAATGACTTGAAACGCTTGATCGTCCGAGCGATGATAGAGTTCGGAACATCGCCACCAAACCCACAAGAGATTTTCCCCGAAACTTACTGACGGGCGGGCTCGTTCGCCGCAAAAAAAAACGCATAGGGGACGCTTTTTTTCCGCCCCCCTTGCCGTTCCGCCTTGCCCACAACCGCCGTGCCTTGAAGTTTCAATCCTTGTTTTGTTGGATGTGAGTAAAGAACAGCCCGTTCCACAAACCTTTATTCGGTAATATTTTACCTCTACAAATCTAAGAAAAATTTTAGCCTTTTGCCTGCAAAACGACGCCTTTTTTTACTCATGTTCTATTTTTTCCGAAAGTTTCATGATACGCAACCCCTTATAATTAAACGCCTTGCGCTTTTTAAGGGACTTTCGGAAAATAAATTTGTGTGCGGAAAGTTACCGTGGGCAAATATTTCTGTACGTACACGTGGCACATTTCGTTTTGTATTTTGTGGCTCTTGGAAATTTGTTTCCATCTATTATTTCCAAAATTTCCGAAACGTACTCCTCTATTTTTCCGAAAATCTTTTCGTTTATTTCCTCAGTAATCAATTTATTTTTACTGCGCACATAAACCAGATAGCCTCGCTTGACCTCGACGTTGAAATTGTGTTTTATCAAATAAGCATAACAATGCAACTGTGTTCTGTAAGTTTTATAGACAGTTTCATCATAAACGGCAAATTTGTAATCAAGAGGCGCGGCGGTACCGTCGTCAAGAAAGAGAACTTCGTCAACAACACCACGCAAATGATTGTGCGCAAGGTAAACGTTTATCTTCTTATCGATAACCCCAATTCTTTTTCTAAGATAATCAATATTTTGTTTGGTCTTTCTTTCGTGAATTTCCCGTCCTTTCATTGCTTTGATATAGTTCTCCTCGTGCTGTGGTATCGCAAGCACGTGCATGTAATATATGTAGCGCGGGCAATAAAGATATTCAATAATATTTGAAGGCGTAATGGATATCATAGAAATAATTGCATTACTTCGTCCGTAACCATTTTCTTATCGAACGCTTGTCCCAAAAGAACGGTTTCGCGCAATTCGTCTTTGCTCATCGGGAAAATATATACGGAATCTTTTTCCGCGTTGATGAATTCCTCGATTTGAATTTGAAGTGCGTCTTTATCGCTCGGCTCTAACGTGCCAAGGAAAACGGAATACTGAACGCGTGTAAGTCCCATACGTTCGCATGCCTTTGCCACTTTACTTCTCGCTCTGTTGTTTTTGATGTCATACATCACCCAGCAAATCATAAATTTCCACCTCCTCCATTTTAAACTTTTTCTTAAGAAGCCTTGCTGCAAAAGCATGAGCTTCTAAACGCATAATGTTTTCTCTGGTTTGGTGTTTGTTTTTATACGTAATTCTTTCCTCGTCCAGAAATCGTGTGAAGGCTTCCATTAAAAGCATTTTGCCGTCTTTGTTTAAAGAAATGCCTCCCGTAATTTCTTCGGTGTGTTTTTTATTGACCTTTTTTGCAGAGAAAAGTTTGAATACGGTTTCCTCGGCATAGATTCTAAACTGCTCGATAAAGTCGAAAACCATCGACTTTTGATTATAATCGTCACGATGAAGAAAGCCCACGAACGGATCTATTCCCGCGATAAGCAAGGCTTTTTCCACGCGTCCGTAAAGCACGCCGTAAGCATAATTAAGAAAAGCATTGAAAGAGTCGCGCGCGGGTCTGAAACTTCGAGTTTCGAACTTGTATTGCTCGGGCAAAATCGTGCCTAACAATCTGAAGTATTCTTTACCTGCTATCCCTTCATAACCGCGGAGACTTTCGGCAACATCTTCCACTCTTTCCCCCGAAAGGGAGTCTATTTTTTCTGCTTTGTCTGTTATCTTGTTAATTATATTAACAAAAAGCGCCTCTCTTTCGGGACGATGTTTTTTAAGACGTTTTAAAAACGCTGTTTGATTCTCCAATTTTTTCTTTAACCACTCCTTTACGAAAATCAATCCCTCTTTGCTTACGCTTGCGATCAACTGGTTTTTGCGAATCTTTGTAGTGCTTCCCAATTTGCTGTACCAAATTCGACCGTAAGGTGTGCCGTCGAACTCAAGAAATAAGATATCGATGTTATGTGTCAGTGCCAAATTGATGGCATCGGTACTGAGTGAGATTCCTTTGGAAAGCAAGATGGAATTGACCTTACCGGGTGCAATCTTTCTTTTTATGATTTCATCATCCTTTTTTAGTCGCACTTCGAACATACCGTCGGCAACGTGCAAAAAAGCGCCGTATGTATCGATGAACAAAATCATTGTTTCACCTTTTAGCGAAAAAAATTTTGAGTTGTTATTTTAAATTTTCATCGTAATTGAGAACTGTTCCGAATCCGCGGGAAACTAATTTCCCAATTCCTATGTGCGAAGGAAGAAAAGCGTTGCAATAAAATTCACCGCTAAATCCGGTCATTCTTTTGTTGCGGAAAGTTGTGGTCTTTGGCTTGACGTTAGGTAACGATTGAATTTTTTGTTCCGCCGTGTAGCCTATGCCTTTATAAAAACTTAAAATGTTTCCGATTAGAATTTTCGATAAAAACATTGTTTGTTCGGCTCCCGGCAGTAGCCCCGTAAATTTCCTGTAATTTGTTTGATTAAGCGCCATCCATAGCGATTTAAAACTGTAATGAAAATACTTGCTTTCTAAAATTCGCGGTTCGAACAGTTCGCTTTTAATATTTTTCGAATAAATATTGAATTTCAAGTCCTCGAGTTCGAGCGTTTTGATTTGCGTAAAGAGTTCGAGCAAAAGTTCCGCGCCTTCGGCAAGACCGACAAGCATCGGCGTTTTGTCGATTACCTTATATTGCACGAGCGGATATTTGTAGCGCAATTTGCCGTCGTCATAGTGATTGTGCAAAAGCGGGGATTTTTCCATAAAAAGATTTCCGAAATATCCGCGCAACTTGTGCCCGTAATGCTGATGCAATTCGATTTCGGGAAACGATATTTTGGCTATTTGTATTTGCAT
>CAZSYM010000070.1:0-3091 GCA_964611145.1 uncultured Melioribacteraceae bacterium
TTGGAGTAAAAATGAATTACATTTACAGATGTTTTAATTGCGGGGAGACTTTTTCCAAAGAAGAAATAGAAGGACAAAATCAATATCTGTGTCCTCGTTGTGGCTCGGCGGGGAAAAACGAACCGCTGAAGGGCGTCTTGAAAGTCGAATACGATTATTCCGAGATAAAGAAAAAATACTCCGCCGATTTTTTTACTAATCTTACTCCGGGAAGGTTTTGGCTTTATGAAAATCTCTGGCCTTTGGATTTCGGAGCGATAGACAAAAATTTATTGCCACGACTGTCCTTACCTTCGGAGCAATTGTTCGAGTATGAACTGGAGGGGAGAAAAGTTTTGATTCAGGACGAAACCCGCAATCCGACTTTATCTTTTAAGGACAGAGCCTCCGCTCTTGTGGCTTTGAAGGCAATGGAGCTGGGGATAGAGGAAATCTCGGCTGCCTCCACGGGAAATGCGGGTTCGTCTTTGGCCGGAATTTGTGCGCGTTTAGGCTTGAAATCGCGAATTTATGTCCCCGAAAACATTCCCGAGGCGAAGAGGATTCAGATAGAAACTTACGGAGCAAAACTGGTGGTGGTCGAGGGAGATTACGATAAGGCGTTTGATGAATGTCTGGCGGATTCCGAAGCGCATGGCTGGTATAATCGCAATACGGCATATAATCCTCTCACAATCGAGGGGAAAAAATCCGCCGCGTATGATATTTTTATCTCGACAAAAGCCAATCTTCCCGATATAATTCTTGTGCCTGTTGGCGATGGAGTAATAATATCGGGACTTTTCAAAGGTTTCGAAGAATTGCTGAAATTAGGAATTATTACCGAGCTTCCCAAATTGGTGGCAGTGCAATCGGAAGGGAGCGATGCCGTTGTGCGTTTTTTGGAAACGGGAAAATTTGTTTTTCATTCGGCTCACACCGTGGCGGATAGCATTTCCGCCGGTGCGCCGAGAAATCTTTTTATGGCAGCAAAAGCCGTAAAGGAGAGCAACGGATTCGGTGTTACGGTAAGCGATTATGAAATTCTAAAGGCGCAAAAGGAATTCGTTGCAAAGACGGGGATTTTATGCGAACCTTCCTCGGCGGCTACTTATGCGGCGTTTAAGAAATTGAGTTCTCAAAAACAAATACCCTTGAGCGCTTCCGTGCTTTTGCTTATTACGGGAAACGGGCTCAAGGATGTTGAGAGTCTTAAAAAATAAGGGCGTTCTCATGGTTCAGCGGAACGTGGTAGGAGTAATATTAGCCGCCGGGCTTTCCGGAAGAATGAAATCATTCAAACCGCTTGTTAAGTATAAAGGGAAAAGTTTCCTTTTAACAATAACGGAAAAACTTTTACATGTTTGCAACGAAATAATAATCGTTTCGGGGTTCAAAAGAGAATTGGTAGAAAGAGAAGTAGAATTGTTCTCCTCTGATTCTTCCTCGCAGTTACAAGTTGTTTTTAATCCCGACTTCGAGAAGGGGATGTTTACATCTTTGAAGTGCGGAGTTAGGAAAATTGAAAAGGAGGCATGGACGCTTTATCATTTTGTTGACCAACCCGATTTGCCTCTTGAATTTTATGTTCGGTTTGTAGCGCAAATCGACGGGGCGTCGAATTGGATTCAGCCTATTCACAAAGGACGAAAAGGGCATCCCATACTTTTCGATTCGAAAGTACGGGAGGAAATTTTGCATGCGGACGATTTTTCCACTCTGAAAGATATTTCGTCTAAACGAACGATTAAGAAAAAACTTTGGGAAACAAGCTATCCCCAAATATTCTCCGACATCGACACTCGAGAGGATTACGAGCGCTTGTTACGTTAGGAGATACTCAGATGCCGAGTTTTTCTCGGATTTTCTGCGGTATGGCGTTTTTATGAACCATTATTGCAATTGTCTTTAATCTGACGTACGATTCGGACATGTACCAATAGCCTTCGTAACCTCGCTTTGTGCCCCATGAATTCTTGGTATAGAAATATTCGGTTCCACGCTGGTCTTTTGCCAAGCCGACAATGTGCATCAGGTGATCGTCGGTTGTTTGGAAATTATCGAATTCCTTTTGACGCAGTTGTTGGGTGATTTCTTTTTCTTCTATAGGATAATTGGAATCTTTAATATTTTTCGGAACAAGAGCCACGCCGAAGCGTTTGAAATATTCCTTTCCCACATCCCCGTCCCAAGCTATGGAATAACCGAGCTTCAAAGCGTTTTTCATCACTTCAATTAATTCGTCGAGGGGAATGTTATAATACTCCGCATGTGCCCAATTGTCCGGGACTTCCAACACGAATTTCGAATAGAACGGGTGATGAGTGAATGAGGTTAATTCCACATAATCGGAAATGTCGAAGTCGAGAGAATTCAGAAAGCTTTTTGGTGTGTAGCTTTCTCCCTTATAATCGAATTTCACGGGAGGTTTTCCGAGATAAACGTCAAGAACATTTTCCAGAGCGTGTTCCCATTTTTCAGAAGGATGTTTTTGTTGCATAACGCCGGAAAGCATCCCCTTCATGATGTCAAAAAGTTCATTGTGATTGTAAGTCTTGGGGTCCTCCACATTTCCGTTATAAACGCTTTCCGGTACGATACCGAATTTTGCGATTGTATTCAAAACGTCGTGAGCTTGTCCTCCTTGGGAAAAAGTTTCGTTCCCGTGAAAGCGTATGTATCGCTCCGCCTTTTGCGGGTATGTTTCTCTTACGATATACATTTCCGAGAGGTCAAACTCGCCTTTGCCTTTTCTTAATAATTCCGTTTCTACGAACGATACCGTTGCAAAATCCCAGCATGTGCCTGTGCGATACTGGGATTTTACGGGCGTTGTTTTTACCGAATATATCATTTGAAAGTGATATGCCTTTTTAAGAGTGTCTTTTTCCTGTGCATAAGCAACGAGGGCAAGATTCAGTATGACGAATAGGGTCAGGAAACGCTTTTTCATTGTTTTTTCTCTCAATACTCAAAAACTTGGAAATAAATTTAAATAAAAAATAGGCGAGTAAAAACTCGCCTTTGATGAAACATGTGGGAGGTGTTTTCCCGTTGTAAATTTGTGCCTTTTTTCATTTCAGAAAAATCATTTTCTTTGTTGAAACGAAAT
>CAZSYM010000071.1:0-2925 GCA_964611145.1 uncultured Melioribacteraceae bacterium
AGAAAAAATTCGTAATCGGGTTTAATTCCTTTCCTATGGTTTCTTTTTTTATTACTTCGCGGTTTCGGATAGCGAAAAAAATTATGGAATCTTCCTTTTTGTTAATTACTTTTTTAAGCTCGTCTTCCAAGTCGAAAAACTGCTTGCTTGTAAGTTCCCCTTCGAATACGGAACGCTGAATCCAGTGCATGTATCTGCGGCATATTTTCAAAACCTTGGGCAGTCTTTTCGGCGAAGCCACGTCGTAAACAAGAATGTAATACATTACTTTTACCTTTACCATTTTGCCTCGTAGAATTTTATTGTTTTTGTTTCCCCGTTGATGAACTTTATAAGTTTATACAAGTCCTCTTTTATGATTCTTTTGAAGTTTATTCTTTTGGTAAATCCTTCCACGGTTTGCTTTTTTAATATCCTTTCCTCCAACTCCGCCACGAAAATTTTCTTCGTCTCCTTCTTCATCAAACAATATCCCCTCTTTTTGAAAAAATCCTTTTCCGAAAGCATGTTTTTGTTGATTACTTTGAAAATGGTTCTGTCCACAATCAAAGGCTTGTAAATATCCGCAACGTCGTATGTAAGACTGAATTTATTTTCCCCGGGCGAATGCATGTAACCTAATTCGGGATAAAGGCGACTTTGGTAAATCATATCGGTAACGATGGAGTATAGGATTGCATTTCCGAAGGAAATCATCGCGTTTATGAAATCCGGTGCGGGGTTTCTTTTTCTTGCTCGGAAATCCACGGGATAGTTGAATATTTCCCGCCAGCCCTCGTAATAATTATGTTTTATGTAACCCTCTATTCCGAAAAGTTCATCAATATCTTCCGCATAAGGTATTTCGTTTTTCAATTCCTGAATAACCGATACCGTTTCGGAAAGATTTCTCCCGCGATTTCTGTAATAATTAAGGTTCAGCAAAGTGTTGTGTGCGGCGGCGTTCACCAAGGCTTGCACTATTTTTAATCTTTTATCGGCATCTTTATACGCCTCGGCTTGTGCCAGCAAGGTGGGAGCCGAGGAAGCGCCCTCTGACGGGTAAAAAGAACCCGCCCAACTCCCCCGGAAGGTAATGATATGCATCGGTATTTTATTCCTCGAAAGAAAGTAGAGCAATTGGGAATTGAAATGTACGGAGCCGACCGTTACGATTGATTCGATGTTTTCCACCGGCATGAACTTCTTTTCTCCCGAGGGCATTATTATCTTGTTGTCAAAAAGATATTCCTCCCGGATTAAATCCAATTCCTCGCTCCGCTCGTCCAAAAGCCTTTCAAAAAAAAGCGTGTTCTGTTTCCGCTTTACGAGGCTGTCGGAAAAAACGTAGAGATTTTCTTTCATTTCTTTTCCCTTTTTTATGCGCTAAGTTAAAAAAGGGGAGAGGCTAAATAAAGAAAAGAAATGTTTCCGAAATATTTCGGTGTTATTCGTAATTGATAGCCAACTTTTCCTTGGGGGCGCGTATTGAAAATTGCGAAGCGCCGTATTGCCTTTTTACTGTGGATATTTCGAACTCTTCTCTTGTTTCCTCTTCCTCGAACAAATTTGCTATCTTTTTGTTTATTTTGGATTTGAGGGAAAGAAAACGCTCGAAGTCCAAACCTTTTTCGCTCCAATGGTTTTTTAATCTCGAATCGAAATAATAATTGAAATACTCTTTTAGATTTTCTTTTAGGCGTCGTGCGAAATCGGCGGATATTACTTCGTCCTTCGAAACGGGTCTTTCGTTTCTGTTTTTCCTCTCGACAAATTCCAAATAAAGAACAAATTCCTGCGGGGTGAGTATAATTTCGTTTCCTCCGAAACGGAGAGTTCTGTTCTTGATTTCCAAAAGAAGTTTTTGCGGGTCGGTTAAAAGCCTTAGCCTTCTTTGGGTCTGACGTACTATGTTGTAATATTTTTTGTTTCCCTTTAGAATTGGGGAGTTAAGGCTGCGTAAGCGCACAAAGGGAATCTCCGCCAGCACCAATGCGGATTTCTCCTCTTCCGTTTTGGGGTAAAAATTTTTCGATTCGAATTTTTCATCCGTTATTACATGATAAAGCTTGTCCTGCGAACGCGCAAACAGGGAAAGAACCAAAGCTAAATGCGCGGACATCGATTTGCGTCCCCCCGAAAGGGAAGCATGAATGGCAGTCTGCGGGTCGGAAGTTAAAAGCCCGATTATTTCCGCCGCCTTGTTGGGGAAAAGAACATTGTCCTTGTCCGTTCTTACATCGTATAACTTAAAAGATTCTTCCTCCGCTGTAATTACGTTTGTCCGCACGGAAAATTTCGGAACGGGCAAACCGTAATCCTTGCAAAGATTTTTAATTTCCCTTGCCAAAGGAACGTTGGGAGTATTGGCGGCTTTATCTTTCCCTTCCAGCACCTTTTTACCGCGGTTGGTTGTCAGAATGAATAACTCGTCAATTTCGATATTTTTCTTTACCGCCAGGGCGAAAAGCGTTTCCGTTACTATTTGTGGCGTCAAACCCGAAATGGCTAATAATATGTTTCTCATTGTTTGTTCCTTCCCGTGTTCTACCTTTCTTAAATCAAATGAACGGCGCAAAAATCCACATGCATGGAGAATTTCTCGGTTTATTCATATCTGCGGAAACGTACGAACTTGAACTCGGATATTTTTTTCCCGTTACTTTCCGTTGCCACTCTCTCCGTCGTGGAAGCTATTACTTCTATTCCGTTGCTAATTAGTTTTTTTGCCAACTTAAAGACGAAAGTAAATTCGCCCATCAGATGTACGGCGTTTTTTTCGTCCCTGCTTTCGCCGAGTTTCCGCATGCAAATTTGAAAGAACTCCTCGGCAAGTTTGGAAATTTCCTTTTCGTCCGCATGGGGATCTATTTGGGGAAAAGGCACGTCCGCAACGGAGCCGTAAAGTTTCTTTGCCAAAGCTTTTTGATTTTCGGACCAATTTTC
>CAZSYM010000072.1:0-2824 GCA_964611145.1 uncultured Melioribacteraceae bacterium
CTTGAAATTCTTTTCAACCGAGGATTTTATATAAAGATAAAGCAAGGGACCCAATGTTAACAGAGAAGGATAAATTACGGGTCCGATAATTATCAATGCTTTTGTGGCTCTCGCCTGATGAAGCGAAGCCATTAGGAAAAGCAAAGAATCCACAAACAGCAAAGTTGCAAGCAAATACGCCGAAACGCCTTCTTCTCTTTTTTTTGCAAGAATCAGCACAACGAGGAAAAACCCTTGTGCCGCGCCCAGGAGCATTATCGCCGCTACAAAATTAATCGAACCTGCCATTCGCCTCGCGATTTGTCTAAAAAAAATTCTTCCGAGACTCAAGATAGCAAAAAATTTTTTTTCGAGAACTCCCTCGCATTCAAAAGAAAAAAGAAATTTGATACGTTTTTCTCAAACATGTAATTCGGCTCCCTCTTTCTTTTGCATTCATTATATTTGCACTTTAGTTTAAAACAATTTGAGGTGAGTCATCGCACAGAACAGAAATGAAGTGATTGAAAAAATCGTTTCCCTGGCAAAACGCCGCGGTTTTGTGTTTCAGTCCAGCGAGATTTACGGCGGATTAAACGGTTGTTGGGATTACGGTCCGCTGGGAGTGGAACTCTTGCGAAACATCAAAGAAGAATGGTGGAAAGCAATGACCTATCGCGAAGACGTCGAGGGTCTGGACGCCGCCATTTTAATGCATCCGCGTGTGTGGGAAGCCTCCGGGCATGTGGAGAATTTTACCGACCCGATGATTGACTGTAAGCAATGCAAAGCTCGTTATCGTTTGGATACGCTCGGAGATGCTATTTCGGAGAAAAAGAAAAAGAAAATACTTCGAGCGCTGGAAGAAAAAATTTCGGAAAATGAAAATAAGTTATCCCTTTTGCATCAAATTTTCCAAGCCCACGAAGACCTCGAAGAACGATTCGAGGCGGTATTGGAAAACAAAGAGCTTGCTTTCGATTTATTGAGCGAAGTCTCGTGCCCGAATTGCGGTACGAAGGGGCAATTTACCGAGCCGCGGAGTTTTAATCTTATGTTTAAGACTTTTATCGGTCCCGTCGAAAGCAATGATAATGTGGTTTACTTGCGTCCCGAAACGGCTCAAGGAATTTTTGTCAACTTTCTCAATGTTCAAACCGCCAGCCGACAAAAGCTTCCGTTCGGGATAGCTCAAATCGGGAAGGCTTTCCGTAATGAGATTAACACGAAAAACTTCCTGTTCCGCACTCGTGAATTCGAACAGATGGAAATGCAATATTTCGTCAAACCTTCCGATGACAAAAAATACTACGATGAATGGAAGGAAAGACGAATGGAGTGGTATAAGAATCTTGGCATGAATCCATTGAAACTTCGTTTTCACGACCATCCGCCGGAAAAGTTGGCTCATTATGCGAAAGAAGCAACGGACATAGAATATGAATTTCCCTTTGGCTGGGGAGAAATAGAAGGGATACACAATCGTACCGATTTCGACTTGAGTCGGCACGAGGAATATTCGGGAAAGTCCATGAAATATTTTGACGACCAGACCAAAGAAAAATACATACCCTACATCATAGAAACCTCGGCGGGAGCCAGCAGAGGCTTCATGGCATTTCTTGTGGACGCATACGACGAGGAAGAGGTGAAGGGCGAAAAGCGGGTAGTCCTACGCTTGCATCCCCGTTTAGCGCCGATAAAAGCAGCGATTTTCCCTCTTGTAAACAAGGACGGAATGCCGGAGGTGGCGCGTGAAATAGAGAAAAACTTACGTCCGCATCTGCGCGTCTTCTACGACGATAAAGGTGCCGTAGGAAGACGTTATCGACGCCAGGACGAAGCGGGGACTCCTTTCTGCATTACGGTGGATACTCAAACGTTGGAAGACGGTACCGTAACGGTTCGCGAGCGCGATTCAATGGAGCAAACCCGCGTTCCCAAGGAAGCGCTACTGAATTACCTGGAAGAAAAATTACGAGGCTGAAAAAACGGCAGGGACGTCCTGCCGTTTTCTTATTTCATAAACGAGCGTAATATTGTTACGTTCTGCCCGAGGAAATAAAATATTATACCAAACCCCAACCATATTACATAAACAAGCGCTATATATTTCCCCGTTTCTTTGGCTTTGTGCATCTTTGCAAGCCCGATACCGAGAATCGTATAGTACCAAATGGAAAAAATATCTACTTTCGAAAGAATAAAGCCCAGAAAACTAGATTTATCCATAGCCGCAAAGCTTGCCACACTCAAATCCGTGAACATCCTATCCGTAATCATTGCGGCAATTACAGTGAGAATAATTTCGATAATCAGGATATAGTAAGGCAAGCCATATGCAACGAGGGAAGAAGAATAATTCCCCTCGCCTTTCAGAAAAGTTTTAACAAAAACATGGAAAACCGCGGCAATGATAAAGAAAAAGAGGAAAAGCGAAACCGTCGTACCCACAGCTTGCAGAACTATTCCCACGCCTTTCCCTTCCATCATTTTACGGGTCATTTCAAGTTGCGAATCCGCTTGCTCTCGAGTCAGTTTTCCTTCCTCCACCATTTTGTCCAAACGATTTTGAACTTGGGCGAGGTTTTTCTCGATTACGTTATACCTAATGGTAGGATTGGACATCATTACAAAATTGGCAAGCACCGCCACAATGATTAACAAAATCAAGGGCAAAAGCCAATCGACGGTCTTTGGCGGAAATTTTGCCATTCGCTCGAAAGTCTTGGTCGGCTCGGTAAAAACACCAACCAACTTATCCGAATGATTCAACTCGAAGTCTTCCTCCTCGTTCACCGAGATTTGCTGTTTGTAGTCTTTGTTTTCTTCCATTCCGTCTCCC
>CAZSYM010000073.1:0-2752 GCA_964611145.1 uncultured Melioribacteraceae bacterium
TAAACGGCAATACGGTTGAGCTGAATTGGCAAACGGCAACCGAGAGAAACAATTACGGCTTTGAAATACAAAGAAGAAAAGACGGAAACGAGGAATGGGCGAAAATAGGTTTCGTTGAAGGTGCGGGCAATAGTAATTCGCCGAAAACCTATTCGTTTACGGATAAGGTAAATACGAACGGGAAATATTCGTACAGATTAAAACAGATTGATTTGGACGGTTCGTACGAATATTCCAATGTAGTGGAAATCAATATAGGCGTTGCCGACAAGTTCGAGCTTTTGCCGAATTATCCCAATCCGTTTAACCCGACAACGAAAATTAAATATGCAATTCCTACGGAAATGCACGTTACTCTCAATGTTTACGATGTATTGGGACGCAAAGTGGCGACATTAGTCAATAAAAAACAAAACGCTGGCAATTACGAAGTTGTTTTCAATGCGGGGAATCTTCCTTCGGGAATTTACTTTGCCAAAATTACCGCAGGGACATATTCCGCCGTTCGTAAAATGATGTTAGTGAAATAAATATTTTTCTCATGCCCCCGCCAAGGTGGGCGGGGGCGCTTTTTTTGCGAGGTATCGATGTTTACTATTTCGAAAAGATTCGCCGAATTTCTCTTACTCCTTTCCTTTGCTTTCTCCTCCGTGACTGCACAAAGCTCGATGAAAATCCTGCTTGTGCTTGACCAGGATTACAAGCCGGAAAGGGATTCCGTGATTGAAAAAGCCGTTAGAGACGCGGGCTATTCCTTTGCGGAATATTTTACTCATGATAGCGCCTCCTCTCCCTCAAGGGAGTTAATGAACAATTACAATCTCGTGCTTTGGTACACCGCAAACGACGGTACCGGCGCTTATCTTTGGAACGGGAACGATTCCGATAATGAGGATTTGAAACAATATCTGGATGACGGTGGAATGCTGTGGATAGCGGGGAACGATTTTCTCTATGACAGATACGGCAAAGCTCCGAACCAATTCTCTACAGGCGATTTCGTTCACGATTACTTGGGCATTAAAAGTTATGACGCACAATCTTATGCGGATGACGGGTCCAACGGCGTGCCTTTGATGTACGGAATTCCCGACAACGGGATTTTCCGCGAGGATACTATTCGTTGGAAATATGCAACTCTTTGGTACGCCGATGCTTGCACTCCCGTATCCGAGGCGAAAGGCGTGCTTGCAATGGGTCCCGCTTCATATACATTTTACGGCGATTATTCTTCTCTTTATTACGAGAAAGATTTTTCCAAAGTCCTCACCACTTTCTTCGACCCTTATTACATCGATACCGATTCCGCAAGGGCGGAATTTTTCAAAAGTGCATTGGATTTCTTTTCCGACACTTTGGAAATTCAAGTAACTTTCCGTGTGGATATGAGTGTGCAAGCGGGCAAAGGGAATTTTAATCCTGCGACGGATACCCTTGTGCTGGCGGGGAGTTTCAACAATTGGCTTAACGAACCGCCGTCGAACACGGAGAAAATAATGGACGACCCCGACGGCGATTTGATTTACACGAAAACAATCGCCCTGAAACAATACACGGATTATCAATATAAATTCAATATCGGGCTCACCTGGGAAGGACGGGATGAAATCCCGGGACAAAACCGTTCTCTGACTACAGGCGCAAACGATACTCTCCTCGCGGTTGTATATTACAACAACGAGACTCCGAGCATTACGCCCTCGGCGGATACGATTATCGTAAGCGTGGATAGCGTAAACGCTCGACAAGGCGATATAGTCTCCGTACCGGTGAACGTAACTTTTCCCGGCGGTAAAAATTACGACTCTGCCGAACTCAATTTTGGCGGGTACTCCGACGGCTTGAATTATATGGGGATAGACACCGCGGGAACTCTTTTGGGAAGCTACGGTTGGACGTACTCCGCAAATGAAAAGAACGGTTTGATTTTAACGGCTTCCGCAGGCGCGAGAGATATTTCGGGTTCCGGCGTTTTGTTTGCACTCAAATTTATGGTTACAAAAGACACATGTGCGTTCGTGCACGTCAATATTACTCGCGCTCTTTTCAATACCGGCGGGGACTCCGTAATAATTGAAAACGGAGGTGTGTCGGTTACTCCCGTGCCCGACTACGGTGACGTTGATGAAAACGGCTACGTACAAGCTCATGATGCCGCTTTGATATTGAAACACGTTGTGGCAATGGATACGCTAACATGCAAGGGGTCGCTTAACGCCGATGTTACGGGCGACGGCTCCGTCTCGGCATTGGATGCATCCGTAATAGAAATGTATCTCGTGAGTCTCGTGGACTCCTTGCCTTACGATACCTCCTCTCACGCACTCGTTCCGACGGGAACGGTTGTGCTTAACAATACCGCCGTACGCAACGGTGAAGTTGTCGTGCCTTTAATCCTCTCGAACGGCAGTAATATATTTTCCTTCCAAGGGGAAATTTCTTACGACCCGAATAGACTTGAGTTCGAAAAGATTATCTGGACAAATGCTTTGTCCAAATTTCTGATTCTCCAAAATCAAGCGAAAGGAAATGTGAAGTTCGCCGGTGCATCAAGCACTTCGAACGGCAAGGAAGAAATCTTTGCACAAGTCAAATTCAAGGTGAAAATCCTGAAAGACGGAAAGACAAAAATAGAACTCCGAAATTTCCGATTTAACGAAGGGAAATTCTTTAACACGGAAGCTTTCGTTAAAATCATTACGGAGGCGGATAAAAATTCTTTGCCCGCTGAATTTGCCTTGAAACAAAATTA
>CAZSYM010000074.1:0-2649 GCA_964611145.1 uncultured Melioribacteraceae bacterium
GGAAATTAGGACATCAACAAATTGTAATTAGACCTTTATACCTATATATTTTGAAAGACAAAAACAACGAAGAGGTTAAAATGAAATCAAAACTTTTAACATTTTCTTTCTTGTTGTTCTTTGCGGGTAAAACATTTGGAGGAATCGGTGTTGGGGAATCGGATGCGGGCACTACCCCTGTAGAATTAACTTCCTTCTCGGCGCAATTTCATGAGGGGAATGTCGTTTTAACGTGGCAAACCGCAACGGAAGTTAACAATAGCGGTTTCGAAATTCAAAGAGCGGTGGGAGAAAACCCCGAAAACTTTGAAAAAATAGGTTTCGTTAAAGGCGCCGGGACAAGCAATTCGCCCAAAGAATACACATTTGTGGACAATAACGTTTCCTCCGGTAAATATTCCTATCGCCTGAAACAAATCGATTTGGATGGGAAAGTCAAATATTCTACCGTTTTGTCCGTGAATATCGGTGCTCCTACTGAATTCCGACTTTTTCAAAACTATCCGAATCCTTTTAATCCCACGACAATTATAGAATATCGATTACCCAAAGAGCAATTTGTAACACTGAAAATTTTCGACATGCTTGGGAAAGAAGTGGCAACGCTTGTCAATGAACCACAGGCAAAAGGAAGTTATAAAGTTACTTTCGACGCAAACTCCCTGCCGAGCGGCATATACTTTTACAGGATAAACACGCCCGAATACCAGGCAACCGGAAAAATGTTATTATTACGTTAAAACCGAAAAAACCTCCCTTCCCTCGCTTTCCTGCTTTTCCCTTTTCGGTTTTGCTATTACAAAATCACAGAGGAGGAAAAAATGAAAAACGTTTTTTATTTTTGCTTGATTTTCCTTTATACCACATTAACGTATTCTCAACAGACACTCACGGACAGTTTACTCTTTTCCTTTGAAGGGAAAAAATCATACGATTGTGTAGGGAAAAAAGTCGCTCGCTTAGGCGATGTTAATAAAGACGGTTATAATGACGTGATTTTCGGTTCTATCCGCGCTGAGGAGGTTTATGTTTTCTTCGGCGGAGAAAATCCGGGTGATTCGGTTGTGGTGTTTAAAAATGACGAAGATGAAATGGATTATGGCTCTTCTCTCAGTTATGTGGGAGATATTGATGGGGATGGATTTGATGACGTAATTGTCGGGTCTATGTATAATGATAATTTGTATGGAAACGTTTTTATCTATTTTGGCGGAACCGAATTGGACACTGCGGCAAATTATATTTTATGCGGGTTTGATTATTATGGCTTCTTCGGGTATCATTTAACCGGCGCTGATGTAAACGGCGACGGTTATAGCGATATTGTTGTAGGCAGTAGCAGAAATTCGAAAGAGGCGATTTATATTTATAAAGGCAGTAGGACTTTTGAGACAACCCCTTGGAAATCGTTCCAGGGTGCGGAAGATGAAGCTATGGTTATTGCTAACGCAGGCGATTTTAACGGCGATGGCTATCAAGATATACTTGTTGGCTCTCCTGATGAAAAAGTAAATGGAAATAATTATATGGGAAGAGTTTATCTGTATTTAGGTGGTGCGGAGATGAATGGCGATTGTGACGCATGTTTTAACGGACATTTTGCAAACGAAGAATTCGGAGCGGCTGTTGCTGGTCTTGGAGATGTTAATGGCGACGGCTTTGATGATATAATTGTCGGAACTGAATATAACGGTTCTTCTGGTCCTGATACCGCTTATGTATATGTTTATTTTGGCGGCTCGGAAATAGACACAACCGCAGATATTATTTTTAGGGAAGCCGCTGGATATGCTGTTAACTATGGAACTTCCGTTGCATATGCAGGGGATTTGAATAACGATGGATTTAACGATATAATGGTGGGTGCTCCAGATGCCAACGCCGGAGAAGTTTATATTTATTTTGGCGGAGAAGAAATAGAAAACTCGCCCGATATTATTCTTCAAGGGGAATTTTCCGGAGACGGTTTCGGACAGTCAATGGAAGCATTAGGAGATATGAATGGAGATGGCTTTCCGGAAATTGCCGTGGGAGCTCCTGATTACAGCGGTGAGGGCGGTAATCATACAGGAAAAGCATACGTTTATTCGATAAAAAACAACACTTCGGCTGTCGAGAATTTCGAAACGGTTAACAAATTTGCTTTATTACAAAATTATCCCAACCCTTTTAATCCCACAACGACAATTTCGTATTCAATTCCAACGCGGTCCGCCACGGCGAGGAAGCAATCTGTTGTTAATGTAATCTTGACTGTTCACAACGCGCTCGGGCAAAAAATCACAACACTTGTAAACAAAAAACAAAACCCCGGTACCCATTCCGTACGATTCGATGCTTCCGACTTACCCTCGGGCGTTTACTTTTACAGATTAACTGCCGGTGATTTTTCCGACACGAAAAAAATGATTTTAATAAAATAGGAGATAATATGAAAACCATTTTATCAATTTTCGTGATTATCATATTTGGTGCGGCGCTTGCATTTGCAGACAATACAAGTCCCGTCGTTTCGAACGTTTCGTTTAATTACGACGGAGCGCATGTTACCGTAACTTACGATGTAACCGACGCGGAGCAATCTACTGTAACTATTAGGATGAAAGTCTCAACCGACGGCGGAACTTCTTGGGGCTACAATTACGGAAC
>CAZSYM010000075.1:0-2633 GCA_964611145.1 uncultured Melioribacteraceae bacterium
GAAAAAGTCTCCCCGCAATTAAAACATCTGTAAATGTAATTCATTTTTACTCCAATCAAATAAACCATTACTCGAATCTCAAACTTAAGAATAAACATTATCATTAAAAAGATTCGGCATTTTGCAACCAGGAACGGTAAATTTTGAAGTTCAATTTCGAATAATTATTTTTATAACAATTATTCATTTTTTATATACCATCTCAAATGCAAGATTTATTAACAATAAAAGAAGCAAGTCGTTGGGCAAGTAAATACTTGAACAGAACCGTTACAACCGCGAATATCTCGTATTTGATTCAATACGGGAAAATTAACAAATACGGAAACAACGGGAACCCGGTCGTTAGCAAACAAGAGTTAATCGAATACTATAAAAGCTTTCATGGGAACAGAGAAATAAATTGGAAAAAAAAACTGGGTGAAGACCTAAACTGGCATTTGTCTTTTGACTATTTAAAAGAAAAAGATACCACAAAACACGTTCACCGATTACATCCGTACAAGGGGAAATTTATTCCGCAACTTGTGGAATATTTCCTTGACGAACATACCGACGAATTTAAAAAAGAAGTTTACTTTCACCCGGGCGATATAGTTCTCGACCCCTTTGCCGGTAGCGGTACGACTCTCGTTCAGGCAAACGAATTAGGCATGCATGCGATAGGTGTTGACATTTCGGCATTTAACGTCTTGATTTCTAACGTCAAAATAGGGAAAGTCGATTTCTTCGATTTGGAACAGGAAATACAAAGAATTACTCTCGCCCTTTACGAATTTATTAAGAATTCAAACAACACTCTTTTCGAAAACGAACTTACAGAAGAATTAAATCAATTCAATTCAAAATATTTCCCCTCGCCCGATTTCAAGATAAAGGTTCGACAAAAAATAATTGACGAAAAGGAATACGGAGAACAAAAAGCGGAAGAATTCTTACCTATTTTCGAACGATTAGTAAAAAAATACAATTTGGAAATACGTCAAAAGCAAACGGATACGTTCTTAGGGAAATGGTATCTTGCACCCGTCAAAAAAGAAATTGACTTCGTTTTCGAAGAGTTAAAAAAAGTAAAAAACGAAAGCACGAAAAAGGTTTTAACAATAATTTTAAGCCGAACAATTCGCTCTTGTCGGGCAACGACGCATGCGGATTTGGCAACTTTAAAAAAACCGGTTTATCAAACTTATTACTGCTCAAAACACGGAAAAATTTGCAAACCCTTATTCTCCATTTTTTCCTGGTGGACACGCTATACAAAAGATACCGTTAATCGTTTAAAAGAATTTGATAAACTGCGCACCGATACATTTCAACTTGCGATAAAAGGCGATTCGCGGGCCATCGATCTTTTGGAGGAAGTGAAAAAGCACAATCCGAAATTTGCCGAGCTTTTGGAAACCAAAAAAATCAGAGGGATATTCACAAGTCCCCCTTACGTCGGTCTGATTGATTATCATGAACAACATGCCTATGCTTATGATTTATTTGGATTCGAAAGGAATGACGATAAGGAAATCGGTCCGTTGTTCAAGGGAAAAGGGAAAGAAGCGCGTAAATCCTACGTGATAGGGATTTCACAAGCATTATTAAACTCCAAGAGATTTCTACAAAGGGACTATGATATTTTCCTTGTCGCAAACGACAAATACAATCTTTACCCACTCATTGCGGAAAAAGCTGGAATGCAAATCGTCAATAAATATAAACGTCCCGTATTGAACCGAACAGAAAAAGACAAATCCGCTTATTCGGAAATCATTTTCCACATGAAAGAGAAATAAATGAGTTTGACGCGAAAACAGGCAACTTCCCTCGAAGGTACAATAAAAAACAGCTTACGAAAACGGTTTGCAACATACAATCCCGAGCCAGCGGCAATGCCCTTTCATGTTCGATTGCTCGGTGAAGACCGATTGGCGCTTTATGCTTTTATCCACTCGTTGAACACCAATTTCGGCACGACTATTTTCGAACCTGTCGCTATGGAAATCGCCAAAGACAATTTCATGAGGGTCGAAAAACAAGCCGTGGCAGGGAATAAAATCAGCACCGAAGCGGAAAAAATCATTCAAGAAATAATGGACGAGCTTAATGTAGCCTCGCGCCTTCCTAACAAGCCTGAAGAAATCGAAAGGATTCGTGCGGTTGCTCAGAAAGGAGAATTTCGAGAAATAAAACCGACACGAATCGACTTATACTTGGAAGACGAAGAAAATAACATATATCTTTTTGATATTAAAACTGCAAAGCCCAACAGAGGTGCTTTCAAGGAGTTCAAAAGAACTCTCTTGGAATGGACAGCCGTTATGCTTGCACAATATCCCACCGCAAACATCAATACCTTGATTGCCATCCCTTATAATCCTTACGCTCCGAAACCGTACAGTCGTTGGACGATGGCAGGAATGTTAGATTTAGAACACGAGTTGAAAGTCGCCGAGGAGTTTTGGGATTTTCTCGGAGGCGAGGGAACTTATGAAGATCTACTTACATGCTTTGAGCGCGTTGGTATTGAAATGCGCGACGAAATAGACGAATATTTCAGCAGATTCAAAAAATAATACTTATTTCGTCATATAAAACCCTGCGGAGAAGAAACCCACCCAATGTTTCAAAGAAACGGGCGCTGT
>CAZSYM010000076.1:0-2516 GCA_964611145.1 uncultured Melioribacteraceae bacterium
GAATTTCATGGAGTAATTGCCTGGTTTCATCTTTTTGTTAATTAAATCTGCAATTTCGCGACCTAAAATATCGTAAATGAGAAGTTTTACATTTCCGTTTTCGGGAATACTAAATTTTATCGTAGTAGTTGGATTGAACGGGTTCGGATAATTCTGTTCTAAAGCAAATTTGAACGGTTTATTGATTTCATTGCCAACAGCATCCGGATTTTTCATCAATCCTATTTCCGCAGGCGAGGCCAAGTATTCTCCCGAAGCATCTTCAACATAAACCGCAAAATATTTTATTCCTTCGGGAACATTTTCCACGGTAAATGTATTATCGGTTGTTGTTGCAATTTCATTAAAAGGTACAACGAACGTATTGTCAATCCACAGAGAACCTTTTGTTAAACCGCCCCAATATTGTCCCAGACCAACGCCGAAATGATGTCTCGGAGCAATTTGTGCCCATGGCAACGGCATAAATATCTGTTCCCAACCGTTGGAAGTTCCGACAGGCGTTGACCAACCGAGTTCGACTAAATCGTAATTTTGGAATTCGAAAACGTAACGGTCGTACCACAACACGACACCGTGGTCCCAGTAATATCCGTTAGGATGGTTCGGATCAATAATGGAATCTCCGAGACAAATAACATTTTCATATTTAACCATTGCTCCGTAAAGATAGGCTTGTTCCATTTTCAATTTGGAAACATCATAGGTTTGTTCCCATCTTGCGTAAATTCCCGCGGGGTCGCTCGGGTCTAATTCTCCGAGAAATACGCTGAAATTGCCTGCGTAAGTTTCGTCGGCGGGGAATTCAAATAAAGGTGCCGCCGCTTGTCCTGCCCAAGTGTCGATATATTGATCCCAATTTTCCGGCATCGAACCGTCATAGTTTGGCGTTTCAAGTCCGGGATTCTCCAAAATATTATTCGGATAATTTCCGTCTTCAATGTAAGGTTGCATCAAAATATGATAAATGGGATTGCTCACTTCGGCAGGCATTGGCCAAGAAAGTATTGCATTATTACCGTCTTTAATTACAATAAGCGAATCGAGTGCCGAGGATTGTTTTCCGAGATACGTAAATTTCACATCATCAATCCAAGCGTTCACTAACGTATCGAGATTAAGCGGATAGCCGTAAAGTCTGAACCGAATTTTATTGCGCCAGTAATTATCGTCTTGGTCGGTCGGGAAAAGTAATGTATCCTTCAGTTGAATCCAATCCGTATTATGCTCAATTGTTATTAGATTAACATTATTGTAGCCGATATTCAGGTCGAAAGCATAACCGTTTGCCGGCATATTTTCTATTTTAACCCAAAAACTCATTTCATACAAACCGCCTGAAATAAATTCGAGATATTCAGTTCCCCAAGCTGCATTCAGAAAACCTGATGTTGTATCACAAGGAATTTGTTGAATCATTGCGGAATAATTTCCTGTATGCGCAACCGTGTTATCCCAAACAAAGTGCGTAGTATCTTGTCCCGGCGCTCCGATTTCTTCGTTTCCGCATCCCCAATCGATTACATACCAATTGTCCGGCGCCGTTCCGTCGGCATTTGGCAATTCGAAACTCGGGTTTGCTACAGTATCGCGGCTTGGCGGTGGCGCGGTTTCCACAATTACTAAATCGTCATACCACGCTTGACCTTTTGCGTCTTGCATATGTAAACGAATGTTTCCGCTTGCGTCGGGCCCGGTAAAATCGAATTCATAGAGTGTCCAGTCGGTATTTCCCGAAATATGAATTACGCGATTGTTATCCCAACACTGAATAATTTGTGCCTCGCCTTCTGTTAGTTGCGTTTTAACCCACACGGATAAATGATATTCTCCTAAAGGTTGAATTACATCTTCGGTAACTACGTCCATTGCGCAAGTAATAATGGCATGCGGTGTAGGATTGTAAATAGTGCCGCAGTAATTACCACTGTGTTGATTTACGCTGTCGATAGTTGCAATCGAACCGTTATCTCCCCAATCCCACGGTCCGACAGTCCCAATTGGAAGTCCGTTCTCGTCGGCGCCTTCTTCAAATCCGAATACCATCACGGTATCGGCTTGTTGCGCAATAACGGTATTCGTAAAACCGGCAAAAAGCACTACTGCAATTACCGTGATTTTCCACAGTAAAAAACGATATTTCATATTTCCTCCTGTTTGTGTTGATTGAATTGTTAAAATATTATTTGAATGCCGAAACTGTTTAAATTTCCCAATGGTGAAAAATCTCCGTAAGAATAATCGATTTTGAAATACGTGCCGATAATCTTTTTTTCAAAACCAAAGCCGCCGTTCCAGGATTGTGCGTCGGATGCAAATTTATATCCTCCCCGCAAAAAGAACATTCCGTAAAAATCATATTCAAATCCGAGTTGAGCTTTTTGTTTTTCGTCAATGGCTTTAACCCAGTTTATGGCCAAAAGAATTTTATGGTTGTTTGCGAGCTTGATCGGTTTTGAAATTCCCACAACATATTTCAGCGGTTGTCCGTAACTTTCATTAATGAACTTAACTTC
>CAZSYM010000077.1:0-2216 GCA_964611145.1 uncultured Melioribacteraceae bacterium
CAGAGAAAAGGAATAATTCTTTTGTCGTTAAAATCGAAGACTCAGGAACAGGGTTTAATGAACAACAACTCGATAAAATTTTTGAACCATTTTACTCCACCAAACAAAAAGGGAAAGGTACAGGTCTTGGGCTTTGGATTGTAAAAAAGCTCTTAGAGAGAAACAACGCTAAAATTGAACTGGCAAACACTCCAAACGGAGCAAAAATAATTTTGTATTTTGAAATCTGTAAAAACAAAGGGGACACGGGAAATGGGTGATTTTGTAATTCTCGCTGTTGACGACGATATTTACTCGCTTGAAAACATCAAGCTTAGCCTCGCAAACCCGCTGTACAAAGTCTTAACCGCCATCGATTCAAGAGAGGCTGAAAAAATTCTAAAAGAAAAAAAAGTTAATCTTCTTGTTACGGATTACAAACTTCCATGTAAAGACGGTTTGGAGCTTGCCGAATATTCACTCAACAATGGTTTGGCGGACTATGTGATATTAATTACCGGCTTTGGCGACGAGGACTCAATCGAACGGGCGTTGAAAATCGGGGTTAAGGACTTTTTGAGAAAGCCTTATCAGGAAAAGGAGTTTCTTAATTCCGTAGAGAAAATTTACAACACACACCTTTTGCGCCTTGAAAACGAAGAACTAAAAAAAAAATTAAAGATTGAAAATCGAATCCTCCGCAAACAGGTCTTTCGTGAAGAAGAAGAATACAAAATAATCGGTAAGAACAAGAATTTAAAACTCCAACTTGAACGAGCTTTGCAAATAGCAAAATTTTCCGAAACGGCGTTGCTCCAAGGCGAAAGCGGAACGGGAAAGGAACTTTTAGCTCGTTTTATACACAGACAAGGGGCGAGGTCATCAAAACCTTTCGTAGCTATCAACGCCGCCGCCTTAGCTCCTACGCTTTTCGAATCGGAACTCTTCGGTTATACGAAAGGAGCATTCACCGGCGCAGACGAAAGCAAGCCGGGCTTATTCGAAATTGCCGACGGTGGTATTCTTTTCCTCGACGAAATCTCGGAAATCCCGCACGATTTACAGGCAAAGCTCCTCCGCGTAATCGAAACGGGAAAAGTGCGACGAGTGGGTGACAACACTTGGCACACGGTGGACGTCCAAATCATCGCTTCCACAAACAAGGAACTGCACGAACTTGTATCCGGGAAAATCTTGCGGCAGGATTTATATCACCGTCTTGCCTCCTCCACTCTTTCCCTTCCCCCGCTTCGTGAAAGGAGAGACGATATTCCTCTTCTGCTCGAACATTATTTTAAAAAATACAATAAAAAATACGATAAAAACGTCCCCATGCCAAAGGGGGAATTACTACAAAAACTAATTAACCACGACTGGCCGGGGAATATCCGCCAGCTCATAAATTTCGTAAAAAATTATGTGCTTTTCGAAAGCAATATTTCTCCGAGCGAAATAGATACTTGGCTAACTAATGAAATGATTGAACCGCACGAGAGTGGGCTCACTTTCAATTTTGCACGAGGGACAATGGAAGAGCTGGAAGAAGCAAAATTATGGCTTATAAAAAAAATATTGCAAAAGTACGACTACAACAAAGCCCAAGCGGCAAAACACCTCGGAATGTCTTACCCGGGACTTCACGCATTAATTAAAAAATATGATTTGATGTAAAAATGAAAATACGCGTATTACATATTTCCCTTCTAATTCTATTAACATTTTCCATAACAAACGCTCAGTGGCTTTTGCCTCCGTACAAGGCGGAAATTTCAAAAGCCCCTATCCCCGATTATTTTAACGAAGCCGACCTTGACGGCGATGGAATATTGGAAAATATTACACTATACCAAAGAAAAGATTTAAAAATCAAACCGATGATTGATTTCTATAAAAATAAAAAACTTATAGATGCATACAACGGTAAAACTGTTTATGACTCTTTCGGAGCCGACTTTATTTTACATTCGGAAAAAGAAAAAAAAGATTATTATTTGATTACACGTTACACAAAATACGCCATTGTTCTCGAAGCCCTCACAATTAAAAAGGGGTTAATCAATGTACGTCAAATTTATAAATTTAACGTCGGGTGCGAGGCTCCTTCCGGGGATACAAGATATCTTCTTGTGAAAAAGAAAAAAAGACTTGTTGTTTCTTTTGCGACCGATCTCCCGAAACGCCGTTGTATGCGCAGAATAATTTCAGTCGATACGGAAACATTCGACGTTTTGTGGGAA
>CAZSYM010000078.1:0-2152 GCA_964611145.1 uncultured Melioribacteraceae bacterium
TTAAAGTAATTTAATTGTTAAAGGGAAAGGCTCTTTTTGTCTTTCCCTATATTCTTAATTTTGTTTGAGAATTAATCTGTGAAAAAAAAACTGAAAATATTATTTGTTTTTATTCTTTTATCTGCAAATGTGTTCGGACAATATTCGAACGCAAGTTCGTTGTGGCTTACCTATTTGAACGCACCGAGTAATCACTTTGATATGATTATGGCAGATTTTAAAGTTGATTCCACTACTTTGTACACCTATTATGCCGCTATGTGTTGGAACAACGGATATTGCGGAGTTCAACGCGGGGGAAACGGCTTTTTTAAGCATGTCCATTTTTCTCTGTGGGACCCGGAAGGAATGTATTCCGAAGTTATTTGGCACGACTACAACGTAATTGTGCAACGATTCGGCGGAGAAGGGACCGGATGGAAAACAATGTGGAATTTCCGTTGGAAAGAACATCAGCAGTATCGTCTTGCCGTAAAATGCAGAGTTAGCGATTCAACAGATTACGATGCGTGGTTTTATAATTTCGAAAAAAACAGGTGGAAACATCTTGCAATTTTACGCTATCCTTTGACAAAATATTTTGATTTTCTTTCCTCCTTTTTGGAAGATTGGGCGGGAACGCCCGAAAGTTATCGCTCGTATTACTTATTTAACGTTCGTGCGAGAATAGCAGACGACAGTTCATGGTTTGATTTCTCACAAGCGAGATATAACATTAACGGTAGTAATCCGAACTGTGACGGGCGCGTGATAAACAACAAATTTTTTCTCGAAACCGGCGGTACAATTAATCCTACAAACGGTGACGGAACAATATTAAGCGTTGCCGTAAACGGTTTTATTCCACAAGCTCCGAAGTTGGACGAAATTGAAATTGATACTGTCGCCGATACCGGGGTTGGCATTGTATGGCATTTCACGAACGGTCGTTGGGCGGCTCAGGAAAGTTTTTCGATTGAAATTGCAAACGACGAGAATTTTGATGACGTTATTTTTTCAGTGCATAAAATTGTTTCGTCGGATACTACTTACTTCTCCGCAGTGCCTGATTTCGACACAACACACACCTATTATTTAAAATTGAATTCTGAAAATATTTTTAATTTAAGCGATGAAAAAATTATTTCGTTTACCGGAAGAAATGTTACAAGTGTAACGAAAAACAAAAATCTTCCCGATACGATTATTTTATATCAAAATTATCCGAATCCGTTTAATCCGACAACAACGATCTCATATTCCCTACCCGCAATAAACGGAGCAGAGATATCCCGCCAAGTCGGGGTTGTATCTTTACAAATATTTAATTCATTGGGTCAAAAAGTCACGACGCTCGTAAATAATGAACAAACGCCGGGGAAATATTCCGTAAAATTCGACGCGAAAAATTTTCCCGCCGGAATATATTTTTACACACTCGAAGTCGGAAATTTCCGAATGACAAAGAAAATGATTTTACTAAAATAAAATATGCAGAGAAATTTATGATAAAACGAATAAGCACATTCTTCTTTTTTTTCTTATTAATTACTAATTTACTCTCGGCGCAACAATGCGTAAATCTTAATCCCGATACGAACGGCGACCCGTGGTACGTGGATAATTACAAACTTCCTTCGGATATGGAACTTGTTTCGAAAAGGGAAATAAGAAGAGTTTTACAATGCCGGAGTGAAAAAGGCAATACGTTGCCCTACAAACTTTCTCATATGTATTCGCCTTATATGCGTCCTGTTTTTGTTCAATCGGGAGGCTCTTGCGGCGCCGCTTCCCAAATTTGCTATATGTTCGGATACGAAATAAATAACCATCGCGGATTGGAAGTGGACGGAACAGATTTAACGCGGCTTTATCCTTCTCATTTTACTTTTGTGACGGTTGACGAACATTCCACACAACCGCAAATGGCTTGGTTCAACGGTATTCCGAACGCTTTTTTTTACGGCGGCGAAACATATTCCACAATTTACGGACGAGAAGTTCTTTCCGCTTCCGACGATCCCGAATACGGTTGGATGCAAGGATACGGCAGTTGGAAAAATGCAATAAAAAACAAATTACCTAACAATTTTAATGGCATAATTGCAGATATTGGTACTGGGTCAGGATGTATTGCAATTACACTATCTTTAGAATTTCCAAATGCTAAAAT
>CAZSYM010000079.1:0-1845 GCA_964611145.1 uncultured Melioribacteraceae bacterium
TTGTATGCGCAGAATAATTTCAGTCGATACGGAAACATTCGACGTTTTGTGGGAAAAACTTGTTCCCGATTACGTTCTCTCGCTTTTTTATTCGACATCTCAAAATAATTCCTTCTATTTCACTACCGTTGCTTTCACAAATAACCTTTTTCGCTCGAACAACACTTTTTACGATAGTCTTAATAACAAAATTATTATTGACACTTCTCTCGTTAAAAACCCGCCGCCCCGTCCCCAAATTGACGCGCCGGATTATGCGACAGATTCTTGCAGCTATATCGTAAAAGTTTCGCTTGACGACGGGAAAGAGTTAAAAAGAATCAAAACGGGCGGACAGTTTTATAGAACACGTCCGCAACACAAAATTGTAGATACAATTCAAAGGATAATAATTTTCGACAGACGCAATTCTCTTTCCTCGCTTGCTTATTACGACACGAAAAAAGATTCTATCTATTTTTCAAGACATTTTCGCAACGTCAAAAGCCCGTATGGGATATCCACACCCGGACTATATTTTAAAAAAGATTTTTTATTAAAATACTTCCCCGACTCGTTTGAAATATATAAGTTTGTAAATAATAGCCCAGTACTCTATAAAAAAATTAACGAACCGTATTTCTTTTTTCCTATCGTTAACGATAGTTTATTGGGAAAATTTTTAATTGCCAAACATACCACTCTTCCATATATCGGAATATTTTCAAACGATTTTTCTTTGCTTGCAAGAATTCATTTTAATGAAGACATGAACTTCACGCGCTTTTTCTGGTCAAAAAATTTTAAAAGATTAATTTTCGTAACCCCGAGCAACCCTCTTACTCTTCAAATTAAACTCGTAAAACTTCCTTTTTACAAGCGCTTTACTCCCGAACTTACAACCGCCTTAATGTGGGGCGGAATAATTTTAAGTCTCTTTTTGCTTTTGCTATGGGTATTTACGCTAAGAATTACAACAAAACAATTAAGATTAAAAGCCAAACAACTCGAAATAAAAAACAAAGAAATAGAACTCGCAACGGCAAAATTAATCCACTCCGAAAAACTGGCATTGCTCGGAACAATTTCGGCAAGCATCGCTCACCAACTCAATAGTCCGTTGGGTGCAATATTAAACAGTGCCGAAAGAATTTTGCGGAAAGAAAAAGAGCCGAATGCCGAACTTATCAAACGTTCCGCCGAATACTCGAAACAGCTGGTACAAAAATTTCTAAACACCTCCCGAAGCACACCGGAAAACGAAAAAAACTGTTCCGAATTTAGCACGACCTTTAACGATTGGCTTATGCTCTTCAAAGATGAAATTTCAAAAAGACAAATTGAAATCAAAACCGAGCTCACGAACGAAACCAAAAAGCTTCCCCTAAAGAAAAGTGAACTTTTCGAAATCATTTCCAATCTCATGTTCAACGCTCGGGATGCTATAGCCTCTGCCGGAAAGGAAGAGAAACGAATTACAGTCAGAACTTTCTACAAAGAGAACATTTTTGCATTGGAAGTGGAAGATACGGGCACAGGGTTCGACGAAAAAATATTCTCGGTAATTTTCGAACCTTTCCAAACCACAAAAGGATTAGGCAAAGGCACCGGCTTGGGTATGTGGGTAGTTAAAAAATTGGTGGATAATTACAACGGGAAAATCGAATTACTAAACACAGAAAAAGGCGCGTTAGTTAGAATCGAATTTCCCACGATAGAAGATTGCAATTAAGACTCGGCAAAAGCTTCACCGGGGAAATGACTATTTCTTAATGCCGGAAAGCCAAACTAAAAAAACGCCCACGATTATCGTAATAATAAATATAATTCCTAAAAAAACTAATCTAAACATTAAAGCCTCTCTTT
>CAZSYM010000080.1:0-1817 GCA_964611145.1 uncultured Melioribacteraceae bacterium
ATCAAAATCTATTTGTGTTAGCAAGCACAATAGCAAAGATTTCTTTTTTCTTAAGGTCTATGAGCGCTGCAATAAAAGCTGTAGGACTTACAGAAAAACCGAAATCAAGCCCAAACAGCGGACGAAGCCACGGACGCTCTTGCAACAAAGCTCGTACGTCGAACTCTCGTTCTTCCCAATTATCGAAAATCAAGCCTTCGGCAATGCCCCAATTCCCTAATCCTTCTACGTTATATCTTCGGGGATATTTCTCTTTCATTTTGCGGAACAAATAAAGGTCATCTTCCCCTAAAAATTCATTTATCATATAATTTGTTTGTAATGTAAAGGTGTTCTCGTCGGGTTCGTCAAAAAATCTTTTTTTTATCCAGTGTTTTTCATTCCAAGGATTAAGCGTCCCCGTAATTTGTTTGAATAAAGGCTCCGGAACATTTCCCCTTATAGATAAATCTATCATATTAAAATCATTTTCCTTTGTAATCTGGAAAAACTCCTCGAACCAAACCCAAGTTAAATATCCTCTCTCGACGGTGATGGACGTAACGCTCATCGGTGCATCTAACCCCCGGAATAAAATTTTTTGCCCAGTAGGGGTAAATGTCATTTCCATAGGCGAAACCGTTGTGTGCCAATAATCCGAAACACCAAGACGCGCTATTGCCCATTTCAATTGCGCAAAAGTGGAATCCCTATGGTCTTTGAAAAAGCGACGCACGACTAAAGTATTGGAATCGCGATATTTCATCATATTGTAAATATACCACAGTGCCGTCGTCGTCGATTTCTTCGACCCGCGTCCCCCAATCACAATGCGGTACCTTTTTCTGCTTTTCCAAAAAGCCCCATATCCTTTCCCTACAATATCTCTCAATTCTATTTTTCTAATCATCGACATTTTCGATAAACGTAATCTTCATTTCACCGGTTAACAGTACTTTTTCTTCATAAAGCCCAAGTAGTTTATCTCTATCGCGAGCAACTTCGAGCGCAGTCCGGTAATCGTTATTCTTTGCTTTTTGCCATAGAAACTCTCGGTCGAGAATAGCGCGCTTGAAGTTCTTTTTTATATCCTTTTTCGTTATTTCACGGATGACTTTTTTTGCCTCCTTAAGACTTCGTTGCGCTGTGCGCTCCGATATGCCAAAGCGTTCCATAACAATTTTCGTAAGCTCGGGCTGTCTGCGGCTTCCGAGATAGCGTGGATTGTCAAGTATCAACTGGACTATCGCATCCACGCGGGACCAAACAATGTCGGTATGTCCATCCTTAGTTGTCGGCATTTTTATGAGTGGTAAATGTTATCTTTCATTTCTTCTTCCCATACAAAATATATTGAATTGTTTTCTCGCTTATTCTTTCCTCGCGGGCAAGCATAGCCCTTGCCTCCTTCCCGCTTACTCCGTTTTTCCGCAACTCTCGATAGCGTTGCTTCACACGGAAGTCGCGCAATGCATGCTCGTTAACCATTTTATGTTTTACGAGCACCTCGATAATATCTTTCACGAATTCGCTCATAAGCCTACGTTAATTTAGGTTGTGCTTTTTACTTTGTCATCCTAATTTTTTTAGGATTTTACAAGTTTCTCAATTTCCTCGGCTATCACAAATTCCCAAGCCCGAACTTTCGTATTCTCCGTCGTATAGCGCAGAACCCTCCACCCCTCAAGCACCGCAAGGTTGTATTTCTCGACATCTCGCGCATAACCTTTCCCGCGAATATGCCGTCCGTTGCTCCAAATTCCGCCTTCGAATTCCACAGCCACTTTTTTTCGGGAATTGCTATGTCAAAACGAAATCGGCGGTTTTTGAGAAACTTA
>CAZSYM010000081.1:0-1562 GCA_964611145.1 uncultured Melioribacteraceae bacterium
GCGCCTCTTCTTTTTGTAAAGAATCCACGTGCATTCTGATTAATTCCAAATAAGCCTTTTGCTTTTTTCGGTACATTATAAGAATAACAGCGGAAGATATTACCAAAATGAAGGCGATTATAAAAGTATAACGAATTATGAGATTTTTCCTTTCCAGCGCCGCATCTTTAAAAGCAAGCGCTTTGTCTTTTTTCTCCGTTTCGTATTTAATTTGCAATTCGTGCAATTGCTTTGCCACTCGTTCGTTCAGCAAAGAATCTTTTAATTCCGTGAATTTTTGATGATATTCCAACGCCTTTGCATAGTTTTTTTTGTCCTTGTAAAGAAGCGAGAGATTCCCCAGTGCATTTGCATATTGTTCTTTCAGATTGTTTTTACGAGCGAGTTCTAACACTTGGTGCATAGTTCTTTCCGCTTCTCGGTAACGCTTTAGCATGCGTAGGGCATTGGAATAATTTGTCATCGCTTCGAGTTTCAACTGCAAATTATCGGTATCGCGCGTTAAATCCAACGCAATCTTCCCGAAGCGAGCGGCACTCTGATACTTTCGCGTTGCATTGTACACATAACTTAATGAATTAGCCGCTACGGCTTTATAAAATTTGTTTTCCGTAGTGTTGAAAAGGCGTATTAAATTCGTTTCCGCTTCGTTCAATCGTCCTTCCTGTGCATAAGCAAGGGAGAGGTTCAAAAGGGACCTCGAAATTTCTTCCTTGTCATCGCCTTCTTTTGCTATTTCATAAATACGTTTGAAATATTTTATTCCGTCCTTGAAAGAACCTATTTTAATGTTTGCGATTGCCAAATTGTTCAGTATATCTTTGACCAGTTCCTTGTCGCTTTGTTTTTCGGCAAGGTTCAAAGCACGTATATAATAAAAGGAAGCCGCATCGTAATTGCCCGCCGTCATGGATTTTATTCCCATATAATTTAGATACCGAATGTATATCGGATTCAATGAATCGCCGCGGGTGAGCGCTTTGACCTCTGAAAGATATTTCTCGGCTTCCTTGGGATTTATTTCCGCATAAAGCTTGGCTAAGGAAAGATAAACGGATGCTTTTTCGGAATCGGAGTTTGCCGTTTGTATTTTGACAAGCAAGCTGTCTTTCTCTTTGCTTAAAACGGTATCGGGGGCGACACCTTGCGCCGTCGATTTTGTTACTTCCGGTAAAAAGAGGAGCATGAGGAATGGAAGCAAAAGGATTTTCTTTGTTTTTTCCCCTTCGAATTTCATATTGTAAATAAAATATAATTCCTCTTCGAAGATAAGAAAGTCTGGAATTTTCTACATCAAAATTTTTCGCAAAAATGTGAAGCGAATCACATCTTATTTTGCACCCGAAACAAAAAGTGTAACAAAAAAGCCGGATTGCTCCGGCATTTTTCAATTTGCAATTCTTATCTTCTTTATTTTAACAAAATCATTTTTCTCGCCCTAAGAAAATTTTCCGTTCTCAAGCGATAGAAATAAATTCCCGTGGGCAAATCACCCGCCTTGAAACTCACCGAATAACTACCCGCGTTTTGCACTTTGTTTACAAGCGTTGCAACTTTCTGTC